>JAZPXZ010000037.1:0-76618 GCA_045543915.1 Wujia sp.
GGATGCCAAAATAGCCGCAACAAGCCATGGATGGCGCATTTGCGGCGGTGGCCGTGAACTGCCGATGAATGTATCTGGGCATTACAAAATCCCCACAGCGTAGCGTGTAGCATAAACACCCATAGAATCAAGCCGAAAAAAGACGAACCCCAAGCACAATGTGTCAGGGTTCGTCGACTTTTCAACTTCGCGCCATAAAATTGTTATTCTTACTGGGCTGTATAAGTATACATTGTATTTCCTTGCTTGCTTAGAGACTCTTCGAATTCATCTCTGTAGACTCTTACTTCTTCGTCCGACACAGGGTCGTAATATCTTACAGCCGCTTCATTGTAGCTGATTACCAGCACATATCTTCCATCATCTATACAAGCTGCAAATGGTATGTCTCTATCCAAGAAGTAAAGCGCTGTGGATAAATCTATGCCGGATATATTGATTCCAACTCCAAGGGTGTGGGTCTCAAAGGCATCCTCCCAGCTTTCACATGCAAGAACTTCCGACAGCTCCACTCTATTACCCTCGTAGTCCATACAAATATAAGCACAGGTAAGAAGGGAGTCCTCTATGTTGTCACATGGGACCTCATAAAGCTGATCTGCTACTGTGTTATAGGAATTAGCTTCTATGCTTCTGTAAATAGTATTACCCTTGCTATCAACAACCTGACCGGCTGACATTTCATTGACTGCAATGATGGCAGTTCCGGCACTTGCATACTCTCCCACATATCCAACATCGTTAAACACATAGAAGGATTCCGGATTTGTACTGGTCTTAACCTCCATGGCCTTATATCTGTCATTAACCTTGGCCTTGGTCATAATATATTTGTTACTTTCACTAATGTAAATGTAGGACGGGAACACAAGATGCTGTTCATCGAAGGCCGTCATATCATAGAAGGTCTTTTCTATCATGGCATTCTCATCCTCCTTTGGCTTGTAGGATATAAAATCCGCCTCTGTGTCCTCGAAGAAATTATTTCTCTTCAAACCACGGCTAAGGTATATCTTATCCTCTCGCACTTCGGCATCCATAATATATACACCAGTTTTTTCGTACTCCTTAAGCACCTCTCCAACAGGACTTATTATATTTATCTTGTAGAACGGAAGTATAGCTTCGCCATCAGAAGGAATGTAAACATCAGCGGCATTGGCAATACCCATTATAAGGTCATCTCCCACAAAGCCTAAGGCGTCAAATCTGTCAGCTTCTCCTCCATTTTGATAGGTTACCTCTCCTGTAGCAAAATCACGAATAACAATGGATGTTGTCTCTTCCTTTAGATCGCTGTTTGGATATGCAACAACTCTTCTATTATCCGATACTGCATATTTATCTGAAGAAAGCCCCTCAGACACAGTTTTTTGCTCCATACTCATAAGATTCACTTCATATATTGCTCCATCCAAAAGATAGTAGAAGTTTCCTTTTTTGTCATAGTAGGTAAATCTGCCTGTTTCCTGCTCCATTATATCGAATGGTTCATCAACGGATACAAAGAACAGCTCTTCTATCTTGTAGTCATCAGGGCTGAAATGATACAGAGATATACCATTTTTACCCTCATGGTCTCCACGACACATATAGCCATATACTACAAAGTAAAGCTCTCCGTCATCGTCAAGACTAACAATATTAATATCCATATCCTGATTCATGGTTCTAATATCCGAGTAATCGCCCTGATTGAAGGAGAATACACTGGTTATACTGGTAGTTGCATAGTCGTAATACCAAAGCTCTCCCTCTCTTACAAAGGCCAGCTTTTCGTTATCCTCTGCAGTTACATACTCTACATTATCATCACCTGTTACACCGAAGGCTAAGCTGTTACTGTCCTTGTAAATGTATTCTGTATCAAACATAGATTCCTGGTATCTGTGATAATCCAAAAGCTGTACATTTCCACTACTCTTATCGTATACACCTGTGTAATACTCATCCACATTGTAATAGTGATGTGCTCCACCGGATTCTGCTTCGATTACATATTGAAGATGAACCACTGTATAGTCCTTGTCAATCTCAGTTATAGTTGTTGCAACCTCTGTTATCACATTAGGCGTAAGCTCTCCAAAAGTCATTAGCTTGTATGATGCCGCAATATCTACATGAGATAGGTCGTCATAGTAGTCAAAGCCTGTATACTGTAAGGCATCGTACACCACATTGTTGGAAGTGGCACTTGAAGTTTTCTTTATTGCTGTGTTATGGAATTCATGAGCATATTCCACCACCTTGTGGGCGCTATTTTCTTCAAGGTCAACCACTCTTGTATAATATCTGGCAGTTCTGCCGTCCTTGCCCTCAATTAAAAACACAAGAACATATTCCTGATTTTCCTTCAAATCCATTCGCAATGATACATTACAATATCTATATCCACTAACAAGGGAGCCTAGCTCCAGCTCACCCTCTTCAACCAGAGAATCTCCGGCAATGCTTCTAAGCTCATAGGAATAGTTTCTACCAAAATCGAATTCGTCATTGACCAAAAGCTCCACGCTATGTTGGCTGTTCAAAGGAACTATACCATCTCGCATCAAGCTAGTGGACATGGTATGAGTATAGCCAAACATTCTATTGACCACCTCTCCCTCTAGCTGGCAATATACTATAGGCAGGGTTGGTTCCCCCATTTCCTTAGATACCTTGTCTAATCCTGCGTTGTTTAATTTATTTACAAAAAAAGCAGTCACAGTCGCTACAACTATAAAGACCATGACCCTTAGTATTATATTCTTTTTCATAAGCTAAAAGAATTTTCTCCTTCTTTTATATCTATTTCTTCTTATATACATTTCATTGCACATCAGTACATCAATTAAGTGTTTTAGGTGGATATCACCCTTATCATAGGTTACTTTGCTAAATATTTTTCTAGATAATCCTAGTATTGTTTCCTTATCCGGATAGGCGGCAAACATGGGACTTCCCTCATACTCCAGCTTGTCGCACTCATCCTCCACCATAACCATTATAAGTCTGGCCTTTGCAGGATACATCTGCATAAGATACTCTCTATCCGCCTCTAGTTCTGCTTCATCAATAAGCTGAAGCTCCGGAAGTGCTAGTCTCTGTTTTAATATATCATCTCTCATGGCTACCTCACATATTTTATTATAATAAGCAGAGTTGTCAAGACACAACAAAAGTCTCGAAGCAATCTCTGCTTATTATAATATATGTGACTTATCTAAATATTGTTAATCTCCAAATGAAATTCCAAGGGTTTTAGCCTCTGCAATTATCTTATCATCAGGTGATACATACTTAAGCTTTCCAGCAGTCTCACTAAGTGGAATTGCATCAACCTCATTGTTCTTCATAACAACAAGCTTACCAAAATCCTTCTCCTTAATAAGCTCTGCTGCCTTAGCACCGAAACGACTTGAGATAACTCTATCGTAAGGAACAGGACTTCCACCTCTCTGAGTATGTCCAGGAACTGTAACTCTTATATCCATACCACAGAATTCCTTAATCTTGTCAGCCACCTCGTAAGCAACAGATGGGTACTTCTCAGCTGCCGCTGCGATAGCCGCCTTTCTCTCCTTCTTAGGAAGCTCTGCAACCTCCTTAGAGATAGCGCCCTCTGCCACTGCAAGAATAGAAAATCCCTTGCCTGCCTTAGTTCTCTTCTCTAAGGCCTTAGCAACCTTCTTTATATCATATGGTATCTCAGGTATAAGGATAATGTCTGCTCCTGATGCAATACCTGCATGAAGAGTTATCCAGCCAACCTTGTGACCCATTACCTCAACTATGAAAACTCTATTGTGAGATGCTGCAGTTGTGTGGATGCAATCAATAGCATTTGTAGCTATATCCACTGCACTCTGGAAGCCGAAGGTCATATCTGTACCCCAGATATCATTGTCTATAGTCTTAGGACAGCCGATAACATTTAAGCCCTCCTCACTAAGACGATTTGCAGTCTTCTGTGAACCATTACCACCTAATACTACAAGGCAATCAAGCTTAAGCTTCTTGTAGGTTTCCTTCATCTTCTCAACCTTGTTGTAGCCCTCTGGTGTCGGCTCGTCAATCTGCTTAAATGGTGTTCTTGAGCTTCCAAGAATTGTTCCACCCTTAGTAAGTATTCCAGAAAAATCATCTGCTGAAAGCTTCTTGTAGTTTCCATAGATAAGACCCTTATAGCCCTCTAAGAAACCATAAACCTCAACCTCATCAAATATGTTGTATAACCCCTTAACAACACCTCTCATTGTTGCATTAAGCGCCTGACAATCGCCACCGCTTGTAAGCATACCAATTCTCTTCATAGCAACTACCTCCTTTTCTTCTTGTTCGTTTCGCACAGAATGTGCATATGAACTCATTGGCCGGCCTGCCTAGGGCCTCTTTATGTGTCTGTGCATATTTACATACTGGCCGGCCTGCCTAGGGATAATGCTTCGCTGACCTTAAAACGGTCAGCTGCGCATCACCCTGGCGCGGCCGGGATAAAATTTATTGGCACAGACACACTTCTAAAACTATTTATCGCGGCCGGAATATAATTTATTGGCACATTATGTGCTGTGCATCGTTTACATCAAGATTAATTATACATCGTCTGCAGTCGGTTAACCTTGTGTGTTCTACAGGTCGATTCTTCCCTCTAGTGCCCTGAGCAAGGTGACCTCATCGATACACTCTAGATCTCCACCTACAGGTACACCACTTGCAATTCGAGTTGTCTTAATTCCCGATGGTTTTACCAGCTTGGAAATGTACATGGCAGTAGCCTCTCCCTCTACACTGGAGTTTGTGGCGATAATTATTTCCTCCACATCCTCTGCCTCCAGCCTAAGGATAAGCTCTTTAAGCTTAATATCATTTGGTCCCATACCAAGTGCAGGATTCATAACTCCGTGAAGCACATGATATACACCCTGATATTGTCCACATCGCTCATAAGCCGCCAAATCTCTAGGACTTTCCACTACCATTATTAACTTGTGATCTCTCTTTTGGGATGAGCATATTGGACACTCTTCCCTATCAGTAATAGTATAACAGGTTTTGCAGTATTTTATGTTGGTCTTAGCATTCATAATTGCTGATGATAAGCTATTAACCCTATCCTCCGGCATATTAATAATGTGAAATGCTAAGCGTTGGGCAGTCTTCCCTCCAATACCTGGCAGTCCCGACAGCTCCTCTATAAGCTTGCCAACCTGTCCTCCGTAAATATCCATTAGAAAGGAAAACCTCCGCCTAAGCCACCGGTAATTTTGCCCATCTCCTTTTGCTGATCCTCATCCTGCATTCTAATAGCTTCATTTACAGCTGAAATAATAAGGTCCTCAAGCATCTCGATATCATCCTTGTCAACTACCTCCTCATCAAGATGAATAGAAGTAATTTCCTTCTTACCGTTAATCTTAACCTTAACAACTCCACCACCTGCTGAAGCCTCGTACTCCTTCATCTCAAGGACCATAGTGGTCTCCTCCATCTGCTTCTGCATCTTCTGAGCCTGCTTCATAAGGTTGTTCATGTTACCAGGCATCATTCCTCCTGGATATCCACCTCTTCTTGCCATTTTAAATAATCCTCCTATTTCTATTATTTGTATTCTATATTATCAAAATTAATTTTTGACAAATCCCATTTTGTAATGCGGTCACTCTTTATATCCTTCTTCGCCACCTTTCTGAAATTCAGGTGAACTCGGCGCTCTGTAACAACCGCAATCTTATCCTCCAGGTCATCTAAGTTTTCCCTGGTATCAAAGTACCCTATAGCCAAGCCATTCTCAGGAGTATCCTCCACAAAAATATCTATAGTGCTTTCCGCAGTACTAGAAGGCACAACGCTGGCACTTTCTAAGAATGCTCTTACCGGCTTTATCACCTCATTCTTAACCAGTTGCCAAGCCTTACATATCTGCTTTATCTCTAATAGCTGGGCTTCTTTGTAGCGCTCCCTAATGTTCTTAATTATCTCCTGTTCTATATCAGCGTCAGCTGTATGAGCAGCCACTCCTCCGGCTGTCTGATAAGCCGCTTCACCCGAAGCTGTCTGAACAGTTGCTCCCGGTGGCAGCTGATCAGCTGACACATATACTACCTGTGATTCTCCCGCCACACCTTGCTCAAGTCTTGACTCTATATCAGCCAGTCTTTCTCTAAGAGCCGCTTCATCCTGTCTCATCTGAGGAGTACAAAGCTTAATTATAGCCACCTCTAGAACTATTCTCTTAGTTGACGCATACTTAATCTTACCTGCAGTCTCCTGCATTATATTTATAAAGCTGATTAGCTTTTCATCTTCCACATCAGTTCCTGCCTCTATAAGCCTTGGCAGGTTCTCGCTGGTTACATCTACAGTGGCCTGAGCGTTATATTTTAGCATAAGCAAATCTCTCATAAATGTAGTGAATTCATTTACAAAAAGAGACAAATCCTTACCTGCCCAAACAGCTTCATTCACCACAGCAAGGGCACTCTTGGTGTCCCTAGCCTTAATATAGTTGAACAGATTCAAATATATATCCAAATCCACCGAGCCTACTATCTCCAGTACCTTATCATAGGTTACTTCCTCCCCTAGATTAAAGGCTATACACTGGTCTAAAATACTTAAAGCATCTCGCATGGAACCATCTGCAGCCTTAGCCACATAGTTAATGGCCTCTCTGGTAGCAGGAATATTTTCCCTGTTAAGCAGCTCCTCTAATCTGTCCGCTATAATATCTAATGATATTCGTTTAAAGTCATATCTCTGACATCTAGAAAGCACTGTTACAGGAATAGTCTGCACATCTGTAGTTGCTAAGATAAATTTTACATATTCCGGCGGCTCCTCTAGGGTTTTAAGAAGAGCATTATATGCCGCATTGGTAAGCATATGAACCTCGTCAATAATGTACACTAGGTACTTACCTGATGAAGGGGAGTATCTTACCGCATCATTAATCTGTCTCACGCTGTCAACACCATTGTTAGATGCCGCATCTATCTCTATAACATTCATAGATGCACCTGCCGCTATGGCCTTACAGCTTTCACACTGATTACAAGGACTTCCATCTACCGGATTCTCGCAATTAACTGCTTTAGCTATAAGTCTGGCAATGGTTGTCTTACCTGTACCTCTGGTTCCACAGAACAAATAAGCGTGACCCACTCTATTATGTTTTATCTGATTCTTAAGGGTGGTAACAATATGCTCCTGTCCCTTAACCTCCTGAAATTCATCAGGACGCCATTTACGGTATAATGCCACGTATGACATATGGCTACCTCACTCTCTATGTCAAAATTACTTACTATATCTAAATCTAAAAATCTGGTCTAACATTCTAAGTGTCTTAAAATTACCCTTGGCAGTTATCTCACCAGACATAAAGCCCTTCTGGAAGGTCATCTTGCCGGAGATTATATCTCTCATAAGGTCACTGTCTGCCTTAAGCTTTACATCTGCCTCACAGTCCTCACCATATTCACAGGTAAGGTTCTTATCCACCTTGATAATAAGTGTTTTTCCAATGTCAGGTATAACCATAACATAGGTTGCCTTAAATTCCTTTTCCGGATAGTAATTCTTGAAGAAGGCCTCAACTATATCATCCTCATATACAGTCTCCTCCTTAGGCTCATCACCACCAAGCATCTGCTTAAACATGGCAGCAAGCTCTTCAATGTCCTCCTTCTGCTTCTTAACATATCCATCATCTGACACTATCTTAGAAAGCTGCTCACTTTCCTGTGGTGTAAGATTAATGCTCTTGGTTTTAATTATATTATTCTTAACTGCTGTACTACTTGTAGGAAGCTTAACCTGCTTCTTATTAACGCTTCTGTAGAAATCCTCTGCCATCTTCTCTATACAGGCAAGATAAGCTGAATTTTTCTCCAACACCTCCTGTGACTCCACATAGGTAGCCAAGCCCTGAATTGATATACCACCAAGTACATCCCAGGCCTTACGAAGGGATATCTCCGCATCCTGCTCGCCGTAGGCTGTGGCCACAACTACAGGCATCATGTAGATCTCCTTAAGTTTTTCCTTATCGGCATAAAGCCAGCACATATCTAAAAATTGCTGCATATATCCACCAATGCCAAACCATTCCACGCTAGAAGCAAGAATTACACCATCGCAATCCTTTAATGTGTTAGGTAGTGTAGCTATACCAGCCTTATCCTCGTACATATTATATCTTGTAACTGTAACTCGAAGCTCTTCAAGAACCTGAATAATTCTGTCTAAGACAAAAAGAGTAGGATCCTCAAGTAAGCCTCTTCCTCCATAGTATACATTAACCTTCAATTTATTCACCTCAATTTAAGTAAAATTATAACTTTACACCTATCCAATACTATACCAAAAAAAAGGATTAAATACAATCCTACATCACAACAAAAAAACCATACAATCTACTATTCCGCAACCCATTATTTTGCTATAATATATTCACTATATTACTCAGTTAAAAAGGAGGTCCTATGAACAATTTTAGATTTCACGCATACACAGATATTCGATTTGGAAAAGGACAGGTGGAGTGTCTTCCGGAGCTTGTCTGCCCATATGGTAAGAACATTTTAATGGTATACGGCGGAGGAAGCATTAAGAAAAACGGCTTATACGACAGGGTAAAGGAATTGCTTTCAGATTATAATGTCATAGAGCTATCAGGCATAGAGCCTAACCCAAAGATTGAAAAGGTAAGGGAAGGTGCTACGCTTTGCAAGGAGCATAACATCGATGTAGTACTTGCTGTTGGCGGTGGAAGCAC
Organism: Wujia sp.; assembly: GCA_045543915.1. Lineage (GTDB taxonomy): Bacteria > Bacillota > Clostridia > Lachnospirales > Lachnospiraceae > Coprococcus_C. Next base: position 8,762 of record JAZPXZ010000037.1, read on the forward strand.
AATCGACTCTGCAAAGGTTATTGCCGCAGGAGCATATTACAATGGAGACCCATGGGATTTAGTAACAGATAGCAACAACATCAAAAAGGTGTTACCAATTGTAACTATCCTTACCCTGGCAGCAACCGGTTCTGAGATGAACAAAAATGCTGTAATCTCCAATATGGCAACCAATGAAAAGCTTGGTACAAGCTCACACTATTTTAAGCCACAGGCATCTATCTGCGATCCTGAATATATGTACACCCTTCCTGCAAAGCAGACAGCTGCAGGAACTGCAGATATAATGTCTCACATATTTGAACAGTATTTCCAAAAGGATTCGGGAGCATATATCTCAGAAAGATTTGCAGAAAGTCTTCTTAAGGCCTGCATCAAATATTGTCCTATTGCATTACAGAACCCAACTAATTACGAGGCACGCGCTAACCTTATGTGGGCAAGCACCCAGGCATTAAACAGCCTGCTTACCTGCGGCAAGGGTGGTGGTTGGACCTGTCATCCTATAGAGCACGAGCTTAGCGCCTACTACGACATTACTCACGGTGAGGGTCTTGCAATCATAACACCTAGATGGATGCGTTATATCCTAAGCGACCAAACCGTGGACAAATTCTGTGAATACGGTCGCAATGTATGGGATATTACGGAAGAGGATAAATACAAGTGTGCCAATATGGCAATAGATGCAACAGAGCAGTTCTTCAAGGATTGTGGCATTCCTATGACCTTAGGAGAAGTAGGAATTGATGACTCTAAGCTTGAGCTTATGGCCGAGGACACCATTAAATACAATAATATGGCAGGCGCATATGTAGCACTTGACAAGGATGATATTCTCGCTATTTTGAAAGCTTGCTTATAAGAACAGGTTATAAACAAAAGTCACCCTAATGCCAGATATAATACATCTAGCATTAGGGTGACTTTTTATGCCTATAATATTATTCCAGTGTTAAATCCTTAACATTAACTCCTAAAGCAGATAGCTTTGCCTCGATTCCCTTGATTTGATACTCAAGCTCCTTATTCTCTACACCTGCGTTAGCCTTCTTTATTCTCTGCAAAGCCATATAGCTATCGATTGTTATAGTAACTAATTCCTTATCTGTCATTCCTTCCATCCTTCCACCGCCTCTCATATTGATAACAATATTATAGCGGATTTTCTCACCTGTTGTAAAGCGTTAACCAATGGTTATAGGTACTTTTTTACACTGATTTACCTTACACCACAAAGAATTCCTCGTTTGCAAAATTCACCAAATCTCCTACCTTAATTCGCTCCTGCTTCAAGGGTTCTAGTCTTACAGAATTAATAAAGGTTCCGTTGGTGGATTCTCTGTCCTCCACAAATATTCCATTACTCCTTAGATAAATGCATGCGTGAACCCGACTTATCTGTGTTGTTGGGATTCTATAATCAGTTTCTCTCTTTCCTCTTCCCACAAGAATCATCTCGTCATACTTAGATATAATTATCTCCTTAAGGGCTCCACTGGTTAAAGGTACAAGCTTCGTAATCTCCTTCTCCTCACAGTCTATAAGCTGTCGGCTTCCATAAGCCTCTTCTATTTGTAAATGCTCGCTACACGCCCCATACTCCACCTCACTGTCATAAGTGGCAGCTATTCCGGGGACATATCCAAGATCCTCTATAGAAAATGTATCCTCACTGACCAAGTCATACATTCCATACATATATCTGACTCCCGCCTCATCTCTGTGGTCAAATATTTTCATTATGTATTCTAGAAAGCTTTTTAGCTGAGTCTTTATGCTTACACCATAGCCCGGAATATATATAAGCTTCAAAGCCCTTTCTCCCCAGTTATAAAACATATACTCCGGTTTAAGCACCACATCATCCGGCTCCAACAGAAATTCTTTTAGCCTGTAAAGCAGATTTTCCAATTGACTCATTATAATTCTCAAAAATTCTCCATCAGGCTTTAGCTTTAGAAATAGCCTGTCTAACACATAGCAGGAGCAGGTGTTATATTTTAAGGTTAGCTGTCCGTCAATTTCCATACAAATCGGTGTTATCAGTCCTTCAATTAAGTTATTTTTCAGCATCATAAGTCTATAGCTATAAGGGGAGTATTTATTAACCAACGGAGTGCCAGCATTTACCTCTACAAAATTATCTATACCTTTACTCACATAGTACATCTCCATACAGCTGCCACCTCCTTAGTCTGTCAGTACATACATCCCATTCCCTTGTACAGCCCTTAGATGTTATGGAATTATTTTCCTCCACAATATCCATTCCCTCTTCTACACTATATTCCGGGCTATACTGATATACCGTCAGTTGAGATTTCCCTAAAGCTTCACCCTCATTTAACCCACTTAATATAATCGAGATAAGTATCATAATAATCCCTATAATTATAGGCATAACAAAGCACATCTCAATGGTTATACTTCCTTTATTCTCAGCTCTTAATTTCCACATCGCATACACTCCCCCAATTCCTCAACCTGAGATTTTTTAACTCTATAAACTGTTCTCCTTAATCCAGAGCAGTCTGTGGTAGTGTGATACCTATTTCCATAGCTTGTAACAAGAACAGAATTTCCACCCACATCCTGACAAAACTCGCACAAGGTATAACCTTTTTCCTTTGCCTTATTAATTGCCATAGGAGTAATAGATAAATCCAAATGAGTACAGGCTCTTGTGGTATGGTAGGCCTCCCTATTATCTGTGATATACACATATACATCACTGTCAGAAAGTTGACCTTCTACTTGGTCATTACCAATTCCCTTATAGGCCTTTTGCCGTATAATATAGCTTCTCTCTCCGGACAAATCCCCTATAAATGGTACATTTATTTCCACCTGATAACTAACTCTAAGACTTACATAGCCATCTTCATCCAAGTATTCACTTCCCAGAAAGCTTATACCATCTAGTCCATCTGCAATATAGCTTTCCACCAAGCCTTTATTATCTACATATTCTCCTATTCTCATCTTTGGAACCAAATAATTACACTCCTCTAGATAGGATAGCTCTGCCATATACTCTACTGTTTCTGAAGCCGCCTCATATATAATTGCCTCAGTCATTCTAAGTCTTATGCCGTGAAATAATACAAGTATGGCGAATATAAAAAGCGGCATTACTAAAGCCGCCTCTAAAGTGGCGCTTCCCTTATTATTACCCCTAACCATATATCACTCACCCCTTTTTACTTTATGTCCACATCCTTTAAGATTCTCTATCCGTCTTGCACTTGGAGAGGATTTGCGAAAATAATAATAAGGAAATTGAACGAATAGAAAACCTTAAAGGACCCGGACCAATCACGACACATAACGGCTAATAACCTATCGCCTCTCTATAGTAGTAATCCTTGCCCTGGTAGGATATATGAGCATCTAGGGAAAAGCCCACCGCCGCGTTATCCATATCAAAGTCTTCATAATATTGCTTTGTATTTAGTTCTATAATATCCAGCATTCGATAATAACCTCCATCCAAATTAAGAGCTAGCAAAATCAACAGATAATCCTTGTAACACAACCCTGTCTCTGTGTCATCACCCTCCAGATTCTTAGAATTTTCCAGATTATTAATATCTGTTTTCCAGGTACTGTCAGTTTTGAAAAAATCCATTCTTTGTCCGTCAAGAAGACATCTGACATCAAATATAGACTCCACAAATGCCCAACAGCCTGCAATCAAGTATCTTACAACCGGCTCAGGTACTAATGTAGCCAGAGCTATGGGCAGGGATAGCTTTTTTACCTCAGCCATTCGCTTTGCGTCCGTAAGCAAATAGCTATAATTTACAGGCAATCTAATACCTATAATTCTATTTACTGTTCCTTTTAAATTCTCTCTATCAGAGGCTTTTCCACATATTAAATATTCCAGTTCAAATTCAAAAACTGTTTCCTCCTGAATCATCTCAGTAGCACAATTAAATACATTTCCTGCATAGGCAATTCCTGCTCCTCCATCAATCAGCTCCTCCTTCCAGGAATCAAAGGTGCTTACATCCTCCTTAAAGATATCCATATCCTCAAAATCAGTATCTATCTCATAGTCAAACCATTCCATAATCTCACCCTTTAACGATGGCGTACTACTTAAATCTATTATCTGGCTACTAATATGTAGGTCCTCAGGAGCAACAAGATATAATATACCATCCGAAGTAAGATTATCTGTGTACTCTCTCGGATCCTCTGTATCCCCTAAGGAAGGTAACTGTCCCTCCGAAGCGTCTTTGTTCCCTTCCGTGGAGGGCTTGGACTGTGATGGCTCATCATAGCTAAGCGAGCTATTCTCTGCCTCCTCCATATCCTGATAAATATAATCAGATAAGGTTCCATCCTCACCTCCTGTCGACTCCAAAATTGCCTCTGCACCGGACTTAATCAAGCCATATCCTACATAATCACTAACCTGACTTTTAAAGGCCCTTATATCATCCTCCAGAATCAAGTCATAATCATTTACGCTAAGCTGCTCCACACCAAATCCATCACCCAGATTGTGCTCTATATCAGAGGATAACTGCTCCTCTAAATATGCTTCACCTTTCCCATTAGAATTCTTATCAAAAAGGAGAATATGATAATTCTCGAAAATATAGCTGTTATAGCCTGCTTTTACACCGGACATGGCAGATTCTACGACAATAGCACCCTTGGCCTTTGCCAAATGATATTCAACCACCTGAATAGAGCTAATACCAAGCACCACCATGGCAATTATCATAAGACAGCAAAAAATTGTAATACTTCCTCGATTTCCCATATTCTCCTCCCAGCTTTGATTAATATATTTTCTCAGCACCTTCTTCTATAGAGTCCCATATATCATCAACCAAATCACTGATTTCATCCTTAAAAACCGCCACCATGGCAATTAGAACCACGATAATCAAAATGATTTCAACTACGCCCATAGCTTCCTCTGCCATGAAAAATGATTTTAACAGCTCCATATTTTCTCCTCCTTTAAAAACCCACAAAAGCCGGTGTCATAATCAAAATCATGACAACCACCAACAGAATTATCATAGGGAGTACCAGCTTGGTAGAGGCTTCCTCTCCAAGCCTTTTTGCAGTCTCTCTCTTAGCATCCAATGCCATGGCTACTTCAGCTTCCATTAGGCTTCTTAAATCCTTTGTTCCCATTTTTAGATTCTGACTTATATGTCGCATCAGACTTACATATACCGGAAGGCTAAGTCTATTTCCCAGCTCCTCGTAGGACATATACTCCGCCTGACCATTATCAATTTGATTCAAGGTATATTTAAGCTCATCAACAAGCAAACTTTCCTGGGCGGCATTTACATATTGCTTTATTGCCCGTCGCATATTCATGCCTGCCTCAATATACAGCCACAGACTGTCAACAAAGTAAGGATATTCCTTCATAAGCCAGCTATCTCTCTTTTGTTCATTTTCCTTTAATCTACTAATGGCTACTCCAACTACCCCAATAGCCAAAAACACACCTACTATAAGAAACCTGCCCTTGCTCCCACTATCTCTTTTTAGCTTTAATTTCACATCACATATACTATCAGGAATAACAACTTCCCTTTTATCCAGATTTTCCTGATTCAGGTTGTATAGCTCATATCTTATACTATCTAGCTTTAGCTGGGACTCTGACCTTGCCTCAGCTCCCACCATCAGCTTAAGCTCATACTCTGCACTGTAGCCATAATATAAAATGTACATAGTAAGCTTAGCCTCCACAGGTTCATTCGAAAGGGGAGTCTTAATCCTCCCTCTAGAGGATATAATATTAGGGGTTTGAGATACCCAGCTTATATCGAATACACCTTCTTCGTCTGACAATGGAAGCATTATATCCTGAGATATTAGGTTGCCTTCTCCCCCAATATCTCTGATAATATCTTGTGCCACCTGGTCCGCCATTTCATAGAACTCCTCTTGAGAAAGTCTTACCGGAGAAATCTCCATAATTACTATTTCCTCCTTACCGGATATCTGGCAGCTTATTTCCTCCTTTACAACATCGCCCCCAAACTCGTCACGAATAATTACATTCCTATCATCCCTATAAAGATTCCGAGTTATGGCACTCCCAAGCTCCAACAGATTCGATGCCATTATAATTCCACAAGCCATACCTACACATCCAGCAAGGAATCTATCAGTAATAAGCTCCAGTTCCTTGTCTGATACAACCTGATTTTTCCTAAGCTGCTGTCTAATTCTGAGTTTTAAACCGTCTAAGGGCAACACATTTGCAAAAAATGTCCAGACACCATCCCCTACAGACATTACCACAGCTTTAACAGCAGCTATTACTCCTGACCCATCCTTGTATTTGCTATAGTGCTTCCTGCTAAGTATGGCAAGTACTGCGAAAGCAACTATTACTATCAAGTTAAAATAAATCATTTCTACACCTCTATTTCCGTAATTTTCTTTATAATCATTCCACAAAGCAAAACCGTACAAAGAGCTACGGTTACCACTACATTTCCCATAAGACTTTGGTACAGACCAATTATGTAAGCCTCATTGGTCAGTCGCATATAAAGCATGATACCGAAGGGCATAAGCAACATAATATAACCCTCTAGTCGCTTAGCTGACACCATTGTAGCTATCTCCCCCTCAACTGTAATTTTGTCGTTAAGATTCTTCTTGGTCTTATTAATTAGAGCGTTAATATTACCACCATAGCTTTTTGCCGTTGCCACTAGCCTTGCGAAATTTATCATCTCTTCCTCCTGACACCTTCTACCCATTTCCATAAGTAGTTCTTCTACATTTTGGTTTAGGTTCATACCATTTATAATCAGCGCCAACTCCCTAGTCAAAAGGCAAAAATCATTATCCTTCAGCATATCCTCATATGTCCTTCTTATAGCCTGCTCCAAGGAGTATCCGGCATTAAGCCCTCCCGAAAGCATTGTTATAAATTCTTTAAACTCTCTTCTTAAAGCCTCCTTAACTCCTCTCTTATATTTTCTTCTATCACTTCTCCAAATATATATTCCCACCGGAAAAAGCAATGGTGCAAAGTACACCCTGTCATAGAGTAAATATGCAACTAAAACACACACCACACTAATTTTAAGCAGTTCTCTTATGCACCATGAGTATTTAGGTTTGTATGCGTAATATTCCACTTTCTCCCTCCTCATAAAGTCTATCCATATTCCAACGAAGAAGCTTATCTACATTCATAAGCTGATTTACCTTCATAAGACTTCCTTGAACCCTTCCATTTTCCTGGCCGGTTTCCGTAAACTCAAAAAGCGTATTCAAAACAACCTGTCCATCCTCCACACCTAACACCTCGCTTACATTTAACACCCTTCTGGATTTATCTCTCAATCTGCCAAGATGAATAATAATATCCACTGCCTGGGATATCTGCATTCTCACCGCCATCAGAGGTATCTCCATACCTGTCAGAACCATAGTCTCCAGTCTGCTAACCATATCCTTAGGAGAGTTTGCATGGCCGGTGGAAAGTGAGCCATCATGACCGGTGTTCATAGCCTGTAGCATATCAATTGCCGCTTCATCTCGAACCTCCCCCACTACAATTCTGTCCGGTCTCATACGAAGGCTTGCCTTTATCAAGTCTCGGATGGATATACTATTTTCACCCTCCACATTGGCATCTCTAGATTCCAATCTAACAAGATTATCCACATGCTCTAGATTTAGCTCTGCAGAATCCTCAATAGTAATAATTCTCTCATCCTTAGGTATAAAGCCTGACAGAGCATTTAGAAAGGTTGTTTTACCTGAGCCAGTACCACCTGATATGAAAATATTGTACTTTGCACAAACCAAAGCCTTTAGTATTTTACTGAAATTCACATCCACAGAGCCCAGTTCAATAAGCCTGTTTATATCTATAGGATTCTTAGGAAATCGACGGATAGTTATGGTAGTCCCCGAAAGACTTACCGGGCTTATAACAATATTTACTCTAGAACCATCCTTAAGCCTTGCGTCAACTATAGGACTCGCCTCATTAATCCTCCTATTGCAATCAGCCACTATCTGCTGGATAAGAGAATGTAGCTTTTCTTCACTGGAAATCCTCTTGTCTGTCTTTATAATTACACCCTTCTTCTCTATGAAAATAGGACCAGTTCCGTTAACCATAATCTCTGAAATCTCTTCATCCTCCAAAAATTCCGTCAGAACATCCAGTCGACGAAAGGAGTTAAACAGCTCTGTTCTAAGTCGTACCTTTTCCTTTATGGGAATATACTCACCCTTAGTTTCCTCTAAGATGCATCTGTCAATGATAGCACCTATATCCGAATCCTCAAGGCTTACCGTCATGTCCATATCAGCAACTATTCTTTGCCTGAGTCTTTCTCTCACTCCCAATTCCAATTTATAGTTCTCCTTTGCTTATAAAATCCTTCATTTCATCAGAATAATAATTACATACCGGAACATTCAGATATTGAATCTTTTGTCCTATCTCTCTGTATTCCTTGCATCTTAGCAACTCCCTAAATGCCTGAAGCTTTACCATAGCCGCCTCATCCTCTAAAATCGGAACATAAATCCTATCCATGGCACTTAAAATATTCAAGTCTGCAAGAACTGCTGTTCCAATATCAAAAATCACCCTGCCATAATCACCTGCCATAAGCAGCTGCCCCTTTAGCCACTCGATACTTTCCTTCTTCAAGTGCCTGATATCCATATAAGAAAGTATTCCTTTAACCTGCCTTAAACCCTGTGAATCAGGGTGAATCTTCTCTATCAGCTCATGTATTTTAATGTTCTGAAATATTATGTGGTACAATATCTCTTCCCCCAGATTATCTCTAGCTCCAAAGGTCTCAAGACCTATATATAATCCACCCTTATGCCTTATTCCCAAAGCCTTAGCCAAAGTGGTTTTTCCACATCTTCCCAGAGGTGAATACACACCATAAAAGGTTTTTTCCCCAATGGGCACAGGGGTCAAATTTACATTCATTTTCTGAAGAATGCTTTGGACAAGAAGCTGGGCACTCTGATACTTATATATTTCATCTCCTCCATCACATCTTTCCCCAACAAGAGGTATCAGCACTAGACCGGAATTGTTGTTCTTTATTCTTTCTATGCACTCCAAATCTTTTTGGGTCCCTTCGCCAAGCAATGCACCATCTAAAAATGCTTTTTCTAGGTACTCCTCTATAGCCGAAACGGAAGAAAATGCCACAAAGCTTAAACCCAAGGCTCTATGGGAATTCACATATTCCATTAAATTTACAACATAGTGATAATCCTCATCACATATGCCAAATCTATATTCCAAGCCACCATCCTCCCTTCAGCAAATACCAGACGAAGCCACCTAGAACAAATACAGAAAAGGCAACTCTTGTGTACTGCCTGTTTCTTGTAATTACCCCAATAAAATCCTTTTCCTTATCCCCATGCAGAGTAATACTTACCAGCCTTCCTATTATCAAACCCACACCATATAGTCCGCACAAGATAAAGCTATATATTACCATCCAAATGACATCAGCACCCAAAAAAGCTCCCACCGCTGCCATAAGCTTTATATCACCTGCCCCTAGTACCCTAATGGCAAATAATGCCATAAGTCCTGCCACAGGAATTATCACCCCTACAATTCCATCCCTAAGACAGCTTCCTCCACCTGACACCAGTCTAAGCACCAACCCAATTGCTAGCCAAAATCCAGTATAGCCATTTGGTATTTTCCCTGTTCTAACATCATAGCCTGTAGCAAATAAAAGCATTATCAAAATCAATAGTCCTACTACCGTGTTCAAAAAAATTGCTCCTCCCTATTTGAATTTTGCAGTGGCGGAAAGCGTTCAATTTTTCCGTTTTTTGTTTTTTATGGGGACAGCAAGAATTTAAGGGTTTAACTTGCATTTTCGGGATATAATAACTAAAGAAAAGGGCTTCCATACCTCAAGAAATAAAGTGCATCTACTGAAGGATACCTGACCCAAGATAGTTTTACAAAAATGCCACTGCAAAATCAATTATTTCAGCCGCCAAATTCCCTTGGCTTCTGTGAGGCAAATATAACACCTAGAAGTTTTTACAGTAAAGACTAAAAAAGGAAACAAATGTAAGGTTTTGTAACATTTTGTGAAAATTCTGTGAACCACAAATCCAGGTTTATTACACAAAAAAAGAGAAAACCCCTTGGGAAACCTGGGTTCTCTCATCTAAAATACATAAAAAGACGAAACGAAGTTTTCTCTTCGTTTCGTCGTAAATTTCCTACGATAGCTTTTTCTATTTTACACCGTTTACAAGCTCGTCAAGCATCTTTGGAAGCATCTCATCCATATTCTCATCAGTAAACTGACAGGTTCCAACCTTCTTGTGACCGCCTCCGCCGTACTTAAGCATAAGGCTTCCTACGTCAACATTTGAAGTCTTATTGATAATGCTGTATCCAACAGCTGCTGAACAGCCCTTGCCACCCTTACCATTTACTATCCAAGCAGAGATATTCTGCTCTGGGTAAAGGCTGTAAATCATAAATCTATTACCAGTATAAATAGGGTCAACACCGCGAAGGTCTGTAATAATAACATCCTTCTCAATTCTTGTATGAGCCTTAACCATCTCTTTGAATTTCTCTGTCTGCTCGTTGTAAACCTCGATACGCTCCTTAACATCAGAAAGGTTAAGAATCTCCTCTGTAGTCATAGTTCTACATGCATCTATAAGCTCTTCCATAAGCTTGTAGTTAGGAATAGTAAAGTTTCTCCAGCGACCAAGACCAGTTCTAGGATCCATTAAAAATCCGATAAGAATCCAGCCTGTAGGATTTAAGATTTCATCTACAGTAAGGTTACCTGAGTCAACCTTATCAACTGCCTCCATCATATCATCAAACTGTGGGAATCTTTCCTTTCCACCATAATACTCATATATTATTCTAGCACATGAAGGGGTAATTCTGCTTTCGCCCTTGTACTTACCCTGAAGCTCTAATCTCTCATGCTCACTTGAGTGGTGATCAAACCATAGTCCGCAGCCCTCTACAAATGGTACATTTGCCAGACAGTCATTCTCTGTAACAGGAACTAATCCATCCTGTAAATCCTTTGGATGGGCAAATGTCCAAGAGTCGATAATACCCGCTTCCTTAAGAAGCGCTCCACAAGCCAAACCATCAAAATCTGAACGTGTAACTAATCTCATTTCCTAACCCCTTTTCTAGTGTATTTTCGTTAAGTAAAACTTTTCTCCAGACCCCTTTGCACTCCCAATACCATATTGCAGAAGTCCATTTTTATAGTATCCTATTTTGACATATTTTTCAAGGGTATATTATAGTCTAACCTAAGCCATGCCCGGTTGAGCCTTTTATAATGCACAGCCTTCCCCTACCATAGCATGATAGAATAATCCCCCTGCCTTGCATTTCTTTCCCTCATCTTCCTGTGAAGGGTGTTAAGCACCAGCTTTTTATTTCCAGACCAGGTTGGTGATATAAGAATATTCTTAGGCCCATCCCCTGTCACTCGGTGAATCACTATCTCCGGATTAATCCTCTGCAAAGCTTCTATAACCAGCTCCAGATATTCTTCTATATCTAAGGTTTGGAATTTTCCCTGCCTATAATCCTCCGCCAGGTCAGTATTCTCCAGCACATGTAGAAGCTGCAGTTTCATACCAAAAGGCCTTATCTTGCTATGACTATCTTGTTCAAACACACCCTGTTCCACATAGAATACTGTCTCTAGCATTTCCTTCTTGGTTTCCCCTGGAAGTCCAAATATTATATGGGTGATATAAGGTATATCCAGCTTATGTAGATTCCTGACTGCCTCCTCATATTCAGACAGAGGATAATGTCTCCTAATATACTCTGCAGTTTTATCATGAATGGTCTGAAGCCCCAACTCCACCCAGATAAATTTGTCCGGATAGCTTTCTCTTAACGCATCCAACACTTCCATAACCTCATCACCTAGGCAATCTGGCCTGGTAGCTATGGATATTCCCACAACATTTTCCTCTTCTAAGGCTTCGGTCCAGATTCTTCTTAGATAATCTGGATTACCATAGGTGTTGGTAAATGCCTGAAAATATATTACAAATCTATCTCCCGCTTCCTTGTTAAACCGTGCCTTTCCTTGTACTATCTGCTCTTTGACAGAGAGTTGCTTTAGTCCATCCTGCAGGTAAGCTTCACCCTGACTCTCCCTAAGCTTCACCGCAAAGTCACCACTTCCACCCTTGCTACAGAAGATACACCCTCTGGTATCAAGACTGCCATCTCTGTTAGGACAGGAAAGACCAGCATCCACAGCAATCTTATATATTTTCTGCCCATAGGCATGCTTAAAATATGCATTTAAAGAATAGTATGGCTTATCTAGCCAATCAACCTTACCCATATTTATTCCTCTTGCTTCTGCAAATTTACACTGCCATCTCTCTAACAAGAAAAGCGATTACATCCTGTAAGATTATCTCACAAAATGTAGCCGCTTTTCAATAAGAATCCGATTTATTCTTCTCTCTTGGCTTTCTTTACATATGTAGCACCCAAACCACACATAATCATAAGCACAAATACTAACATCATCTGGCTGTCATCCCCTGTAGCAGGACTACCAACCGGAGTTGTATTATTTGCAGTCTTCTCGGTAGCTTTACACACTTCACAAGCACCATCTATATACTTATGCTTCTCAGTTTCCTTATGACCACATACAGTACATTCTCTTGTATGTGTGCCATCCTTAGCATCAGACCAGCCACCATAGATATGGCTACACTCAGCATCAAAGAAGTATTCTGCAAATATCAGCTTATCACCTATACCAAATTCTTTAGAGTTTATCACCTTGCCATTTACAACCACTACAACATCCTCTGCAAAGATATAGCCTTCCTTTGAATAGATTACAAAGGATACGCCATAATCCTCATCCTCTTCAAAATAGCCATAGTAATTAAGCCAATCGTCTCCCTTTTCTATCAACCATTCCGGATTATAACCCTCAGTATGCACTGCATAGCAGGCACCTTCAGGCACTGTAAACTGTGGTGACATACTAGAGTGTGCTCCTATTGCAGGTTCTGTCACAGTAACCTCCACTCTGTCAATAACCTTTGCGCTATCTGAGTACTCCCTAAATATGATTTTACCATCACCATTTGCTGTCATGCTTGTGTCTAAATTACCGTTTATGTATACAGCAGTTGTGCTCTTATCAAATCTGTATCCATCCTTACACCACACTTCAATACGCAGCCTATATGACTTGCCTGCCTCAAAGATTCCGGTAAATTCACAGTAATCATTATATTCAGCATCCCATTCCTGCCATGCAGCATACATTATCTCATAATCTGCATCCTCAGGAACGCTAATTTCCTCAATAGAAGCCTTCTCTCCTACCTTAAACTCTGGTACATTATTAACACGCAGCTCTGGTATGATTTTCTCGAAGTTCACTCTACAAACTGATATATAAACTAAGTCTGGCTCTACAAAGCCACTATCAGAAAAGTCTTTTCCATCTACATAGATGTTAGGATATGTATCAAATTCATAGCCGTCCTTAGGTTCAAGCTCAACATCAAGAAAATACTCGTGTTCCTTCTGGAAGGCAGTCACCTGTTCTCCTGTGTTTATATCAATCCATGTCGCGGATATAATGCTATAGTTTGCACCCTCCGGAACCTTTAATGTATCCACAGTAGCTGCCTCACCTAAGGCAGGCTCCTTAACTCCGTTTATCTCTATAGTATCAATAATTTGACGAGAAGAATATATCATATCCAGGCTAGCCCAATCGTTTCCGCTACCGCTATTAGCATATGTTACTCCCTCTACCTCCATAGGTATAGAATCAACAAATTGGTATCCCTTATTAGGCTCTACATAAAGATGTAAAGTATAAGATTCTCTATCCTGGAAGACACCCTCTGGTATCTCTCCACTATCAGTTATAGACCAATAGCCTGTTACACTATAGTTAGCCCCCTCCGGCGCCTGAATCTCAAAATATACACCATCAGCACCCTTGTGAATTTCCTCACCAACAACAGCCTCTGGAAGCTTATCAATGACAATCTTATCTATAGATGTCTTAAAGGAAACATGTACAGGATTAGTAAGCTGTGCGCCTCCACCATGGAAACCTACAGGCTCTCCCCCAATCTCACCCTGTACATTCTCTGCAAAAGCATAACCTTTATTAGCATAGATATCAATAAACAAAGTGTAATCCTTGCCTTTTTCAAAGGTTCCTGTAGTATTTCCATCCTCATCTGACCAATAACAAGTGGCAGTATAGTTGCTTCCAGCTGGAACAGCAACTTCCTTACTTTCAGCTGTGAAGTTCTCACCCACCACTGGTTCAGGCAAGCTATCCTTACTTATTACAACCTCTTCTATAAGAATTGAATGATCTACGAGAATTTCAGCATATCCATATTGCTTATCAAAGCTATAATTTCCAATATCTACATTGCCGGAAAGAGTTGCATTTTCTCCGAAAACATAGCCTTCCTTTGGATATATTTCAATCCATAGCTCATATGATTTTCCTTCCTCTATAACACCTGAAGTATCTGCAACTTCGTAAGCCTTATTTTCATAATCATATGCATGCCAATAGCCCTTTGCAATATAGCCCTCTCCCTCTTCTATGTAATTGGCAAGAGATTCACCTATATTACCCTCTGGTATATTAGAAAGAACCACACTGTCTACAACGCCATTATAATATGGCATCACTAATACATCTACATATGCAAGTCCATCCACAAGGCTTCCACTAACAGTTTCTCCATTCACTATATATATTGCGTCGGCAGCAATGGTATAACCCGTCTTTGGTGTTATGACAAGATAAGCCCAATACTCATAATTATACTCAAATTTGTAGCCAGCATCTAATGGCCAACTACCTGCGTCCTCCCAATCAGACCGTGGTGAAACCTGATAATTGGCTTCCCACGGTGCCTGACAGCTTACAGTATGATTGTCTGACCCAAGCAAAGGCAAATCAAGTGTTATCTCCACCTGGCTAATCTCTGTTCCTGCCCCATTAAGAGGAGGGTGAGTATTAATTCCCACTGTTATATTAGTCTCTGTGGTAGCAGTATCTGTATCTGCTATCTGGTCACCTGTCTCAGCTTCTACATTAACAGCATCTGTATCTGTTGCCACACTGTTAGCCTCTTCAGCCTGTGCTGCACTGACTGTTAAAACAGGACCACCTGTCACAGAAAGCACCATAGCTAGAGCTACAGCAAAGCTACAAACTTTCCTCATTAAGTCTTTATGTAATTTCTTCATCTTCCTTCTCCTTTCTTATAGTAAATTGTAACCCTAAATATTCAAACTATCCTACAATACCTACAGTATCTTTTTGGGTAAAATGATTATACCAAAATACAATATGCGCCACAATAATTTTTTGTATAAAAAAGCCGGTAAAATGCAATGCACTTTACCGGCTTTTTAAAGCTTATTCAATTACCACTCATATCTATGCAGCTGCCCCTCTTCCTCAAGTCCCGGAAACTCCTGCTGCCTTAGCACCTCATACACCATAATAGCTGCTGCATTAGACAAATTAAGGGACCTCTCCCCCGGCATCATAGGTATTCTCACACAGGTTTCCTTACTCTCCAAAAGAATCTCCTCAGGGATACCCCTGCTCTCAGGTCCAAGCATAATATAAGCATTTTCAGGATACTTTACATCTGTATACTTCTGCTTGGATTTTGTGGTCGCCATATATAATACCGCATCCGGATTCTTAGCTTTAAAATCCTCAAAATCTGAATACACAGTCACATCAACTCTAGGCCAGTAATCAAGGCCTGCTCTCTTAACACTTTTATCATCCAGCTTAAATCCCAGAGGCTCGATTAAATGAAGACGCGCACCTGTTGCTACACAAGTGCGCCCTATATTTCCAGTATTCATCGGCATCTCTGGTTCGTATAATACTATATTTACCATACCAAAACTTACCTCGTAATCTATATTAAACTACTGCTTATCTCTAAGTCTTCCAATAAATGCTGCAAGTCTCTTCATAGCTTCTCTTAGCTCATCAATAGAGTAAGCATAAGAAATTCTTAGGAAGCCCTCACCGCAATCACCAAATGCAGTTCCCGGTACCACAGCAAGCTCCTCCTCCTGAAGAAGTCTTGTGGCGAACTCATCAGAGGTCATACCAAACTCCTTGATACAAGGGAACATATAGAATGCTCCAAGTGGCTCAAAGCAAGGAAGTCCCATCTCCTCAAAGGTCTTCATAAGGAAATGTCTTCTCTGGTCGTATGAGGTTTTCATACGCTCAATATCCTTGTCACCCTCCTTGATAGCGCTAATTGCTGCGTACTGACTAGTAGTTGGAGCACACATAATTGCAAACTGGTGAACCTTAGTCATCTGCTCAGCAATAACCTGAGGAGCAAGTGCATATCCAAGTCTCCATCCTGTCATAGCGTAAGCCTTAGAGAAACCATTTATAATAATTGTTCTCTCCTTCATACCTGGAAGGGAACCAATAGTACAATGCTGTGCGTCTCCGTATGTAAGCTCTGAATAAATCTCGTCTGATATAACAAATATATCCTTCTCCTGACAGATTTTAGCTATAGGCTCAAGGTCTTCCTTAGTCATTATAGCTCCTGTAGGGTTACTAGGATAAGCAAGTATAAGAATCTTAGTCTTGTCAGTAATGGCTCCAAGAAGCTCCTCTGGTGTAAGTCTAAACTGATTCTCATTCTTAAGTGCTATGGTTACAGGCACACCACCTGCAAGCTCAACACAAGGAACATATGATACATAGCAAGGCTCAGGAATAATAACCTCATCTCCCGGATCAAGCATTGCTCTAAATGCAAGGTCAATACCCTCGCTACCACCTACGGTAATAAGCGCTTCCTTCTTGTAATCATAGTCTACATTATATTTTCTCTTATACCACTTACAGATTTCCTCTCTAAGCTCAAGGAGTCCTGAATTTGAAGTATAAAATGTTTTACCCTTCTCAAGAGAGTAGATACCCTCTTCTCTAATATGCCAAGGTGTATCGAAGTCAGGCTCACCAACACCAAGGGATATAGCATCCGGCATCTCGCTTACTATATCGAAAAACTTTCTAATGCCTGATGGCTTAATATTTGTAATTGTTTGTGATAATGGATTTCTCATTATGGTACTATTGCCAACCTTTCATCTTTCTTAACCATGTCAAACTTAATGCCGTGGTCCTTATATTTCTTAAGCACAAAATGTGTAGATGTGCTTATAACTGTCTCCATAACTGCAAGCTTCTCAGATACAAAGCGTGATACCTCTCTAAGAGTCTTGCCCTGAATAATAACTGTAAAGTCAAATGCACCTGCCATAAGGTAAACTGCATTAACCTCCTCATAGTTATATATTCTCTCTGCAATCTTGTCAAAGCCCTGTCCTCTCTGAGGAGTAACCTTAACCTCGATAAGAGCTGTAACCTTCTCCTCTGCCACCTTATCCCAGTCAATCATAGTGTGGTAACCACAGATTACCTTACTATCCTCCATGGCCTTAATATCCGCGGCCACCGCCGCCTCGTCTAAGCCAAGCATACTGGCTATATCTTTTACAGTAAGTCTACTGTCATTTTCAAGAAGCTTTAAAATGTCGTTATTCATACTCTTACCTTCCTTTTAATTTATTGTCACTCTACATTAATACGCAGAAATAACCTTATATATTTCATCACCCTTAACAGGTGCTAAAAATCGCTTTTCACCCTCAGAATTAAGAACAACTACCCTATCCTTGTTCTGAGTGAGCCTGCCTATTACAGACGCCTTATATCCTGCCTGGCATAAACCCTCTGCCAGCAGTTTTCCATCCCTTGCCACCACAAGCAATGCTCCCGTTGACTCCAACATATAGGGATTTATATCGAAATAATTGCATAGCTCCACAGTCTCCTGCTTAATAGGAATGCTTCTGTGATCTATTAAAACACCTAATTTAAGTGCCTCCCCAAGCTGCCATAGAGCTCCGTACACTCCTCCAAAGGAAATGTCATGCATATAGGAAACCTCAGCCTGGTCCTTATAGTTTTTTACCACATCAATCATAGGCTTGATGCAGTAGCTTTTGTCCGGAAAGCTACATGCTTCAACATAGCTTCCTGCAAATCTTTTTTTTAGCTCAGCAGCCTTATCCTCTACTATTAGATTGGTGCCGAGAACTCCAGTGTAGCCAGCCATTACAATATCATAATCGGCCTTGGCCTTCATAGGAATAGAATTTTCTTCCTCAACATACCCAAGCATCTCCACCAGAAAGCTTGGTCTTATATAAGCGGTGCTTACTCTTGTGTCTCCACCAACTATTTGCAGGCTCCACTTATCCGCCAATGCATTAAATGCAGCTGCATACTCCTTTAGCATATGCTCCTCTGTGTCAACAGGTAGCATATAGCACACTCTGGCTCCCGCAATATTTCCACCAGAAACGCAAAGGTTATTAATAGCCTTAGTCCAGGCAATAAGAGGAGTCTCAGCTATAGCTTCCGACTGAACCATATATTGGGCACCAGACTTAACCATGGAATAATCCTTTCCAACTCCGCTACCAACTACCACAGACTTATTATGCTTTCTAATATGCTTTGTCACCGAACGGGTGAGATAAAGTTCACCTAAGCTTCCCTGATCCATGTAAACCTCCCGCAAATTGCATTGGTTGAAAAAAAAGTTGTTGCGTGTTATCCTATACAAAGGATACGAGAAGACCTAGCACCATTGCTACACATACTAATATTACGATTACTAATGATATTGTCTTCATCTTTTTCTTATTACTAAAATTAATCATACTTACCTCCGAAAGGATTTAACCTTATGAAATATATTAACTGGTTTCTAATTGTATTTATATTCTGGGGTGCCTTTGTAATAGCCAGGGGCATAGCTCATTCCAAACATGTGACTAATACAAACTCCAGAAACTTCTGGGAAAATGAATCAAAGGCCAATCAGGTTAGAAAGGCAGACATATCCGGTCTTGCCTACATCGTCTTAGACCTTTCACTTCTTCCTATGGATGCACTTCTTCCTGCTCTTAGCCACAGAGCTAAGGAGCTCGAGAAGCTATCACAGGAAAAAATTATTAATCTTTCTATGTACACCAATACACAGCTAAAGCTTATGTACGGTCCTGCCAACCTAGAAGCGCTGTCCTACTACGATGGCAACTATCTTAAGCTTATTAGGCTTCTTAACTCCATCGGCAAGGAGCTTATCCAGCTGGGAAATACTTCCGCTGCCAAGGAGTTTTTAAGCTACTCTCTTAGCCTGGGCTCCGATATTAGTGAAACCTTCACTTTATTGGCAGATATCTACAAATCAAAGGGGCATGATAATGATATCGACCTTCTTATAAAGGTGGCCGAAAACCTTGATACCATTAACAAGACCTCCATCATAAACAAATTAAATAATATCAAATCAAATGTGAAATAGCAACTCTGTTTTATATGGGCTGTGCACCGATATATACTGGCCGGCCTGCCTAGGGATTTGGCATCGCTGACACTTAAAACGGTCAGCTCAGCCAAACCCTGTCGCGGCCGGAATGTAGTTTGTTGGCACAGCTCCGCTTTATTTGATCTACTCTTCTACCCTTCCACACAGATAATTAATAAACTGCTGTGCGGTTCTTCCTGACACTCCACCGTGGGACATCTCCCATTTGTTTGCTTCTAGGATAAGCTCTTCCTCTGACATATTTATCTCTGGGTAACGCTTGCTAAGCTCTGTTACTATGTAGTTGAACTCCTTCTTTGTAGGTCTGGAGAAGTTTATGGTTACACCGAAACGGTTTACCAGAGATAGCTTCTCCTGCATTGTGTCAGACTGGTGCATCTCCACATTGTAATCAGACCTATCATTCCAGGTTTCCTTAATGAGATGACGACGGTTAGATGTAGCATATATAAGCACATTGTCTGGCTTACTCTCAAGACCACCCTCTATAACTGCCTTTAAATATTTGTATTCAATCTCAAATTCTTCAAAGGAAAGATCATCCATATATATTACAAATTTATAGTTTCTATTCTTAATATGAGATATAACAGCAGATAAATCCTTGAACTGATGCTTATATATCTCTATCATTCTAAGGCCCTGATCATAATATTGATTAATAATGGCCTTGATACAGGTGGATTTTCCTGTACCACTATCTCCGAACAAAAGACAGTTGTTAGCTCTTCTGCCTGCCACAAAGGCTTCAGTATTATCTATAAGCTTTTGCTTCTGAATCTCATAGCCAACTAAATCATCAAGCACTACTCTGTCCGTATTGTTAATAGAGATAAACTCTATATCCTTACCCTCGTCATGCTTAATACGAAAGGCTTTGTTAAGTCCAAACATTCCCACACCGTACTGCTTATAAAACCAGGTCATAATGTCAAATACCTGCTTCTCATCATCAGCAGCACTTAAAGCATCGCTTATATATCTAACCTTTTCGCTAACATTTTTATTATACATCTGAGACTTTTTAGGGAGAGACTGATAGTTTGTTATAGTTGTAAAGCAGTCTATCCCCAGCTCCTTCTCAATGTCAGAGAAATCAAAGTGAAAAAGTCTCTTAAATATTCCATAATCCTTTAGAGCGAAGGTATTCACGGAGCCTTCACCTGCCCCAACCTTCTCACAGGTTAGGGTAAATGAATTCTCATTAGTCACAAGTAAAAATGCCAGATAGTCCTGCCACAAATTTTTGTTAAAGCCATAGCTGGTTGCCAAATCTAGTATTCTCTTAATCTGCTGGTATATTCTAGTCACCAGGGTAGCATCATCACACACACCTAATTCCTTGTCGTGAAAAATCTCAGCCATGCGATAGAGAATGCTGTCCTCTCCTAAATCTCTATATAAAACTAATCCGGATATTTCCTTGTACATAATATATCTCCTCGACTATTCTTCCTGCTCTTTATTATTATCCTGCTCTGTAGTCTCTGTGTCCTCCTTGGTTCCACCTAAATTCTTAGGAGTAAACATTCTTCGTCTTGACTCCATAAGAGGAACCACATCATCAGACACTTCCTTCTCATCTATATTGATTTTCTTATACCTAAGCTTTCTAAGCACCAGACTTCTAATGTATGCGTAGAGTACAGAAACTAGAGGTATAAACAGGAACATTCCTGCAACACCCATAAGGTCTCCACCTACCAATACTGCCAAAAGCACCCAGATTGCTCCAAGTCCTATGTCTCCACCCACAAGTCTTGGGTAGATGAAATAGTTCTCAATAAACTGAAGTACAAAGAACAATATGATAAACCATATTACCGTCGAAGGTGACTCCACCAATATAAGAAATGCACTGATAAAGCAACCTATAAATGCACCAAATACAGGTATAAGCGCCGTAAAGGCCATAAGCACACCAACAGTAAGTGGATAAGGCATACCAAGAAGGCTCATGGCTATAACAAACATACCTCCTAGGATAATTCCCTCTCTAAACTGACAAGCAAAAAACTTAGAAAATGTTGTGTTAGCAATCTTGCCAAACACCATAAGCTCATCTGCTGTATGCTCCTTAAACATAGCATAGATTATCATCTTTGTCTGTCTTCCCAGCTTTTCCTTCTGAGCAAGAATATACATAGAGAATACTATTCCTATGAAAATATTAACCACGGCACTAACTATGGATGAGAATATATTTACTGTGGTAGACAGAAGGGTACTTCCACCGTCCTTCATAAATAATCCCAGCTCTTCCCAGTTAATTTCAATACTGTTTATAGCCTCAGTAATCTCAGGGAACTTAGTTGTGTACTGAAGAATCCAGGCCTTTGTTCTATCCACAAAGCCTGGCAGCTTATCCTTTATCTTGGTGATAGTATCACCTACCTCAGGTATTACTACAAAAAGCACAAGCACTAATACACACACTGCAAGAACATAGGCCAAAATCATACTAATTGGTCTCTTATACTTATAGAGGCTGCCGGACTTTTTCTTGAAAAGTCCGTCCTCTATGCTCTTCATTAAAATATTAATAACAAATGCAATAGCGCAGCCAATTAAAAACGGAAGTAAAAGTGCAATAACCTTCTTAAGCAAATACACAATAACACCTGTATGATTAACAAGATATATTAGCACTACTGTAAATGTTATAACACTTAGCACCATTTTCATGGCCTGCTTCTTTTCCTTCATACTATGTCTCCTTCAATTGTTATATGGTAATGATTCCCATTTGCCTTATTATTTATCCTAGTTTTGGATAAATGGTGTAGCTGTGCTACCAGGAGCCTCTCCTCCCTTTGGAACAAGAACAATCTGGATAGCCTCAAGTCTTCTTGAAAGTCCTGCTGTTCCGGCATCAGCACCGTTCTTAGCCCAATCAAGCCATCCATAAGTCTGAGCATGAACTCTATAATATACATCATAGTGCTCTGCTACTTCACCGTAAAGCTCAATACGGATACCCTCAAGTCTCTTTGACTCGCCCTCTGTTCCGGACATTTCACCATCCTTTGACCAGGTTTCAGGCAAATCCTTATCTCCCTGCCAGCCATAGGTTTGTACATGAGTTGTATATCTGATGCCACCCTCGTAGCCTGTATCACCAAGAGCAATCTCGATACCCTCAAGTCTCTTTGACTTACCACTGGTTCCACTGATTGAGCCATCATATACAAAGCCCTGCCAGCCATAATTCTGTACATGAGTTCTGTAGTTTACAAGACCCTCTGTAGCGTTCTCAGATGTAGAATTTAAGCCGTAATCAACATATGAGTAGCCAATTAATCCATCAGGATACTCTCCTACTGGTAGTACTAAAATTTCGATACCCTCAAGTCTCTTTGACTGTCCTGCTGTACCTGCAGGCTGTCCATTCTTAGCCCAACCAAGCCAGCCATAGTTCTGAGCGTGTACTCTATACCAAATGTTATACTTGTCCTTATCTGCTCCGGTAAGGTCTATCTGAATTGCCTCAAGTCTCTTTGACTCACCACTTGTTCCACTAAACTCATCATCAGTTCTCCACTCTTCTTCCCAGCCGTAGCCCTGGATGTGAGTTCTATATGTAACACCTAAATCATACTCATTAAAGTTATTAGCAAGCTTTATCTGGATGCCCTCAAGTCTCTTTGACTCCCCAGAGGTTCCTGACATAAAACCATCACACATATAGCTCTGCCAACCGTAGCTCTGAACATGAGTCTTGTACTTTACACTTATTTCATCTTCATGCTCATCGATATAATAATCTGAAGGTCCCATAGGATACTTCTCATAAAAATCAGCTGTATTATATGGGTACTCTCTTAAGTGATCTACATCATCTTCGAAGGTATCCATATCAGTGAGGAAATAGTAGAACTCATAATCCCCATAACCATCTGTATCATCCCATGTAGCGTCTATATTATAGTAGTACTGTCCCATCTGAACTATGTTCCATGCGTGACCACCTACCATATCACCGTACTCATCATATACAGTCTCACTAGTTACAACTCTTGTTGAAATCTCCATCTCTCTAAGAAGTCTGTACATCGCTGTAGCATAGCCCTGACATACGGCAGAACCATCTATAAGAGCACCATATGTTGAAAAGCACCCACTAGTAAAATAGTAATCATAGTCTACAGTCTCCATAATATAGTGCTGAGCAGCGAAAGTCTTGACAACATCATGCTCGTTCTCCCAGCCATCAAGCTCATCATTTAAAATTCTCTTAATCTCTGCATCTACAGCTGCCTCCTGGGATGCAGTTGAAAAATAATCCAAATATAATGCATAATAGTAGCAATCATCTGCATCATATACATCACCATCTACTCCAGCCCAGTTCCAGTAGAGATAATCTCCCTCATATGCATTGGCAGTCTCTTCCATTGCTACATCGAAGATTACATCAAACATATCATTGTGACCATCTTCGTAGTTATATCCACCCTTATTTACATACATGAATACAACTCCATCTCTGTCTACCATACATTCTCTAAGATATTCTGCCGCAGACTTAATAGATGAAAATGTTGGCGCATCAACCATAGCCGCCTCATCATTAATAGTGTCTGGGTCAACATTTGTCTCCCCTGCAGCCTCCATAGCCTTGTCGGATGCCTCCTTTGCAGCTTCGTAAGAGTCAAAAGCTTCATTGTAAGCAGTAACGCTGCCTAGCTCAGTGCTTGTTCCATCTGACTCTTTTGCATACACACCCTTAACTGGTGCGAACAACCCTACCAAAAGTAGGAAGCTAAGTAAATATGGCAATACATATTTTACTTTTCTTTGATAAAATCCTTTCATTTTTTCTCCTCCTTATATATTTATTATCCATTTACTGGATGAAAGGCTTTGCTATGCTTCCAGGGGCATCACTACCCTTAGGAAGAATTACTATCTGAATGGCCTCAAGTCTTTTTGACAGCCCTGCAGTTCCCGCATCGGCTCCATTTTTGGCCCAATCTAACCATCCATAGGTCTGAGCATGCACTCTATAATACACATCATAGTGCTCTGCCACCTGACCATAAAGCTGGATTCGAATACCCTCTAGTCGCTTGGACTCTCCACTTGTTCCAGCCATAGCTCCATCTGACGGCCAGGACTCAGGGCTATCCTTATCTCCCTGCCAGCCATAAGTCTGTACATGGGTGGTATATCTAATTCCACCTTCATAGCCGGTATCTCCCAGGGAAATATTTATTCCCTCAAGTCTTTTGGATAATCCGCTGGTTCCACTTATGGAGCCATCGTACACATATCCCTGCCAGCCATAATTTTGTACATGAGTTCTATAATTAACAAGCCCCACTGATGGGTCAGTGGACTCTGAGTTAAAGCCATAATCCACATAGGAATAACCAAAAAGTCCCACAGGCGTCTCACCCTTTGGCAAAACCTGAATCTGAATGCTTTCAAGACGCTTGGACTGTCCTGCCGTACCGGCCATCTGGCCATTTTTAGCCCAACCAAGCCAACCATAGTTTTGAGCATGAACTCTATAATAAATGTCAAATTCACCTGCATCAGCCCCTGTAAGCCTTATCTGAATTGCCTCCAGTCGCTTGGACTCTCCAGAGGTTCCACTCATGGCTCCATCCTTCTTCCACTGGCTCTCCCAGCCATAGCTTTGGATATGAGTTCTATATTCAACTCCAAGCTGATAATCACCAGTATTGGCAAGGGCTATTTCTATGCCCTCCAGTCGTTTGGACTCTCCAGAGGTTCCGCTAATCATTCCATCATATCTAAGCTCCTGCCAGCCATAATTTTGAACATGGGTCCTGTAATTAACTCCTACTGAATTCCTGCAAGTCTCATAGTTATAGGCTGAAGGACCCATAGGATAATCAGCGTGGAATTCATCGGTGTCGTATTCTTCCCCTCTTCTGTGATTTCCGTGGTATATAAAATCATAATCATCTGGTAGAAAATATTGCCAATTGGCCTCTGCTCTTCCGGCATCCCAGGTGGCATCCAAGTTATACCAATAGTTTCCCAGCTTTACTATATTCCAGCCATGACCTTCATTGGCCACAACTCTTGTCTCTATTCCCATCTCTCCCAACAATCTATACATAGATGTGGCAAAGCCCTGACACACAGTCTCGTGGTTAATTATTCCGCTGTAGGTGGAGTGATTGGCCACACTTTGTTCGTACTCATAGGTGGCTGTCATCCAGCTATATACCATCCTCACATTTTCGTAATCAGGAAAATTTTCCCAGCCGGCAAACTCCTCACTAAGAAGTCTTTCTACCTCTGCATCAATTATACGCTCCTGCTCATAGGTAGACAGGTAGGTTGGGGAAATTTCAAATAAATACCCATCTTCAGTCTCAGTGTAAGTGATTCTTGCTCCACCAAAATTCCACAGAAGATAGTCCCCCTCTACATAGTTCCCTGTATGCTTAAATGCCTCCTGTCTAATACTGTGGTACATATCTGTGGCTATGGCCTTATGGATATCCTTATCCCCTTCCTCATCATAGCCCAAAGCATAATAATAGTCATACAGCTCATTCCACTGGTCAGAATTATTATAGGTTAACTGAAAATAGGACTGCCTGTTTACCATTGCGGCTCTATAATAATCTCCCGCTTGGCTGGCAGTGGTAAATGTAGTACTGCCATATACAAATGGGTTGGCATCAGTTAGATCATTTTCCGAAGCTTCAGCAGAATTCTGTCCGGCAGCCTCAACAGCCTCCTCATAGGAGTCATAAGCATACTCATTATAGTCGTAGATGAGCTTCTCATTAGAGCCATCCTGAGTTTCATCTGCATAACTTAGTACATACGGGCAAATCACAGCTACGAGCAAAATCAGCACCAATAGCTTAGTCCCTATTAATTTTTCATATGTATTATTCTTCTTCAATTTATCCCTCCAGGATAGCTAACCCTCTATGCTAGGCTTATCTGTGGCACCTGGTGCTACTCCACCCTTTGGTACCAGCTTTATCTCTATTCCTTCAAGTCTTCTTGACAGGCCACTGGTTCCTGCCATCTCACCATTACATGCCCAATCAAGCCAGCCATAGCTTTGCACATGAACTCTGTAATAAATATCATATTCCTTGGCGATTTCTCCATCCAGCTTTATCATAATACCTTCAAGGCGCTTAGATTCTCCGCTGGTTCCACTCATATCTCCGCTTACCTTCCAGTCTGTCTCCCAGCCGTAGGTTTGAACATGAGTTTTATATAACACATCTCCATTAAGGTTACTATTCAATCTAATCTTTATGCCTTCTAATCGCTTAGACTCTCCATTGGTTCCACTCATGGCTCCGTCTGCCACAAAGTCCTGCCAGCCATAGGTCTGAACATGAGTGGCATAATTAATGCTTCCACTGTATGGTGTAACAAATGGTCTGGCTGTAGGCACTCCCGGGTCTGCACCTTTTGGAACCACCACAATATTTATAGCCTCAAGTCGCTTGGAGTAGCCTTCCGTTCCTGCCATCTGACCGTTTTTCGCCCAGTCAAGCCATCCATAATTTTGGGCATGAACTCTGTAATACACATCATACTTATCCTTGTCCTCACCAGTTAGCTCTATACATATGGCCTCAAGTCGCTTAGACTCACCGCTGGTTCCCGACATCTTTCCATCATAAACCCAATCCTGCCAACCATAGGTCTGGACATGAGTCCTATATCTTATTCCAAGGCTTTCGTTACCTGATACAGCTATCTCTATTCCTTCAAGTCTCTTAGAAAGTCCTGAGGTTCCCGACATCTTTCCATCAGTTACAGGCTCCTGCCAACCGAAGGTTTGCACATGAGTTCTATAGGAAATAGTTATGTCCTCCGCCAGATTCTCCACCACCGGATTATTGTAGGTTGGATCCTCAACCTCCATTTTAGAACGGTACCAGCTTCTAATAAAATTACCTGCTGTTGTAAGGTCCTCTGTAGTCCAATCACTGGTTTTGCTGCAACTATTTTTTATAAGGGATGAGCTTCTCCAGTCATTGCTTAAGCTCCATACACAGTAGCTGACATTGTACTTATCGCAGCGATTCATCCACTCTGTCGCCTTGGTAAGGTCTACGTTTCCATCACCATTTGCCTCAGAAAGACCAAACTCTGTAACAAATACAGGAAGCTTATATGTGTCAATAGCTGTTCCAATCTTCTCAGTTATCCACTGATTATGAGATGGGTCTGACGCATAAAAATGAAATGCATACATAATATTAGAATAACCAGTTATAGGATCCTGTCCCGGCTCGTAAAGATGTCCCTGGCTACCAAGCTGTGACCAGGTAGGTGTTCCAACTATAATTATGGCATCACTGTCATACTGTCTTATTATTGGAATTATCTCTAAAGCATAGGCCTTTATATCCGACCAGCTACAGTTATTTGGCTCATTACAAATCTCATATATAACATTTTCCTGATTCTTATATGTAGAAGCCATCTCAGCAAAAAAGCTCTTAGCCTGATCCTTGTAGGTCTGAGGATTACCGTCACTTAGAATATGCCAATCAATAATTGCGTACATGCCAAGATTTGTGGCGTACTCCACGCCCTTTTTTACCTGATTCTTCATGTTGTCAGCATTACCCTGACAGTAGCCACCACCTTCAGTATACATGGCAAGTCTGATGCAATTTGCACCCCAATCATCACGAAGTGTCTCATAGGCATCCTGATTGTTATACTGTGAAAACCACTGAAGTCCATGAGTGCTTACTCCCCTAATTTGAAATGGCTGACCATATTGATCTGTAAGCTGAGTCCCATTTACAGACAATCTTCCATGGGTTGCAAATGGAGTTGCTCCCGTGGCCCCTGCTTTTACAAGGCTACCCTCTAAGCTTGAAAAGCTCATAGCAAATATTAGTATTGCCACAAGTAATATATTAAATATTTTTCTGATTTTCCCTGCCATAGTAATCTCCTTTTTTATAAATAAAATGATTGTAAAAAGGGTATAGTTTCGCACTATAATATTTCATTATAGCAAGTCTTTTTATTTTTATCTACCTAAAAATTAGATTAAAACTTTAACATTTTTATTTTATGTGATAAAATCACTATAATTGGAGATTTTTGTGGAGGAGGTTTTAATATGGGAAGAAAAGCATCTAAGGCAGTTGACAACATATATTACATGGCAAGAAATACCGCTGCACAGGAGGATGAGACCTACTCAAGCCGTGAAAAGGCTGCAGAAAAGCTAGGTATCGAGCGTAGCCGTCTAGCCAGGATTGAGCTAGAGCAAATCGAGCCTTACGCAGAGGAGGTTGATGTTATGGCCTGTGCATAC
Source organism: Wujia sp. (assembly GCA_045543915.1). Lineage (GTDB taxonomy): Bacteria > Bacillota > Clostridia > Lachnospirales > Lachnospiraceae > Coprococcus_C. Next base: position 37,569 of record JAZPXZ010000037.1, read on the forward strand.
AAGGCACCACAGCTTTGTACTGACTACTGTAATAACATTTGCCCTATCGGCATTAGAAAGCTTGAGGAGCAAGCCAAGGCTAGGGAGCCGGAAAGCATAGAACGACTTGTACTTAAATTCTTAAGCTCAACCCAGAGTATGGAAAATATTTCTAAGATGTTAGTGGAGATAACCCAGGACGGTAGAGTGGATAACGATGAGATTCGAGATTTGCAGGATGTGTTCGAGGCTATGGATACTGTGTCCGCAAACCTTGACGCCATTAAGATGTGGATTCTTACAGATCCGAAGCTAAAGCCTTTCTTCAACTTCGATGGAGATACCCTGAGATTTAACCAGTAAAGACAGCAAGGATGTGCTAATTTACCTAGTCTCCCGGCCTGCCTAGGGTCGGTTTCAAAGTTATGGCATACATCCTAATAATTTACATAAACAAAGGAGATGTGATTAATCACATCTCCTTTGCTATGTCATAAACCTCACGTTTTGGTATACCCCTATCTTTGGCTACCTGCTTTACAGCATCCTTCTTGTCTACACCTTGATCTATATAATGAGTCAAATGCTCCTCAACAGTCATACTGTCCCACTGGCTTCTAGCTTCTTCAAGAATGCTCTCTCTGCTTAAGCCTTCTACTACAATTATACACTCACCCTTTGGCTCTGTGACTTCATAGTGGGCTATAGCCTCCTCCAATGTTGTAAGGAAGAAGGTTTCGTGTTTCTTGGTAAGCTCTCTACAGATAGTTGCTCTTCTGTTGCCTAAGGTGTCCAAAAGCTCTCTTAAGGTCTTTATCAATCTGTGAGGTGCCTCATATATTATTAGGGTTCTAGTCTCTGCTTTAAGCTCCTCAAGGATATATTTCTTCTCCTTTTTATCTGCCGGTAAGAATGCCTCAAATGCAAATCTTCTGGTAGAAAGTCCTGACGCTATAACTGCATTTATGGCTGCACAGGCTCCCGGCACAGGCACCACTGTAATCCCTGCATCGTAGCACTGCTTAACCAGCTCCTCACCAGGGTCTGATATACCAGGTGTTCCTGCATCAGTAATTACTGCCAGGCTCTTTCCCTCTAACATTTTGCCAACAAGCTCCGCAGCCTTCTCATATTTGTTGTGCTCATGATAGCTGGTCATTGGAGTTTTTATATCAAAATGATTAAGCAGCTTAATACTGTTTCTAGTGTCCTCAGCCGCAATCAAATCCACCTCTGACAGAATCCTCACTGCCCGATAGGTCATATCCTCTAAATTGCCTATTGGTGTTGCCACCAAATATAAGCTTCCACTCATTACCGGTCTCCCTTATATCTCTCTAATAAATCCTTGGTGTAGGTTCCGTCTTCATTATAAACCACAAGTGTTGGCTCCACCTTCACCATAGGACGTCCACCCTTAAAGCTTTCTATGAGAACCATATTGGGCTCCTTAGAAGCATAGGGTTGAACCATACATATACGCTTAGGCTCCAGCCTGTATTTTGACAGAAGTCTAATTATTTCCGCCAGTCTAAAGGGCTTATGTACCATAGCAAAGCTACCACCCTCTCTTAGAAGGTAGCCTGCTGCCTTTATAACATCCTCTAGGCTAACTAATATCTCATGTCTTGCAATGTTCTTAGGCTCTAGCTCATTCTCTAATCCGTGGCTCTGGTTAATGTAGGGAGGATTGCTGGTTACAACATCAAAAGAGGCTGCCTTGAAAATATCAGGCACCTCTTTTATATCTCCCTGCACTATATCAATCCTATCCTGCAGGCCATTATAAGCCACACTTCTTGTAGCCATATCAGCGCTATATTCCTGTATTTCTAAACCGGTGTAATGAGTACATTTACCTCTGCCCTCCATAAGAAGAGGGATTACACCTGTTCCCGTTCCTAAGTCTATAGACTTACCCTTTTTACAGCCGGTGGCAAAGTCAGCAAGGAGTACCGCATCCATACCAAAGCAAAAGGTGTCCGGATTCTGAATAATATGATAGCCACGACATTGAAGATCATCTAATCTTTCTCCCGGTTTTAACATACTCTTATGCATCGTCCAGCTTTGACTTTCCTTCCTGTCTCTCAAGTGCCTCCAGCTTTTTAAGCTCTGCGTCACTTATCTTATCTCTATCATCATTTCTTCTCTTCTTTGGCTTAAATCGAAGGTCCTCAATCTTGAATTCCTCCTGCTCCTTTGAATCGTCATCAAGGGTAAATACAAGCATTACCTTCTGACGAAGTACATTTACAGACTTTACCTCGCCTCTTCTTCCATCAGCAGTCTTAACCATATCTCCCACATTAGGAAGTCTGTCATTTAAATACTCGTAGGTATCCTGCTCATGCTTTAGACAGCACATAAGTCTTCCACACACACCAGATATCTTTGTTGGGTTAAGAGAAAGATTCTGCTCCTTAGCCATCTTTATAGACACTGGCACAAACTCTGACAAATGCTTATTACAGCAAAGCTCTCTTCCGCACATGCCAATTCCGCCTACTATCTTGGTCTCGTCTCTAACACCTATCTGACGAAGCTCAATTCTAGTCTTAAATACTGCCGCAAGATCCTTAACCAACTCTCTAAAGTCAATTCTTCCATCAGCAGTAAAGTAGAACAAAACCTTACTATTATCAAATGTATATTCAGCATCAATAAGCTTCATATCAAGGCCGTGCTTAGCAATCTTCTCCAAGCAAATATTGTATGCCTTCTTGTTCTTTTCCTTGTTATCCTCGAACTTCTTATGGTCCCTATCCTCAGCAATTCTAATAATAGGTTTAATAGGTGAGCTCATCTTCTTCTCATCGATTTCTCTTCTTCCAAGAACAACCTTACCATACTCAACACCTCTGGCAGTCTCAACAATTACGAATTCCCCTACCTGAACATTGAATCTAAGTGGGTCAAAAAAATATATCTTACCATTTTCTCTAAAACGGACTCCAATAACTTCCTTCATTTATAATTCTCCTAGTTTTCCTTTAAAGTAAGGAGCAACAGCTCCATAGTCACATCAAAATTAGCATTTACATCTAATCTCTTCTTGGCAGTAGCAATAGCATCAATCTTATTCTCTATGGTCTCATAGGACATAAGCCCTGCCTGCTTCTTCATAGTGGAATACTCTGATTTGAACATCAGCTTGTCCGGCTGGCCTGTAACCTTAAGCATAAGGGCATCCCTGTACCACATCATCATAAGATCAAGATAATTATCCATAGACAGCTTGAATTTTTCTATATTGCTCATAGCCCAAGCCAGGTCCTCAACATCCATGGTGTGAATCTGCTTCATAACACTTACTACGGAGTCGATTACCTGAACATATTCATCGTTATTAGCAAGCTTAATTGCCTTTCCAAGATTACCCTGGGCAAAATCCAGACAAAAGTATGCTCTGTCCTCAGAAAGTCCCATATCCTTAACCAGATATTGAAGCATATCTCGCTCTCTAATAGGCTTAGTATTAAGCACCATACATCTAGATAATACGGTAGGTAAAAGCTTATCTATATTTGCAGAAAGTAATAATATCACCGCATACTCCGGTGGCTCCTCAATGCTCTTAAGCAAGGCATTCTGAGCCTCCTTATTCATAAGATGTGCATCTAAAACTATATATACAGTATATTTGCTTCTATATGGCTTTGTGGTAATTGTTCCCACTATCTGCTCTCTAACCTCCTTAACAGAGAAAAGGTTAGGATTCTCGTGGTTACATATCATAATATCCGGGTGACTTCCCGCCTCTGCCTGAATACAGGATTTACATTTGCCACAAGGCTCAGTTCCTCCCGCCTCACAAAGCAATGTCTTGGCAAATGCTCCGGCAAGCATCTTCTTGCCACTGTCCACCTCACCATTAATAATATACGCATGACTTACCTTGCCAAGCTCAATGCTTCTCTTAAAATGCTTAATTATATCCTCATGCCCAACAATTGATTTAAAATCCATAAGTCACACCCCCTAGGTTGAAATATCAAGCAATAATCCTCTTATGTCATCTATCTTACCAAGTATTGCAAGGTTATCCTTCTCCTCCTTGATAAGCTCACTGGCAAGCTCGTCTAGGTTTTTATCAACCTGTCTTACTATGCCATAAACTCTATGTCTACCCCTTCTATCTAGGAAGTTCTCTCTGGAGAACTCATGAGAACGGGAAACAACCTCATTCATAAATTCCTTAATTGTGGCACGGTACTTTTTCATGTCCTTAATGTCCATATGCTTGGCAATTCTGGCACCCTGCTCCTCAATATCCTTCATCAGGGAAGATAGCTTCTCCTGAAGCTGGTCTTCTTTTATATTACTAATGAGAGTAAATTTGAAGTCTTCTCCATTAGTCTGGGTATTCTTAGGTGCTTCCATCTGGGTAAGCTGCTGAAGCTGATTAATTTTAATATCCATATTTACTCTCCTTTCTCATTTATCTGTTCACAAGCGGCTCTACATAATCTACTATTTTGCTATGTATCTCCTCAATGCTCATGGTTGCATCTATAGTCTTAATTCTATCTGGGTCTAAGCTGGCAAGCTTTCTATATCCCTCAGCCACCTTCTCGTGGAAATCTATTGCCTCAAGCTCCATACGGTCAAGCTCTGCCTGATTCTTCTTACGGCTTATTCCCACAGTGGCCGGCAAATCAAGATGAATGGTAAGCTGCGGCATAATTCCCTGAATAGCATAGCTGTTAATCTGATACGCTGTATCTACTCCAAGACCTCTTGCCATACCCTGATATACTGCAGAGGAATCCACAAATCTATCGCTGATAACCGCCTTACCCGCTTCAAGGGCTGGTTTAATAACCTCTGTTACAAGCTGTGCTCTGGCTGATGCGTAAAGAAGTGCTTCAGTCATATATCCCATCTCGGAATAATCCTTATTAAGAATTATTCTTCTTATATCCTCGCTGATTACTGTACCACCTGGCTCTCTGGTTATAATAATCTCATATCCCTTATCCTCCAGGTAAGCCTTAAGTAGTTCTATCTGTGTACTTTTACCGGAACCGTCTGGTCCCTCCATAGATATAAATATACCTTTTATGTTTTCCTGCATAATGTATCCTCTTGCTTTTATCTTTTATTTATAATCTTCATTGCTTTTGATTATAATTTTCTCTCATCTTATATATCGAACAATGTATCATTTTTATAAATGGGCCCACCACACCCAATGATACACAATAAATTATAGCATTTTTTAAATAGATTTACCACAAGAAAATAAGTGGACTCCCTTCTCATAAGAAAGTCCACTTATTTTAAAGGATTAGCAGCTTAATAAACGCTTATCAATCCATTTATTTTTGATTAAAGGTTAATTTTTCTTCCTCTTCTATGTAGAAGGTAATGTTTCCTGAGTAGCTTGTATTATCGCCCTCTACATTCCACTCACCTTCACCAAAGCTGTATGGAGTATTAGCCTGAAGCTTAACCGCCACACCTGCTGGAATCACACCCTGCTTAGTCCACTCTGATGCAACCGATATTGTGGTGGTAGTCATATTACCTGCAACATCCCATACCTCTATAGTGTATTCTGTAACACCACCCTCAGACAAAAGAGTAAGAATGTTGTTCTGTGTAATCAACTCATTTGCAGCTATTTCCTTACCATTCACCACAACTCTAGTAAGATTATCATCCGTCAAGGCTATTTCCAGTTTGTCTCCATAATATACCGTATCATTTACAGCCCCTACAGAAGGTGCCACAAGGTCCACATACAAGCTCTCCAAAAGCATTCCAGCTGTTTGCTCACCGGTTTCCTTGTTCATCAGGTAAACATACTTATTCTCAGTAGATGAATTAATAGTCAACTGCTCCTTGTAGTCCTTTCCAAAGATATCTGATATGAGATATCCATCCTTTGCCTTTATAACTATCTCTGAGGTATAATACTGATTTTCTCCCTGTGTTCCCTCTATAGCATATGGGTTTTCAGGCATTGCAAGATAGCTTATAGTGAACTCATCTGTCACTGTCACTTCTTTGTAAATACCCACAGCTTCAAATACTGCTTTAGCAACATATTCTCCCACTGCAGTAGGCTTTACAGTTGTATACTTAGAATCATCAGCACCTGCCACCTTGTAGTATATAGTTGCATTCTCAACGCCGTTAGTATTAGAGCCTATAATAGGATTAACATTTACACCACATATCACATCTAATACTTCAAGAGTACCTACACCATTCTCATAATCCTTAATGGCAAATTCATCTGTTGCCACAGCTTCCTTGTAATATGGAACAGATGCAAATGTAGCTCTTACCACATAGTTTCCTATATCCTGTGGTTTTGAAGTTGTATACTCTGAATCATCCTGCCCCTTAAGCTTATACTCTATAACAACATCACTAGTTCCGTTAGTTGATGATTCCACAATCGGCTCGTATGACTGTCCATAGTACACATCATCAACCTTTACAGAGCATGAACCTGTCTCATACTCTTTAATTGCGAATTCATCTGTTACCACAAGCTTATCATATACAGGTGTTGCAGGGAATGTTGCTCGCACTACATACTCCCCAATCTCCACCGGCTTGTCAATCCTATATGCAGAATCATCCTCTGCTTTTTTCTTATACTCTATTACAGGCTCATCAGTATTTGTTTCTGAGCTGTAGCTTACACTGATATCAGTTCCCACATATACATCTTCTACAGAAATCTCACCAACACCCTGCTCTAGGGCCTTTATCTCAAATGTATCATCAGCTATAAACACATCATACATATAGGTAGCAGCAAAAATTGCTCTTGCCTCATACATACCCACAGCTGTAGGAATTGTTGTTGTATACTCAGTCTCACCCTGAAGTCTATATTCTACTGTTACATTCTCAATTCCATTCTTAGTTGAATTGACAACCGGAAGGATGCTTGTTCCAACATACACATCCTGTATATCAAGAGTTCCATCTCCTGTCTCAAGAGCCATAATATCAAATGTACCTACTAATTCAAGCACATCATGAGACTCTGTAGCCGGATAAGTTACTCTTATGTTATATGCGCCCACCGCTGTAGGCTCTGTTTCGTTATATGCATCCACACCTTCACTTTGTAGCTTGTACTCAACTACAGGCTCAACACCTAGGTTTGTAGTTGTTGAGTACTGTGGCTCAATCGGCGTTCCAACATATACATCTTCTACTGAAACCTGTCCTGTACCCTGTAGGTACAATATGCTAAATGTAGTTTCATCTATAGCTTCCTTATACTCTTCAGTTTCAGGATAAACTACCTTTGCATTATACTCACCAACTGCAGTTGGAACATCTGTATTGTAGGCCTCTTCTCCTTCACTTTGAAGCTTATAATAAACTGTAGGGGTCATTTCTTCATTAGTTGTGGAACTATACTGTGGATTCAAAACCTCTCCGAAAAATATATCAGCAACTGTGATTAATGCCAAGCTGTCCATTTTTTCTAATATAGAGAAATCGCAGGTCATAGTAATTTCATTGTAGTGTCCTGTAGCAGGAATATAAAGCTTAGCTGTATACTCACCTATAGCCTCTGGAACATTAATTGTAAAATCGTCCTCTCCCTTTATGGAATATGTAATTTCAGCCTGATCTATGACAGTATTATTAGTTGTAGAGGAATACTCTGGTTCAATAGTTTGACCTTCATAAATGTTAGGAATATTAAAGGTTGCTACACCTTCTTCTAAATCCTTAACAATGAAATCAGCTGTTTCGCTGTATGCTGCAAAATTATAGTTGGCATCGTAGGAAACCTTAACAGTATAATTTCCTGCGGTGGTAGGTGCAGTTGTACTATATGTATCGCTGCCACGAACTGCATATTCAATAGTTGGGTCACCTTCATAATCAGAGGTTGATACTGTTGGTTTAATCTCATCATTAACATAGAAGCTTTCCGCCATGGTAACATCTACTGTACCAGGTGCAAGCTCTGTAAGGTCCGGTAAATCAATCACTATCTCACTTACCTCAGTGCCCTGGGCAGCCAAGGTATAATCTAAAGAAAGTACATTATCTACTAAGCTTGTACTTATTGTTCCATTACCGGATGTTTTTGTTACGCCATAATTAGTTCCTGTTGGAGCACTATAACCTGGAAGTCTCCTGTAAGTAACTGTAGGAACAGCCTCTTCATACCAATACTTATTGCCTGATGCACTATCTAAAACAAGCTCCCAACCGTCGCCAGGATTAACAGTAACCTTACATCCGTAGTTTGATGCTATGGAGCCTGAGGTGATATTATATACATATCCACTATAACTGTAGTCATATGAACCTGTATAACCAGGTGCTTCATAATCGCATACTAAGTTAACATCTCCATCTGTTTCTACATAAGTATTAGGAAGTACAAATACATATTCCGTCTTAGAACAAGCAGCTTGATCAAGAACAAGCTTGTCTTCAACTATATTTCCATCTAAAGCATAATAGCCACTTGTAATATTTGTTATTTCTATTGTGCCATAGGTACCCACACAGCTATCATCGATATTCAAAACGGTTCCATTTGCAACTAAATTGTTAATATAACCCTTATCATTTTTAATAGTTGAGCCTGTCATCAAAGGATCCTGAACATAAACTGTACCATTTATCGAGCCCATTGAATTAAGCTCAAGTGTAGCTGATCCACCACCTTCTCCATCCCCCAAATATACATCGCCTGCTATAGACGTTTGCACTGTCATTGTAACCGTGGTATTGGTTTCATTGGGTGATATTATATAAGAATCTGATGATGCACTTGAAATCACCGTGTCTACCTCAACGAGTATGGGATCTGCTGCATTGACCTCAATACATCCAATTCCTATTACATTAATCGCTATTATTACCGTTAATAATATAGCTACTACTTTGTGAATACTCCTTGCAATTTTCATATGTACCCTCCCTAGTATCAACTCTAAAAAAACATCCAACCAGTTTGGTAACTCATTTTGAGTAACCTTTTTATAATACACCTTTTTTGTATGCATTGTCAATATATATTTTCGAAAATTAATGTTACTATTTTTTTCAAGAATATCATATTATATTTGTGGTTTCAACAGATAAAATCATTAGCATTTTTCTCATAGCATGTTACCGAATATGCATTTTTTATTTCTTATTTCCCTTATACTCCGAACATATACTTGTTATAATTATATTAGGCTATATGCCTAGGGTACTACCACACATTGATGTGTGTTTGGCGGTTTGCTTTTTGCAGAGAGTTCATAGCTTAGATTACATAGATTGTCTCTTGGGGGATATCCTATGGAAAAGAAATAACTAGCCAAAACCTGAGAATATTGGCTAGTTATTCTTAATTACTCATATTTATCAGGCAAACCGTCAACGGTAGTGCCCTTTTATACTTATATCATAGCATTTCCAGCTCAACATAGCAAGATTTTTTCATCTATGAATACGCCACCAAAAGCCCACCTGTTACCAGATGGGCTTTAAACTCTTATATCATTTATTTCCACTTATTGCCGAGCTGCATACGAACCACAGAACGCTTTAGTGCAAGCTCTGCTCTGTTCATATCCTGAGAATCGTCCTTAAGACGTCTTTCCGCTCTGATTTTAGCTTCCTCGGCTCTTTTTATGTCGATTTCGTCAGGCCACTCAACACTCTCCGCCAACATAGTGATGGAATCTCCAAGCACTTCTGCAAATCCAGAAAGAAGAGCTGCCTCCTTAGTTTCGCCATTTTCTTCTACCAGCTTTAATACTCCAGGAGCTATAACAACTGTCATAGGGATATGCTTAGGGTAAATACCTAGAATCCCCTCTGTAGTGTTGAACTCTATAAAGGAAACCTGTCCCTCATAGAACACTCTGTCTGGAGCCATTATTTTAACATCCATTAACTTGTCTGCCATATGAAATATACCTCACTTTCTGTTATTAGAGGTTATTTGCACTTAGCAACAACATCTTCGATGCTACCTGCGTTAAGGAAATAGCTCTCTGGAACATCATCGTGCTTACCTTCTAATATCTCCTTAAAGCTTAAGATAGTATCAGAAAGTGGAACATACTTTCCTGGAAGACCTGTAAACTGCTCTGCAACATGGAAAGGCTGTGAAAGGAATTTCTGAACCTTTCTTGCTCTAGCAACAACAATCTTATCCTCCTCTGAAAGCTCATCCATACCAAGGATTGCGATAATATCCTGTAACTCCTTGTATTTCTGAAGAATTTCCTGAACACCTCTTGCTACCTTGTAGTGCTCCTCACCTACGATACGTGGATCAAGTATTCTTGATGTAGACTCAAGTGGGTCTACTGCAGGGTAGATACCAAGCTCAACTATAGATCTTGAAAGAACTGTAGTTGCATCAAGATGTGCAAATGTAGTTGCAGGTGCTGGGTCAGTTAAGTCGTCCGCTGGAACATAAACTGCCTGAACAGATGTGATAGATCCGTTCTTTGTAGAAGTAATTCTCTCCTGAAGAGCACCCATCTCAGTCTGAAGTGTTGGCTGGTAACCAACGGCTGAAGGAACTCGTCCAAGAAGAGCTGAAACCTCTGAACCTGCCTGTGTAAATCTGAATATGTTATCAATGAAGAGAAGTACATCCTTACCACCCTGATCTCTGAAGTACTCAGCCATAGTAAGTCCTGTAAGACCAACTCTCATACGAGCTCCAGGTGGCTCGTTCATCTGACCGAATACCATGGTAGTCTTGTTAATAACTCCTGACTCAATCATCTCATGGTAAAGGTCATTACCCTCTCTTGTTCTCTCACCAACACCTGTGAACACTGAATATCCACCGTGCTCTGTAGCGATATTTGTAATAAGCTCCTGGATAAGAACTGTCTTACCAACTCCTGCACCACCGAAGAGACCGATCTTACCACCCTTCTGATATGGGCAGAGAAGGTCTACTACCTTAATACCTGTCTCAAGGATTTCAGTCTCTGTAGCCTGCTCCTTAAACTCAGGTGCCTTTCTGTGGATAGGAAGGTGTGTGCTTACCTCTGGTGAAGGCTTATTATCTATAGGCTGTCCCAATACATTGAACATTCTACCAAGTGTCTCTTCACCTACAGGAACTGTAATAGGACCACCTGTAGCAACGGCTTCCATGCCTCTTACGAGACCGTCTGTAGGACCCATTGCTATACATCTAACTGTATCATCACCGAGATGCTGTGATACCTCTGCGTAGAGAGTACCGGCATTCTTAGTCTCGATTGTTACCGCATCATAAATCTCAGGAAGCTTTCCCTCTGGAAATTTGATATCGATAACGGCACTAATAATCTGGGTGACTTTTCCTACGATTTTATCTGCCATTTCTTTACTCCTTATATTAATCAATTTGCATCAACCATTAGCTAGCTTAGCACTGCGCAAAGCTTGTGCTCATTAAGGGGCTAGCTTAGCACTGCGCTGACTAAACTCGTGCATCGTCTCCGACTCGCACTCGTTAAGGCGCCCTGTGTAAGCGTACACTAAATTCGCACTGCGCAAAGCTTGTGCTCATTAAGGGGCTAGCTTATAGCGTCTGCGCCCGCAATAATCTCAGTAAGCTCCTGAGTGATTGCGCTCTGTCTTGCTCTATTATACTTAAGTGACAGGCTTGCTATCATGTCCTCTGCATTACTTGTTGCAGAATCCATAGCCTGCATTCTTGCACCATTTTCACTGGCCACTGACTCTAAAAATGCTCCAAAGATAATATTAGACATATACTTTGGAATTACTTTATCAAGAACATCCTCTGGAGTTGGCTCAAAGTTCATTAAGAGCTTATCATCAATCTCTTTCTCCTCAAAGTCTGAAGCACTAAGAGGTAGAAGCTTTCTTAATACAGGCTCCTGTGTAACAGTATTCTTAAAGTTTGTATAAGCGATGTAAATCTCACCTATCTCCCCCTGAGTATACTGTGTAAGAAGTTCCTTAGTCATCTGAGTAGCGTCTGAAAACAGTGGTTCATTTATAACCTCTGAGAAATCCTTATGAATGGTAAAGCCCTTTCTTGTAAGGCCTTCAATACCCTTCTTACCTACTGCGTAGATGTAAGAATCCTTGTCAAAGTCTCCACTGGTAATAAGCTTAACTATATTACTGTTGTAGCCTCCTGCAAGTCCTCTGTTTGAGGTGATGACGATAACTGCCTTCTTAGTACAACCGTTATCCATCAGGTATCTATGGTCCACATTCTTAGTCATCGCAAGGATAGAACAGATGGTATCATAGAGCATATTAAAATATGGTTTATTGCTCTCTGCTTTTCCTCTGGCCTTCTGAAGCTTTACTGTAGCAACAAGCTTCATCGCCTTGGTTATCTGCTGAGTGCTTTGGACGCTTTCTTTACGTCTCTTTATGTCTCTCATTGATGCCAAGACTTTTCACCTCACAAACTAAAATGTTTCTTTAAATTCTTTAATTACCTCTACAAGCTTTGACTCAAGCTCATCTGTTATCTTCTTCTCAGTCTTAATAGTCTGGAAAATCTCTGGATACTTGGTATCAATAAACTCAAATAATCCACTTTCAAACTCTAGGATTCTCTCAACCGGAACATCAATAAGATATCTCTTAGTAGCCGCAAATATAATTACTACCTGCTTCTCAACCGGCATAGGCTTATACTGTGGCTGCTTAAGCATCTCCTTGATTCTCTCACCCTGAGCAAGTCTGTCCTTTGTATCCGCATCAAGCTCTGAACCGAACTGTGAGAAGGCTGCAAGCTCTCTATACTGTGCAAGCTCAACTCTTATAGGGGAAGCAAGCTTCTTCATAGCGTTAATCTGTGCAGCACCACCAACTCGTGATACTGAAAGACCTGCATTTACCGCTGGTCTAAAGCCTGCATTAAACATCTCTGTCTCAAGATAAATCTGTCCATCTGTAATAGATATAACATTTGTAGGAATGTACGCTGAAACATCTCCTGCCTGTGTCTCGATGATTGGAAGTGCAGTAAGTGAACCGCCACCAAATTCATCTGAAAGCTTTGCAGCTCTCTCAAGAAGTCTTGAGTGAAGGTAGAATACATCTCCAGGATATGCCTCACGTCCTGGTGGTCTACGAAGAAGAAGTGAAAGTGTACGGTATGCTGTAGCATGCTTACTTAAGTCATCATATACAACAAGTACATCCTTACCATTCTCCATCCATTCCTCACCTATAGCACAGCCTGAATATGGAGCAATGTACTGAAGTGGTGCAAGCTCACTGGCTGTAGATACAACGATGGTTGTATATTCCATAGCGCCGTACTCAGTAAGAGTCTTAACGATGTTAGCAACTGTTGAAGCCTTCTGTCCGATAGCTACATAAATACAGTTAACTCCCTGACCCTTCTGGTTAATAATTGTATCAATAGCGATAGCAGTCTTACCTGTCTGTCTATCTCCGATAATAAGCTCTCTTTGTCCTCTTCCGATTGGTACCATGGCGTCGATAGCCTTAATACCTGTCTGAAGTGGAGTATCTACAGACTTACGAGCAATAACACCTGATGCTACTCTCTCAATCTGTCTTGTCTTAGTTGTCTCTATAGGTCCCTTACCATCAATTGGCTGACCTAATGCATTTACTACACGACCAAGCATTGCGTCACCAACAGGCACCTCAACAACTCGACCTGTAGTCTTAACTATGTCTCCCTCGTTAATATTACTTGTATCTCCGAGAAGAACGGCTCCTACATTGTCCTCCTCAAGGTTAAGTACCATACCGTATACCTCACCTGGGAATAAAAGAAGCTCGCCCTGCATAGCATTTTCAAGACCATGAACACGTGCTATACCATCAGCAACCTGGATAACAGTACCCACATCTGATGTTTCAAGCTGAAGTTTATAATTTTTAATCTGCTCCTTAATTACTGAGCTGATTTCTTCAGGTTTTAAATTCATGGACAAAAAACACCTTCTTTCTATGCTAATTTATGCGTTCGCCAAGGTTCTGGACATATTCTCAAGCTTAGTCTTGATGGAACTATCCACAACTCTGTCTTCAATTCTAATTACCAGTCCTCCGATAAGAGATTTGTCTACCGAATAATCAATCTCCATGCTATCGTAGACTGTAGTTTCTATAAGTCTTTGCTCTATAGCCTGCTTCTGGGAATCATTAAGCTCTATCGCACTTTTTACTGTGGCCACACCGATATTCTTCTCCTTCTTTACCTGCTTAACAAAGTAATTAAGGATAGAAATCAATTCGTTCACATGTCCCTTTTCAACCACCATAGCTATAAGTCCTGTAAGCTCGTCTGCAACCTTACCGTCAAATGTATCTGTAACGATTTTACGCTTCTCATCCTTGCTTACCTGTGGGTGACTAAGAAGCTTTATAAGTTCCTGATTCTCTTTAAGGATATCTATAAGAGCCTCTGTCTCCTCATAGAGACTATCAAGCTTTCCTTCCTCTAAAGCCAGCTCAAAAAGAGCATTTCCATAGGTTATATCTACTTGTTTAGCCATGTACTATCACCCATTTCCTTCAAGGTCTCGTCGATAAGCTCAGCCTGCTTAGCATCATCTAGGTTACCCTCTACAAGCTTTCCAGCCATAGCAGTTGCAACGCCGATAATCTCCTGCTTAACCTCATCCTTAACCTTGTTCTTCTCCAGAAGAGCCTCCTGAGTGGCTCTGTTAATTATACGAGCCGCCTCTTCCTTGGCCTCAGCCACAATATTTTCTTCATTCTTAACTGCCTTCTTACGAGCTGCAACGAGAATCTCCTCGGCCTCATTATCTGCCTGTTTAATCTTCTCATCATACTCTGCTTTAAGCTTAGCAGCATCAGCCTTATCCTTTGCTGCGCTGTCTAAGTCGCCCTTTATCTTCGCCTGTCTGTCAGCTATAACCTTCTTAACCGGCTCAATTAAAACATATGACAAGAACAAAAACAGTAAGAAAACAGCCAAACCCTGAATTAGTACATCAAACAAAAGCTGTGCATCAAGACCAAATATACGATTCTGATCCGCTTCAGCCATAAGAGCTATATTTGCCATACTAAAACTAGCACCTGTATATGTCACCGTTAATCCTCCTTTCGGTCAAATGTTAAATCACATTTAAGACCTACATAATAAAATCGTTATTCTTACTTAAAAGGCTTAACGAACATAAGAAGAAGTGCAACAACAAGACCGTAAAGACCTGTAGTCTCTGCAACTGCCTGTCCAAGAAGCATTGTTGACATGATGTCACCCTTTGCTCCTGGATTACGACCTACTGCTGACGCACCATAACCTGCTGCAATACCCTGACCTACACCAGGACCGATACCTGCGATAACCGCAAGACCTGCACCTATTGCTGAACAACCATTAATAAATCCTTCATTATCAAAACCCATTTTAATATCCTCCATTGATAAATATTTCCGCTATACTCTGGGTATAGCATTAACAACTTAAATTGTTTACGCCTCTACGTTTCTCTTGTCCGCCACAAAGGTCATAGTAAGCATACAGAATACATATGTCTGAATTGCTCCCGAGAACAAGTCGAAATATACATGAAGAGCTGATGGAATACCTAGCTTGAAGAACCAAGGTAGCATTCCGTAATAAAGTGCCATCATAACTGTACCCGCCATAATGTTACCGAAGAGACGGAGTGACAGTGAAATAGGTGTGGCAAATTCACTGATTACATTGATAGGGAAGAATAAGAATATAGGCTCAAACATTCCCTTTAAGTAACCCCACTTTTGATATCTGATGGCTGCATACTGTATCATAACAAATGAAACAAGTGCGATACAGAATGTTGTGCCGAAGTCCGCAGTTGGCGGTCTTAAGCCGAACACACCGGATATATTCGAGAAAAGCACGAATACAAACAGCGCACCAATGTAGTTGGTATATTTTTTACCGCATTTGCCCATAGTTCCATCTACAAAGTTAACCAATACGCTTATAGCAAGCTCAACACCTGTAGCGAATTTGCTTGGGTTATCCTTTGTCTTTAGTACACTTCTTCTAGCACAAAGCGCAAGTATTGCTATGGACAGAAGAACTATAAATGTACAAACATGGGTGGTGGTAATATATACCGTCGTGCCAAAGAAGTTG
Organism: Wujia sp.; assembly: GCA_045543915.1. Lineage (GTDB taxonomy): Bacteria > Bacillota > Clostridia > Lachnospirales > Lachnospiraceae > Coprococcus_C. The sequence goes on from JAZPXZ010000037.1 coordinate 53,620, forward strand.
AGTGGATAAAGCTGATGTATATAGAAATCTACCTCAGGCCTTACCATAGGCAACCCAATGGCTACACCATTAGTCATATGTTCACCCTCCTTTATGTTATTGAATTTTATTTATATCTTAAGAGTGTAACCCACTCCTTGGATCAGATTTCACTAATCTATTATGTGTTGTTTCCCAGATATCACTCAAATATTACTGATAATCCGGCAAGAATTTTCGTACAAGAGGATTCATCATTGCTGAAAGCTTCAAGGAAAATAGTCCTAATACAGCACCAACAAATGCCACAAATCCAATAAAATAAGCAATTATCATAACCACTGCACTTATTATTAATCTAATCATGCTCTTGGAGGTCATATAGCCTCTAGCCTTACCCTCATCCACACTTAGTGCTCTATCAATGGTGTCATACATATTATAAAGCTGAAACATGGTAGCTCCGACTCCTAGAACTAGCCCTACAGCATACATCCACATAGGTCTAGCAAATATAAGTCCCACCCCTAGCACTATGACGGCACTTACTATTATGCCCACATAAAGCTCTAAAAGAGTTCTGGTCTCAGGCTTTCCACTCATACGCTTAAGAGTCTTTTTTATTCCCATTATCATCACCTATATATCCACGAACTAAGATAAAAACAGACCTAAAACCAGATATAACACCAAGAATGATAAACCATACCAACAAATTTGTTCCGAAAAATTTGTCCACACCCATACCAATGGCAATGCACAAGAAAATAGTAACCAGCATAGTAATTCCTATCTGGGAAATGAGGAATAACATCTTAACTACTTGGCTCTGGTTTTGATTCATATTTTACCTCTCGAATTTTTACCTACACTAAAAGTTAATTATATATGATTTTACCCTAATTTTCAATGAAATAGTAACTAAGAATAAAAATAAAATCACAAAAATCTTTACACAACCAAAAATAAACCCTTATAATAATATGTGTTTAAACTTATTGCAAAAAGTGTAAAGTCTTTTTAATTGGAGAACTAGAATATTATGACTAATCTCACCACAGACAATTTTATATCTACAAAGTATTTAGATGGCAATAACCCTGAAAGCATCAAGCAGGCCGCAAAGGTATTACAAAACAATGGACTAGTTGCATTTCCCACTGAAACAGTATATGGACTAGGCGGAAATGCTATGGAGCCGGATGCCGCGGCTAAAATCTATGCAGCTAAGGGAAGACCTAGCGATAATCCCCTTATAGTACATATCGCAGACACCTCAGCCGTATATGAACTAGCTCAGGAGGTGCCAGATAAAGCAAAGCTTCTTATGGAGGCATTTTGGCCTGGACCACTCACCATTATTCTCCCTAAGAAGACACAAGTTCCCGACGGAACAACCGGTGGTCTTAACACTGTGGCAATCCGAATGCCATCCCATCCTGTAGCACTGAGTTTAATTCGGGAAAGTGGATTATACATCGCTGCACCTAGTGCAAACACCTCAGGCAGACCATCTCCTACATTGGCTTCCCATGTTATGGAGGATATGAATGGCAGAATCGAAATGATTCTTGACGGTGGCGCTGTAGGAATAGGAATCGAGTCAACAATTGTGGATTTAACTTCGGAGGTTCCTGTTATCCTAAGACCTGGATTTATTACTAAGAGTATGCTTGAGGAAATTGTAGGCCAGGTAACCATCGATCCCGCGTTAATCCAACCGGACCCTAACCTTAGACCTAAGGCACCGGGGATGAAATACACACACTACGCTCCGAAAGGGGAGCTGACCATAGTGGAGGGAGCTTGCGCTGTAGACAAGATTAACGACCTGGTTTCAGAAAAGGTAAATGAGGGTTTTAAGGTTGCGGTAATTACAACCACGGAAAACGAAGATAGATTTGTATGTGATAATGTACTAATTGCCGGCGAAAGAGCCCAGGGTGAAACCATTGCCGCCAAGCTTTATCAGGTGCTTAGACAATGCGATGAGCTTGATGTGGACTACATATATAGCGAAGCATTTAATGATGGAGAGTTGGGCGGAGCAATTATGAACCGACTGCTTAAAGCAGCCGGACACAGAATTATAAAGGTGTAAAAAATAAGAGGATGCGCAATACTACTTCAATCCGGCCGCGACAGTGGTCGGGACTAAGCTGACCGTTTTAAGTGTCAGCGTGGACCGACCCTAGGCAGGCCGGCCAATAAAGTACATACGCATCCTCTTATATTCTTTTTTACCTTGATTAGTCCTCTATCATCTCTATTCTTCTAATATGTCTCTCATCATTAGAAAATGGTGTATCAAGGAATGTATCAACTATCTTAAGTGCAAGTCCTGGACCTAAGGTTCTAGCACCCATAGCTAAGATATTTGCGTTGTTATGCTCTCTTGTAGCCTGAGCTGAGAAGCAGTCAGAGCAAAGAGCTGCTCTAATTCCCTTAACCTTATTTGCAGCAATTGAGATACCGATACCTGTTCCACAGATAAGAATACCAAGCTCACACTCTCCATCTGCTACTGCATGAGCAACCTTCTTTGCGTACTCAGGATAATCCACAGAATCTGTACTGTAGCAACCAAAATCCTTAAACTCAAAGCCTCTTTTCTCAAGGTGTGCTTTTACCTCCTGCATCAATTCAAAGCCACCATGGTCACAACCTAAAGCTAACATAATTTTTCCTCCGTTTTGATTAATTTATTTAATTGGGTTATTCTTTTTATTTACTGATATGAATTATAAAGCTTATAGAAAATGTAGTCAATATTCTTTGTCCTACATAAAACATCTCCACAACGCAAAAGAGACCGAAAAATAATTTTCGGTCTCTTTTGCATGAACAGATTCGCCTGTTCTCAAAGAAAAGTTAAAATTTATGAAATGAACTATGTTTAATATACAATATAATTTTTAATAAATTATGTACAAATTTAAAACTTTGTGTAAGAAATTTTTGGATATCGGAGTAAAAAATAGTTTACAATTCAATATATGTTAACAATTTAATTGCTAATTTTCTAGGGATTAGATAGAATAATGGTACGGATTTGTATCAAATCACCTTTTCGAAAGGAGTTATATATGAAGATAATATATTGTCTATACGGAAGTATATGCGAAGACGGAATAATGAATGCTTTCAAGCGTTTAAACCATGAAATTGTAGAATTTAATAAAATTTTTAACAGCGTTGACTATGACAAGGAATACCTTAAATCCTTAGCTGATTGCATCCACAAGCATCCTGAGGCTGCTTGTGTTTTTTCAGTAAATTTCATACCAATAGTTGCCCGTTGCTGTAAGGTATTTAAAATACCTTATATATCCTGGACTGTAGATTGCCCCAGCTTTCAGCTATACTCTAAAACAATCGAATATCCTACAAATCGATTATTTATGTTAGACAGACTACAGGCAGAAAAGTTTGCGCCCTTAAATCCAGGTAATGTCTTTCACTTACCTATGGCTTGCGACTTGGCAACATGGGATAGCGTAAAGATTACTCCGGACGACCATAAGGAATATGACTGTGATATATCATTTATCGGTTCTCTGTACTCCGAAAAATGTAAATACAATTTTATCGAAAAGGATTTACCTGACTACATGCAGGGATATGTAAAGGGATTAATAGATGCTCAGCTAAATGTATATGGATATAACTTTATAGAAGATTCTATCAGCCATGATTGGGCTATGGATTTCAAAAAATATGTTGGCTGGGTTCCCCTTGGTGAAGATTATATAGAAGACATCAAGGGCATCGTCTCCGATGTGTATATTGGAGAAAAATGCACCGAACAAGACCGCATACGAACTCTTAAAGCCGTCAGCGAAAAATTCAATATGGATTTATACACATTAAGCGACACCTCCATGCTACCAAAAATAAATAATCGTGGCGGTGCTGATTCAAATCGTATGCAACCAAGAATATTTAAGTGCAGCAAAATAAACCTAAGTATGACAAACAGACCATTTAAGTCTGGAATACCCCTTCGAGTTTTCGACATAATGGGTGCTGGTGGCTTCCTTATATCAAACTACCAGCCCGAATTAGCAGAGTTATTTATTCCTGGAGAAGATATCGTGTTGTATGACAGTATTCCTGACCTGCTTTCTAAGATAGAATACTATCTAGAGCATGAAGATGAGAGGATCCAAATTGCAAAAAATGGCTACGAAAAGGTTAAAGAACTACATAGCTACGATGTAAGACTTACAGAGATTTTGAATCTATCATTATAAACATAAAAACAGAAGGCTCTATTTGAATTAATCCCAAATTTGAGCCTTCTGTTTTATAATATACTCTCTAAGGTTCCCACTACCTTCACCTTGTCATAGGAGGATATAAAAACAATATACTCTAAAGCCGGCATGGATATATTTTTTTCATGCAAAAGATATACTAGCGCCTCTCCTGCTTCATTGCTTCTTAAAAATTCCATCTCCCACAACAAGAATTTTATCTGTCGAATGGTTGCTATAATTTCATCTAAATTATCGCCCCATTTAAATATCACATTCTCAATTCCAGCATTCTTCTCTGCACTATAGATATCTAGCATTATCATAACAAAGGCAATATCACCTTCCTCACTTAAGGCTTTTACCATTTCTTCATCCTGGAAATAATCTTCCAACTCTTTTATGTGAGCATAATCTTTTTTCTGCAAGGCACAATTTGTCAGCTCTATTGCTTTATCCCGTTTTCCTCCATATTGCTCTTCCCAAAGTAATCTTTCCTTTTCTTCCTGCAATATGTATTCTTCTGTTTGAATCTTCTGTTCATCAATCATTAAAATACTCCTTTATGAGTTTTCGCCTCTCGCCGTAATAATTTGTCAAGTCCATCAAGCCATCATCATGTATGCACCATGGTTTTATCATATTGGGAACTACAACCTTATATCCCGCCCTTATGAATTCTAAGCTTTGTGATACATCATAGAAATCCCACTTATCAAATATATCATCTCTCCAAGGCAAATCATATTGAGTTGCCATCAAAAGTCCATCCACCGCCTGAACCTGGCAATAATCACCTTCAACCTCACCAAAATCAATCATGTTGGTAGAATATATATTGTTTGCAAATATTTTGCCAACTCTATACCCCTTCCACATAACCTTATTCTCGGGCAGCCTAGGGCTTCCAACCATGCCAATCATTCCAATGTTTTCATCTTGAAATATCTTAATCAATTTGTGAATAAAATACTTTTCGATAATCATCACATCCTGATGCAAATATACCTTATATTTTGCATCTGTGGCATTCATGCCCTCATTATAACCAGAGGTCATACTGTCAGCTTCTTTTATGGTTAACACTTCCACCGTATATCCCCTTGGAACATTTAAATTGTTAATATAGTATATTGCTTCTTCAGCATACTGCATATTATTAGTACACATTATAAAGCATATTTTATTTTGGTCCATAATTATACCTCATCATACAAGCATAGCTTTACATACCATTTTGATGCATATAAACAATATCCTTAAGTCTATTTCCCCATGTGCATCTTTGACTTGCCACCTTATAACCATTTTCCGCTATAAACTTAGAAACATCCGGATGGTCCAACAAGAATTTCACATCATAAGCCATCTGCAAAGGATTATTTAAATCAAAAAACACTATATTTTCCCCATCGGTAAATATATCTTCCAAAACAGAGCTTTTATCACTGACACACACTGCCTTACTAAGCATAGCATTGTATACTCTCTCAGTTGTCCCTTCCTTAAACCAAGGCATAAAGTTCAAACATATTTTTGCATTACCTGCCATATAATTACACTCTCTGGAGGTTACTCTGCTGTGCAATCTGATATTTGGTCCATACTGATACTCATCGTCTTCCCAATTCTTACCATATACATCCACAGTTATCCCCAGCTTATCTAATTCCCTCATGCCCAACTGTTTATAATACCTTCTAATATAATTTTCTATATGTGGAGAAGCTATATTATAAACATAACAAAATCCTTCTAGGCTATATTCCTCTCCTGATTCTTCTAATTGCAAACGAATCGCAGCTTCTGTAGTTAAGCTACAATCAACTAGCATCCTTTGTATGGCACCGCCATATAATTCCTTTCCTCCGTCTTCAAATCCTTCCAATACAGGAAAGTCGGTTATCTTCTGCTGGCAGTCCCCCACATATAATACCTGATACCTTCGTGAATCATAATCCAGCACATCCTCTTGGGCACCTCCATGCCCCAGAAAAGTCACTTTATTAACTTTTGGATAAAACTCCTTAATATATCTAACATGGTCCTTATCTATGCATAGCACATTCAAGCTTGCTAAGGGTTCTATAAATGCACCTCTGAAATTTCGGGGATGGTCTACCAGTATATCGTAGATTTGAACATTATTTTTCTCCCATACATTTTCTTCTTGGGAATTAACTAAATTGATTCCAATCTGATTAAAGGTAATTAATATACAGTTATCCTGCTTTATAAATTCATAAAATTCTGCAGAAGAATAGCTCTCACCATATTTTGTGTCCGCTACATAGCAATCAATGTCATTTGCCATAGCAGCATTCACTAGCTTTTCTATAAAATAGTCCAAGGTTTCAAGAATCCCCTTAAAAAACACTATATGTATCTGTTTGCTATTATCCATACATACTCCCTCTAGTATAATCTTGCGATTACCTGATTTTCATACACAGGATCATCAATCTCCTCTACTTGGTCTCCGCCATTAAATTCATTATTATACTTATTCTTTATCTCTACTCGTCTTCCCTCTCCCTTTAGCATCCACTCATACTCCAAGTCAATATGCCCTAAATCTAATGCTTGGAAACCAGCTTTAGCCAAATCATAGGCAAGTACAGTTGCAGTAGCACCCAATGATATAATAATTAACTGGTCCTTATCTAATTTTAGCGCTTCGCCTAAAATATCATCATATCTATCAAATGCATTGACTGCCGGTCCTAAAATTCTCTTTATCTCAGCAGCATCCTCAAACAAATCATTGCCAACACCCATTCTAGTCTGATGTCCCTCGATAATCACAATATCTCTACCTGCCCATATTTGTTTTAATCGTTGGAATCTCTTAGCCGGTGCGTCAGTCATATTATCAGCTCTGTCAACATAAGGTCTGGACATATATGCATCATAGTATTTCCTCTCAAAGTCAAGTACTGAATAATGCTTTTTACGAGTTTCCTCTGTCATATATGCTCTAATGTTATATCTACTGAATAAATTGTACCTAGTTAAATCTCCATAATTATCAGCAATAGCCACAAGAATATCTTCATCCCTGGACTCAAGCACCTCTTTTAGTCTAATTCCAAGCTTTGGATTTGGCTCTTGGAAGGCCTGTCTATCTTCACCCAAAATTACTGATATCTCTCCATCGCCAAACCTACATATGGATTTTCCTTCACGGATAATTTTTTCTACCGTTTCATCCTCAGAGGCAATAATAGGATACAATGGTCTTTCTTCGTCAGCAAAAATCTCATATCGCACATTTTCCATAGCATGATTAATAGAATATTGAATCATGGAAAACTCTTCAAACTGACTATAAATGTTATTAATATGTTTATCCACTACCTCTTTAAATTTTCTAAATACATCTATAGTAATATAGTTTTTCGCATCTCGATTTACAGGTTTCTCCTCTTTCTTATCAGGCTGTAACATATCCCCTTGTGTTTCCATATTCATCCTAGTGTTTAGTATTATTGGCATTTCAAACAACTCAGCCATATCCAAATATTTTAGGTTGCCATCACCGCTGCTAGTTATATACCCATCAACCTGTCCCATAAGACCTCTTGGGTCTTGAAGCTTGTCAACATACAAATTCACATAGCAATTTGCTGCTTCGTATTTTGCAAATTCTATATTAAGTAGCTCTAAATTATTGTTTAAATCAGCATCATCCTCAACATATATAAGTAGCTCATGATTTGTATCACTGTAATTTTCAACAAACCCTTCAATTACATCAGGATAGGACGGCTCTTCCACATCAAAGTCTGGTACATAAAGCAGTATCTTTTCTTCTCCATGATTAGACTTTTCTATGTAACTTACTTCTGCCGGAGTAATTCTCTGTATATCATCTACTGCTAGTTTTATATTGTTTTCGATGAACAGATTTGTATCTACCTCTGTCAGCTTTTCCTTCACCTTGTCATCATCCCAATTCCACCAACGAATTAAGTTTAATGCTCTTATGTCATTTTCTCCATATCTATAGCCAATAATCTTGGCTGGGTTTCCTGCCACAATGGCATAAGGAGGAACAGATTTAGTCACCACTGCACCTGCCATTATGTATGCTCCACTTCCGATAATAATATTTCCTCTCAGAACCACATTGTCCTCTACACAACAATCATTCATAATGATTATCTGTCCTCCAAATTTATTTGGTCCTAAGGTAAGAGATATGGTATTTCTGCGAGTTACATCAGGACAAAATGTCACCTTGTCCGAAACAATAGAATATTTACCTATTTGAATATCATATTTCCAATTATTGTATACCTTCATTGCTACCCCCGTTTATATACATTACTATGGAGATATTATAATCCATACAAAAATTCTCTTCAATACGAAGGATGCAATATATGTAATTTCCTGTATAAAAAACAACTATTTTCTTGACATATATCCTAAGGTAGCAGAAAATGAAATTATGATAATTAAAATGAGGTAGACTATGAAAATTATATTTTGCACTTGGGGAAGCCTATGCGAACCCGGAATGAAAAAAGCCATAGAAAATTCTTGTCATGAGCTGGTACTATTCGACAAGATGTATACTGACTCAAACTACGATAAAGATTATCTTCTTTCCCTAGCTGACAAAATCAAAAATACACCTGATGCCAGTTGTGTGCTTTCTATTAACTACACACCTATAATTGCAAGAGCCTGTAAGCCTTTTAAAATACCATATATTTCATACACGGCTGATTGTCCTTGCTCTAATCTCTACTCTAAAACTATAGAGTACGACACCAATCGAATTTTCCTGTTTGACAAAATACAAACAGAAAAGTTCCTACCTCATAATCCTGGCAATATCCACCACCTGCCCTTGGCAACGGACACAGCTTATTGGGATAGCATCTGTGTGAATCATGAAGATATAGAAAAATATAGCTGTGATATTTCCTTTGTAGGCTCTCTATACTCTGAAATGTGCCCTTATAACAAAATAGAGCACAAATTATCTGATATGACTCGCGGTTATGTGGACGGACTAATTGCAGCCCAGCAAAATGTATATGGATATTACTTTATAGAGGAGGCAATCACTGATGCTTGGGCAAAAGAATTCCAGATGGAAGCTCAGCTATCAGATATAGCCGAAGATTATATTAGTGACATAAGAGGTATAATCGCAGACAACTACATAGGCTACAAATGCACTGAACAAGACCGAATTAACACAATTAGAGCAATCAGCCAGCAATTCAATTTAGACCTATGGACTCTAAGCGACACAGCACCTGTACCTATGGCCAATCACAGGGGACCTGCCGATTCCGGCATAGATATGCCGAGAATTTTCAAGTGTAGCAAAATCAATCTAAATATGACCAACAAAGCTATGCGTTCAGGAATACCTCTCAGGATATTTGACATTTTAGGTTGTGGCGGATTTCTTATATCTAATTTCCAGCCTGAGATATTAGATTATTTCATCCCTGGAGAAGATATTGTGCTATATGACAGTATCCCAGATTTGCTAGAGAAAATTAGGTACTATCTGGAACATGATGATGAAAGAACCAGGATTGCTAAAAATGGATACGAGAGAGTTAAACATTATCATAATTATAAGCACAGACTTGATATTATGATGGATACAATATAACAACAGGAGGCTAGACTATGGAGCAACAAATTTTTTCTCAAAAATCATCTGATTTAAGCAACACAATCAAACAACTTAAACGACGTAATAATCCAGTTTACATATATGGAAAGGATGCCACCGCTATGCGTGTATATAAATCTTTAACAGATAATGGCATCTCCATAAAAGGTTTTTTCGTAGATGATAAATATTTTACTAAAGAGCAGGAAGCTATACCAGTGTATAGATTCTCCGAGATAAGTAGTCTTTCTAGAGTTGATATAGTAATAGGCTTTTATCAATTTGGACTTGCTTATCAGAAAATATCTCAGGGCTTACTTTCATTTGCAGATGAGATTTACTTTGTTAATCCGGAGCCCCTTTTCGATTACAATTATTACCTAGAGAATAAAGATTTATTTGAGGAAACCTACGATTTACTGAAGGACTCATTATCAAAAGAGACTATGGCAGCATATATGGATGGTAGAATGAATGGTGTTATGCGTCCTTTATACCATTGCTATACACCTAATCAATATTTTATTCCTGAAGTAAAATTAGGTAAGAATGAAATATTTATGGATTGTGGAATGTATGATGGTGATACGATAGTAGAATTTATGTCTCGCTGCGATGGCTTTGATACAATTATAGGATTCGAACCAGATATGGAGAATATTAATAAATTCAATCAGCGAAACCTTGAAGGCAATATTAAAGTAATCAACAAAGGCGTATGGTCAAAAGATGACATTCTATGTTTTAAATCTGAGGGGACTACAGCATCTAAGTTTTCTGATGATGGAGATATAAAAATACATGTAACGAGCATCGACTCTCTTCAATTAGAGAGACCTGTTACCTTTATTAAGATGGATATCGAGGGTAGTGAATTAGAGGCGCTACACGGCGCAAAAAATACCATAATCAGAGATTGTCCTACACTTGCTATCTGTGTATATCACAAAAAAGAAGACCTAATTACCATACCACAATTTATTAAGTCAATAGCCCCTGATAATTGCAACTATACATTCTACCTTAGACATCATTCACTGTATGAACACGAAACAGTTCTATACGCAATTCCATCAGAAAAGTAATCAAAAAGCAAATGGTTTCCTCTCGGAAATCATTTGCTTTTTTCTTACAAAAAATCCGTACCCGTTTTTCCTTCTAATATATTTCCCTTGGCAGCTACAACCACTTTCTCTTGTGTGGTGTCTTTGTATACATACGCTCCTGCACCTATAAGATTCTTATCTCCAATGCTTATCTTTTCTTTAGTAAAGGAATTGTTACCAAAAAAATTCTGATTACCTATACCAACATGCCCTGCCACCGATGATGATATTCCAAAAAAATTAAAATTTCCCACATTAGAATGATGCGCCACCATAGCTTTCGTATAGAATATATTTCCATTACCCAGCTTAGAAAACATACCTATATAGGCTTGCTCAAATATAATATTTCCTTCTCCAACTTCTGTTGCTTCAACCAGAGCAGATTTGTGAATATAGCTGTTTAATGCATATCCTTTACTTTGAATATCATAATATTTTACTTTACGGTGTTCATTCATTCCACTATATCCAATACATAGATAAATCCCTATTTCTTCCCTTGGAAAAAATTCCTCAATAGTTTCATATTCATACACAGGTAATCCAAACTTTGTATCTATGGTTTTATATTCTTTATCTACAATAAACCCATCCAAGGAAATACCTTCTGAGCTCAGCAGGTACCATAGATTTTCTGCTAAATCAGTCAGTCCAAATATAAAATTATGTTTTTTCAACTTGGTATTCCCCCTTCTTTTATATTATTCCGGAAGATACTTGTATATTTCGTCAGAATCCTCACTTGCCATAACAAAATATCCGAATCTATTTGAGCTATCTGTCACCTCACCATTTGCATGGTAATTTATACTTTCATCCACCAGCAATTCAGGGTGACAAGTCTTTACTTCCTTGTACACATCTATGTCTTTACTATCAAAAATGAATCTAACTCCTGCAAATTGTTTTTTTGATATTTCGAAAGGCGCTGGCTCTACTCCTAAAGCAATATCTATAACTGCTTTTACATAATCATATCCTGTCGATAGCTCAACTAAACTGCTGCCTATGAAATCCCCGCCCATGCGACCTCCAATTTCAATTACATTGACTAATCCATCTTCAGTAATCTTTATTTCACAATGGGACGCTCCATATTCTATGCCAAGAGCATCTAGGGCATCATACACAACCTTCAACACCTTGTCGTATAGTGCTTTATCAAGGCTAGGTGATTCAAAATGACCAGTTTCTATAAAGCTTGGAGCACCTGTTGTATACTTCTTCGTTATGGCCAACACAGTATGCTTGCCTCTCCAAGACAGGCCTTCCACGCTGTATTCCTGTCCCGAAACATATTCTTCCACCAATGCTTGTTTTATAAAGCCTGATTTTTTTGCGTTTTCGATGGCGTTTTCCAATCCATTTGAATCTATCAGCTTTGTTATACCTCTACTGCCAGAGCGATCCAGAGGTTTCACAATAATTGGATACTCTAATTCCATACCCGATAAATCCTCTATACCACTTACCAGTATGCTCTTGGGAGATGGAATTTGATTAGCAAAAAAACACTCTCGCATCTTATTTTTGTTTGTAGACATTAGGGTACACTCTAAAGAATTACCTACAAGTCCCATATGATAAGCCACATAGTTTACTGTAACTATTGCCAAATCTGATGCAATACTACAAATACCATCTATGCCTATCTCCAAACATTTTAATAGGATTTCATCCTTTTCTACTATGCTTATGTCATAGAAATAATCCGCAGTTTTCTCACCTATATCGTCGGCCTTCCACGCAAAAACATGAGTTTCTATACCCATCTTTTTTGCCTTCTCAATTATTGGATTTTGCAGATAGGATGCTCCAATTATGGCTAACTTTTTCATACATTTTCCCACTCTTTACTTAAATGTGATCTATGAGCAGCCTCAAACAATCTAAGGCCCTCTTCTGACTTTGATAACCCTAATACAAACTCTGATTCCATAGCACCATTAATCTTATATTCTTCCAAGAGTCTATATATTTCCTGATAGTAGTTAGCGAAGGCCTCTATAAATCCAGATGGATGTCCAGGTTTAAATCTCTCTCCATATGTATCATCCACCAAGCTTCTATCCATAATACTAACCTGACCCATTTCATTACATTGTATCAGCTTCTCTGGTTCCATCTGATTCCAGCAAGCAGAGCCTTTTTCTCCATAAACCCTTATATTTAGGCCATTTCTGTTACCTAATGCAACCTTTGAAAACCACATATGAACTGACATATCATTGGTGTATTCTATCAGCGCTGATACATCATCCACTATATTATCAAAGAAACCATCTCTTCGCTCTGTGGCCAATACCTTAATAGGGGTCTCTTTTGTGAGAAATGCTATCATATTGTGCAAGTGGCTTCCCAAGTCTAATGAAATAGTGGGTACAACATAATCTTTTAATCTCCACTCCTGAGGATGGGGTTTTTTCTTATCCTTTCCCAATCTTATAAACCCTTCCTGAGGCATTTCAATTACAATCTTATTAATCTTGCCAAGGGCTCCGGATTGTATTTGTGATTTCAAATAATGCATCATAGGATACCCTGTATAATTAAATGTTACACAGCAAAATCCCTTCGACTTATCAACTGCGTCTATTATATCTCTGCATTCCTGAGAGCTCATCGCAAGAGATTTTTCGGAAATAACAGGAATATTATGTTCTAAGCAAGCTTTTATAGCATCGCAATGAGTAGATGTAGGCAAAAGTACTGCAACTGCATCTAGATTATCTTTTTCTTTATCCAGCATATCCTCATAATTCGAATAAACATGTTCCGGATTAACACCATATTTTTCGCCAGTTTCTTTATTCACTTTCTCATCTCTACTAAAGCAACCCGCCACTAGTTTGAACTTATTATCCATTGTGCTGGCACAAAAATGAGTATTTCCTATAGCTGAATTTACTCCACCACCTATAAATCCAATGTTCATACCTATCCCCCTATTCTATAAATGTAAATCTTAGCTTCCCTTTTATATTTTTCGCTACTTCTCTCATTTCTTCAGCTGTGTTAAATTTTAAAAATAGCACTCCACATTTATATATCTGTCCTTTTTCGATTTTGTGCCCCTCTTCTAGGTGCACATCTGATTCTACAATATATTTTTTAATGGTTTCATCTATTTCAAGGCCAATCACTATACCTTCCTGTGTACATGCAACCACCTGTCTTAACCAGTTCTCAGCCTCCAACCCCTGAGTAGCTACATCTATAGGCAATCCCGACTCACTTCTAACAATAAGCTTTGGATAATTTACCCCAGTAGCTTTCTGTGCAAACTTAATGTATAAATCACCGGGACTTCTCCTACAAACCTCTAAAATGGTAGGTATACCATCTGCACTAAGTATAAACTGAATATGAACTAGTCCATCCACCAGATTTAATTCTCTGGACATGGTTTCTGTATCACAAATTAATTGTTGAAGGGCGCTTTGAGGTACACCACTTGGTGTAAATGCTGCCGACACAGCGTACTCATTATAATCATGCACCTCTTCGTCCACTATGTAGCAAATTACCTTTTTATCCTTTATTATTACGGAAAAACCGTGGTTAGTGCCCTCCAGGAACTCTTCTATAACCACCTTAGGCTCCCTTGTCACTTCTTCCACCTTTTTTATGGCAGTTTCAACTTCCCTTGCCGATTCACATCTACTTATACCCATGCCGCTAAATAAATCCACTGGTTTGACCAATACCGGAAAGGAAAGATTACTTAATTTGTCCAAATCTGATTTACTTGTATATGTTATTGCTTTAGGAGATTTTATACCAACTCTCTGGGCAAATTTTCTATACATATCCTTGTGGTGTAAAATCTTCGCCACCTCATAGGAATCATGTCCTGGCAATCCCAATTTTTCACAGGCATAAGCCGTAGCCAAATACGAGAAATCCGTACAGCCTGAACATATAGCATTAACCTCTTTTTCTTTGGCAAGATCATATATTGCATCACCATCAGAATAATCGGCTGGCACATACTCGTCTGCCAGTTTATGTCCCGGAGCCTTTCCGTTCATTCCTGTTGTTATTACATAAAACCCTTCTTCTTTGGCTGCATCAATAAGTGGAATCTCTGAATATCCAGCATTTAAAATTAGTATTTTCTTCTTTGTTACTTTATCTTCCATAAAATTCTTTCACCTTATTTGCTATATAAACTGCTTCCTCATCTTCCAACGCATAGAACATAGGAAGTCTAAGTAATCTGTCACTCTCTGCTGTAGTATATTTATCTTCTCCAACAAATTCCCCATATTTTACACCCGCCTTTGCAGAGTGTAATGGAACATAATGAAATACTGCTTTTATTCCGTTATTCATTAAATAGTCAATCAATGCCGTACGCTCATCTAAATCCTTTGCTTTTATATAAAACATATGTGCATTATGTTCACAATGTTCTGGAATAAATGGAAGCTCAATCAAACCGTCAGCTTTCAAGCTTTTTAGTTCATTGTAATATATATCCCATATTCTAAGTCTTTTGTTATTAATCTCGTCTGCTATTTCTAATTGTGGCATAAGATATGCAGCATTCATTTCACTTGGAAGATAAGAGGAGCCCATATCAACCCAACTATATTTATCAACTTCTCCTCGGAAGAACTTTGCTCTGTTGGTACCTTTTTCCCTGATAATTTCTGCTCGCTCAATATGTTTCTCATTATTTATAATACAAAGACCACCTTCACCCATAGTATAATTTTTAGTCTCATGAAAACTATAGGCCCCGAAATCTCCTATGGTACCCAACGCCTTTCCCTTATATGTAGACATCATACCTTGGGCAGCATCTTCTATAACATACAGGTTATATTTCTTGGCTAAGGCCATTATCTCATCCATCTCGCAGGATACTCCGGCATAATGAACCGGTACTATTGCTCTTGTTCTTTCTGTTATGGCCTGCTCTATTAAGGTCTCGTCTATATTCATTGTATCTTTTCTAATATCTACAAATTTTACTTTAGCACCACGCAAAACAAAAGCGTCTGCAGTTGATACAAATGTAAATGAAGGCATAATAACTTCATCTCCAGGACAAATCTCCGACAAAATCGCACCCATTTCAAGAGCGTGAGTACAGGAGGTTGTAAGGAGAACCTTAGAATTAAGTTTCTCAGTAAACCACTTTGTACACATAGCGGTAAATGGTCCATCTCCATTCAATCTTCTGTTTTTTACTATAGCCTCTGTTATGTAATTTAATCCTTTTTCCACATAAATTGGTTCGTTAAATGATATCATCTGTCGTCACCTTCTTCATTATCGCTGATTGTTTTCTACAAATTTGATAAGGGCCTCCACCTTTGCATTTAAATCTTTCTCGATATACTCTTGCGAATTAGCCTCTGCAAACTTTTTAGTTAAAGACCTCTGACTACTATAATATTCCTTATCATTGTAATACCTGCATATTTGTTCTATCATCTTATTGTAATCATCAACAATAAAATCGTCCCCCGCATTATAAGCTACATCACAGTCAGGCAAAGTAACCACTGGAACCCCCATAATAAGAGCCATAACTGAACTATATCCTCCACCTGTTCTTCTAGGATTAACATATAAATCCATATTAGGGTATACTGACATTATATCATTACAATATCCTAGATAATATACCTTATGGGCAATTTTAGATTCGTCTATACGCTCCTTTGCAATGGACACATTACCAATTATAGCAAAGCCAACATTAAATATTTGATCTCCAACACTCTCCATAACATCTATAAATTCATCATTTATTTCTTCATCTAATCGATTGCCAACTACTGTAATCAGGAATTTATCTTCTGGAATATTTAATTCTAACCTTGTTACTTTATTATCAGAAATTTCAAAATAATTCACTCCACTTTTTTCCTCATAAAGTTTCTGATTATCTCCTAAAAACTTTACATCATCACAGGATGTCTCTCCCTTAATCTCCAATATTACATCTGCTTCTGAAACAGGTAATCCTAATGAAAATTTTCTTGCCACTGTTGTTATAAAGCTTTGAGCCACATCACCTATTGGATTAAACATACCCATAGAGAATACAAAAAGTGGCTTGTACTCATATATAAAATCCAACATTTTTCTATAATGATTAAGACCTTCGTCATCCATGTTAATCTGGTATGCCTCTAAATCTATACCCTTATGCCCCAAAACAAAATATTGATTTCTAACTTCCTGAATACAATTTAAAGACATTGCGTCGTACCACAAATCTGATCCTATATTGATGTCACTAGGACATATAAAAATCATTACCTCGTAATTTAATTTTTTTATAGCAACTGCAGTGTCTAAAACAGCTTTTGTAGGTGCATGATTAATTCCTAGTATTTGTTCCGTAATAATGACTATTCTATTCTTATTTCTAGCCTCCATTTCCACATATGGATACTGAACCTGTAATGTGGATATATATTTTTCCACATTTTTTCTATGTAATAGCCTCTTCTTTTCATAAAATCCTGTTATTCCAACCGCAACCTGTAGTTCAAGCATACTATTGGTATAACAATCAAAATCTGTAGTAATCAAGCAATCCATAACCATTTCTTCGAATTCAAAGATGTTCATGAATTTAACAAAAAAAGATAATACATATATTAAATCCCTTGCATCAAATTGACTTTTTAATATATTCCCCACCTTGTTTTTTTCTTCCTGACCAAATTGGAGATACTCATTTTCTAGCTTTTTGAACTCATCTTTTAATGTGTTTACCTCATATGAATCAAAGCTAGCGCATAACCCAACACTTTTTTTAATCCATTCTATTGCTTTATCCATACTTCCCCTCCAAATTTTATCCGATGGTTTTCCTAAATTCTAAATATTCACCACAATCACTCATCCCATAGCCTTCTGATATAAAACACCTTTGAGATGGAATATTGGTATATTTTACTTTCCCAACTAAATCAATCCTAGAATCAATGGGATAAAAACAAGATTTTGTTAACTTTTCTGCATAACCTAAAAGTATTTTCCCTATCCCTTTTCCTCTATAGTTCTTGTCCACACTATAACTAATTATTGCATCGGTTCCATCTAGCTCCACTCTTATTTGACCAACATTTTCCTCTCCATGCTTGCATATATAAAAGAGGGTATTTTCCTCATTAATCTTATTTGTATACCACTTTACATGCTCTTCGTATGTGATTTGACTAGTGTTAAAGGCGTTTTGCCTTGTTGTCTCATCATTAGCCCACTTAAAGATTACATCTATGTAATTCATATCTGCTTTAACAAAGCACAAATCTTTTTCCATAATTATACTCCATCAAATTACATTAAAGCATCCCATGACAGTGGTGTGCCCTTAACCATATCAAATCTTGCCTTTTTACCAATAACTTCCTCATAAAATTTTGGTTCCATTCCAGCACTAGGTCTAATTACTCTAATATTATCTTCGGTAAGTATGTCTCCTTCTTTAATGTCTTGTATTACGAAAATAGATCTTCTGAAAGCTAGATTCCCTTCCTCTTCTTTAGTTGGACCATAATTAATTATTCCTTTTGCTTTCTCCACAACTCTTATATTTTGTACCATCTCCTTAAACTCATAAGGTTCCATGGAAAATGCTGAATCTGGATTTTCAATATCTCTACTAATACAAAAATGTTTTTCAATTACCGATGCTCCCATTGCCACTGCCGAAACCGCTCCTATATATCCCATAGAATGGTCAGAAAGCCCCACAGGAACTCCAAACTTTTCTTTCATATCCACCATTGTATTAAGATTCATGCTATCACTTATAGCTGGATAGGCACTAGCACACCTGAGCAGACAAATTTTATTATTACCACAGCTTTTTATTGCATTAACAGCATCACTAATCTCATCAAAGCTTCCCATTCCGGTGGACATTATTATAGGTTTACCCTTTGAAGCTATATATTTTATCAACGGAATATGCACCAATTCAAAGGAAGCAATTTTATAGAACTCAAGACCTATTCCCTCCAAAAAATCCACTGCAGTATTATCAAATGGTGTTGATAAAAAGTCTATACCTATTTTTTCCGCTTCCTCTTTTAACTCTGCTTGCCACTCCCAAGGAGTATATGCTTTGCCATATAGCTTGTATAAATTTTCACCGTCCCATAATCCCTTGTTTATTCTAAAGTACTTATTGTCACAATCTATGGTAATTGTGTCTGGTGTGTAAGTTTGTATCTTAATACAATCTGCTCCAGATTCCTTTGCTGCGTGAATTATTTCTTTAGCTCTTTCCTTGCTTCCAGCATGATTTGCAGACATTTCTGCAATTATGTATGTCTTGTTTAAATCATTAACATCAAATCTCATATTACTCACCCTGATTATTCAATCTGTATTTCAACTCAGCCAGCTTCCAATCAGTTTCATTGTCTATGTCCTGAACTTGAAGCTCTGACATAATTATGGCTGACGATTTAGGTCCAACTATCTTCCCAGACGCCAAAAAGGCTTGTATATCAAAACAATAAAATTGACCGCAATCATGAAAAATAGGTTCTAAATCCTGTGACCTTGAATTCATATACTCTGGGTACAAGTATTTCAAATTATCATCTTCAATTACAAAAGCCCTCTGCGGCGGAAAAGAATACTGCACTACTGGCACTACCGAATGAAAGCCTCCCGATTTCAGTTTTTCCATTGCCTCTACAAGCTTCTTGTCTGTAATAAATGGGGCTGTAGGATATATACAACAACCATAATTAAATTTTCTGTCTAATTTTTCATACTCACAGATTACCTCTTTTATTACATCAGCCGTTGTTGCATAATCATTTGATGTAGCCTCACTTCTTAAAAATGGAACCTTAGCACCATACTTTACAGCAATTTCTTTTATTTCTAAGCTATCTGTTGACACCATAACCTCATCAAACATTCCACTCCCTATTGCTGCTTTAATGGAATATGCAATAATTGGTTCTCCACAAAATTCTTTTATATTTTTCTTTGGTATTCTCTTACTACCACCTCTGGCAGTAATTATTGCTATAGAACTCATATACATCACCTTCTATAATATGATAATACTTTTTTAACTGCTTTTATTACTCCCTCCACATCTTCATCAGACATCCCATAAAACAAAGGAATAGATATAATTCTATCATACAATTTTTCTGCATTAGGGCACAAACCTTTTTTGTATCCTAACCTTTGATAATACGGAAAATAATATACCGGAATATAATGAACATTACATCCTACATTTTCAGCAATTAATGCATCAAATACTCCCTTTCTATCAGTAGTTAATTTTTCTAAACACAACTGGATAATGTACAAATGTCTGGCTGTATCAGATTCTGGTATTTCTTTTTGTAACACTATCTCTGGTATCTCTGAAAATGCTTGATTATATCTATTTACTATTTCCTTTCTTCTTTGAACAAATCTTTCTAATTTATCTAGCTGTGAAGAAAGTAAAGCCGCTTGGATATCTGTTATCCTGTAATTGTATCCCAAATTAATTTCCTCATAATACCAACCGCCCTGGTTTTCATTAACCATCAAGCTTGTATCTCTTGTTATACCATGAGCCCTAAACAAAATCAGTTTTTTATACAGCTCTTCGTCATTTGTAATAATCGCTCCACCTTCTCCCGATGTTACTGTTTTTACCGGATGAAAACTAAATGTGGTCATATCTGCAATATTTCCTACGGAAATGTCATTATATTTTGTTCCAATAGAATGAGCTCCATCCTCAATAAGAATCAACCCATGTTTCTTGCATATGGCTTGGATTTCGTTCAAAGCCACAGCCTGACCAGTAAAATCAACGGCAATAATTGCCTTGGTTTTATCTGTAATCTTTTCTTCTATAGATTTAGGATCAATGTTATATGTTTCATAATTGATATCTGCGAACACCGGAATTGCACCACAATACAAAGCTGAATTTGAAGATGCCGCAAAGGTAATTGGAGTTGTTATAACTTCATCCCCTTCTCCTAATCCAGCCGCACTACAGGCTGCATGTAATGCTGCCGTTCCATTACTAATTAATACCGCATATTTAGCGCCTGTAATGGCACATAGCTTTTCTTCTGCTTCTTTTATTTTAGGACCACATGTAAGAAAATCACTTTTTAGAACATCTACCACACTCTGAATATCCTCTTCATCAATATATTGATGTCCATAACCTGTTCTCTGTTTAAATACCGGAGTTCCTCCATTTAATGCCAATTCTTCCATTTTAGTACCTGCCTTACAAATAATATAATCCACAAAAACCAGCTATATAAACTGAATTTATACAGCTGGTTTTTGTTTTAATTATGATGATTTATATCTGTTTTTAATAATTTTTGAATATCTTCAACACTCAACCACTGTGTGTTTGTACCAGAACTATATTCAAATTCTGGTTCTACAAGCTTTCCACCTGGAATAAGGTCACTTTCTCCCCACCAATTGTAATGAGGATACACAATATAATGCTTATCATACTCGTATGTATGAAGAGAATCCTCTCTCGTAACCATTATTTCATGAAGCTTCTCTCCTTCTCTTATTCCAACCTCAGGCATATCACATCCAGGCAACATAGCTTGAGCCAAATCAGTAATTCTAAATGATGGAATCTTAGAAATAAATGTCTCTCCTCCTCTTGATTCCTCTAATGCCTTTATAACTAGCTTAACGCCCTCCTCCAAGCTAATCCAAAATCGGGTCATTCTGTAGTCAGTAATAGGAAGCTCTTTTCCTCCATTATCTATGATATTCTGAAAAAAGGGAATTACTGATCCTCTACTTCCAGCTACATTTCCATATCTTACAACCGAAAACCTTGTTCCTTCTGCTCCCGAATATGCATTAGCTGCAGTGAATAATTTATCGGATACTAGTTTTGTTCCACCATATAGGTTAATTGGATTTACGGCTTTATCTGTAGAAAGGGCTACAACTTTTTTGACTTTCGCATCCAATGCTGCGGTTATAACATTCATAGCTCCGTTAACATTAGTCTTTATCGCCTCATTGGGATTGTATTCGCAAGCAGGAACCTGCTTTAATGCTGCTGCATGTATGACATAGTCAACCCCATTCATAGCCATTTTAAGTCTTGCCTCATCCCTAACATCACCTATGAAAAATCTAAGCACATTTCTATGCGCTTTGTATTCATTATCCATAAGGAACTGCTTATATTCATCTCGGGAATAAATAATAATCTTTTTAGGCTTGTAATGTTCTAATACATAATCCACAAAATGGTGACCAAATGAACCTGTTCCGCCTGTAATTAAAATGGTTTTATTATTTAGCATCACTATTCCCTCCTCTTTTGCTAGCATATACTATATTAATAATATCAAAATACATCTACTTTTACAATATAATCAAATTAGTAAGTATACTATTAATTAAGTAGCTCTTTTAACCTCACAGCAATTCGATTGCAGCCGTTCCCATCAACAACTGCTTGCATGCCACGACTAACCTTTTCCATTTTCTGGAGGTTATTTACATATTCTTCAATATGCAATGTAATTTTTTTTACACATTGTGTTCTGTCTTCTCGTATATCCCCAACCCACGGAATCAAACCAAGTTCATCAAAGGTTTTAGCCATATTTAATTGATTATCCGCTATAGTATACATAATTGATGGTATACCACATGCACAAAGTTCGTAAATCGTAGTCCCCCCCGCCGTAATTGCAATATGACATAGTTTCATATAGTCTGACATATTAGCTACATCAAAAAGAAGCTTTATATTAGGGTAACCACTCCATTTATTATTTAAGTCGTTTCTATTTTTATTATATTTTCCAATTATGGCATAATAAGAAAAATCATGAAACCAATTCTGTGATTTGAAATTTTCTAAAACAGCATCTATTACATTATAATTATCTGTACCACCGGAGGTTATAAGAATTTTATCAACATCACAAAAATCCTTCTATTTTATATCTTGAAATCCTTATCACAGCGGAACAAATCTACTACCCAAAGCAAGATTATCA
>JAZPXZ010000038.1:0-5089 GCA_045543915.1 Wujia sp.
TCAGATTGGTAAGTCTTTCAGAAATGAGATTACACCAGGTAACTTTACATTCAGAACTAGAGAGTTCGAGCAGATGGAATTAGAGTTCTTCTGTGAGCCTGATACTGATCTTGAATGGTTTAAGTATTGGAAGGATTACTGTATTAATTGGCTTAAGGACCTTGGAATCAAGGATGATGAGATGAGATATCGTGATCATGATCCTGCAGAGCTTGCTTTCTATAGTAAGGCAACTACTGATATAGAGTTCCTTTTCCCATTTGGATGGGGTGAGCTTTGGGGTATCGCAGATAGAACAGATTATGACTTAACACAGCATCAGAATACATCAAAGGAGCCTATGGAGTACTTTGATGATGAGAAGAAGATTAAGTATGTTCCTTATGTAATTGAGCCATCACTTGGAGCAGATAGAGTAACTTTAGCATTCCTTTGTGCAGCTTATGACGAGGAGGAGCTTGAGGGCGGAGATATGAGAACTGTTCTTAGATTCCATCCAGCACTTGCACCTGTAAAGGTTGGTGTGCTTCCTCTTTCAAAGAAGCTTAATGAGGGCGCTGAAAAGGTTTATGCAGAGCTTTCTAAGTATTGGAACTGTGAGTTTGATGACAGAGGAAATATCGGTAAGAGATATAGAAGACAGGATGAGATTGGTACACCATTCTGCGTAACCTATGATTTCGAGTCAGAGACTGACGGAGCTGTAACTGTTCGTGATAGAGATACTATGGAACAGGAGAGAGTTAAGATAGAGGATCTTAAGAGTTATTTTGAGAAGAAGCTTTATTATTAATCAGAATAGATGATAAAGGTTTTATAATGAGAAAAGACATTTTAGATGTACTCATATGTACATTTAAGATGTCTTTTCTTGTTTATAATATATATTTCTTTACGAAAGTAAAATAATTGAATCAATTGTAAAATTATACATTATTTATGCAGTAATTAGAAGATTTTTCAATTGTGAATGTTGAAAAAAAGTATTATAATATTATTAGAAATTATTTGGGTGGTGAGGCATATGTATAGCAAAGAACAGCTAATTAAATATCCTTATTTCGAGAAGATTCTTCAGGACAGAGATATTAGTACTGTCGTGGATTCTTTAACTGGGCTTGTTTCAAGAAGCTATATTATAGGCTTTATTCATAACCTTATTCATAATGGTATTCCATTTACCCTTGCAATGGTTGATTTGGATAACTTTAAATATATTAATGACACACAGGGACATAAGATTGGAGATGCTGTTCTTTCTGGTTTTTCATCTGATCTGAAAAGATATTTGTCAGATTATGGTATAGCAGGAAGATTTGGTGGAGATGAGTTCTTAATTGTTAATTTTAGAGATTTAGATTATGATTCTGTTAAATCTTTTTATGCTGAAATGTATGCGAACTATAATGTTCTTCGTAAGAATATTGTTCTTGACACCTGTGAACCATTTGTTACAGGAACTATAGGAAGTGCTACATATCCTAAGGATGCCTCTGACTATGATTCCTTATTTGAGCTTATAGACAAAACATTATACAGAGGTAAAACAAAGGGTAGAAATTGTTATATAATTTATGTTGAGTCAAAACATAAGAATATACAGATTAAACAGCTGGCAAGAAGAGGATTAAGCGCAATCTTTAATGATTTAAGCATTAGATTTGATTCCAGTAATTCCTTGATGGGTAAGCTTGAGGGAATCATGGGTGTTATGTGCGATGATATGCGTATTAGCGGATTATATTATCAGGGAACTGATAATATAATTAAAAAGGTTGGTAGTGATGAAACCTTTGGTGCCATAGATGACTTGAATAGGATAGTTGTTAATAACATCTATTCCACTAATGAAATTCAGGAATTTATGGATAAGGCACCAGACCTATATAATTATTGTATAAGCCATGATATTTATTCTATTATTATAGTTCGAATTGGAACAACTGATGCAACCTATGGATATCTTATGTGTCTAGAGCCACATAGTCGTCGTATATGGCAGGATGATGAGGAGGCTATGATGTTTTTTGTGGCTAGAACCTTAGGTGGATATATAATGATTACTGGAGAAAAGCTATAGCTTTAGTATAATTTAAGTAAGTATAAAAGGCAGATTGTCGTTAAACAATCTGCTTTTTTATTGAGAAATTGTATCAAGTGGAATACTTGAATTATAGAGACATATATATTATTATAGCATCATGGTTAGCTAAAACTAACCGCAGTGTTAAATAACTTCATAAACATGAAAAATTTTTTTGCTGTGAGAGTTATTCACAACTAACCAATGCATGTATTTAATTGCTATTTGAGAATTTCAACAATTTCACTAGCAAAAGAAGCTTGTCTTTGACGCAAAATATAATTAGAAACTGATGGATTAAAGTATGGACATATAAAGGGAGAGATTACATGTCTGCAAATGAATTAATTAATATAAATCAAAATTGTGATGAGGTTAGAAGAACTTCAATTATTATGGCTATACATTGCGCACCACTAATTAAATGTATAAAGGCTGCAAATATAATAACCGTTTCAGCCAGAGAGCTTATGATTATTAGACAGATGTTGGTTGGTACAGATATTTCTTATTATACGCTTAAGTTAATTCCTAAATCAAAAGCAAACAAAGGGAGAAGAGAGACAAAACATATTTTATATTTGTTTAGAAAGAAGGAACTTTTGGAGTATTTATCCAGACAGGATGTTATTGACCTCCTAAAAGATTATGGATATGAGGAGGAGCTTAATGATTTACTGGAATTATATGGTGAATTAAATTCATATAATATTGATATCTTTGATGATGAGATAGAGAATAATTTGGAACTTAAAATTTGTATTTACAAACTGCTTAAGCGTCTGGCAGATAGAATTATGATGTATTGTGGTGGAAATGTAGAATTTCCTCATGAAATAGGTGCATTTTTAGAATACCCAGTGGAGGATGTAAGGGGCTTTTTGGAGAATAAGGGTGAGAATTTCTTGTATTCAGGATATTGGAAGATCTATCACAATCCGAATAAAACCATAAAACTATTTGAGTATTTTGATATTGTCAGAGATTGGACTTTGAAAGAGATAATGAATGGCAAAACTATTAGAGAGGTTGCTGTTTAATTATATATTTTAAATTGCGAAAGCAAGGAAGGAGATATTTTATGAGTAAAGTTAGTATAGTGTACTGGAGTGGTACAGGAAATACAGAGGCTATGGCTTATTATATTGCCCAAGGAGTTAAGGAAGCTGGAGTAGATGCTGAGCTTATTACAGCTGATGTGGCGGATGTATCTGTTCTTTCAGGTGATAAGGTTATAGCATTGGGATGTCCATCTATGGGTGCTGAGGTTCTGGAGGAATCTATTATGGAGCCTTTGATGTGTGACCTTGATGGTGTGATCGGTGGAAAGCAGATAGGACTTTTTGGTTCTTATGGCTGGGGTAATCAGGAATGGATGAGAGATTGGGAGGATAGAATCCTTGCTGATGGTGCTACTGTTGTAAACGGTGAGGGTATCGCCGTTAATGGGGCACCAGGGGAGAATGATGCTGAAGAATTAAAGGCATTGGGAAGAACATTGGCAGGATTGCTATAATTACATAGTTGTTACTTATGGTTTTCCATACTTTTAGAGCTACACCAGATATGATATTCGTATTGGTGTAGCTCTATTTTTTTAAAATGAGTTTACATAGTTTAATTCGAAAATTATAGATAAATCAAGCTTTTTGGTGTAAAATAGCTTTAGTTTATAATGTTTTAATTTATTAAATCAACAGAAGGTAGGAAATTAATATGACCAAGAAAGAAATTAATGAGATAAAGGGCTTATATGACACCATAGAGGAGTGTGGAATATCAAGACTTTGTGGTTGCTACGTGAATGGTGATAAGGAAAAGGTTAAGGTGTTCAATGAAAGCTTTCTTGATTTAGATGAGAAGGAACAGCATAAATATCTGGAGATATTTAGGAAAAACATGTCAGGTACACTTGGAAAGAATCTTATAGATTTGAGCTTTGTTAATCAGGAAAGTAGTGATGAAAGCTACGGAAAAGGCTTGCTTAACTCCATGAAAAAGTCGGAGCTAAAGGACGATGTGTTATTAGATAAATTTTATGACAGTATTATCAATACATATAACCATGTGGGTAATTATTTAATATTACTTATCTATCATGCCTATGATGTGCCTGGTATTACTGCTGACGAAATAGAGATGGAAGATGCTTCAGATGAAGTATATAGCTATGTACTATGTAGTATCTGCCCTATGAAGCTTACTAAGCCAGGCCTTGGATATGATGATAAATTAGAAATGATTCATGCCCTAAAGCAAAGCTTTTGTGTTGAGCTTCCTGATACAGGCTTTTTATTCCCTTCATTTAACGATAGAAGCTCAGATGATAGTCAGCTACTATATTACACTAGAAAAGCTGATGAGCTTCAGGATAAGCTATTAGATGAAATGCTTGCAGTATCTGCACCACTTCCGGCAAAGCAACAGAAGGATGGTTTTAATACATTTGTTGCAGAAGTTTTAGGTGAAGACTCCTCTATAGAGACAATGATAGCCATGCAAGAAAACTTTACAGAGCTTATTAAAGAAAAAAAGGAGTTTACTGACAGCCCAACTGTAGTTTTGGATAAGGATACAGTTAGAGAAGTGTTTGTAAAAAGTGGAGTGGAAGAAAGTAAACTAGAGGTATTTGACAAAAAGTTTGATCAACAGTTTGATATGGAGCAATATGCTAAGCGAAATCGTATTATAGTTGATGAGGAAGAAACACCAGAACCTGTGATAGTTCCAAAGCTTAAGGTTGAACAAACAATTTTAGCTGAGAATGTTTTACCTTCCAGAAATATTGAGGTTAAGGGTAAGGATTTACTTCTTAGAATTAATACAAAGCATATGGATATGATAGACACAAAGGTTGAGGATGGAAAGAAGTATTTGGTTATAGAGCTACCAGAGGATGCTAAGATAAATGGAGTAACTGTTTCATAGGAGATAATTTATGAAAAGATTAAGTATTAATATTGCATTGTTGTGTCTTACATAAATAGGATGATTAAGCTATGGACC
>JAZPXZ010000039.1:0-173224 GCA_045543915.1 Wujia sp.
ATAAAAATTTAAGAATTAAAACTGGTAATACAGCTAGCAAATTAAAGCAGAAGCAACCCACAGCCTTGTTTACAGGACTTTTAATACAATTATTATTCAATCTTCTTAAACATACCCAGGCATTTAAAAGTGCTATACAAAATATACCTATTCCACCACCAACAACTATCCTTGCTTCCATTTCTGTTTTCTCATGTCGCGCCATGTCTCCGCTTTCATCAATGGTTATTTCCAAAACCTCTTCATCCGAATAACAACCACCACAATAAGACTGAACGACATAAAACAATGGTTTAACAATGAATATGGAACAAGATATAACCAAAATCAATGTCATTATTAAACTTACAAAAGCAAAACCACGACTAAAAACTGAACTATTCATATTATTACCTCCTTATCTTCTATCTACTAAATAGTACAATCAACATTTCAAAATATCTTACAAATCCTTAACCAGTGACACCTTAATTCCAACATTATACTCTATTCTACTAGCTTTTTCATTATTTTTTATTTATACGCCCAACATATTTACTTTTACCACTAACAGTATTATAATTAATCCGTATCAGCTATTATACAGGGAGGATTTATTATGGATTACATTTACAAAACAGAAGAATACGAAGCATTTATCGAAATCGAGAAAACAAGAATAAAAAACGGGATTATCGACCAATACATAGCAATCAGAAAGGCAAAGGGCTTGTCACAGGAAAAGATTGCAAACCTAACCGGTATTGCCAGAACTAACATCGTCCGAATCGAAGCAAAGAGAAATATGCCTAGCATAGATATTCTTACAAAGCTGGCAAATGCTGTTGATATGGAACTGGAAGTTAAACTCGTTGAAAAGAAAGATAAAACAAAATAAGCAGAAATATTCAATTATTTGTTCAATGAAAATGGCTGTCGACTCCATCTAGCGTAAAGCGAAGGGAGGTGAAACTCATTGAACATTTTCACAGCATTCATTATCTCCGTTATAGCAGGTGTTGTTTCTTACTACATATGCAAGTGGCTGGACGGAGATAAGTAGGCAGCAACAGCCCACAAAGAGTAGTTCACTTCAAGAACGAGAAACGCCTAGAGAGTCGCAGTTCTCTAGGCGTTTCGTTTAACTCATTGAGTTTTCACAGCATTGTGTTACAATTATACTATATCGATTTGATTATAATGTCAATATAAATTTGCATTTTATTTCTCCGCATCTATAGCAACCATCAGCATAAGTACATACAATTCATCCTGTGGACTAGTTATTTTAATTCGATATGTATCAGCAGGATTAAGAACCTCCTTGGTCATGGATGCAATCTGATAACCGGTGCCATTATATATTTGGAAATCATTCTCCATAAGGTCGCTCTCTATACGCCAGCCATTGAAGTCAATTGTATATACATTCTTAGCCACATCCGGTTCCTTGCTAATACATCCAATATATGTACCACCTATGTACATCTCAAACTTAGGCAGTAATGTATCAGCCTTCTCACGAACCATACACACTTCTTTTTCATCGTTGTCATACATCCTTAGACAATGTCCCCAGGACAGCTCACCCCTTATGCTGTACATTGGATTCCCGTTCTCGTCGAAAATCTTGTAATTGTCAAACCAGGAAAACGCCCTCTGCTTGATAAATAATTTCATAATGTTTATCCCCCTTTTGTATATTATTTTTTACTACACAACCTCTTTCATATACTCCATGGCCATTTCCGCATACTTACCGTCAAAGCCATGCTTTCCCTTCTCCACTATCCTAAATAGTACCTCTCTTGGCTCCTCACGCTTTGATTCTACACCAAGATATGTCTCATATGCCTTCTCAGAATAGCTTATGTCTACATTCTTATCCTTAGAGCCATGAACAATTAAAACATCTCCGTCAAAACCTTTTATCTCCTCGTAAATATCTATATCGTATGCATCTTCCAGATAACATCTTCCCAAAAGCATACCTGCGCATTTCAGCTCATCAGGCGCTTTTCTACGATTAAATTTTGTCCCCAACAGATTACCTGCCTCAATCATATCAGCTATGCAAAATGCTGGGAAGAACAATATGAGCTGTTCAATTTCGGCGTTATGCTTTGCGGCCACATAAGCCGACACATAACCACCCTGGCTACAGCCCATAAGCAGGATTCTGTTAGAATTAACATAGGACTTGCTCTTAGCATATTCCATAACAGCTTCTAAATCCGCCACCTCTGTAAGGACTGTCATAGCTGTGGTTTCTCCGTCACTTTCGCACTTGTCCGCCATTCCTCCGCAGAAGTCAAAGCAATAAGCCGCATAACCTCTTTCTGCAAGAAAATGTGCATACTTTTTCACACCATTTTGCCCTTCATTCAAGCCGTGGCTAACTATAGCAATTGGAAGATTCTTCCCTTTCGGTCTAAATTCAGTACCACGAATTATAAGACCTGCTCTTTGACAGGAAAATGTAGATTCTTTAATTTGATTATCGGTATTTTTCTTTTTTCCAAACATATCTTTCTTTAAACATTTTTCCCTTCTATTATTCGTAATCGAAAACTTTTACTGTCGCAATTTTTTAGCTTCCTCTTCTCTCTGACGGCAAATATCTGCCCACTTAGGAATCTTGTCTAAAGCTTCTGCAAAGTCTTTCATAACCTGTGGTATGTCTATACCCTGAGGACATATCTGAGAACATTTCCCACAGGCGATACAAGCAGATGGCTGCTTGTCAGCTGACATGGCCTGAAGATGCATAACAGAGTTAACCACAGGAGCAAATCGTATCTCGTTATATGTGGCAATAAGCCCAGGTATATCAAGCCCCATAGGGCAACCGCTGGTGCAATATTTACAAGCTGTACAAGGTATGGAATTCTTCATACCCTCAGCTATCTCAAGAAGCAGGTCAGTCTCCCGATCGGAAAGTGACTTTTCCTCGGTAAATGTTTTTACATTATCCACCATCTGCTCCATATTAGACATTCCGCTTAGAACCATCTTAACATTAGGAAGTCCCTGAAGGAATCTAAAGCCCCAGGCAGGAATTGACTCATCAGGGCGAAGGCTCTTAAGCTTTGCCTCATTATCAGCATCAAGACTAGCCAGCTTACCACCTCTTACAGGCTCCATAACAAAGACAGGTATTCCTTTCTCGGTAAGCAGCTCATATTTGCCCTTTGCATCCTGTAGAGTCCAGTCCAGATAATTAAGCTGAATCTGGCAAAACTCCATATCCTCACCACAGGCATCTAAAAACTGTTCCAGGCCTTTAAGCTTTGCGTGGGTGGAAAAGCCTAGATGCTTGATTCGACCTAATCGCTTTTGCTCCTTAAAATAATCTATAATTCCCCACTTAGGATCTAGGTACACATCCATAGAGTTTTCGTACACATTATGTAATAGATAGAAATCAAAGTAATCCACACCACATTTTCTAAGCTGCTCCTCAAATATTTCCGCTGGATTATAGCTACTGCTAATCTGATGTCCCGGATACTTTGTGGCAAGGTAATAGCTGTCCCTTGGATACTCCCCAAGAACCTTACCCATTACAACCTCAGAATGTCCACCATGGTAGGGAAATGCTGTGTCGAAATAATTAACCCCATTATCCATGGCATATTTAGTCATACCCCTCACAAGCTCTTCATCCACACTTCCATCCTCTCTAGTAGGAAGTCGCATGGCGCCAAAGCCAAGTAGTGATAGTTTTTTATCTTGAAAATCTCTGTATATCATTCTTTCCCTCCCAATTTTATATGTCCATTCTTATAAAATCTTTTATCTCTTTCTTACTTTTAATCCATATTACCTTTTCCTGATATGCTTCAAGGATTTTTCTTATCTCAGACATATTCTTATCCTGAAATGTATCAGTCCATTTCAAAAGCGCTCTTACTGATTTTATGGTCTCCTTCTTTCCCTTTTCTAAGCCTAGTTTTCTCTTTAAAAAACGAATTATAATTCTTGATTTGTAGAGATACTTCGGCATGTCAAGCACATAGATTGTATCGGCTTCTTCAAAGCTTAATCCAACCCATTTGTAATATACCCCTTCAATTATCCACTGCTCATTATCAAGTATTTCCTGCAACAATTCATTTCTCTTCTGGGGTGAATTCTTTACACCATAGCTATCAGCCCTGTTATCCCACTGCACATCATCCAAATCAAAATGTGGAATATTAAATTTATTTGACAATGCCTTAGCTAAGTAGGTCTTTCCAGAACCACTACAACCTATGATGTGTATCTTCATCTCGTATTTCCTCGTATATTTCTCTTACTCTCCACCCAAAGAATTCTAGTTCTTTTACAAAATCATTCAGTCAAATATTATAACGAAACTATCTCTTGTATATCCTCCATCATAGAACTAGCTTTAACAATTTTTCCTTCCTTAATATCAGAATCAGGGCAGCTACATTTCAGCGCTTCAACTGTCTTACCAAAGCCACTTCCTCCTGATGTGGCAAATAATATAATCGTTTTACCACTCATATCATAGCTTTCCAAAAATGTATTAATTATGGTTGGAGCAACATACCACCATATAGGGAAGCCCAAATATATCACATCATAATCTGCCATATTATCAAGCTTATCCTTAATACCCGGGCGGGATGACTTATCCGACATCTCCACAGAGCTTCTGCTCTGCTTATTCATCCAGTCAAGGTCAGCTGCCGTATATGGAATCTCCGGCTTAATCTCATGTAAAGTGGCACCTGCTGCCTCTGCCAGTGCATTTGCAACCTTGGCAGTAACTCCTGATGCCGAAAAATATGCTACTAGTTTTTTGCTCATGTTATGTACCTCCTCTATATATCAATTCTCTATATTTCTGCAATTGCCTACAATGATATATAATACGGACATATATCCTCGTAATGTCCGTCCTTCATACGAAAGCCCTTCTCTATAGTACCAAGCTGCTTAAATCCTAGTCTCTCATACAAATGTCTGGCGTGAATATTTGTGGCAACCACTGCATTAAATTGCAGAACACCAAAGCCATGCAAAGCACCTTGCTTGATGCAATCACTCACCAGCTTCTCTCCTATATGCAAACCTCTCGATTCTGATTTCACTGCGTAGCTTGCATTGCAAATGTGTCCACACCTGCCAATATTATTTGGATGCAATATGTACAAGCCATATATTACACCTGTATCACTGTCATAAGCCACTCCAGTGTAGGTCTGTGAGCCGAAGAATTCTCTTCCTGTTTCTATGGTCAGCATCTCCTCCTGTGGAAATGCAATTCCTTCCTCCACCACCTCATTCCAGATAGCTATCATATCTGGCAGGTCATTTTCACTGTATTCTCTAATGTCTATATTCATCTTGTGTCTCCTCGCAAATTATCAACCCAATGATATTATTTCTTTCACATACATTCTATTCTTTGAATCCACTACCACCATCTTTGCACTTCTAAAGCTACACATTATATTAAGTATTGTTCCCCCATTATAAACAAGGTCAACCTTTTCTAACCCAGACAATTCATGGTGATTAATCGTTTCCGCAAAAAACTCACTATGCTTGCTATATCCTCCATCATGTATAAGAGTCCTTGTGTCCTTCGTAATCAAAAATGAATTAAAACCTCTATTCTGCGGATGATACACAATTTCATCCTTCATATCTGTTTTCACCATCTCAAAATCAGAGTAGTAGTAATACCAAATGTGATTCTTCTCATCTATATTTAACCCATAGCAATCATCTATCATACGGTTTGCTTCCCATTTTATATCACCCTTTTGGGACCATACAATTAGTCCGCAGTGACCAATAGGATTTTCCCATCCATAATTTCCAAAAACACCCTCATCAAAATAGCTTGTAATAATATTTCCCTCATCTGTAACTATACAATCCTGTATTCCATCACCCAAGCAGAATTCAGCTTGAACATTTCCAGCTGTATCCACAATTACAGCGTTCATCTCAGGACCAATTTCTTTTCTGTACAGACACCTTGCACCAAGCAATAATATATTCTCACCTATAGGCTGAATATAATGAAAATTCATCTTGTGAACCCCAAACTCCATCAGCTGATGATGAGTTATTATTCCGTTCTCCCAATCCACAGTTAAACAAATTGCTGAATACTTCGAGTTAGCCTCCGTATTCACAAACATCCCTTTAATCCTCTCAGGTATGGATGCACTTAGCAAAATGTATACCTTTTCATCATATCCAATTTGTATATTAACTAATGAATTCATAGAACAACCATAAGAATCAAAAAGCTCTTTCAATTCAATATGGTGCAGCATTTCTATTTTTTTCATAATACACCTCTCCCAACATTATCTCAACAATTCATTCCATCCTTCTAAAATCACAGAATCCGGCTGTTGCCCATCATGAGCCAACCACTTACATTCTGTAATCTCCATATTGGTAAATGTAGCTTTAAATGAAGATTCCTCCGGACTGCATGCATAGACGCCAAACCTAATTGTATCTCCTCCTTGCCACATATGGCATATTCTCATCTGCTTGAAAACTACACCGTCTTCTGAGCACTCTATACAGTAATCGTCTTCCCTTCTACTAAGTCTATACCACATGGATTTTATGCCTGCATCAATTTCTGTAGTTGCCCAATCCGAGTATCCATTATTTGTTACTACACTTCCCAAATGCTGAAAGCTTTCATTCTCATATTCTATAGACCCCTTCAACCAATTATCACTATCCAGGTACATCACTATACCACACTGGTCAAATCTGCACTTGCTTTCAAATTGGGTTTTTACAGTAAATGAAAAATACTTTTCCTCTGTTTCCATCTGCAATACAGGAGCATTATCATTTCTAAAATGATAATAGGTTCTCTGCCACAAGTCAGTATGTGGCTTAGTTATAATTTCTATTTTATCCTGAGATATGGTATAGTCCTCAGGTTCTCTTGTCCATTTTAATTTATTTATATCAAATTTCATAATCAAATTTCCACCTTAAAATGCATAAATCTATATTCCCCATTATACTCCATCACACCTGCTTTTTCATCCATTTTATAATCAGAATATAATCCGTCGACTCACTTCATACTATCACTATAACAAAAACTATTCACGGAGGTGACCTCATGGCAAAAGCTGGCCACAGCAAGGCAAAGCCTATGTAAATATCATGCCGAAGGCATGATAAAAGTTGTGGCTGTACTATAGCTTATATGTGCCATATTTGAGTCACTAGGTTGAGGCAGGGAGTATTTCATATACAATAGCGAAGAAGGGGTATATTTTCTTATACCCAGTCTACTAACACAGGGGTGAGCTGGCACGGATGCCAGCTCAGCTTTCACCTACAGGGATGTAGGATTGAAAGCGACCCCGTCACTAGTAACAAACTATATCTGGGTATTAGAAAATCACCCCGACGAAGCGTGTTATGAAATACTCCCTGCCTCAACCGTACATAGAAAAAGCCTGCACATATAAGCTATATGTACAGGCTTAACAACTTTTTCACCTTCTACAGGATATTCACTCCATGCGCCTTTGCAGTCTCAAGCACATCCTCTGGCCAGATTGAAGATTGAACTTCTCCGATATGTGCTCTCTGAAGGAAGAACATACATATTCTGGACTGACCGATACCACCACCGATGGTGTATGGAAGCTCCTTGTCTAATACTGCCTTCTGGAATGGTAGTGTTGCTCTATCCTCACAGCCAGATTTTTTGAGCTGTGCATCAAGTGCATCCTCATCAACTCTAATTCCCATAGATGAAAGCTCTAAGGATATATCAAGTACTGGATAATACACCAAGATATCGCCATTCAATGTCCAATCATCATAGTCAGGTGCTCTACCATCATGACGCTCTCCTGAAGCAAGCTTATCACCGATTCCCATAAGGAATACGGCACCCTTTTCCTTAGCTATAAGGTTCTCTCTTTCCTTTGGAGTCTTATCTGGATACATATCCTCTAACTCCTGAGTTGTGATAAATGCAATCTCATTAGGAAGGAATGGATCCATAAAATGATATCTTCCACATATGTAATACTCAGTCTGCTTTATAGCCATATATATACGGAATACTGTTTCCTTTAAGGTCTCGATATTTCTATCCTCTTTGTTGATAATCTTCTCCCAATCCCACTGGTCAACATAGATTGAGTGAATATTATCAGTATCCTCGTCACGACGGATAGCACTCATATCAGTATAAAGACCTTCGCCTACCTCAAAGCCATAGTTAGCAAGGGCAAGTCTCTTCCACTTAGCAAGGGAATGTACTATCTCCACGGGAGCATCATTTTGCTCCTTAACACCGAAGGATACGGGACGCTCAACACCATTTAGGTTATCGTTAAGACCTGACTCAGGCTTAACGAAAAGTGGTGCTGATACTCTGGTAAGCTTTAGGGCTGATGCCAGAGCTCGCTCGAAATAATCCTTAACCTCTTTTATTGCAATTTCTGTGTCCTTGATGGACTGTGGGCTTTTGTAGCCCTCTGGAATATATATAGTTCCCATATATATTATCTCCTTTTTTATTTTTTCGCCATGCCGCCCTTACCAGCTTCGCTGTTAAGTGGCTACGGCGTGCGCCGTATTGTCCGCTGTCTAAATATACTCTTATGTGTGCAAGCACCCAACGAGCATATTTATCCACCGTCCAGCATGGCTTACTAGAGTTCACATGTGTTAACTGTTCTTGGGAATGGTAATACATCTCTTATGTTACCCATACCAGTTACATACATAATCATTCTCTCAAAGCCAAGACCAAAGCCGGCATGTCTTGTTGAACCATACTTTCTAAGGTCAAGGTAGAAGTCATAATCCTCAGCCTTTAAGCCAAGCTCAGCCATACGAGTTGAAAGCTTCTCAAAGTCATCCTCTCTCTGGCTACCACCGATAATCTCACCGATACCAGGTACGAGACAGTCCATAGCTGCTACTGTCTTTCCATCCTCATTAAGCTTCATATAGAATGCCTTAATATCCTTTGGATAATCAGTTACGAATACAGGGCGCTTGAATACCTCCTCTGTAAGGTATCTCTCATGCTCAGTCTGTAAATCACAGCCCCAGTATGCCTTAAACTCAAACTTATCGTTATTCTTCTCTAATATTTCAATAGCCTCTGTGTAAGTCACATGACCAAACTCTGAATTCATAACACCCTCAAGTCTCTCGATAAGACCCTTGTCGATAAAGCTGTTGAAGAACTTCATCTCCTCTGGTGCATTTTCAAGGACATAACGAATGATGTACTTAATCATGCTCTCTGCAAGAATCATATCATCCTTAAGGTCTGCAAATGCTATCTCTGGCTCAATCATCCAGAACTCAGCTGCATGACGAGTTGTATTAGAATTCTCTGCTCTAAATGTTGGTCCAAATGTATAGATGTTTCTAAATGCCATAGCATAAGTCTCACCATTTAACTGACCACTTACTGTAAGGTTAGTCTGCTTTCCGAAGAAGTCCTCCTTGAAATCAACCTTTCCATCATCAGTCCTAGGAATATTGTTCATATCCATAGTTGTTACAGTGAACATCTCACCTGCACCCTCACAGTCACTTCCTGTGATGATTGGAGTGTGAACATACACGAAATCTCTCTCCTGGAAGAACTTGTGAATAGCGTATGCTACAAGTGAACGCACTCTAAACACTGCCTGGAAGGTATTAGTTCTGGCACGAAGATGTGGAATTGTACGGAGGTACTCTAAGGTATGTCTCTTCTTCTGAAGTGGGTAATCCGGAGTTGACTCACCCTCAACCATAACCTCAGTCGCCTGAATCTCAAATGGCTGCTTTGCATCTGGAGTAGCAACAAGTGTACCCTTAACGATAAGAGCTGTACCTACATTTACCTTACAAATCTTATCGAAATTATCCATAGTGTCATGGTAAACAACCTGAATTGGCTCGAAGAATGTACCATCATTAAGTACGATGAATCCAAATGCCTTTGAATCTCTGTTGCTTCTTACCCATCCACCTACAGTAATCTCTTTATCAAAATATGCTTCCTTGTTTCTAAATATCTCTCTTACTTCAATAAGTTCCATTTTTATACTCCTCCTAAATGCTATCTACCATTTTCTTAACGTAATCGTAAATGTGCTTTCCTGCGTCAGCACCATACTTCTCAATAAGCTTTACAATACGTGTCTCTATAATAATACCATCTGCAATATCGCTGTATCTTGCAATCTGCTCTGGTGTGTTTGCGCCAAACTCAATAACAACTGGTGTGTCAGTAAGCTTTCTGATACGACCCACTGTCTCAAGAAGCTTTCCGCTTAGCTCTCCCTTGGCCACATTATCCTCTGATGGAAGAATGTAAATGTATCCTGTAGCTTCAGGCGCTATCATATTTATTCTATCACCACTGTTTGTTGAAATCAGGGAAATAATGTCGATGCCATACTTATTTGCTTCTGCTAGAAGCTCACCCTTTTCCTCATAGGAAAGGTCTGGGATAATTATTCCATCAACACCTGTCTCCTTACATTTTGCACAGAATCTCTCATATCCATACTTGTAAACAGGATTAAGATATGTGAGAAGTACAAGTGGTACATCCACTCTCTTGCTAGCCCTTCCCACCATGTCAAAAACCATATCAGTGGTACATCCACCCGGTGCTGAAAGAGCTCTAACATTTGCCTCCTGCACTACAGGTCCCTCAGCGATAGGATCTGAGAATGGAATACCAATCTCAACTATGGCTGCACCTGCATTTGCAATTTCTACTATAAATTCCTCTGTCTTATCTATAGATGGGTCTCCTGCTGTAAGAAACCCGATAAATGATTTCTTGCCACTTAAGGCTTCCTTAACTCTACTCATGTAAATCCACTCCTCTATATCTTGCTATTGCTGCAACATCCTTATCACCACGACCAGACAGACAGCAGATAATAATCTGATCCTTGCTCATGGCTGGAGCGATTTTCATAAGATGAGCCACTGCGTGGGAGCTCTCTATGGCAGCTATAATTCCCTCTGTCTTTGCTATGTACTCGAATGCATTTACTGCTTCGTCATCTGTAACCGGTACATACTCTGCTCTTCCTGAATCGTGAAGGTTTGCATGCTCCGGACCAACTCCCGGATAATCAAGTCCTGCTGAGATAGAATATACAGGAGCTATCTGACCATAATCATCCTGGCAGAAATATGACTTCATTCCATGGAAGATTCCAAGTGAGCCTGTATTTACTGTAGCGGCAGTCTCGTTAGTGTCGATTCCCTTACCTGCTGCCTCACAGCCTATAAGCTTAACGCCTTCGTCATTAATAAACTCATAGAACATTCCCATGGCATTACTTCCGCCACCTACGCAAGCCATAACCACATCAGGAAGCTTACCTTCCTTCTCAAGTATCTGTGCTCTTGCCTCACGACTTATAACACTCTGGAAATCTCTAACTATCATAGGAAATGGATGTGGTCCCATAACTGAACCTAAGGCATAAAGGGTATCCTCAGTTCTTCTAGCCCACTCTCCCATACACTCATTTACTGCATCCTTAAGGGTCATGGTTCCTGTCTCAACTGCGTGAACCTTTGCACCAAGAAGCTCCATACGATACACATTTAAGGCCTGACGGATAGTGTCCTCCTTACCCATGTATATCTCACACTCAAGTCCAAGAAGGGCAGCTGCTGTAGCTGTTGCCACACCGTGCTGTCCAGCACCTGTCTCAGCGATAATTCTAGTCTTGCCCATCTTCTTAGCAAGAAGAGCCTGACCAAGTACATTGTTAATCTTGTGTGAGCCTGTGTGATTTAAGTCCTCTCTCTTAAAGTAAATCTTGGCTCCACCTAAATCCTTAGTCATCTTCTCTGCATAGTAAAGAAGTGATGGTCTACCTGCATACTCTCTTGAAAGCTGATCTAACTCTCTTATAAAGTCAGGATCATTCTTGTAATGTTCATATGCTTTCTCTAATTTATTAACCTCATTCATAAGTGACTCAGGAATATACTGACCACCATGAATTCCATATCTTCCCTTTGACATAAGTGTTTCCTTTCTATGTATCATGTATCTTATATATGTAAAATATTACTTTATTTATTGACACAGTTATTGCCATTCTAAAACTACATTATTATACACTCATTAAGCTGGGAATAACAAGTATTTTTTGCTTCTTTTCTTGGTTTTTATAGGTTTTGACTATTTTTCACTGTTTTTTGCTATAGTTTATTCATAAAAGCTCTACATTTCTCAACTTGTATATCGCCTTCACTTATTATATACTTTATCTGTATAAAACAACACTTAAGGAGGCTTTACATACATGAACTATTCAGATGATCTAACTCCGTCTGTAATGCGTATGATTGCAGATGCACAAGGAGATCTTTTTGGTTATGCAGAAGAAATTGGATATGAAATGAATGATTTTATATTACAATATATGTCCTCAGATTTTTGTAATAGAGAAATAGATTCAGACTATTCATTTTTTCATTTCAAACCACCAGAGGTGCTTTTCCCTTATATAAAAAAAGAAATTAATTGTTCTACTACAACTAAGGAACCGTTTGAAGATGTTGTTTGGGTTGGTAAAATATATAGATATCTAGTTTTTACATTAGGAATTTCAAGTAAGGAATTAGTAAAACTCATTTCACCTAAAGAGCTTGATAGTATGTCCCTTAGATATGAGTTATACAACATTGAAGATGCTGTAAAGGATATTATAAATAATATTCACCTTACCTAAAAACAATGTTTATATATTTAAATAAAAGAAAAAAATTCTAATATAAAGAAGAGTATAACCAGCCAATTCAATCACTATTTTCAGTGATTCTTGGCTGGTTATATTTTAATATTTTTTCTCTCTGAATTTACTTTGTATCCTCCGGACTTTCCACATCCGGTGCTGGCTTATCTCCACTTATATAGTTACCCTCAGTGTCAACATAAACCCACTTAACTGTGTACTTTATTCCAAATGCATCTCCTATATTCTTAACATAGTCCTCTAAAAGCTGCTTAGTTCTCTCCTGTGCCTGTGACAGTAAGGTTGTATCATTTGCTGCTGTATTCCAAAGGTCTGTCTGTGCCTGCTCAAAGGCGTAGGTTTGATCCTCTGCGGTTATATCTGCCGACTTTGAATCCACTATAAATGAATCCTTAGACAATGAATTCTCATCAACCTCGCACTGAAGAACCTCTGCCTCCGGTATAGTTATGGTTACAGTTGTGCCATCCACCTCCATGGCAACAAGAGACGCATCCACACCAATAGTTACTATTCCACTATACTCTATCCAGAATTTCTTATCCTTTGCCCAAAACCATTTACCTGTGGCATCCTCTTCAAAATATTTTGCCACATTGTGGTAATAACATTCCATTACAGAAAGCTCACATATTGACTGCATTTGTGTAACCTCTGGCTCCATATTTGCAGTATTTTCTTCTTCCTTCTTATCTCCACAAGCTGCTAAGCTAAGAGTCATAAGGATTAACATTATACCAACTAAAAGCTTCTTCATGTCCTTACCCTCCTACTCTACAACTATTTCATATTCAGGATCCACCTGATCAACAAAAGGCTTCACAAGAGCTATTACAACATTTTCCGCATTCTGCTGAGCGAGCTCGATAATAGCCTCCTGGCTTTCACTTTCTTGCTTCACATCATACTTACAAAGCTTGTAAGCCTCCTCAGAAACCGTCTCCGTATTTGCCTTCTTATCTATAAAAATGTAATCCAGAGATGCTATATCCACATATGTATCAAGAATCTCCGCCTCCGGCAGATTGATGGTAACCTTCTTCATCTCATTGTCCACGGTTATCTCAATCTTCTCAAAGTCGATACCTGCGTCAACTGTAGCCTCGTAGGATACATAGTACTTATCCTCTGCACAAGCCACGCCATTATATACCACCTTAAATGTGGAAAGGTCGCTAACCTCAACTATCTTTTCCAGAGTAGATACAGTAATAACCTCCTTAACTGGTTCTTCCTTCTTGAACGCCTTTGTAAGCACCACTGCAACCACAGCTATTACTATCACTGCGATTATAATGGCTGTTGCACTTTTGCTAAAGTATTTGGCAAAGATTTCTTTGTTCTTACCACTTTTGTCATTTGTATTTTCTTTGGTTTCTTTGCTATTTTCTGTTTCTAGTTTTTCCTGTTCTTCTCTTCCCATGGTACCCTCCTTGTGTATCTCATTTCATTTTATCTCTGTACCTTAAGTGCAGTCAAGATTCTTTTCTTTCTCAAAGAATGCCTTCTTTAATTGCTCATATTCTTCGTCAATGCAAACCTTTCGACACTGTGGTTCAAATGATTTGGTAACTTCAAAACATTCTTTCATATTAGCACAGGGATACTCTATGCACTCTGCACAGGTTTTAATACCTCTGTCTTCACAACATTTTACAACCTTGTACCTGCACCAGTTTTCTGGTTTACAACCTGTACAGGATATCTCTTCGTTGCATACGATATGGTCACGATAACCTATCTTCATCCACAATTCGGCGGTATGCTGTAGCTGTTCATCCGTTTTTTCAAATGGATGTGTCACATATCTAGGACAGCTTGAACAATCATTTCCACAGGCTGCGACTATTTTATCCACCCCATACCCAAGCTCCGTAGGAAGATCCTCCCATAGCTCACTTCTAGTGTCATATTTTCTCATTCTTTCTAATACCTTCACATCAGGTTCAGGATATACCACAAAGCTGTCAACCTCTCCCAGCTCTGGGCGTATAGGAAATGCTAGTTGCTCTGTGTCTAGGAAAAACTGAGCATTTACCCCTTCCTTGTTACCTCTTGCATCAAGCCTAATCCACTTTTTCATATCCGAAATATATACACCGTTAAGTCCGTGATATATTAAAACTGGTGCTGTTTCATCATCCAAAATCAGCTTCTGATAGCAAAATCCTGTAGGTATGGATTTCGCGCGTAACAAAGCTGCCAACAAATGTGATTTGGCAAAGCAAATTCCATGACCAGCCTCTAATACCTCCGAAGCAGTGCAGGTAAGCACATCCTCATTTATATCCGCTGAATGAGAAATGTTATCTCTCACATACTCATAAGCCATTCTAATATATTCCAGTTCGTTATCTGCCTTTTGAAATAGCTGGTTAGATAGCTGGGTAATTGATTCACATTTGTAGTTGATTACAGTGTCGTCTTTTAGGTATTCTTCAATTATATTTGTAAATGGTACTATGTTCATATTTACACTTCCTTTAATTTATAGAGTCTAGCCTACAGCCTGTCACCTATAACCTTCTCACATACACCCTGGAATCTTCTCCTTCTATATCTTTCATCACTTGGAAAAACTCGTAACCATACTTTTCATATAGCCCAATATGATTGGTTGAGATATAAATATTTTTGATTCCAACCTCTTTTGCCAATGCTTCAGCATGGCTAAGCAGCTTTCCCGCATAGTGCTTGCCCCTGTAAGCAGGAAATGTATAAACCCACCCAATCCAAGGTGTCAAATCTGTCGGCTGAATATCATCCTTTTCAGCAAAGGTGCAAAATGACACTAGATTATCTCCATCCACCAGCATAAGAACCTTTGTACTCTCGCCAACAAGCTGTTTTAGCTTTTCCTCTCTCAATAGCTTTTCCAAATACTGACCTGCTCCCCAATCACATTCCTTCATTTTTGAGAGCCAATACTCTTTATTATCTGTGCTAAAAAATTCTATTATTTCCATTGTATATTCCTCTTAAATTTCATCATAAATCTTCTATAATCAAATTATATCTCAAGTATGTTATGGAACTCCCATCATATCCTGGCATTGCGTTTTCCTTCTTCTCCACAGAATACTTGAACTCTCTCTTATAATAATTCTGAAATGCCTTTGCTATCTCATCCAAAGCTTTTTCGCAACCTGATAAGTTGATTGTTAGATTCATCAAATCCCAATATTGCTCATAATAGAATTCAACTACGCACCCATCTATATCCCATTCAACCACAATATGATTATCGTCAATGATGATATTCCCAAAGCATTCTGACTTGGTCAGGGTTATGTTTTCATTGCATTTGAATACATCCATATAAATGTCGCCCATCTTGCTGGTCAGCATTTTATCCCCTGCTCTCATACGCTCCTGTTCCATATTGTATTGATCGTTTATTTCCTTGAAGATGTCACCCTTTAATTCAATATTAAGGTATGCATTTTCTTGTTTTAGCATTTTTATATGTACCTCATAAACATTTATTTAATAGTATTACCCCGCAATCAGCCTAACAATGTATATCAGCATCAAATGTGCAGGATAAAACACATAGAAGAAATATTTTGAAAACTTAGGATGCTTTCCCCTTTCTCCGTTATAGAAAAATGTAATCAAAATAATTGCTATAAGAGTTACAAGCAAAAACTTCCACTGGATAAGAATAGCATTCAACCCTCCTAAAGTTATTACAATGTAACCTATCATAATAAGCTCATAAAGCGTAAATCGAACAACCGGGTTTTCCCTATACACATGAAATACTAAGATAATCAATTGACCTGTTATGGCCCATTCCATTTTCAGTCCATAACTTACCCCACAGCATATAGCTATCAGTATCAATCTAAGTAGCAATGGCTTCTCCCACTCCCATATGATTAATACCACAAGTCCTAAGAGCAAGGACATTATTACATTCCACTCTGTAAAAAACTTAACAACATCAAATGCCATAGTGTGACATAGTACATATGTAATCTGAGTTATTACTGCAAACACCAAAAGTCTTATGGCGTATT
The DNA here is from genome assembly GCA_045543915.1 of Wujia sp. Lineage (GTDB taxonomy): Bacteria > Bacillota > Clostridia > Lachnospirales > Lachnospiraceae > Coprococcus_C. The sequence goes on from JAZPXZ010000039.1 coordinate 16,772, forward strand.
TCTTCTTTGAACTGGTATAGCGAAATCCCTCAGCTATGAAAAACATAAATATAGGTGGTGCCATAAACTCAAGCTGCACCAATATATTTGCTATGTTACCAGGTATTCCAAGCAGCCTTAATTCTTTTATTGTATAAAGCAAGAAATGCCCTATAAACATAAAAAGCATAGCTATGTACTTTAGCATGTCACGATTAATAATTCTTAAATTTAAACTTTTGTTCCCCATTTTCATTTCTCCCCTAGATAAAATTATATTACATCGCGTATTATAGCACGAAGGTACTGTATATTTCCATAATGTAACTCAAAAAAACAAAAACCGGCACTTACAAAGCGCCGGCCATAAAATCACTATATATAATCTGTATAGAAATCTCCAACATATCAGCTATCCATTATATCGAGAACAACAGCTGTCCATAGGTTGGATATGGAAGCATGCTCTCAGGCATTACTGCCTCAGCCTCATCAGCGAATACTCTGATATCAGCCATGTCCTTAAGCACTACGCTCTGATAGAACTTAGCCGCTTCAAGGTGATCCTCAATCCTTTTCGCCGCTGCATTATCAGCTTTAAGCTTATCGATACCATTGTAAAGGTCTGTCTGCGCCTGTGAAAGCTTCTTAATAAGGGCAACCTCACTTACTAAGGAAACATCCTCTATTACAGACTTCTTAAGGCTTGCTGTTCTAGCTAACTGCTCTGTATAAGATACGATTGCAGGAAGTAAATCCTTCTGAATCATCTCAACCATAGTGTTAGCCTCAAGACTTACAGTCTTCATATAGTTATCAAGGAGAATCTCATATCTTGAGTAAAGCTCCTGTTCTGTAAATATCTTGTGGTCAAGAAGAAGCTTCTTGTTCTTCTCGCTTGTAAGCTGCTCAAGTGCCTCAGGTGTTGATACAAGGTTGAATAAGCCTCTATTCTCTGCTTCCTCAACCCACTCCTGAGTGTAGCCGTTACCATTGAAGATTACTCTTCTGTGGTTTGCCATAGTATCCTGAATAAGCTTTCTTATCTCTGCATCAAGCTCCTCAGCTGGTACATTCTCAAGTCTTTCTCTAAATATATTAAGTGTTTCAGCCATTGCAGTGTTAAGGTAAACATTAGGGTCTGCAACAGATGCAGATGAACCAAGCATTCTAAACTCAAACTTGTTACCTGTAAATGCAAATGGTGAGGTTCTATTTCTATCACTTGTATCCTGAAGGAAATGTGGAAGCACCTTTGCTATGTCCATCTCCACCTTATCCTGCTGGTTAATCTCTCTATCCTTCTGAATAGAACGAAGAAGCTTATATAAATCGTCACCTAAGTAAACTGATACGATGGCTGGTGGCGCCTCGTGTCCGCCCAAACGATGGTCATTACCTGCGCTGGCAACTGAGATTCTAAGCAGATCTGCATAGTCATCCACAGACTTAAGCACTGCTGCAAGGAACACAAGGAATGTGGTGTTCTCTGCCGGATTCTTGCCAGGGTTAAACAGGTTGACTCCTGTATCAGTTGTAAGAGACCAGTTGTCGTGCTTACCACTTCCGTTAATTCCCGCAAATGGCTTCTCGTGAAGAAGACAAACCATGTTATGCTTATCTGCAAGCTTCTTCATAATCTCCATAGTAAGCTGGTTGTGGTCAACTGCAACATTGGCAGTTTCAAATACAGGTGCTAACTCGTGCTGTGCAGGCGCGCCCTCATTGTGCTTAGTTTTGACCGGAATTCCAAGCTTCCAAAGCTCCAAATCAAGCTCATGCATAAATGCAGCTATACGTGGCTTAAGAGTACCAAAGTAGTGGTCCTCTAGCTCCTGTCCCTTAGGTGCCGGTGCACCAAAAAGTGTACGACCTGTAAACTTAAGGTCCTTTCTATTCTGATAAACATCCTTATCTACAAGGAAATATTCCTGCTCTGCTCCAATAGTTATGGAAATGTGCTTAACATCCTCATGTCCTAAGAGATGAAGCATCTTAACTGCAGCCTTGTTCAAGGTCTCCATAGAACGAAGAAGTGGTGTCTTCTTATCAAGAGCCTCACCTGAATATGAACAGAATGCAGTTGGTATGTAAAGTGTCTTATCCTTAATAAATGCAGGTGATGTTGGATCCCATGCAGTATATCCTCTAGCCTCAAAGGTAGCTCTAAGTCCACCTGATGGGAAGCTTGATGCGTCAGGCTCACCCTTTACAAGTGCCTTACCTGAGAAATCCATAATTACCTGTCCGTCACCTGTTGGCTCGATAAAGCTATCGTGCTTCTCTGCGGTAACATTTGTCATAGGTTGGAACCAGTGAGTATAATGAGTTGCCCCATTTTCAATAGCCCACTCCTTCATAGCAACTGCTACGGAATTGGCGATGTCAAGCTGTAGATGTGTGTCGTTTTGAATAGTCTTACGAAGTGCCTTGTATACATCCTTAGGCAGCTTATTGCGCATTATCTTGTCATTGAACACATAACATCCATAAATTTCAGGTATGTTTAATTCCATTTTGGTTCCTCCTAAAAATCCACCTTAAGTGGTAATATATCTATGTACGAATTTCGAAAATTATCCCATGATAAAAAACCTACATATTGTGTAGTATACTAAAAATGGAGATAATTTCAATATTTTTTTATTCAAGGAAGAAAAAACAAATAAAAACGGACAAGAATAAACTCTCTTGGCCGGCCTGCCTAGGGTCGGTCCACGCTGACACTACGAACGGTCAGCTTAGTCCCGACCACTGTAGCGGTCGGAATGAAGGTTAGTTCTTCTTGTCCGTTTTTATTTACTTCCACTCCACAAAATTATAACTATCTAATATTTGAAAATATTTAGCCAACCTCTCGTAAAGTGGTTCTGCTTTCTCGCCAAATTCTGCTTTTACAAGCTCTCCTAAAGCGATTATATCCATCTTCCCATCAAGAACAGGCCAGATAAAGCTACCCATCTCATCCAAATAGATGTGACTTACTTCGGGCTTTTTGAAAAGCTTCTGGGCGATTTTATTCATAAGTCCTGTATTCTTAATGTGAAGAGTTACCTTTCCCTCATCATTCTTATCCCAATCAATCCCTTCCTTACGGGCTGGAATCTTCTCGAGATAATTTTTAGAGATAACTTCTTTTTTCTTCTTCATTATTCTTCAGTCGCTTCCTTAGCAGGATCCTTTTTCTTCTTCCAAACAGAAAACTTAAGAAGTGAAAGAATAACAAGTCCAAATACTACCAATGCTAAGATGCTTGATACACCCTCTGAAAGACCAAGCTTTCCTGAGATATCGATTGCATCAGCAACACCAAATACTGCAAGCAATGCAAGAAGGATACCCACAAGACCCTCACCTGCAATCATTCCTGAACAGAATAAGATACCATCGCTAATGATAGCCTTCTTAACCTCTTCTCTCTTCTTCATCTTATCGAAGGCAAGTCTTACAAGACCACCAACCATAATACATGCATTAAGATGAACAGGAAGATAAACACCGATTGCAAATGGAAGTACAGGAATTCCTAATACCTCAACGATAATTGCAATAACAGCACCAATTATAACAAGTGACCATGGAAGGTCTCCTCCCATAACACCCTCGATAACCATCTTCATAAGTGTAGCCTGTGGTGCACCGATTTCCTCTGAGCCAAAGCCCCAAGCTGTATCAAGAAGGTAAAGTGTTCCACCGATTGCAAATGCAGCAGCTACAACACCAACAACCTCACCAATCTGCTGCTTCTTAGGTGTTGAACCAAGAAGGTATCCAGTCTTAAGATCCTGTGATGTATCACCTGAAATAGCTGCAACAATACAGATAATAGAACCTATAGCAATAGCACCCTGCATACCATGTGCTCCTGTATCACCAGTTAACTTAAGAATAACTGTAGTGAAAAGAAGTGTTGCAATAGCCATACCTGAAACTGGGTTGTTACTACTTCCAACAATACCAACCATTCTTGACGATACAGTTGCGAAGAAGAAACCGAATACTACAACTATAACTGCTCCAAGTGGGCTAACAGGAATAGCTGGAATTAACCATATAAGAAGTGTAAGTACGATGATAGCACCGATAACAAGCTTCATATTAAGCTCTCTAGCTGTACGAGGAACCTCTCCCTTGTCAGGCTCCATAATAGCGCCTGATGCTGAAGAACCTGCCATACCCTTAACAGCATCTCTAAAAGTTGTGATAATAAGTGGTAATGACTTAACTAAGCTTATGATACCACCTGCTGCAAGAGCACCTGCACCAATATATCTAATGTATGAGCTCCATATTCCTGATGCACCTGATGTTGCAAATATTTCACCTATAGTAGATGTTCCTGGGTTTATAACTGCATCTCCTCCAAGTAATACAAAAAGTGGAATAAGTACCATCCAGCTAAGTACACCACCGGCGAACATATAGGATGCAATACGTGGTCCACAGATATAACCTACTGACATAACCGCAGGATAAATCTGAGTTCCGATTTCTCCACAGTACATGCCCTTAAACTTAAGAGCAATCTCACCTGGAACTGCCTTAATACCATCGATAATAAACTTAAATAAAGCCGCAAAGCCCATACCTGCAAATACGGTACCTGCATTTGCACCACCCTCTTCACCAGCAAGAAGAACCTCTGCACAAGCAGTTCCCTCCGGATATGGTAAAGTATTGTGCTCCTTAACAATAAGAGCATTACGAAGTGGCACCATAAAGAATACACCAAGTAAACCACCGATAAGGGCGATCAATGTAATCTCTACTATACCCGGCTTATCCATAACACCCTCCTTAGCCCAAAGGAAAAGAGCCGGAAGTGTAAAGATTGCACCTGCTGCAAGTGACTCACCGGCAGAACCGATAGTCTGTACAATGTTACTCTCTAAGATAGAGTTCTTACGCATAATAACACGGATAACACCCATGGAGATAACTGCCGCTGGGATAGATGCTGATACAGTCATACCAACTCTTAGACCTAAGTATGCGTTTGCTGCGCCAAACACAACTGATAAGATAATTCCCATAATTATAGATGTAACTGTAATCTCTGGGGTAATTCTCTCTGCAGGAACATATGGCTTAAATTCGTTTTTGTTGTCCATAAACTAACTCCTTTTTATATATTTTCACATCTTGAATATAATACCCAATTTTTCGACAAATTGCAAGGAAATACAACTTAATCATGGTAATTTATATACAATTTGTACAAAATATACATTTTTTCATTAATTTACATTTATAAATCAAGTGTTTTTCGTTATTTTCCCCACATATGAAGTAATTAATTCTTATTATTTTTTTGAATTTCTTCCTAGCTCGGGTATATGACTCATGTAGCTTGCTCCTATACCCGCGGATCAATAAATTTATTCCCGGCTCGGGTATACACCTCCTAAAGCAAGCTCTCATACCCGCGAACCAGTCTATTTCCTCTCGGCTCGGGTATACACCTCCTAAAGCAAGCTCTCATACCCGCGCCACACAAGAAAACCCACAGGAACAAATCCTGCGGGTTTATATACATGTAAATTTATATGAGATCAAGAGTCATTAATGCAACTGTACATCTTGCAAACACTACACAATAAGTCTAAGCTTCTCTTGCAAACATTCCATAACCACATGGTCTGTATCGGCGCAGTACTCTCCATCCTCGTGAAGAACTACTGGTTTATCCATCTTTATCTCGCATTTCTTGCAGTCAATAATGTCAAAGCCAGGTATCCACTCATGCTTTGCGGCTACCAAAAACGGCAAGCAGAAAAATGTTATCCACTTAGGTATACCATGAACTATGCACATAGAGAGAAGCCCATCCCTTGCGTCAGCTCGTGGTGCCATAGGAACACCACCACCCTCAGCTCTAAAATTCATAGCAGCTGCAAAAATAAGCTTGCTAAACTCTCTTTCTTCTCCATCATCAAATGAAGCTTTAACCTCTGCAGTATCCATGGAAAACAAAGTCTGAATTGTTAGGATTATGTAGGTGAGCTTGCCTAATTTTAACTTATTTAAAAATTTCTTAAGCCTAGAGTTAAGCGCCTTTTTGCAGACTATGGCATCGAGTCCAACGCCAGCACTAATGGCAAAGTATCTAGGCTTATCACAGCCTTCCCACCAAACCTTACCCATATCTATATTCTCAGTGATTATACTATTACATATAATATCCGTCTGAAGCAAAGGATCCTTACTGATATTCAAGCCTCTGGCGAAGTCATTTCCTGAGCCAGTTGGAATTACGCCGAAGCGAATCTTCTTAAAGTCAGCAATACCATTCAGAACCTCGTTAATAGTACCATCTCCACCGATGGTAACCATGGTTATCTCATCTCCCGGAAGCTTACTAATTTTCTCTGCAAGAATAGTTGCATGACCCTCATACTTTGTCTCAAAGGCCTTAAACTCCACATTATTTTTCTTAAGGTGTGCTCTAACCTGCTTCCAAATATTAAGTCCCTCACCGGTTCTAGCTGCACCATTGACGATAAAGTATATCAAAATATATCCTCCTCAGTAACATTATATATCATCTATGCTACACATATCCACCAGCTTAAATAATACACTTTCTTCAGCCAATTTGCAATCTATAGCAGGAATTATCTCATCCAAAACCACTAGTAATTTGATTCCAGTTTTTCGTACTGGTTTTGTTATACTCCCGTCAATTTTCCTGCTACTCATACTTAGGAACTATATATGGCACATTTCTCCCCTGCACATCCATCAGCTTAAATTCCATGCCATACAGCTTCTCTAAATTCTCAGCTGTGAGAACCTTTTCCATCTCACCCTCTACCATCACATTACCATCCTTCATAAGAATTATGTGACTGCAAAATGTAGCCGCCAGATTTATGTCATGAAGTATAGCAATTATGGTTTTATTCTTCTCTTCTCTTAGCTTATTAAGTAGCTGCATAAGTCTAACCTGATGAGGAATATCCAGATTCGATACCGGTTCATCTAATATAATCCATGGGGTGTCCTGGGCGATGGTTCTGGCAATCATAAGTCTCTGTCTCTCCCCACCACTTAAAAGCTTGATGCTCTTATCCTTGAGTTTTAGACAATCTGTAAACTCCATAGCCTCATAGATAATGCGCTTATCTTCACTGCTTAATGGTGTCAAGCTTTTACGGTAGGGTTCCCTTCCCATAGCCACTATTTCCTCCACTGTAAAATCCACATTTCCGTTTATATTCTGTGGCAGAAAGGCAAGCATTCTGGCCATATTTTTCTGTTTAATATCCTTTATATCCTCATCATCCAGCTCTATAATACCGCTAGTTGGATTCTGCAATTTAAGAAGTTGTCTAACCAAGCTAGTCTTGCCTGCACCATTTGGACCAATCAATCCGTAAAATCTTCCTGAATATAAGTTTATTGATACACCCTCTAAAATAGGCGCATCCTTTTTTCCAGGCTTCCACAGAAGCTCATTTACACTTATCTTATCCATACTCCACCTCCTAAGCCCTTTTCCTATTCTGAAGAATTAGGAATATGAAAAATGGTGCCCCAAGCACAGAGGTTATAATTCCAACGGGAATCTCCGTAGGTGCCGCAATGGTCCTAGCTGCAGTATCACACAGCATAAGAAATGTAGCACCACCGAAAAAGGAATATGGCAATAAGCTCTTGTTGTTAGAGCCTGTCAAAATTCTTACAGAATGGGGAATTATAAGCCCTACAAAGCCGATTATTCCACTGACAGAAACTGCGGATGCCACCAGAAATGATGAGATTAGGATAATCACTCTACGCACTTTTACAGTATCTACACCTAGAGACTTTGCTTCCTCCTCTCCCATCATCATTACATTTATCTTCTGAGCGAAGGCAAAAAGCAACACTACCCCTACTACCACCATAACAGCAAGGAACTTAACCTTCTCCCAGGTTGCGGCAGAAAAGCTTCCCAAGGTCCACATATAAACCTTGTCCACCTGCTCTTCATTAAAGGTCATAAGAAGAGAAATAATGGCACTTAGCATAGTACTTGTTGCAGTACCTGTAAGCAGCATATTTGTGGTTGAAATCTCTCCACCCACTTTAGCAAGATGGTACACCAAAAACACTGTAAGTATTGCTCCTACAAAGGCACATATACCTACAGTTCCAAGACTTAGAAAGCTTACGGTTACCCCGCTAAGCATGCCAATGGTTGCTCCAAGTGCTGCACCTGATGAAACACCCAGTATGTGTGGATCGGCCAGGGAGTTTCCGAAAACTCCCTGGAATACTCCACCTACAACCGCCAATGCTCCACCCACTAGAGCAGACAGCACTATTCTCGGCATACGTACCTTCCAAACGATGATTTCATAGGTAGTGCCAATATCAGATACATCAATCAAATTACCCACAACAGGAAGCTTATGTACGAAAAGTCTCAAGCTATCCCACACCGACAAATCCGCTGACCCAACTGACACTGAAATAATCATCGCCACAAGAAGTACCAAAAGCAATCCCAGTATGTACATCCACCGAAATCCTTTTTTCATAATCTCTCCTTAGTATAATATTTATTCAAACACCTGAGGATGGAATATCTTAGCAAGCTCAAGAATACCATCATCATTTCTACAACCCTGACGCTCCAGCATATTTACATCCATAGTATATACCCTTCCATTTTTAACTGCAGAAAGGTCACAATAATTTGGCGCTTTTACAAAGTCATCTATCATCCACTCACTGATGATTATTATGTCAGGGTCCGACTCAATAAGCTTCTCCAAGCTTATATTCCAACCAGATATATCCTTCGCAATATTGTCTCCTCCGGCAATTTCAAGCATACCTCCCACAAATGTATCTCCACCTGCAGTGTAATCACCATACTCACCATAACCTACCACATAGTATACCGTAGGCTTTTCCAAATCCTTTGTTTTCTCCTGAACATCAGCTATGGTAGTCTTCATTTCTTCTATAGTTTCCGCTGCCTGCTGATTTTTATTAACTATATTACCCATATCAGAAATCATTGCATATACGCCGTCAACAGTACCTTCCTCATGCAAAACAACCACAGGTATGCCTGCTGCATCAAGCTTCGCAATTCCCTCTTCTGAAAATGTTGTAGCAATAACCACATCCGGTTCTAGTGAGATAATTTTCTCTAGGTCAGGCTTATCAATTGCACCAACAGAGTCAATATTTGCTGCTTCGGCAGGATAGTCGCAGTAATCAGTTCTACCTACAACCTTATCCCCTAATCCAAGCTCAAATAGCAGTTCTGTCATATTTGGGGCAACTGAAACAATCCTTTCAGGCTCCGCCTCAATGGTTACAACATTTCCGTATGAATCTGTAAACTCAAATGGATAAACGGTATCAGCCACATTACTAGCCTCACCAGAGTTAGTGCTTTGGGTAGTAGCTCCCGAATCAGCACCATTAGAATCTTTGGCCTTTTCTCCACAACCGCTAAGTCCCATTACAAGCAGCATCATGGCAACAAGTAAAGCCACCTTGTTCTTTAAATTTTTCATATTACTCCATTCCTTGTACTTTCGCCTCAACAAAAGTCAACGATATTTATTATGGCAGGTCTCCTGGCTTGCAGACTTCATACACCTAGCCTTCTCAGAGAACATTCTCCAATGACCCCGCATGTCAATTTATGGGTTGCGGAAATAGTGTATAAATATGTCTGTTTACAGTAGTAGAGGCTGCTACGGATTTGCACCGTATTCCCTTTTCACTTTCTATTACGAAAGCACCACAAAGGGAGTTTAGCATTTTGTGAGAAATTTTGCAACCATGTCAAAAAAATCGCTGACAATTCAAAATTGTCAGCGATTTTCCTAAAAGTGATTTTTAATATTATTATAATTATTGCTGAGTGCTAACTTAGCTGTTCATAATCTTCGCTAACACAACACATCTACCAATACTTACCAAGCTGTAATAAATCATCATATATTATTCTGATATCGTGAGACATAACTCGTCCTGAATAATTATTTATATCAACAGAATCCTTATATACCGCAAAATCACTTCCCATTATTTTCGCATCCCCTAAATCATATATCTCTGACAAGCTATATGACCCTGCCATCAAATCTCCACTCATAGAGAATGTATAATCATAGAACAATGGCAATCCCACATAGTTGAAACAGCCTGTACATCGATGTTCTTCTCCATTTTCCTCGTAGCAAAGCAAGCATGAAGTTATTCCGCAATAATAGTAGTCTGTAAATTCATCATAATGACAACCATTTAAAATAATAACATTTTCGTCCGGGTCATACACTCTCTCGGCATTATGTTCTTCTAGATTTTGGCATGGTGCCACATGTCCTACTGTTACCATCACATATATTATATTTAAAGAATACGGACAATTTATGCTCTTACCATCATAGGAAATAGTAGCATAATATTCTCCCGGGGTATATGCGTCAATATATTGCCAAGTACCCATAGTTCCAAATACCGACGCTCTTCTCTCTGGATAGTTCATATATACAACATAATCTGTTATAGCCTCTTCTCTACCGTCACCATATGTTGCATACACAGTTAGATTGCTGGTATCCACAGGTTCACCCCATATATATTCTCCCAATTCTCCTTCATATCTGAGAGAATCAACCTGGGATGGGTCTCCACCTATGCCACCTTCTATTGGAGCACCGTCGCCCTCTTCATTATCTCCTCCGTCGCCTGTTCCTCCATCTCCTGAGCCACCGTCTCCCTCAGTAGAATTACCGGCGTCGTTATCTCCCGATTCATTGCCTCCAGCTTCTCCACCAGTTCCAGCATCACCTTCATCTCCAGTTCCCTCACCAGAGCCACCCTGTTCGCTGTCTCCTGGCTGTTCCACATCAGCAGCATTACTGTCCTCCGGGTTAGGATTTGTTTCAGATGAATCACCTGGAGTATCCGTAGGTTCTCCCTGATCGGTATCTCCGCCTTCTCCTGACTCGGCACCACTTTGGTCTGTATCATCAGGCACTTCTCCACCTTCTGATGGAACAGTCTCTGTAGCATCAGTACCTGTAGCATCAGTGCTTGTAGCCTGTTCATCAACTGGCGGTTCCTCTGGTGGTGGCGGTGCCTCTGTAGTTACGGGCTGTTCCACCACTGCCTCAGTTGTTACAGGTTCAGTAACAGGTGAATCCTCTATAATATTTTCAGTATTAGGCTCTTCTTCAGTTTCCTCCTGAGGAGCTTCTGTGTTGTCTTTATCACTTTCATCTACGGATATGTCATCATCAGCCGGGGCCTCCTCTGGTGTTAACTCATGGGTCTCTGTTGGCATTACATCCATAGGCATAACGATGGAGCCCTCCATCATCGTATCCTGCATAACAACGCTATCACCCTCTTCTGTATATCCTAGGCTATGCTCCGCTAACTGTTCAGGCTCCTCAGTAGTAGCCTCCTCGGTAGTTTCCTCTTCTGTAGACATTTCCACAAATCTTATACTTTCCTGAGAGTTATTGTATTCAAACTCTGCTTCAGGAACATAATTAGACTTTTGCTTTGCACATCCACACAAAGACAGAGATAAAGCCACAACACACAATATGTACTTTATAAAAGTTTTCTTATTACTCATACCAAAACATCCTCTAACACAGTACATCAATATACTTCAGCTTTAGTTTCTTCAATGCACTACTATTCTTGTACACATACTCCTTTACAGTTGTCATATATGCTCTTACAAGAATAAAATCATCCTCTTTAATATCTCTATTACTGTATCTAACTCTCTTTAGAATATCTGTTAGCTTACCAAATTTAAGCTTAGTCTCCTTCTTAAACAGCTCATCCATCTTCTCTGAACACAGGTCTGGATTTGTATTTTCAAGTTTAATTCCGAATTTGTTTACCAGACGCCAGGTTAGTCCAGCCATGTATAATACGCTATCATAGGTGTCATCACTATTTATTCTCTTTTTCCTTAGGTACAGTATAATTCTTCGTCTAATCTCAATTATAATTAAAATCAGCAATAATAACAACAAAATTATCCAAATGTAGAAATATAAATCATATGTATTGTCATCCGCATCATTTTCCACTGGTGGCGGAGGATTATTGCTCACATTGGATGAATTATCACCTGCACTGGATGACTCAGGTATAGGAGGCATCTCCGGTGTTATAGCGTCAGGTTCAGACACATATTCCATTTCATTATCTACCTCTAGATAATATCCTGGTGTCACATCTATAGGCACCCATCCCATACCATATCTATATATTTCCACCCAAGCATGGGCATCCTTGGTGTAAAGACTTGTCTCCGGCATATTTGTTGCCGCTCTTCTATATCCCTCCACATATCTGGCAGGAATACCATAATATCTAAACATCATAGTAGCTGCAGTTGCATAGTGAATGGAGTAGCCTTCCTTTTTGTTACTTAGTAAATCAATTATGAAATCTCCATTTCCATCAAAGCTATGGCTAGGGTTATCAGTATAGGTCAGCTGTTCCCCCAAATATTCTCTTATTGTATCTGTGGTTACCTGGGCACCTATTCCTTCTAAAGCCGGCAAATTGCCTGCAAAATAAGCTTTAAGCTCATCTGGTACCTCTAGGTAAAAGCTATCAACATACTCTCTATATGACTGCTCCGCTACTAAGTAGCGCTCGTTAACCTCTATAACCTCTTTATCTGTAAGACATCCATTGTTATACAGATCCTCATATTCCTGAAAACCTATCTCAAGGGTTGAATATGAATATACATTTTCAATATCATACAACCCATTTCTCACATTCATATCCTTATTTATGTTGTTATAATATTCAAAGGACCTACTTTGTGTGGTGTACGGAATATAAATGTATTTTTTGCTGGCGGAAACATTTTCCACAGTATAATCTACCACCTCAACCTCAAAGGTTGCACCAGCATAGGAATCACTAATCATTATAAAGCTGGTAAGCATATTTATAGGAGAATACTTATTATCCATAAGCCACTGATGCATATCCTTATTCTTGCCAGCATAGGCATCCCCCTCTAAATCAGCCCAGGCATCTCCAGTATATCTGGCGCCTACAAAGCCCTTTAGATATATGGCATCGTTATACTCAGCGGAAACCTGCAATCTAATAGTTCCCGAAACATCTCTATTACCAATTCCTACCAAATCCCCATCTGTCAGGTCCACATCACCATACACCTTGTGCTCGATATCTAATACAATTTTCTCCTGAATGGCCTGAATATTCTTGTCCGGTATCAAGCCTACAACAAAATACATTCCAACAGCTGCTAGCACCACGCCTGCAGTAACAACGGCAAGATAACCCTTTGATTTGTAAAGCAATCTGGTATCTGTATCTATAAAAACTATAAACGCCAATACAACAACCAGCATAGCTGCTATAATAATCAAATTCTTTCCATTAAGCAGAACAATGTATACTCCAAACAGCAGGTAGTTTATGGCAACTATAGGACTATATAATCTAAAATAAATAAACAGGTTGACCACTGCAAAAATACATACCATCAAAATGATTACAAACAGGTACAAGCACATATTAGCATTGGTATTATTTGTCACATAAAGGTAGTATATGCTGGCATTTGCCTCATTCCACTTTGAGATAAATTGGTTAACAAATACAGTTCCACCATTAACAAATTCATCGAAGAAGGCGAAAATCAGTGCTCCTAAAACCAGCACAAAGCTACAGCTTAATATAATGGCTGTCTTCTTTTTAGGCAGTAGCATATGAATCGCCGCTGTGACAATAACAGAAGCCACACAGCAAATTAAAGTCAAGCCGGCATAGCCTAGTGGCATCAATATTTCAACAGCAAATAGACAAGAGAATAATATAGAGAAAAGCATTCTCCTAATCTTCTTATCGCCATTATCATGACTTTTATATGTAATTTTAATGTCTCTTTTTTTGCTCATCATTAAATATCCAGTGCGTTAATCTGCTCTCTTATTTTTTCTAAGTTAAATGTTGTTGCATCAACCAAAATAGTTTTTATATTTGGTCTTATTAACAGTTCCTTCTTTATACCCTCAGTTACTTTATTTGTAATATAAATTACCTTGGCATATTTTTCTATTATCTGCCTCTCTATCAAATATCCTATGGATATATGATCCTCTTCTGTTTCCGTCTCAAAGATAAGTCTTAAATATCTAAATACATCTTCAAATTTTTCAACATTTTTATGCTCTATTCTCTTCTCCACAGGATTATACCAGCTTATGTAATGTGTAATATTACTTTGGGCATAGGATACACTAATGGAGCTTAGTACCGAATAAACCAGGTTTTTATATATCCTGTCTCCCTCAAAGGTATCGAAAATAATCATCAGCTGATTATCTGTTGGGGTGTCAAATTCTCTTATAATCAGTTCATCATATTTGTTAGACAATTTCCAGTTAATAAGCTTTAAGCTATCACCCTTTTGATACCCTCTATACTGGAGAATTTCACTTAATGTATCTCCCCTTCTATGGCTAAAATATCTCTCCTTCTCATAGTTAGTTCTCATAACCTGAGATATGGAGTTGACAGAGTAATATTGCGGATACATACAGGTTTCAAATACCTTATTCTTCAGTATTCTCTTTGAGCAAATACCCCAAAAATCAAATATCTTGACATACTTTACGGACACAAACATTTTTCCACAGAACTTGGAATCAATATCAAATTCAATAGTTTTATTCTCCTTACCGGATATGGATATTTTTTTAATCTCAGTAGTCTCGATTCCAAAGTTCATATTTATAACATTAATTTTTATGGTAGCCAAAAATACAGGTATTACCGATTTATTATGAATATCCACACTCATAACCACAGGCTGTCCGCTTATGGTGCTGTTTTTTACTTTAATATCGCAGCTTGTCAGCTTTGCTATAATTAAATTACAGATGAAGCCCAGCATTAAAAATAACAGTATAAGAGCTATGACGCCAAACAGCATCCACTCGCCTGACCAAATAACTGTAATAATTAATATAATTGTGGTGAAAATTAATGTTATAATTCTACTAATCATATTTAATACCTTGCCAATACCGGCGGTTTAGTCTCCTTTAAAATCTGTTCTAATATCTCCAGCTCACTGATTCCCTCTATCTTAGCCTGTGGCTTGAGAATGATTCTATGGCAACACACATCAAAGAATACAGCAAATACATCATCTGGGACAATGTAGGTTCTATTATTAAACAAAGCATGGGCACTAGCCATTCTCTTTAGGGCAATAGCACCTCTTGTACTTACTCCAACCTCGATATACTTATTGTTTCTTGTTGCGTCACACAATCTACAAATATACTCTATTATTTCATCTGTAGCGAAAATTTGCTCATCTACATACTTACGAATAGAAATTAATTCTTCAGCAGTCATTACAGTTGTAATTCTATTTGTAATATCTGTTGTGGAGGTTTCCTTCAAGATATTCATCTCTTCTGCTATTCCAGGATATCCCATAGATAGCTTAATTATAAATCTGTCACACTGTGAATCCGGCAGTGGCTGTGTACCCATACTTGTTACCGGGTTCTGAGTAGCCAATACTATAAATGGGTCTGGAAGGGGATATGTAGTACCTTCAATAGTTATGGTTTTCTCCTCCATAGCCTGAAGTAAGGCTGACTGAGTTTTTGCAGAGGTTCTGTTTATCTCATCACCCAGCATAAGGTTACACTGAACTGCACCTGGCATAAACTGCATCTCGTCGCTACCCTTGCTAAAATAGCTGTAGCCTGTTATGTCACTAGGCATGGTATCCGGAGTAAACTGCTGTCTCTTATAGTCAAGGGCTATAGCCTTAGAGAAAGCCTTTGCCAATGTGGTTTTTCCTGAGCCAGGATTGTCCTCTAGGAGCACATGTCCTGATGCATATATTGCCATAAGAACCTTTTTGATTATCTCATCCTTACCCTTAATTACTTTTTTAATTTCTTCAACTACCTGATATGTTTTTTCTATCATAATTTATCCCTTTCTTCTCTTTACTGATAAGCTGCCAAATGCACATATTAGACAGATTATAATTCCAACCACCATCACTATGGCACCAGGGCCCATAATTGTTATAAAGCTTTTGGTGGATACAAACAGCCATCCAAAGCCCACTAGTGCAATTATAGAAAAGAGTATTTTCCCAACTCTCCCATCTATTATACTAAATATCAGTATCATAATTCCAGACAAAATCATAGCAAATGGAACAAAACACAAAGCCAAATATCCCAAGGTGCTAAAATTAATTATCTCTAGGGCTTCCTCTATCCCCGTTTCGTCTATGTAAATACCATATAGCTCCCAATACATATTATAAATCAGTTCATCCTCCAATGCTTCGTTAGCATTGACGAAGGCTTCAATGTCCGATTTATCGTATTCCTTAAGACTAGTAAAATTACTACCTAATAATCTAAGTTCAAATAAGTCAAGTCCGTAATTAAGCTTTACGGCATTCTCATCCCCTAGGTCTTCGTCCTCCTCCGTAGCTACATCTTCTCTTGACTCTTCAAAAACCTCTTCTAAATCCGGAAATCCCTCTTCCACATATTTTGAAAGCCTTGAATCAGCAGAAGCTCTAAGATGTATTGTTGCAAAATTCAAGAAAGGACTAAAAATCAATATTACCGCACCGATTATACCTATTATCTTGAATATCTCTGCCTTCCTTTTTTGTTGCTTTGTTATATATACTTCACCTGGCCCTGTCTGAACAGACGCTGAAGCTCCACCATAATTACTCTGTGAATAATAATTGTCCATATACCTTTTGTACACCTCATTTCGAAAATCATTAATAGCCCGCAGCAGTTAAGTCATCTACAAATTGTTGTGCATCTGCATAACCATAATCAACGGCCTTCTGTGCCCATTCCTTAGCCAGGGTATAATTTACTTCTGTACCTTCACCATTATAATGCATACATGCGGCCCAGTAACTAGAGTAAGCATAGCCTGATGCTCCTGCCTTTTCAAACCATTCAAGAGCCATCGCTAAATCTTGATCAACACCTTTTCCATTATAATAAGCCATTGCAACCTCATATTTTCCCTGCTTACTTTCATAATCCGCAGATTTTTTATACCACTCAAAGGCCTTTACATAATCCTGCTGTACACCTTCTCCTTTGGCATACATATCCCCAAGCTTAAGCATAGCTCCTTCTGTACCCTTATTAACCGCCTTATTATACCACTCTATTGCAGTGTCGTAATCCTGCTTTACACCATAGCCATAGAAATACATATCACCCATACTCTCCATGCCATGTCCATTATCCTCTGCTATTGCCTTCTCATACCATTCTATAGCAACATTGTAATCGACCTCTTCTCCATACACATACATGCCACCAAGATTTACCATGGCGGTAGTACTTCCCAGCTTAATTGCTTCCTCATACCACTCTCTTGCAAATACATAATCCTGCTCAACACCATGTCCATCACCATACATTACACCTATATTGTTATATGCTCCTGAGTCCCCTAAATCAGCCGCTCTCTTGTAATACTCCATAGCCATTTCATAATCACACTCAACCCCGGCCCCATCATAATACAGCTTTCCTATAGCTGTAATTGCAGAGAGATTATTGTAAGAGGACGCCTGCTGGAATATTTCCATTGCTTTAGCACAGTCCTTATCAGTACCCTCACCGTACAAATACATATATCCCAGTGACACCATGGAGCTTGTATTTCCCATTTCCACGCCTTTGCTATACCAGTCAAAGGCTATAGCATAATCCTGTTCTACTCCCTTGGCATATCTATACATATATGCAACCTTATTCATACCAGTTGAATTATCATTATCTGCTGCCTTTTGGTACCACTCTAAGGCCACACTGTAATCCACATCATAGCCTTTGCCATAAAAATACATATCTCCGATATTATTGCAGGCGGAGATATTTCCCGCTTCCACCGCTTTATCATACCACTGGCGAGCTATAACATAATCCTGTTCTACGCCTCTTCCTTTTTCATACAGAGCGCCTATTAGTACCATTCCTGCAGAACTATCGTTGTCTACAGCCATTTCATAATATTCTTTCGCCTTTGCGTAATCCTGTTCTACTCCTTTACCATTTTCATACATGGCACCAAGATTTACCATGGCGCCAACCACACCTAGGTCGATAGCCTTTTCATACCACTTTACCGATTCCTTATAATCAAGCTCAATACCTTTTCCGCTTCCATATAACATGCCTAGGGCGTTGCAGGCTTTACCGTGATCCATGTCTGCTGCCTTTTGATACCACATAAAAGCCTGTCCATAATCAACATTACAGCCATAACCCTTTTCCTGCATGGTTGCAATTCTATAAAACAATTCGTCATCTTCTCTGTAATCCGCAGCCTTGGTATAATACTCCAAGCATTTTCCATAGTCTTGTTCAACAGCATCTCCCAAATAATATATATTTCCAAGCTCAATCATACAATCGGCATTATTTAGCGCTGCTCCCTTTTCAAGCCACTCCAACGCAAGTTCAATATCCTTATCTACATACGCTCCCTCACTATACAACATTCCTAATAGAACCATTGCTTCGGAATTATTATATTCGGTTGCTTTAATCAACCACTCTATTCCCTTGTCTATATCTTGTTTTACACCATCGCCATCTATGTACATACAACCAAGCATTACCATAGAAAAATCATCCTCAAGACCGGCAGCTTTTTCAAACCATTCATAGGCTAAATCGTAATCCGCATCGCAGCCATTTCCTACATAATATGTATACCCCAGCCTTCCCATAGCCAATGGTTCTCCAAGCTCTGCTGCTTTTTCATACATTTCTTTCGCTTTGACATAATCCACATCACAGGCCAAGCCATCACTATAGAGGTCTCCCATATACACCATGGCTAAGGAAGAGTTTCTTTCTATTCCCTGCTGATACAGCTTCTTTGCAGTGTCATAGTTTTGGTTCACTCCATAGCCATTATAAAACAGATAACCTTTAGCGGCCATTGCCGTAGGATTATTCAACTCTATAGCCTTCTCATACCATTCCAGAGCAAAAGCATAGCTTTGTGCTATACCATAGCCATTTTCATACATGTATCCAACATAGTACATTGCTTCAGATGTATAATAAGGCTCTGTACCAGTTGTAGCAAGCCTAAACAATTCTAATGCATTCTCATAATCCTTATCAGATAGCGCCATAAGAGCAATACCACCGTTAGCTTCAACACAGTCATTTTTTACAGCTGTTTCAAAGTATTCCTTAGCCTTTTCTCTGTCTACATCTACTCCATAGCCATAATAATATACATATCCCATAGCATACTGTGCATACATATTGTCCTTCTGGCAAGCCATTTCGTAATACTCTATAGCTTTGCTATAATCAGCCTCAAAATAATAACCATTTTGATACATAAAGCCAATGTAATAGTATGCATCTGCATTTTTGTATTTCATCACCTTATTAAAATTATTATAGGCCTCTTGGTAATTAATCTCACAGCCATTAGTTCCAAAGAGATAATTCTTTCCATTTTCAATAATCTTTTTGTTGTCTTTTAATTTAACAAAATACACAAATGCTAACGCTCCACACAAACATAACAAAATCAAAAAAACAACAAGAAATCTTTTTATAGCCTTTTTCATATGTAACCTCCATCAATTGTTTTCCTTTTTAATTTTATCCTTAAGCTTTTTTCTTATCCGCTCTTTAGCTTTTTCAGAAAGGGAAAAATCCTGCACCATTATTTTAAATAATTGAAACAATAAAGTACCTTCTCTAGGATTACCAGTATCTTTTTCTTTTTCCAATTAACCACATCCTTTTTTATGTATATTATATAGATACATCATTAAGGATTTTGGTTTTATCATTTATTAAATATTTGCAAAAAAGCTTTCTCCCAAAGCAAAGCAGCCAGAATATGCCTACCTGCGAGAAAACTCACATAGGCATATTCTGACTGCTTTACACAAAGTGCATTACAACATCTTCCTCTTCTTTAAGAAAAATGCCACTATCAAACATACCAAAAGCGTAATTCCACAGACGATTGCAAATCCGTACTGGGACTGAGAAAATGGCATTCCATCACCATTTACATTCATTCCGTAAATACCTGAGATAATAGTAGGTATAGCCATAACAATAGTGATGGCTGTCAGGTATTTCATAATCTCATTCTGACGGTTATCAATCATAGTTGACATCAGCTCTCTGGTACCCTTTAAGATATCGCGATATATCTGGGTCATCTCGATAGCCTGAAGGTTCTCGACTATTACATCATCAAGAAGTTCCTGGTCCTCAGGAAATTTCTTAATACCGCTGTAACGGGTAAGTCTATCTACAATCATTCGATTAGCTCTTAGTGATGTATCGAAGTATACAAGGTTGGACTCCAATTCATGCAAATTCACGATATCTGCGTTCTCAGTAACGCCACCCATCTTCTCCTCCATCTCAAGACGGCGTCTGTCAATGATACGAAGGTATGACTGATATAACATATTAGTTCTATATATAATCTGATAAGTAAATCTAACCTGCTTCTTAGTAGTAAAATCTCTCAGGTGATTCACTATAAAATGCTTTATAACCGGTGTCTCCACAGAACACACTGTAATGATTGCCTCATCTGTCCAGATGATACCAAGAGGAATAGTCGTATATGCCTCCTGATTGTGACGAATCTCAACTGTTGGAATATCGAAGAGGATAAGAACATAGTCTTCATTCACATCCACACGTGATGACTCTTCTTCATCGAGAGCGGCACGAACATCTGCTAAGTCAATATTATATTTCTGAGCTATGTCGTTGCTTTCATCATGACTGGGTGCTGTAAGATTAATCCACATTCCCGGTGTGTGCTCATTAATCTCTCTTAAGACGCCATTGTCAGTAATATATCTGCTTATCATGACCTTGCTCTCCTTCTTTAAGTATTTGGGTCATCACCCATATTTTAGTATAGTCTTATCATCTATAAGTGTAAAGTTCTTTTTTAAACATATTTCTTCAGGCTTACATAAACTCTGCCCTTGCGAGTTTCATTGCCAGCACCACAGAATTTAAACTTTCCGTAGCCACGAAGGGAAAATATATCTCCATCCTTTAATGTCATACTATTGCGCTCACACAACCTGCCATTTAGGGTAACCTTCTTTGCCTTAAATAAATTCAACGCCTCACTTCTAGACAGCTTGGTAGCGCCACCAACTATGGCATCAAACCTTGGAGATGCCACAACAACGCTTATATCAACAAGTGTAGGCTTTAAGTCCTCCATATTGTCAGAGTCTGGCTCCACTATAGATGTCTTAACATTAGTGTGCTTAATTTTAGTAAGATTATCCATAATAAATTCTGCTATGGATTCAGTGGCGAAAATATATGCTCTCTTGCCATCCTTAACTAGTATATCTCCGAATACATTCCTCTCGATTCCTAAATTCATAACCGCTCCAAGGAAATCTCTATGACTAAGGTCATCTGCGAATTTGTCTATAAGTGGCTCAACTTTAATTATCCTGATAGGCCACATTCCCTCATAGCCCAAGGTTCTCTCTGAGCCATAGCCTACCATCTGTCTCTCTGCCAGCTCATAGCCACCGAAGGTTTCATAATCCACATGGGCTATCTCTGCTTTTAGCTCATCTAACAGGGCAAGCTCCCCGGGAGTCAAAAAACCGGAGTATGTATATATATTTTGCTTATAGGATTTGTTGGCCAAATCCTTCAGCCTTGATTTTAATAAGTCCTCATCATTCATGACATGCACCTATTCGTAAATATCTCTAATAATATATCTTGAACGACCCAGCTCCTTAGCTGCATAAAGGGAATTATCTGCTGCCTCAAGAAGGGTGCTGTAGTTAACCTTATCTGCCATACAATATGCTACACCAATACTGGCCGAAAGGTTCACTGTATCCACACCATTTGAATAGGTTTCCTTTAGCTTCTCAACAGCCCAATTCAGCTTATCAATAAGAGTTTCTCTAGGAATATTCTTAACACATATAAGGAACTCGTCTCCGCCAAACCTTGACACTAAATCACAATTGGCAAATATTACCTGAAGCTTTAAAGCAATATCTCTAATAGCTCTATCGCCCATGCTGTGACCAAATCTGTCATTTACCTCTTTGAAGTAATCCATATCAATGAAAAGAAGTGCTGTTCCTGTAGCAATATTTGACATAAGGAACTTCATGGTTTCCTCTTCAAAGGTCTGCTTATTCATAAGACCTGTCAGTCCATCTGTTCTGGACTTTAGCTCAAGCTGTTCCTTCTCTCTAATCTCCTTATCAACATCCTCTATCTTACCAACTATGGATACCATATTGTTTTGAGAATCCAAAAGAGGAATATAGATTATGTTACACCAAATGTATGTCCCATCTGCCTTCTGCATACGGACGGTAATCTCCTTAGATAGCTTATTAGTAATAAGCCCTGAGGTTGAGTGGAAGAAAAGCTGCTCATCCTCTGGATGAACATGAAGTATTCTAAACAGCTCTGCAACATCTAAGGCGTCCACCTGCTTAGGTATGTCCCAGCCAAACTTATCTCTAATTTTGTCTGTGGATATACAGGCATCATTGTGAAGGCTTATCTCATACATCATCTCACCAGAATTATCTATAACTATCTGGTATCTTCTCTGCTGAAGAATAAGACGATCCTCCTCAGTCTTAAGCTTCCTGGCATTACGCTTACGTATAGCCAAAATATAAAAGAAGTAGGACATGATTATAACTGTCTGAGCAACCAGCAGCACCAAAAGAAAGCGTTTATCTTCCACAGATATACCACTTAGCTCATCTACTGTAATATTGTGTGTAAGCATATAGCCACATATTGCAATGGCATAGGATACCAGCAGGCAGGTTATGGCTCCAATTATATTTTTCATAGGCTACTCCTTTCCTTCAATGTATTTCATAAGAAAACTAACGGTACACATATACTAATATTTTACCACAAATGCACCTGTTTTTACCACTATTATTTATGCCTTTCTAGGCACCTTATCCCAGTCAGTCACTCCCTCAACTCCAGTGAGCCAATTAAGTGCATAATGCCACTCAACCACTATCTCTGAGCTTACCTGGGTAATGTCAAGCTTCTTAATCTGTCCTTCTATACAAGCCCAATCATAGCGATGAAGAAGATCCTGCTTGTCAAGAAGCTCTGTCTTTTCTCTTACTGATGATTTTTCCATAAGAGAAGCCATATCATTTGACCAAATAATCTCTCCTATGGTAGCTGCATCAACAATCTTGTCCGGCTCATTTAAATCAAGAAGCTTTAAAGCCCAGAGAAGTATAGCACAGCATTCATATCTCCATCCAAACTTGTTAACATCCTCTTGTGATGGATTAGGATTATCTATGTAAGCCTGCTCCTCCTTGGACAGGAAGTTTAGCTCACCATATCTTGCCTTAAGTGCATCAAGAAGCTCTGCCAGCTTTGCATCTGTGTCCTCGTAAGCACCTGAGCCATATACCTCGCTCTTAACTGCTGCCGCAAATATTGCAACTGCACGCTTAACAATTACCTCCTTATCAGGTATTACACTTTTTTCTGAAAAGGCTGAAACTGGCATACCGTCTGGACATGGAAGTCCTTTGCTTTTTAGAATTTCATTATTTTTGCTTGCGCGGGCCTTGTCCTCCTCAGACATTTCCACATTAGGCATAATCATATCTCTGCACACAATTGGATAATATTCTTTAAAGTCAGTCTCACCCTTAACAGAGATGAGAAGCTTGCCCTCCGGATGGTACAGCTCCATGGTTGGGTAAAGCACAAAGGCTGTAACCATCTTAGCGATACCGTGAATAGTTCCAACTATAGCATTTGTTCTATTATTGTCCTCTGTAATAGGAAATGTAATTCCAATAATTGCTGTAAACATTTTTATCTGGTGAATGGCTGCTACCTTTACTGCTTCATTTGCAACAGGTGCCTTGGCGAAGAAGTTTGCCATACCCATATTCTGCTGCATAAGAATCTGTGGGTTGCTCATAGTGGAAAATTTCACCATGGATTCGTCCTGTAGCTTTATCTCAAAATCGTAATCGCTGTCCCCAACAGCTTCAAGAGCATTCTTACCGAATAGGCTTAGGGCCTTATCTCTAAAGCCATTTAAATTGCTACCTGCGCAGTATAATGTGATATTTGCTTGCTTTGTATCTGACATATATTATTCCTCCTTATTTCAACATCCTGAATGTCACTTGCTTTTTATAGCTATGTGTCTGTGCATATCTACTCTTTTGCCGGCCTGTCTAGGGATTTTGCCTCGCTGACACTTAAAACGGTCAGCTCAGCAAAACCCTGCCGCGGCCGGAATATAAGTTATTGGCACAGACACATTTGATATTCATACAATATTCCAGGTTGCTATAATCACAAAAAACTCACCTATAAATTTTACCACATTTATAGGTGAGTCGCAATTTAAGTTTATATCAAATCTTTAGATAAGCCCCATAATAAATATTACTAGAACTATCAGTGGTAGCACATAGGTCATATATGGCTTCATCCATTTTTTAACCTTAAGTCCCTTACCTGTATTTGCCTCTTCCATAAACTTATCAAAGCCAATGCCGTATCTAAGTGTACAGAAAAGCACGAAGCAAAGTGAACCAAGAGGAAGAAGAATATTGCTTACCGCGAAGTCCTCCATATCCATAATGTTCTTTCCGGCCACAACCACATCCTTAAGTACATTAAATCCCAGAGCACATGGAAGGGACAAGATAATCATCAAGAATGTGTTGATTAAGCAGGTCTTCTTTCTACTCCAGCCAAAAAGGTCCATGTTACAGGAAATAATATTCTCGAATACTCCAAGCACTGTTGAGAATGCTGCAAATGTAAGGAATACGAAGAACAGCGTTCCCCAAACTCTTCCCATAGCCATATTATTGAATATGTTTGGAAGTGTGATAAATATAAGGTCTGGACCTGCATTTACATCAACTCCATACGCAAAGCAAGCTGGGAAGATGATAAGTCCTGAGGTAAATGCCACAAATGTATCGAGGGAAGCAACACTTACTGCCTCGCCCATAAGGGCTCTGTCCCTATTTATATAGCTACCAAATATAGCCATGGAACCGATACCTAAGCTAAGGGTGAAGAATGCCTGATTCATGGCACCTACTATAACCTCACCCATGCCGATATCTGCCATTCTCTGAAAATCTGGCACAAGGTAGAACTTAAGACCTTCAGCGCCACCATCCATAGTTGCACTATTAATAGCAAGAACAACCATGATCACAAGAAGTGCAATCATCATAACCTTAGTAACTCGCTCAAGTCCCTTCTGAAGACCTATCGAGCAAACCAAAAATCCGAGGATAATAACGATGGCTGTATATACAACCATACTTACAGGCTCTGCCTTCATACCAGCAAAAATTTCCTTAACCTTAGTAGCATCCGCTCCTTCAAAGTCACCCTTTGCAATCCTTACAAAATACTGAACCATCCAACCTGATACGATGGTATAAAACATCATAAGAAGGTAGTTTCCTATCATGGCTGCGTAGCCGTGGATATGCCATTTCTGGCCTGGCTTTTCAAGCTGCTGATAAAGCTTTACAGGACTCTTCTGTGATGCACGACCAAGAGCAAACTCCATAGTAAGCACAGGTACACCCATAATAATTAAGAAGAACAGATATATAAGTACAAATGCTCCACCACCATACTGTCCTGCCATATAAGGGAACTTCCAAACATTTCCGATTCCTATGGCACAGCCTGCGCTAAGAAGCAGGAAGCCTAATCTACTGCCTAGTTTTTCTCTTTCCATAATATATCCTCCGAATTCGTTAATAGCTTTATAAAGGTTCGCCAATATGGCGAACCTTTTTGATTAAACCATTTTGAGAGTGGGATGTCAAGAAAAGAAATATACCATCCTACCTAATCCCATACTTCTCAATTATATAATCCATATCCTTATCTCCTCTACCTGACAGATTTATAAGAATTGAACCCTTACCCATCTCCTTAGCCAGCTTCATACCGTATGCCACCGCATGTGAGCTCTCTATGGCTGGGATGATTCCCTCAAGTCTTGAAAGCTTGAAGAAGGCGTCGATGGTTTCCTCATCATCTACCACATCATACTTTACTCTTCCAAGGTCATGAAGGAATGCGTGCTCCGGACCACTTGATGGGTAGTCAAGTCCACTTGCTACTGAGTAAACTGGGGCTGGCTCACCATTTTCATCCTTAAGCATAATGCTGTTAAAACCGTGCATAATTCCTTCGGTTCCGTACTTAAGGCTGGCTGCGTGGTCACCAAGAGCTGTTCCTCTACCAAGTGGCTCTACACCGTAGATATCAACTGGATCATTTAGGAAGCCCGAGAACATTCCCATGGCATTTGAACCTCCACCTACACAGGCTACTACTGCGTCAGGAAGCTCTCCTGTCATCTCCAGGAACTGTGAACGCGCCTCGATACCCACTACACTCTGGAAGTCTCTAACCATCATAGGGAATGGATGTGGTCCTACCACTGAACCAATGCAATATATTGCATCCTTGTACTCCTTGCAATATGCCTCAAATGCTGCGTCTACAGCTTCTTTCAAAGTTGCAAGACCATGAGTTACCTCCACTACATTTGCGCCAAGAATCTTCATACGAGCAACATTTGGAGCCTGCTTCTTGATATCTACAGCACCCATATAGATGTCGCACTCAAGTCCAAAGTATGCTGCTGCAGTTGCAAGAGCCACACCATGCTGACCGGCTCCGGTTTCTGCGATTACCTTCTTCTTGCCCATATATTTTGCAAGAAGTGCTTCGCCCATACAATGATTAAGCTTATGTGCTCCTGTATGATTTAAGTCCTCTCTTTTTACATAAAGCTGAACATTTCCCAGAGAGCCTGAAAGTCTTTCAAGGTAAGAGATAGGTGTTGGTCTTCCCTGAAATTCCTTGCGGATTCTTCTTAACTCGCTGATGAATTTGCTGGACTTACAGATGGTGAAGTAAGCTTCGTTAATCTCCTCCATAGCCTTCTTAAGCTCAGGAGCGATGTAGGCACCGCCGTACTTTCCATAGTAGCCATTTGCGTCTGGGTAGTTCTTGAAATATGTGTTGAAATCGATATTGTTAAAAGTCATAATATTGTCCTCCATAATCTATAAATTATTTGATATTTGATTTCCTAATTTTATTTGCTTCTATTTGTTTTTCTATATTCTTTGTGCTACGCCATCGTCTGACCACACTCTGATTCAATATTTTAGATAATTGCATAACACTCACCTCCTATATTTTTTGTTTCTGTCAAGCTAGGGTATTTAATCAGAATTTCCCTCTCTGATACCCGCGGGGAGCGAATTAACTTCCTCTTGTGGGTATTTTCGCCATGGTTTTTCTTCTTTTACCCGCGGGGAGCGAAATTACTTCCTCTTGCGGGTATTTTCGACATGGTTTTTCTTCTTTTACCCGCAGGGAGTGAAATTACTTCCTCTTGCGGGTATTTTTGACATGGTTTTTCTTCTTTTACCCGCAGGGAGCGAAATTACTTCCTCTTGCAATGAGCCATGCCGACAGGTTCGCAAGCTCGCTTGCTCACTGTCGCGGCATTCGCTCTTCTATCCTCTTGCAATGAGCCATGCCGACAGGTTCGCAAGCTCGCTTGCTCACTGTCGCGGCATTCGCCGTATACCCCTTCACTTAATGTGTTCTCTTGTGAGCAAGCTCTCATCGAACACATTAAGTGAAGGGGTGCATGGCTCATTGCAACGCGCAAAAAAGTCCTTGACAGATTTATACCATCTGTCAAGGACGAATAAATACAAAATTATCCGCGGTGCCACCTTGATTCGTGTACTCACGCTCTTAGCAAGATACTATCATATCTCTGGCAACTGACATATGCCCTCACGTCGCAGAATACTCTGTGTTATAATACACATTTGACTGCGCCCTCAGCGGTCCATTTGCTAATCTGTTTTTCACCCGGCTCTCAGCTACCCAGGCTCTCTGTAGAAGCATAATTAACTTTATCTCCGCGTCAACGGTTTGGATATATTTAATTATATGCACTTGTTATACCACTATGACACTTTTGTGTCAATAAAATTTTTTAAATAGCAGCATTCTATTTTCTTTATTCCCTTTATAACACCAATAGCTATATTACTAATTATTCTTAATCTGTACCTTCACTATCAACTAATTTGGATGAAGTATCTAACATGTCTAATACAACTTTGTTTAACTGGGTTGCATTGGCAGATGTAATTACTGTTTTTCCGATTTCGTCCTCTAAAGCTTTTCGTGCATTACCCGCAATGTCTCCGCCTTTTTTAGCGACTGTTTTATTCCCCTCAAATGTACTTGGTTTTACTTGCTTAGATATCTCTTTCGTAGCTGTTTCAGCTAACATATTTAGAACTATCTCAGTTGTACTCATATTGTCTCTAAGATTTTCCTTTTTTAAACCTTTATATTTCTTATACTCCCTAGTACTCATTCCCGACCAAGCTTTTGTTATTTCATCAGTTAATATAGCAAATTCTTTACCTACACTAACTCCTCTATCCTGCCATTCATCAGTAAGTTCCTTACGCACTTGAATAGCTTGCAACCTTTGATTAATCCATTCTCGCGAATACCCCTTCTTCAAATATGTATCTAATGCTCTGTCAATGGTCAGCTCTGGATCAATAGTTTCTTCTATTCTTTCTCTACCTACCTGTGCTAACCAAAGTTTGAATGGTTCTGCTTTTTTAGATGGAATAGACTGTATAATACGCAAAAGCTGTTCGGTGTCGGCAACATCGGTAACATATCTTTTTCCATCTTTTGGAGATTTTAATTTCAGTTGCTGACAATTTGTCAGCAACTGAGTGGCGCCTTCCTGTTCTAATCGTTCCTTTAATTTGGCCCAATAGTTACTAGCTCCTCTCTGTGTTGGTTGTTCCGTCAACACCCTTACGACATCAACAATAGAAAAGTACCACTCTTCATTATCTTCATTCCATGCAGCTCTTATAGGCTGATCTTCAAATAATTGCACATTATCATTCATCTGTATCTTCCCCCTTCTTATCCAGCTTTTCAATCATTATCTTATATGCCATAAGACGATATAAATATTCCGGCATACTTCTATTCCCTAATTCCCAATCCTGCATAGTACGATACGGAATATCAAAATATTCAGAGAACTGTTTTCTATTCATATTCGTACTTTCTCTAAGCTTTATTAACTCTTTTCTCAAATCCATCTTCATCACCCCAAAAATTTGTACGCATTGCGTATAATCATGATACTTCAAAAAACATCTATTGTCAACCTTCAGCAACAAAAAAACAGGAGTATGAGATTTTTCTCATACTCCTGTTTTTTTAATTTCCTATTCCTAACCAACAAGCTATTCCTTCGGCGCCTTCTGTATCAGATAACAGGCGGCCACGCAAAGCAAAGTCTCATTTGTTCCAAAGCCGTTCCATGCCATTATCAGCATCAATACCGCATCTGTCATGGCAACTGCAACCATAGTTGTACCTACATTGGCAGTTCTACTAAGAGTAGCCTTAAACTTCTCAAACTGATCGCGCCCAATAGTAAGCTCTTTACCATCCGCATCCTCCATCATATGCTCTATATCAATATTAGATATATCCACGGGCGCAGGCATTTCAAAAATTCTTTTATTAGATGCAATCACCATCAAAATCGCATATATTACAAACATTATCACTAACACTACACTCATACTATATACTCCCATTTTAAGGTCACGATTGATGTACCCCATTGCTTGAATAAGCTAGCGCCACTACATCAACCTATTCTTCATCTCTTCATCGATTCTAACAAGCTCAAGCTCTGCTGCACTTCTGCTGTCACGACCCTCTGCCTGAATTCTTGCAACCTCATCTAAGCTCTCGATAAGAAGCTTATTTGTCGCATCAAGGGTTGCCACATCTACAAAGCCACGATTAGCAGCCTGCATAGTCTCCACAGAAGCTAGCTTAAGAGTCTCTGCATTCTTAAGAAGAAGCTTATTGGTCATATCATTTATTTCCTTCTCAGCCTTAACCGCCTGTCTGGTATGCTCCATACCAAGAGCAAGCACTACCTGGTTTTTCCAAAGTGGTATGGTGTTAAGAAGTGTAGACTGAATCTTCTCAGCCATAGTTGCCTGATTAGACTGGATAAGTCTTATCTGTGGTGCTGATTGAAGGGAAATGGTTCTGGTAAGCTCCAGCTCATATATCTTCTTCTCAAGTCTGTCCATCTGACTCTTCATATCAGTAACTGCCTGAGCATCCTGCGCAAGACCAGTTTCTATAGCTTTCTTCTCAAGAGCTGGAAGCTCTATGTGCTTGCAGTCATCCAGCTTTCTCTTACCAGCGGCAATCTTCACATTTAAATCCCTAAAATATACCGTATTCATATGGTACATCTGATCAAGCATGGCGCAGTCCTTCATAAGCTGAATCTGGTGCTGCTGAAGAGTACCTGTAACCTTATCAATATTCTTCTCTGCCTGTCTGTATTTTTCTCTAACCGACATCTCCTTAGCCTTCTTAAAGAGTGAGAATTTCCCCTTTTCCTCCTCGATGTCTCGAAGATATCCAACTGTGGTATCAAGCACCTCACCGATATCATCTATATCCTGAGAATTAAGGTTAGAAAGCATGGTTCCGGAAAGCTCAGAAAGCTTCTTCTGTATATCAGAGCCAAAGCCTATGATAGCTGTAGAATCTGACAAATCTATAGCCTTAACAGCCTCATCAACCTGCTTTAGCTCATCCTCTGTAAGATTAATCTCCGGATTATTTGCAATTGTTTGGAGCATATCATAGCTCATCAATGTATCACTCATTACTTCTTATCTTCCTCCTTAGATTCCTTCACATAATTTGGCACAACAATCTCCTTGCTTAGGTTTAGCTTCTCCAAAAATCTATCTGCATCCTGATAGATATCCTTACCCTCTATACCCATCTCTGATGGGGAATTGATTACTATGGCATTTTCCGGAATATCCATAATAATTCTAGAGTGCTTATCACTAAGCAGCTGTCCATAGCTCATATGCCAATTTTCCTTAAATGGCATAGATTCCTTTATACGGCACATGACCCTACGAAGAAACTCCTTACCACACAGAGGATAATAGCATTTCTTAACATTAAGTAGCTCTCCCGGCTTGCTTATACCTATGGTAGCAGCAAATACCTCATTGCCCACCATACAGGTCTCGTATACCTTTAGATTAACTCCGTAATCATTGTTCTCTAATATCTTAATAAGATTAAGAGTAAGGATTCCACGATTTCTAATCTGATCCTCTGTGGTATCATTGGCATATGCAAGATTTATGTATATTGTGATGAATTTCTTCTCCTTAACCCTATCCATACGGTACATAGACTTTGGAGCGCCTGCCACATAAGCAGGCACATTAGGTCTTGAACCCACAACAGATGGTCTAACCTTTCTGGTCTGGACATGGCGTATATTTACCCTGTCAATGTCCTTCTTCAGCTTAACAAACATAGAGAAATCCTTCTCATATCCACCTACACAGTACTGTATGGCAGTTTCTAATGGCTCACCGGCAAACTTGCTGGAGGAGTTAATACTTTTCTGTGTATAGAAAATGTTTGTATTAACTGTAGGATTCGCCGCTAAGAACAAATGCAGCTGACTTAAGGACTTAAAGTTTGCACGGAAAATATTAATATTTCCTCTATTCTCAATGTGAAGGTTCGGACATTCCTCTGGCTTTAATCCATAGCTTATATCCATACTATCTTATTCCGCCTTTCTGTCTAAGGTCATTAACCTTTGCAGCAAACATATTATAAATCTGAGCCGCTCCAGGGTAAGAAGCAACACTACCTCCCATATGCTGTACTAGGAATGCTAGGTACTCCATATCCTTGGTCTGGATAAATTCATAATCTAAAAGCTTACCCATATCAAAGCTCTTATTATCCAAATATCGTCTTAATCTGGCTGTATCTCTGGTTGTAAGGATACCAGGCGCAGCACAGTCATTTTGATTGCTCCATGCATCTGTAGCAAGTCTAAATATTACGCAGAACTGATACCAATCCTTGTAATCTCCAAGGATTTTCTCCTCCACATAGTTATCATAGCCAACATATACAGGAGTAAATCTCTGCTGAACAGACTCCTCGATTTTCTCTCTGGTGTTGTAGTTTGCATCAGCACCATTTCCGGCAGTGTTACCAGCTGCTATAATTCGGAAGTTCTCATGTCTCTTAACATTTTCACCATGAGGGAAGCTGTAGCTTGCATCCTTACCATTTGACAGGAAGGAATTAAGCTTAACTGTAGCTCTGGAGTTACCATTATCAAGCTCGTCACAGAATGCAATCTTACCGTACTTGTAGCAACGATAGAAGTTAGGTGTACTATATGCACCTGTTGCAGTCTGGAAGCCTAAGATATCGTACTCCTCGTTGATATATCCTATATCTATGAAATCAAGGTTAAGAATAGAAGCTATCTGCTTAACCATAAATGTCTTACCACAGCCTGAAGGTCCAATCATATATGGATTTGCATCCTCCATAAGCACTGTAACAACATCATCGAACATCTTGTGGAAATGCTCTCCCTTAGCAATTCTTCTCTGCTTCTCCTCCATTACCAGCTTAAAACGCTGCTCAAATGGAATTCTTGTATCAAGAAGTGGGTTAACCTCAGGTATAGCCTGTGGGTCCACCTCCATAGGAGGAAGTCCAGCTGAAGCAAACTGTGGAGTGCCCATCATCTGCATAGCCTGCATAGGATCCGATACCACCACAGCACCCTGATTTGGAGCTGAAGTAGCTGCGTCATCTCCACTTAAATTCATAGCTGCCGCCTGAGCCTCTATACCCTTGGTAATGGCTTCAATGTTCTGATTATTAAGAACCTCCAGCTTTGCAATCTTTTCATAAAGCTCTTTGTTTTCATCTGCCTTGGCAAGAACCTTTTCTAAGTCTTTATCATTTGCCACCAGGTTGCTAATTTTGTCCATAGCATTTGAGGCCTCAGTGTTAATTCTAAGAAGCTCCGAATTAGCAGAGGTTGTAATAGCTCTAGCCATGGTTCTAAGCTGATTTAGCTTAGCCTCAGCCTCACTAAAAATCTGTCCAACAAGCACATCCTTCTGAATAATAACCTCCTGTCTTTGTTCCTCTAGGAAGCTATTGTAGGCTGCACTTATATCCTCCTTGGCGGTCATAGCCTTCATAGTAACAAGGTCAGTCTCACGCTTTGCTATCTCCTGAATGGTCTCGGTAGCCTCCTTCATAACACGGCTAAGCTGCTCAGTCTTTCTGTCAGCCTGATCCAATATACCAACAGTCTCGGACAAAATAGCATTGGCCTTAACAAGCTGCTGCTCAGTCTTAGCCACATCTGCCTCATCTATGTCGTAGATACCAGCCATGTGCTGAACCTTCTTGGTTTCATCAGCAATAAGAGCCTTGGCATCACCTGAGCGAAGAATTTTCTGCGCCACATCCTTCATATTTGCAGTATATGTCTCGTCATCAATAAAGTAAGCTCTAACGCCCAGTCCATACTGAATAATATCGTAGAGACAATCCCCTACCTTGGCATCATTTTTAATGGTGTCCATAAATTCAGTAAAATTATCCTTATTCTTAAATGTAGCATAAAGATTGAAATTAAACAGTCCCTTGCCAATAAGTCCATCTGGCTTAAATAGACTAATAAAAACCACAGCAATAAGCTCAAAATCCGGTGTATTCTCACCATATGGGAAAATTCTTGCGTATATCTCCTCTGCTCTTCTCATAACGGCAAGGTATGAGGTTGAAGCAATATCTACCTTATTAGCCACTATGGTCTCAACAAGCTCTGCACAAAGCTCTATAGGCTGAATCTTCGCACTTTCCGGCTCCCTGCAAATTTCCTTACAATATGTAACAAACGCTCGGTCTATAGACTGAGTAAGATTATAGGTATAGTCGTCATTGATGCTATTTATAACCTTCTCAATACGCTTAACATATACTTTATTATCCGCTTCCTTCTTATCAAATAACCCCATTATTCATTAACCTCCATGCTCTCGTAAAAATATTTATTCTCTAAAAATTCCTTGTAGTCCCAGCCGGAATAATAGCCCACCGGCAGGAATAATGTTTCTAATTCACCGTGCTTGTCGCCGTAGTACAGCTTTCTCATATTGGCTCCGTCTGTTCTCAGCTTTAGACCATCCTTAAGACTCTCCACCAATCCATAGGAAAAATGTCTAACCACAACCTTGGTGTCATTTGCCTCTATGAAAATGGTATCCGTATCGGTTCTCTTAGTTGCCTCATCTGCACTTTCAACCACTCTGATTACCACATAGCCACCCCATGGAAGCTGATAAACCCTGCTGTCAGCCACATCAATGTCCACATGCTTAGGCATATTTACAAATTCGGCGCCCTCAGCACCTATTTCAACCATAGGAAGGTCCTCATCCATGTAGTAAACGGTCTGTCCATTTACACTTATGGTGGTAACGGACTTAACCTTACTGTCCTTTATCTCAATTCGATTCTCTCCCACAAGAGCCATATCCTTACTCTCAAATACTATAAGCTGTCTGTTATCAGCGTAGGTAACCTGAAATTCTATTGTATTCATATCCTTAAGGAAATTACCAATGGTCGCTCTACAGGCATTGGACTCTTGTAAATCCATTCTCACCGGCAATATAAGAGTGTCCGCTCCCTTCTTTAGCTTCAGCACACAATTTCTATTCCAGCCTCTGCTACCTCGTTCAAAATCCACTTCAACATTCCAAAGCTGATATAGCTCCTTAAGATAATACTGCAGCATAGGAATCAATGTCTCACGCACAACTCCATCTGAGGTAAATCTAGGGGCGGTAAGTCCCTCCATATCCTTATACTTCCTACCAACTCTATGGAAAAAGGCTGTATAATTATCATCTCTACTCACCGCAGCCTCAATAAGCTTCTTAGCGGCATCATCCACAATTATTGAATTTCTATCCTGACTCTGGGAATAAAGGGTGAGCACCCTTTCCATTAAAAGATTATAATTCTTATCCATGGCGCACAGGTTTATCTGTTGATTATCGCCATAATATACAGCTATGGCATCACTGCCACCAAGCTGATACAGATGAAGCATCTTAAGACTGTCCATCTGTCTGATTTCTATTTCTTCTTTGTCCATAAATCTGTACATCGTCGTCCCCCGCATATATGTTGTAATGGGTGCTTGTAACACAAAGCAACCCACTATAAAGATAATACCAAGAATTAGGGAAAGTAACAATATGAAATTTGCGTTGATAGAGGGGATTTTAGTACAAAAAACAGATGATATGAATTCCATTTAATACAGAATCCATATCATCTGTCAAATTACCTACTTTTCACTTTCCCAATTCTCATTAGTCTCTGTGCTTGTGGCTGTTGCCTTCTCCAGCTGATACACTATCTCTGAATAATATCTTGCAGGCACATTACCTAAATCTAAGGCACTTTCCTTGGCAACATCACCCCAGCCTTTTCTGTCATATTGTACAGTTTCTGTGTTATAAATCACTGCATCGTAAACTGTAACATCATCCTCGTTGATGCTTGCGTAATCACCTATAAATGCTCCGGAGAAATATAGCTCCACACCAAGTCCACAATCAGCATCGTCACGGATATATTTGTAGAATCCTCCACCATCCATAGCAGGTCCTTTTGCCCATCCCATACCAATAAGCTTACTGGATAGAGAAAGTGGATTTAACATCTTGCCTGCCACCTTAGTTAATGCTTTCTCCTTCTTCTCAGCATCAGTTATTCTGTAGACTGGTCTTGATAGCTGCTCTATGGACTGAGTAATCTCATAATCACTAAGCTGTTCCTGCCACTTAGACTTTATTTCCTCATCTAACTCTACTGGATGAACCAAGCCAATTACAGCTGACTCAGAAAGCTCATATTCATCCTCATCCACTGTGTTAAAGGTTCCGTCCTCCA
Source organism: Wujia sp. (assembly GCA_045543915.1). Lineage (GTDB taxonomy): Bacteria > Bacillota > Clostridia > Lachnospirales > Lachnospiraceae > Coprococcus_C. The sequence goes on from JAZPXZ010000039.1 coordinate 52,813, forward strand.
TATATCTAAAGGTATCCTTTAATTCCTCACCTTCATACACACCCCAGATTAGACTTATGGCAAACTGGTGCATAATAGGATTTTTCACAAATAGCTTCTCCCAATCAGCTGCCTTCCACCTTCTATTAACAGTAAGAGCATATTCAAGTCTAAGCTTCTGATTAGTAACAGTTGTCTTCATCTGCTTCTTCATCTGCTTAAATTCAGCATAAGCCTCTGCCGCTTTAGCTTCATCGTCCTTTTTACCTGGTGCTGGCATATTCTTAAGCTTCTTGTCATTCTCGTCATATATCTCAACCTCAAGAGCAGGTGTAATGTAAACCTTAAACTGTCTCTCGCCATAATCGAAGATTCTCTCTAGGTTCTCATTAAAGCCTAGGTCCGGAACAATTCTATCCGCCAGCTCCTCACGGGTAAGTCCAAGCTCCTCTGCTGCAAATGTTAGTGCATCCCCGGCAGCAGCCTTTACCTGCTTATACTTGTACTTTCTAGCTATTCCGTCCACAACAAGAAGTGCTGTTGGAGAATCATTTAATGCCATAGACTTAACTGCCTCTGCAGCTATGGCTCCTCTGGAATTGCCTGCCCAATCATTAATTTGTCTCTGAAGCTTAACCACCATATCAGCTCCACCATAAATAGCAGTTACATAAAGCACCCATTTTTTCTTGGCCTCAGCACCTGCCTCTATCCAACGGTCATAAAGCTCGTTCATATAAAGGGCAAGCTCCGACTTGTTAAGCTTGTTAGTCAATGTCTCAATTCTCTTATTGTACTTTGGTGCAGTCATATCGTTATAACCAAGTAGAATTGCCTGCATATAAGCTTCATCAGCTACAGTCTCAGCGTTATCTCCTGTAAAATGTACCTCTGGATATGGTGCCTCGTAAGCCCAGGCAAGAGAACGCTTTCTGTTACCCTTGTGAAGTTCTTTAACTAAGGAATCTGCTGTAAGAGTTGAACCGTTTGCTCCTTCTTCACCATCTTCTCCCTCCATAGCCGCAACTCCTAATAGTCCTCTTATAACATCTGCTGTCTTCTTGGACTTCTCCACCTCAAGGGCAGCCTTTAATTCCTGGGTGTAATCACCCTTTGACTTGGCAAGAATTGTAGCTGCCAATTCTCTGTCTGCTGCCTTCTTAGCTTTAAGCTTTTCCACCACCTCTGGTAGCCAGCTTTCCTGCTTGGAAATAGTATTTGCCAAATCCTCTCTAACCAGCTTTGAGCCATCAGAGAAATAGGTAAATAGCTGTTCCTTATACTGATCGCCATTCATACCCATTATGTATACACCCAAATATCTACCATTAGCACTTGCCTCCGAAAATGCCTTAAGCATCTCCTCCTCACGAAGGTGTAAATATGTATTAAATATATCCACATAGGCATCTAGGAGAGAGTTCTTATAAGAGTCAACATAGGCATTATCATAGGAACCCATAGCCACCTCAAGCTGGGTGTCTAGGTGGACTCCAAGCTCATCCAAGGCTGAAAATAGTTTTTTTACTCCATCCTTCTCATATTTTCTATCAGCCATAGGCAGGTCGCTGGTCAGCATATAAAAATTGCTCTCCTCAGCCACCAGTTTGATAGCAATATACGCCTTGCATCTCTTATAAAAGTCATCATAGCCATAGGCGTTAAAATAGCTTTTGAGAAGATTTGCATAATTACCACCGAAGTAGGAATTTGTATCCTTTAGCTGAGAAGCAAGACCGTAAATTTCCTCCACGGAGCCACCATTTTCAAGGTAATTCCTGATGGTGTCAACATCCTCAGTCTTAAGTCTTCCTACAAGAATCTTAGTAAATTCACCAGCTATCATTCTTCGCTTGTCGTCGCCGGAATCAGACACCACTGATTTGAACCTTTCCTCATTAATTCGTGGGTCGATTTCATTTAAGGCTTCTATCATCTTTGAGTAGCTATTTAAATCCACCATCTTAAGAGCCTTAATGTACTCATCACTATTTTCCTGTGCTAATTTAGGGAGGGCACTTTTAAGTCCAATCTTTGCACACCAACAGATTAGCTCTGTGGTATCAAGCATAAAATCCTTACGCCACTCATCTATTTGCTTAGTTATCTCTTCACCTACTCTATTACCTCTTACAAGGTCCATGGTGCGATTAAAATTGTTGCCACAAGCACACACCTTAATCAAATTAGTAAGCTTGTAGGACATCTTATAATTAGCTACTGCGCAACCTAGGAAAAGAGCATCAAAATACTCATTGATCTTGTACCTATTTACAATGTCGCATATTTCCCTAGGTCTAGGTGTTTTAGTAGTTTTGTCATTATTGATATATTCAATTATTTTAGCCACATCAGAGTTAGGAACATTCCCCTCAAATATGCTTCTTATATTTGTTATTATCAGGTGAACATACTCATCGAATAGAGCTTTATCCTCAGGGCTAAGTGTCTTTTTCTTAGCAAATACAGTGTTTGGAGTAGGTTGTTGAATTGGTTGCTGTACTCCTGCCTGTTGCTGTAGATTATTTGGTTGTATCGATTGCTGCTGCACCATCTGTGGCTGTGGCGCATACTGAGGTTGCTGCACCTGCCTTGCAGCTTGATTTTTCTTACCGAATAATCTGGCAAGCCCACCTAATATACCACCCATTGTTGTCTGTGATTGCATGGATGTTATGCTTTGCTGTACCCCAGGATTGTTCTGTGAGTATTGCGGTGCAGATAGGTTTGCATTTTGCTTTGGCTCAAATGCCTTATTCATCTGCGCAACCAAATTCTTAACCGCACTACCTGAATCCTCATCAGCTATATCTGTAATCCCTGAAAATGTATTCTTCTGCATCTTAAAATATGCTGCAAGAAGCAATATTCTACCATTGCAATACTGCTTATCTGCCAGCTCATAGGCCATTTTCACCACCACTGGGCTTTTGGCCATATTTATCACTTCGTTGATGCTTTGAGTGTTTACTCTGTACACATCTCTAGTTCTCATCTCCGCCATAAGAGCAACCAGCTGAGCAGTTGATACATACTTATCTAGCTCAAGCTTAGATGAGTATGTTCCAAAGAGATACCTAGGAAACATGCATCTCATACTGACTCCATACACCTGAAATAAAAGATTAAAAAGCTTCCCAAACTCTTCCATACGCTTACTATTAATCAGTTTCTGAAGATAATTTTCCACCTCTCGCTGTTGAGCAGAATTAACCTTTACCTTTGCGTCCAGCTTATTTACTATTCCATAATTCGGACACACTCCATCCCCAGCAATATAGTCCTCAGCCTGAGCCAGCTGCTCCGGTGTAAGGCCTGCACTTCTAAGACAATCTAACATCTTATCAAGTTGCATTTCCTTTGCATTCTTCATACTACATTTCCTCCTGATTACTTTCCTTTAAACCTTCTCTAACCTTGTCGTACCTACACTTTTTTATTCCTAGCGAAAGATACTTATTGATATGACAATATAGTTTCATAAGCTCCTGCTTCTTCTCATCAGCAAAATCCAGACTATGCCTTAATTCATCCATATTATTTTTCAGTAAGGTAAGCTTGTCTGCCAAATCAGACAAGCCCAACTGTCTGCTCTTATCTGCCCTATCTATAATATCTAGCGAAATGGTGTCATGAGCTACAGAAAAGCCTGATAGAAACAAAGCTTCCATTGTATTTTCGCAATCCTTTAAGTGTTTTTCCAAAATAGTCTCTGCGCCCATTTACAACACCTCCTCTTCCCTGTCATAGTATTCTATAGGGTAAAGTCTTAGCTCACCGTCTTCTATGTAAAGCCTACCGAAAAAGTCAGGCACACCGCGTCTGCCCTCCTTAATTCTTCTATGAAGTCGTTCAAGATGATTGATAATATACTTGTCCTCCTTGCTGTAGGTCATTTTGATAGATAAGCTCTGACCATACCCGTCCACAAGACGCATGTAAAATGCCTGTCTTATGTTGTCAAAATCCGCCTCCAAAACAGCCGCAGGTCTGACTACTGCAAGGCGATTTATCTCTCTGTTTTCATCCTCATTTTCAAACCAATGGTCTCCGAAAACCTCTGCGAACAGCTGGCCAAAATCACTGTAAATGTGTGATTCAAGCATCTCGTGATTTAAATCTCTATTCCCCACAAGCTCTGCCACAGCCTCACTGGTGGAGGACAATCGATTCTCCACACTAACCTTTCCGTTTGTAAGCTTTATCCTGTGCTCTGACAGAGTATCTAAGCTACAATTTAACCCCCATGGCGCAGGAGAATTGGCATTTAGCCCTCTGGCTCCTCTATTATCATATATAGTTGGTCTGGCATTAGTAAATGTGTACCACTCACCACTGTCCTCCTCTATAAAATATACTGTCTCACCCTCAAAGCCTGCCTGACTTACAAAATGCCTCATACCCATACCCATTAGACTAAGAGGCTTTGACATCTGGTACTCAGAGCGAAGCTTCCCGGCTATTTGCAAAAAGGCATCTACATTAACCATTTGTTCATTATGACTTTTTACAGTTTTATCTATGTCATGTTTTACCCTATTGTCTGGCACTGGGTCAGACATCTCCTTAGACATATTTTCAACTATATTCTCTAGCTTTATTGTATTACCATACATTTCACACACAAAGTGCATAAGTGCTACCACATCCGAGGATGCATGTCTCTTAAAATATTTGTTCAGCCTCTCTGAAAGCCTTCTAAAATCACTTTCAAAATTAGCCAATCTGCCATTGTGGCACATAATGGCCATTCGTTCACAGCTATCTGCCATATCAGGGGATATACGAGCAAGTCCAGTGAAGATAACCTCTCCTAAAAGCTGTTTCATACTTACAATCAGTTCTTTAATCTCATCTATATCAAACTCTGGATTATCTGTACCCTCATAATATGAATCCAGCATATCCTTGGTTAATATCCCTTTATGTAGCTGGTAGGCTATTATAGCTTCTGCCTTGTGTGAGCAAAGCTCTTTCTTGTGACAGGAGCAGGTGGAATAAGCCACTGGTTCAAGGAGCTTTACAATGGTATCTGTATCTGCAAATGAAACTGTCACCACCGATGTTATAATTATGTCCGGTGCTTCTGCCACCCTCATACGCTGGCACACCTTGCGAAATGCACTTGCTCCAAGCTGCTTCTTTATCTGGTCTAGGGTATAAGAGTCAAGCTCTGAGAAGCTTCGTTCCTGACTTATTTTTGTATCTATCACCTGTTGATTTTCCTGTCCCGACTTCGTCACATAGCCCACCGATGAGCTTACCTGCTCTGTAGTTTCCGTCAGGTCTACTAGTGGCTCATCTGTACCTTCGATTCCAGGTTGCGATCCATAAGGCTCATCAACATCTCCAATCTCACCAGACTCATATTTTCTCTTTACAGCTATAGCTCCCATAACTATATGCTTACACATACTTCTAGATGGACAGCTACATTTGCTATCACCAAGAGGCACATAAAGCTTACAGCTTACATCCTCCATAGAAACATTTATGCACTCATCAGTCTCATCTATGTCTATAGCCGCACTTTCCAAATCCTTGTAAGAGCGCTTAACAATTCCCTTATTTGACAAACCAACTAGGTAGTCATCATCTATAGTTTGGAAGTACTTTATCACCTCACTCATGATATTACACCTCCTACCCAATCTGCTAACTGCTCCGGAGTCATAGCCGCAACATGAGCTCCAAGGTCCACCAGGCGAGCTGCCACAGTTCGATTGTAGTTAGGATTTGCATTTACATCCAAGGCTGTAAGAACAATCATCTTGGCTCCAGACTCTATAATATTTCTGCTGGTGGCGTACAGTTCATTTACATTGCCACCCTCATATAAATCTGTAATAAGCACAAATATAGTCTTGTCTGGATTATCAATAAGCCCTTCACAGTACCTGACTGCCTGTCCAATATTGGTTCCACCACCTAGCTGAACACTCATAAGAGTCTCCACAGGATTATCTAAGTGGTCACTTAAATCAACTACATTTGTGTCGAATATAACTAGTCTTGTATCAAGCATTGGAAGCTTGGCAAATATGCCTGCTGTAACAGCGCTGTGGATTACAGAATCCAGCATTGAACCACTTTCGTCCACAGCTATTACTATACGCCAGTTGTTGTATTTTCTAACGCGAGAGTTAAAGTAAACTCTATCTAAAATCAGCTTCTCCCTATCCTTGTCATAGTTCTTAAGATTTTTGGCAATGGTCTTCTTAATATCCAAATTTCTAGATGATTTTATAACGCTCTCACTGTTACGATTAAGCTTGCCTGTAATACCAATCTTAATCCTTTGCTCCAGCTTCTCCATAAGTTCCTTAACCACAGCCTTTACAATTCGCTCTGCTTCCTCTAGAACGCTTCTACTCATAGAACCCTTAAGCTGCAGTATCATCTTAAGAAGCTCCTGATTGGGCTCCATCTTTGCTAATACCTCTCTGTCAGTAAGAAGCTCTGTCATACCATACCTGTCTAAGGCCTGCTTCTCTAATATCTCCACAGTCTCCTTAGGGAACAGCTTACGCACCTTGTTAATCCAGTGAGACACTGTAGGATTTGAGTCCTCTAGACTACCCTTTTCTTCTCTAACACCACTATCCTCACCGTACTCCCTAGAGTAGAGATAATCCAGCACATCTTCCATCTCCATATATCTGGCTGACCCCTGTCCGAAGGAGATTTGATCACTAGAGTATTTTCCTAGCATGAGACGCCATTTATTTAATTGTTCTATGTCTTTTTCTTTGCTCATGTATTTCCTCACAAATAAAAAATGTCTTCTATTTACTTGTGCCTCTACAACATCAATCTATTTCTCTTTAAATCTAGCATATGCCTCATCCAACACATGCTCAAAGCTATGAAAATCCTCCCATGTACCGATAAATTCCATAGGTAAATCACCCAACTCATTTATTACCCAATTACAATAATCGGACCAATAGCCCTTCTCATAATATGCTATCACAAAAGGGACAAGAGAATCATCTAAGTCCTCACTCCAAAGCTTAGTATCACAATAATCAATTAGAAACTGTGTTCCAGATATCTCCTCTGACATAACCTTACCAACAGCTTCGCTGTCATATTCCTTGTGAATTTCACCTACAAAACCACGCTTAATAACCCATGTCAGAAAGAAACCAATGTGATTACCTGCATATAGCCATACCTCTTCCATTTGTTCCTCAGTAGCATCTTCTGGCGAAATCTTCTTCATCTGACAATATGTTTCCAATGCCTTATCATAATAGTAATCAATTCTGTCGATAGTAAAATTCTCAATTACAGGCTTATCAACAGGCTCCTGCTTAGTAGATTCCTGTAAAGTCTCATTCTTATTCTTCTTGAAAAAATCAAATAGTCCCATGTATTTCCTCCTAATCACATCGTTAATTTAAATCCCACTAACCTGTGGTTTTAGTATTATTTTTTCATAGCATCTAGCACCTGCTCCTCTAGGCTCTTTCCATAATTAAACACCTCTGGCGTAATCTGTTGCAGCTTCTTAAATTTGCTCTTCTCCATGCCGTGCATAGCCGCCACCTTGCCACCCAGCTTATCAATCTCCGCAGGTGTAAAATAGCTAAATGCTATTCTAAACTGGGGTAGAAGCTGCATAAAATCCTTGTCCTCCACACCTAGCAAAAATTCATCTATAATTCTAAGGAATGTATCTCCCACAAATATTAAATCTCTGGCTGTGAAGAATACTCCTCTTAGAAATGTTGCTGCTTTAAGCTTCTTCTCTTTGGTTCCTGACATATATCCGGCACATGCATTTCCCACCTCACTGGCAGTAAATCTTCCTCTTCCATAAAGCACTCCACGAATGGCACCATCAAGTCCCGGGTTAATGTCCTTCTTAGCAAGAAGTCCCTCCAATATATCTATAAAGCTTCCTAAATCCTTCTCATACTCCTTGCGACTTAATATGGAATTTAGGGTTTTCACCGCCTCCATAGTATCAGCTAAGTTCTCCTCCTTTACCTGATGCATATGTGGAAGGGTGTACATTACCTTTCGGTATACCGCCATAATAAGTGGCTTTATATCTATATCGCTCTGGTACAGAGTGCTTAACTCATCCAGCATAATTACATTTGAAAAAGCATTTACTAATGAGAAAAAATCCTCATCCTGACCAAGAAGCTGTTCTAATCTTAACATAGCTCCGGATAGTTGCTCAGTTAGCCCCATCTCAAACATCTGAATCAAGATATCTGATGCGGCACTGGAATTCATATCCTCCTTAAGCTTGCTCTTAGCCAGGGATACACATGCCTCTTCTAAGGTTCCTCCGTACACCGACTTATCGATAAGGGCTGCAATAACCTGAGTGCTCCACTTGTAAGACCATATCTCCCTAATTAGATTCCTGTCCTTTTTAAGTCGTAGATTTGGACCTTTCTGCCTTATGGCAAATCCAGTATCTAAGAAAGTCATCTGATACAAAAACTCACTTATTTCCCTGTGCCTCTTGGTAGAGAATATGGACAATGTCACTTCATTCTTTACACTAGTACCAATCTTAAGCTTATATTTACGGCTAAGCTCCTCAAAGCTTTGTATTAATGGTGGAATCTTTGCATTCTTACACAGCTTACCAATCTTCTTCCCCGTAAGCTGCCTTCTTAAAATGTCCATAGGCAGACTTGTGGCAAAGTTGTACTCACCCTTTACAAAGGAGGACAGCACACTGTCATAAAGCTCATATGCCCCCGGGTACTCCTTACCTCTAAGCATAGCCAGATTATCCGCCATATTGTATGCACAAATCTCGTCGTAGGTAGAAAGGTAGCCCTCCTTCCTACGAACTGCCTTGCCAACATTTACTATGTATTTTAAAACTGTGTCCTTGTATATCTGGCCGATGCCGGATTCCACGGATTCACCTTCATTACTGTCTCCATTATCAACAGATACTATCGCCTTGTCATTACCATATTTTATCCCATCCGCAACAATTTTCTCAAGCTCCTGCCACACATCCTGATAAAAGCTTGGATGTGGCATACCACTGGCGTAACCATTTAGCCCATCTGCCGCCTCCATAGAATAGGACATAAGATACACGCCCTGATCATCCTGTGGAATATTATGTAGCTTCAAGGTGGCTGATGAGTTAGAGCTAATCCCATTAGATGATTTCATATCCTGCTCATGACAGCCTGCCACATCACCCCACATGCTAACCATCAATCCATAGGTATGAAATCCACCTGTAACAACAAGAATCCTGCTATATTTTCCCTTAGCAGCTTCAATATTCTTCCTCATATATGCCTCTCTGGCGAGACAGCCCTCCTCCTTAAGGCACCTCTCATCAGAATTCATCCTTGAAAGCACACAGTAATGAAGCATATTTCCCACGAATTCATCAGTGGAAATTGTAAGACCCTTTAGCTCAAAATATTTCTCCCAAAATTCATCGAAATTCCTAACCCCTGTACGCTCCACTAATGATTTGAAAAAGCGATTAGAAGCCAAGTAATAATCATCATTATAGTTATTCTTGTCCTCCTTCTTACGAAGACCCTTGTTCTCCTCTGAGGCTATAAGAATTTCAGCGTAAGGCAGGTCAAAAAAGGCAGTATCTGCTCCCTGCTTCACTCCATATCTTGCCGCCACCAGCTCTGGAGAATAGTCAAGAAATGGATAGTAGCACTTGTACGCCTCCTTCTCTTCTGACACATAGCCCTTGCTATCCTTATAAGAATAGTAAATTGCAAATGGCGCCTCAGTATCACCGTCAGTCATAACATCAAGCATCTCATTAGCCCCCTCAGGACCCTCTATAAGTATACACTCTGGCTTGTATTCCTCCATACATTTAAGCAAATGGTAGGAACAGACCGGACTGTGGTGACGAATGGGAAAATATACTACCTGTTTAGAATATGAAAATGCTTCCTGAAAGATAGGCTCTATAGCCACTTCCTGGCCTCGTAATAATTCTTCCATAAGCCGCCCTCTCTATCCTGCTTGTCGCGAACTACTGTATTAAAATATCCCTTAACCTTCTGTAAATCGTCCTTATTCTCCTTGGCGATGGCACCTACCAGATTCTGAACTAAGCTGTCCATGCTTATGGTTCCATCTCCGTAATAATATCCGCTCATCATAGACTGATAGTAAACAGACACAGCCTCCGCAGTACTCATAACTGCAGTTGGTCTGTCAATCTGGTGTCCCATAGAAGACACTCCCTCTCTAAGCTCATGGTATGTAGATGCAAGAATCTCAGCCACATTCTCGTCAGCTGACATCTCAACATGGTTCTCCTTAGCCAGCTTATTTACCTCGCTAATAATAATCTGCTTCTCCAGTGCCACCTCACGAACAGGAGCAACTGTCTCAAAATTAAATCTTCTCTTAAGGGCGCTACTCATCTCATTTACACCCTTATCACGAGTGTTGGCAGTACCGATTACATTAAAGCCAGGCTTGGCAAATATTAAGCCTTCGTCACCTAGCTCAGGTACATTTAACACCTTATCACTAAGCACACTAATTAAACTGTCCTGAATCTCCGCAGGAGTTCTGGTGATTTCCTCGAATCGAGTGATAATTCCCTGCTCCATACCCACATAAAGAGGAGATGGAACAAGCGCTTCTCTAACCGGTCCCTTATCCAGCAAAAGTGCGTAATTCCAAGAATACTTAATCATATCCTCTGTAGTACCTGCTGTACCCTGAATTGTGTTGGTGCTGACACCACTGATTGCCGCAGACAAAAGCTCTGACAGCATGGTTTTGGCAGTTCCCGGCTCACCCACCAGCATCAGTCCTCTGTTACCAGCAAGTGTAACTATACACCTTTCAACCAATGCATCATTACCGAAATATTTCTTATCTATCTTAATCTCCTTGCCCTGATAAATCACAGGCTGATTGCTTCCAAGTATAAATGTGCGCACTGCCTGGGGTGACATCCTCCAGTTAAGTGGCCTTTTGGCAGTATCAGTAGCTCTAAGTGCCTCTAATTCTTCTTTATATGCCACCTCTACAGGGGGCTTTATCATAATATTTTCTCCCATAAGTTTCTCCTTTTTTTCGACTAAAAATACTAATTCAAATATACACTTTAATGTGGTAAGACTCAACTATATTTTGCGTTTTGAAGTGTACAAAATACATCCCTCTTTTTTTAATAATTAATTTAGTTAATACAATTCCGAAAATAATAAATATTGTAATTCCTGTTCAATGTGATAGTATTATACATATATTACAACTACGGAGGATGCTATGAAATTCAAGCATATACTTACATACATTTTACAGTTAATAATAACTCCCATATACAATATAATCGATTCTGAAATAATCCTATATTATTTCGGCTGTGGATGTGTGCCTAGCGCTCAATCAAACTACTTCAATATCGACTTTAATGCCAACGACATGAGACTTTTGTTCTATACAGTCCTTACTGTAGTAACTATAATAATGGGATTAATATTTTCAAAAGATATAGAGGGGAAATTCAAACGAGTAGAATATATAACATCAATGATTATAACAAATATTGTCCTAGGATTTTTACTTGCCCATAGTAGAATGTGGAAATAGAAAAGTGATTATTTTTTATTTATTTAAATAATCACTTTTTTCATAGCACTAAATACTTTGAAGTTCCAACACTCCACAAACATATTCAATTGGTTTAGAAATAATCTCTATGCTTATTAGTGTAGTCAACTAATCCTTTCTTATCACTTTTGTATTTTAACATCCCAAACCCAATATTTACAAAGGATTCAGGCACTTTATGCAGTAAATGACCATAGTCAAAAAACTCACAATTTCCGACGATAGATTTGTAATTTACATTAATTTCACTGCAAATATAGCCACTCCGATTACAATCAAAACCACACCAACCACACGATTAAGGGTTTCAGGCTTAGATTTATTAGCAATTAATGCAGCCACCCTTGCCCATAGAAGTGTAGAAAATACGCAAACCGCAAGGCACAGCATATCCGGCTTTCCACCTATAGCAAAATGACTAGCCGCCCCTGTAAATGCAGTAAATGCCATAACAAACACGCTGGTTCCAACGGCAGTTTTAAGCTCATACCCCAACACTGTGGTAAGTACAAGAAGCATCATCATACCACCACCGGCACCTATAAATCCGCAAATAAAGCCTATCAAACCACCACAAATTATAGATCGTATAACTCTCTGCCTGCTGTCTAACTCTTCCATCATTTCCTTAGTAGTCATAACCGGCTTAACTATGAATTTTACGCCAAGCACCATAGTCATAAACACCGAAAATCCACCCATAGTATTGCTTGGCACCAGAGATGACACAAAGCTTCCAACAGTGGTAAATATAAGGACTGTTATCATCATAACCAATCCATTTTTCACATCCAGATTCTTATTCTTCCAATATGTATGGGCGCTAACTGCACTTGCCAAAACATCACTGGCAAGGGCTATGCCCACCGCTTCATAAGCCTCCATACCTAAAAATGTAATCAAGATGGGACTAATGGCTGCTGCCGCACTCATGCCCGCAAATCCGGTTCCCACACCTGCACCTATACCTGCTATAAAGCATACTATGACTTTTAACACTATTGATTCCATGTTATTACATCCTTCGTTCGTTGATTAAGGGCTTAGTTTTCACCAAGCCCTTTGCTATAAGATATAATAGCATACTTTACCAAGTAAGTACTAATGTTTTTGTTGTAAACAAATGCAATAATTAATCCTTCATCTTCAATATATCCCTTTCAAAATCCGCTATATCTTCTAATGCATCCTCCATATCCTCATCATATATTTCCCCCCTTAAATCAGAGTAAAGTTCATAGGAGTCCGATCTATAGTCAGAATATTCTCCATACACATCAGATCGGGCATCAGACCACCAACCATATTCCTCAGAGCGAGCATCCGCCCATTCACTATATTCAGCATCCTCGTAAGCATCATCCAAAATACCATCATAGTAGTATTCATACATTTCATCGAGGATACCATCATATATATCATCGTGTATTACCTCTCCCGCGTCCTCGTACAGACTATCGTGTATAGATTCCAATTCATCATACATATCATCATAGGACACATCAGAATTCACAATCAGCTTTGCATAAACCAAGCAATATTCTCTCAGGCGAATAGCCAACGATTCTGATTCGTCATATATTTTCTCGTAAAAGGCTTCGACCAAATCCATATTTTCCAGATACTTCTCATAGGTATCAACTTCTGATTTTAGGGTCTCCCATTCTTCTGAAAGGGCTGCCACAGTATTCTCTGTATCTTGCTGTATTTTTGTTTCCAGTTCCTCATAAGTCATATCTAAATCCCATGCAATTTCTGTCGAAACAGCATCGTCAGTTTCGGATATCTGTGCATTTTTACCCTTATCTCCACAAGAACATAAACTAAAACACATAACCATTATCAATAAAATACTTACTACTTTCTTCATACCTAAACCTCTCCTTTCTTCTGTATGGCTTCAATCCATTCCTTAGCCATGTCAATCAACGCCGTCTTCTCCCGACGCTCCTCCTGAAGCTTAACCAGTTGTCTCTCTAGGGCAGCTGTTACCAGCTCATCAGAGGCATCAATTAGAGTTTCAATCTCCTTCAGCTTAAAGCCCAACCTCTGATAATCTTTAATGACTGCTATACGCTTTTGTGCCTCCTCATCGTAGAGAAGATGACCATACTTGTTCCTGGCAGATGGACTTACTAATCCTCGCTTCTCATAGCCCTGTACCGCCCTTCTGGTTACTCCAAGTTCTTCATAAACCTCGTGCAAAGTCTTAATGTTACTCATATGTTCCTCCCTTTACTTTATTAGCCTAAAACTGCACGCTAAGTGCCGTCAAAGACTTTTTTCTAAGAGCCTAAAAATGAATTTGCTCTCGTAAAAGGAGTTGTAAATTTCGCGAATCGATGAGCCATGCACATCTGAGTTGAATTGTCTGTTGGAAGCTTGCTTACAATCAGACATATTCATACTCAGATGTATACGGCGAACGCCGCGAAACCGAGCATACTGTGTATGCGAGGTGTAGGTATGGCGATATTTCGGTATAGCACATAAAAAAAGACGGTAGCTTTCGCTACCGTCTCTACTTCTTCGCCATCTTCTTCAGATAGGAATTCTTCAATTCATTCTCATCCTTTAGCTTCTGATTCTTATCCTCTAAATGCTTAATATAGTCTCTGCAAAGCTTGACACCTCCACGAACAGCTATATCATCATGCTGCTCCATCTCGGCAAGCCAAGCCTCTAAAGATTTCTGGCGTATATCATTAAATGTATTGTCTGGTTGTGTAAACATGATGGTTCTCCTTTATAAAAAGCCCATAATACTATAACTGATACTTTTGTAACATCTCCTTCAAAAAATCTTCATCAGCGGATAGGCGTGGTATATCCATAGTCAAACCATCTTCGGTCATTCGTGAGATAAGGTTTAAGATATGGTTGGTGCCTTCTGCTCTTCCTTCTTCTCTGCCTTTCTGTTCACCAGCCTTTTTTCCTTTGGAGTATTCTATTTTCATCATCTCTTCATATGTCATATATTTTTCCTCCAGCTGGCGATTTTTCTTCAATGCTTTTACTCTACTATGTATTTTCTCCACATTCACATCTGTTATAGAACTCACATATTTATCAGTGGAATCCACAACATAATTCAAGATTATCATAGTTTATTCGTATTATCAAGGAGAGAATCTCTAAAGGATAAAGGCCTAATCCAATATGTTTATACCGTATATCTGTACTTGTAATGTCATATATAATATGTTATCGTATTCTAAAGCATTCATAATTCTATAGGTACTCCCAAATCCCCTACATTCATAGAAATTCAATGCTTTAACATCCCAACTAAAATCATAAGAATGTATAATTATTCAGACACATAATTCATCTTCTTATGTGAAATTTTTTATTATAAGGAGACTAACTATATGGATAAAGAGAATAATACACTTATAGAAACAGAAAATGTATCTATCCAAAGAAACTACAAGGATACTGTCTTTAGGATGATATTTAAGGAAAAGAAGGAGTTGCTTGCACTATATAATGCCATCAATGGCACCAATTACTGCAACATCGACGATTTAGATGTAACAACTTTAGAAAATGCTATTTACATGTCAGTTAAAAATGATGTATCATTTGTAATAGATATGACGCTAAATTTATATGAGCATCAATCTACAGTTAATCCACATATACCTATTAGAGATTTGGACTATGTATCTAAAACATTTTCTGCTTTTTACCAGAACAAGGATCTTTACGCTTCCACCCAGAAGATAAAGCTCCCAAATCCTAGATTTATAGTATTCTACAATGGCACAAAAAAGCAGGACGCTAGAGTGGAAATCAAACTCTCGGATTTATATATGTTTCAGGAAAAAAGTCCTAAACTGGAACTCATTGTAACCCAGATAAATATTAACCCAGGGTACAATGACGATTTGATGAACAAATGTCCCACTCTAAATGACTATATGCTATTCGTTGATCTGACTAGAAAGTATGAAAAGACTTACCCATATAAAGAGGCAATCAACCTAGCCATAGACGAATGCATACGCAGGGGTATATTAGCTGATTTTCTAAGAAAAAACAGAAATGAGGTTGTTAGTATGAGCATATTTGAATACAATGAAAAACTTCATGAACAGACTTTGCGAGAAGAGGGCAGAGAAGAAGGCAAAGTAGAGGGCATAGAAATTGGTGAAGACAGAATGTCTAAACTCTATGTCATCCTAATCGAAGAAAATCGACTTGATGACCTAGCCAAAGCATCCGAAGATAAGGAATATCGAAAGCAGCTTTTTGCTGAGTATGGTATTTAAACCGACAATTTAAAATAGCAAAAATAAAACCACCGGTCACTAATCTGGGTACACACGATACCTAGGTTAGGGGCTGGTGGTTTTAATAATACAAGGGTGGGAGCTAATTCCTTTGTTCCAACATCACCTATATGGGCACAATAATCTTCACAACAAGCCAGCCAATACTCACCTTACCAGCTAATATAGCCGGGAGTTCTATAATAAAGTTCCTGACGCTTGTTTTCGTCGTTCACCTTGAAATCCTCTGCTGATTGAACAAAGCGACCATTGAACTTCTTAGCAGCATCGCCATTTGCTATGCTCTGGGAAACTAGGCAGAAGATAATTAATTTCTCGCACCATTGGCGCGATATATATTAAGTATATATCATTTTTATAACAGCAAACCCAAATACCGCATATCTGTACTTGTAATGTCATATATAATATGTTATCGTATTTTAAAGCATTCAAAATTCTATAGGTACTCCCAAATCCCCTATATTCATAGAAATTCAATGCTTTAACATCCCAACTAAAGCATGAGAATATATGTTATTAGGCGGACAGTTATATTTCTCATGCAAATAATAAGTTATATCAAAGGAGAAATATATGGAGAAACATACAGAAAATAATACTAATGCAGGGCTTGATGATATCTCTGTACAAAGAAACTACAAGGACACCGTCTTTAGAATGATATTCAGAGACAAAAAGGAGTTACTGGCACTGTATAATGCTATCAATAATACTAGTTATGAAAATGTTGAAGATTTAGAGATAACAACTTTAGAAAACGCTATTTACATGTCAGTAAAAAATGATGTATCATTTGTAATAGATATGACGCTTAATTTGTATGAGCATCAATCTACAGTTAATCCACATATACCTATTAGAGATTTGGACTATGTATCTAAAACATTTTCTGCTTTTTACCAAAACAAGGATCTTTACGCTTCCACTCAGAAGATAAAGCTTCCTAACCCTAGGTTTATAGTATTTTACAACGGTACTAAAAAGCAGGATGCCAGAGTGGAAATTAAGCTTTCGGATTTATATATGTTTTCGGAAGAAAGTCCTAAGCTGGAGCTTATTGTAACCCAAATCAATATCAATCCCGGCTACAATGACCAGCTTATGAAAAAATGTCCAACCCTCAAGGATTATATGCTATTCGTTGATTTGACTAGAAAGTATGAGAAATCCCACCCATATAAGGAAGCAATCAACCTAGCCATAGACGAATGCATACGCAGGGGTGTATTAGCTGATTTTCTAAGAAAAAACAGAAGTGAGGTTGTTAGTATGAGCATATTTGAATACAATGAAAAACTTCATGAACAGACTTTGCGAGAAGAGGGGGAAGAGATAGGCAAAGCAGAAGAAAGAGCTACTGGTATCACCAACCTCATAACATCATTAAGAGAATTAAATATCCCTGAAGGACAAATCATAGAACAACTAATTAAGCGATATGAGTTGACACCTGAGGAAGCAGAAAAACGAGTACGGATAGATAGTTAGTTAATTCACCGCAAAAGTATATTAGCTGATTTTCTAAGAAAAAACAGAAATGAGGTTGTTAGTATGAGCATATTTGAATACAATGAAAAACTTCATGAACAGACTTTGCGAGAAGAGGGCGAGGAAATTGGAATAGAGAAGGGCGAGGACAGAATGTCTAAGCTTACCAGTATCCTACTTAAAGAAAACAGACTTGATGACCTAGCCAAAGCATCCGAAGATAAGGAATATCGAAAGCAGCTTTTCGAAGAATTTAATCTATAACAACACCAAACCCAGCGTAAGTCAACTGCGCTATGCAGTACCCACGCTGGGTTTATTATGTACTATGGTTAATCCGCATCCACCCACAGATGGTACTTCTTACAATGTAGGCACTGGAACAAATACCCTGCCATAGAGCCTGCTTTTACCAAATAAGCACGCACATCATCGTATCCATAGTCTCTACTCTCATATTCCGCAAAAACCTCATCCGCAATGCCCATTTCCTCCAGCTCTTTAGTGCCCACCTCACCTATATAGGCACAATAATCCTCACAGCAAGCCAGCCAATACTCACCTTGCCAGCTGATATAGCCAGGAGTTCTATAATAAAGTTCCTGACGCTTATTCTCATCATTAACCTTGAAATCCTCTGCTGATTGAACAAACTGACCATTGAACTTCTTAGTCGCATCACCATTTGCTATGCACTGAGGACATATGCAGTCTATGTTATCTCTGCAATACATGGTTTGATAGGAGAATTTGGTTTCTTGACCGCAACACTGACAGATGGGATATGAGCCATCTTCAGCTTCGCGTAAAATGTTTAGATCATATATGTTGGGGTGGTATTTGGGATGATATTTGAAATGTGGTTTTGGGTGGGTCATATTAGTTACCTCCGGGTAGTTAAATATGTGCATAATCGCTTTAGATTCAATTCTCTCAAATGATTATTTAGTCTCTTTTCTTGATTCCTTTAGGAGACATACAATCCAAAGACAAAAATGTACATTTAATGCTTCACAACTATCACCTTAACTCCATTTATCATTTCAATATCTCTTTTAAACTCTATTTCATTTTGAATAGCTCCAAGATCATAGACCACAAACAGTTGTCTTTGATAATTCTTTTTGTATGCTGTAATATCTGCACTAATTTCTTCTATCACTTTTGATTTTCTACCTTCTCGCAAGAGCTTTACTTCTATGCATAAAGACATCTTTGGAATAATGAAATCAGGTATATATTCTTTACCCGAAAACTCAAATTTTCCCGACTCTCTATCATAGTCTAATCCTTTGGATAAACCTCTTCCTAGTAATAGTGATTCGATAGCATTCTGCACTTCAACCTCTTTTTCTGGTTTTTGAAAAATTACTGTTCTTAACCTAGATTGAATAAAATTCTCTATATTATCAAATTCATCATCAACAAAATCCATGCTTCCCTCAAGGCTTGACATAAGCATTCTTGAAGACAATAGAACTTGCTCCAATATTCTTTTTTGAGTTGGCCAAACTGTATCTGACCTGCCAGGAATTTCGTCCAAATTAAATGTATAGTACATAGTTGATACATTTAATATTTCCTTCACTCTATTTGCAAAGTCATTGTGCATTCTAGCCATATCCGCATAACTAACATATCTTGCAGTTTCAGCAGAATTTGAATTATTTAAGATTTCATCTATCGTATTACAAAATGTATGTAATTGCGAGAGCAATACCTTTATTTCACGAACATTATCTATTGTATTTTTCATAATACGTATCCCCACTTTTCTATTCTATCCAATCATATTATTTACCTTTACCATACTGTCTCCAAAGCATCTCGACATAATCCACTGCCCCACTACAAACCACCCCAGGAGATGACATCCAATATTTTTTCAAAACATCATATTTCTTTCCTAATTTTTTACTAAATAAGTTTTGAGTATAACTATATCTAAGGTGCTGATTTGTACACAAGAAAAACTCTTTATCCTTTAATATGTATTCTTTTAAGTCTTCCTTTAGTTTTTCTATAAGTTCATCCCTCTTCTCTTTTTCTTCTCTTATCTTTTCTTCATTGCGAATCACTATTTGTTCTAAAACATACGAAGGTTCTTCTAACTCATCCTCGTCTAAAATAAGCTTATTATGCAAATCAATGAAAAAGAAATGTCCTTCAAACAAACATGCCACTATAACGGTAGATGGTGCATCAAAATCAAATTCGCTTATTTTGTTGTTATACTCATCAATATCTTTTTCAATACAATCTATTGTTTCCTCACTAACATATCTTCCTAATATTTCTTCAATAATTTCTTCAGTGATTATATAATCTTCTTCAGATTCATATATTTCAATTCCAAAAGCAGTATTTATTTTATTTATGTTTAAAAAATCAAAAAATTTGTCTATCTCATAAAAACGCACACCACAAGTCAAAGTTTCACTTGGTATTCCCACTTCAAAAAATTTGACATTCTTTTCTTTACATTTTTCAATTATATCTTTTAAAAAGTACATATCCCACACCTCCATAAATCATATATTTTCTTGCTATATTATATCAAATAATCTTTTTTTATTCATCCAAATTTATAACTAGTAAAATACCAGTCACTACAATCATGCGTTAAACCGCTTTTAGTTAATAATGAAAATTCATCTTTCTAATCTTTTTAATTATTTCATCCCCCAAAAAATAACAATTGCACATACAGTGCAAACAAGACCATTTTCCCGACTTCACGAAAATGCCAACTCCATTCCATCAAACAAGTTAGAAAATGGATTACATGTAAGCACAGTATCCACTGGTTCATTACGATAATAAGGACTTAGCTGTAGCACTGGTTCCCTAAGCATCTTTATGTACAGAAGCGCTGTGTTATATGCGTCATACAAAGCATTATGTAATCTATCATCATAATCAATATCAGTTATATTAAGAGCATTCATTAAATTATAACGCTTGTCAGAATTCATCTTCTTAGCAAACATTTCCTGACTATCAACCCAGTTACTAATCATATCATCTATCTTAGAAATGCTAATATTCTTACCACTAATCTCACGACGAATCTGCGCCTCGTCGTTCTCGCTCCAAGAAACTATTGCTACATCCTCTGGTGCCCACTTTGCAAACATCTCAAGTGCAACACTCATAGTTGGTGCTCCATCAAGATCTACAGTTTTAATACCTGTAAAGTCTTCTATGTGCTTGGTCAACTCCCCATATTCTGGAGATACAAATGTAGAAAACTCATCTACAATCTCAAGGTTCTCATCGATTAATACCGCACCTATTTGAATAGTCTCATTAGCCCATCGATACTCTGGTGTTCTCCTGCATTTAGGCACCCTACACATCTCTAAATCTATCACTATATATTTACTCATAAGCTTGTCCTCCTTCGATTTAGTGTTTATTGTTTATGTACATATTGTTGCATATTATCCTGTTAATTCGTACCACCAGGGTGGTGGAAATAATAAGTTTTGATTTTTTCTTCTATAATAATAAAAATTTTACTTCTTCATATGTCCAATAAACACGCCTTGGTTTTTAGGGCTGACATCTGATGTGGGAAAAAGTCAAAAAGAGTGACCAAAAAGTTGATCACTCTCTACATATCTCTATATAATCTACATCCTACCTCCCATCAAGATACTTCTTCCTATCAGACATATGCTTTGCAGCTAACGGACTGCCATGTCTCAAGCCATCAGACATTAATTCCATAAAATATGAGTCTTTCTCCTCACATAAATCTTTTAGTCTCTTAATTTCCCTTTCCTTAACCTTAAGTTCCTTCTCCAACTCTGATACTTTCTTATTTCCTCCAAACAATCCCATAACAATTCCCTCCTATGTATTAATTACTTCCACAAGTTATCTTAGCTATCACAATATCCCTAACAGCATTAATCGTTGCTATAATAATTGCTTCCTTAACAATATTCATAGTTTCATACCTCCTCTCATTAATCATTTGCATCCAGTGCCCACAACACCATCAAAATATCATCAATTGGTCCAGGAATAAAATCCGGAAATATCACCCATAATACAACCACCATAATTATTAATCTCTGCTTGAATTTCTCCATAAGCTTGTACCTCCTCTAAAATCTCATATATGTTAGTTACTTTGTACCTTAATTATCACACCTCATACGCTATATATGTACCTCCAGCATGGTAGAATAACTTCTTTTTTGTACCGAAATCAGGTACTAAATACCTGTTTCGGTACACTGTAGTTTATCTCAAAACCACATCAAATCCATACTCATCCATAAGTTCGTCCAGTGTCGATTCAAGATTAAACTCTGCAAGTTCATATATACCATCTTGATTAACAGCTACATCATATTGGCTTGCTTTAATCTCTGCTAAACGATTAGTTACTTCATCACTCTCTATAGGATTCAGTATATTGTTTGATTCGTAACATTCCATTGCCTCTATGCTGTGATCATACTGTGCCTCTGGTACATCCAAATATATGGTATTATCTGATATAGTAATATCCATTTCTTCAATGTCATACCAAATCTTCAATGTACCCTTATATGTAAACTCTATAGAGTGCTTAGTAAACGGAATGTTGAAAGAGCCTATTTTTCTCTTATCAACAATTATATCCTCCCCAGAATACTCCAGCTTGTATGTACAAATCTCACCCACTGCTAACAGTTCGTGTGTAGCAATCACACTAATAATCTCCTGGCTATTACCAAAGAGAGTATTACCTATGTTTGCCTTTGCATCAGCCTGGAATTTATCTTCGACCACTGCAGTTCCTCCAAATCCTACCAGAAGGGCAATCACTAATATCAATGTCGGAATTACAAGTTTCTTAAGAAATCTTAATATACCTGCAGTTGTCTTCTTAATCCTCTGCTTAATTCTGTCTACTACAGATACTCTCAAATTATTGGTGTTATCATTAATCATATTGTTCATAGTCATTACCTCCCATCACTAAATCCACGCTGTAACTAATATTATTAAATAAAATATAGCTACTGCTGTTAAAATGTATCTTGTTACCTTCATAATCTCATTCTTAATTTTTCTCTTCATAATCTTGTCCTCCTTGGTTTGAATTATTGTGTTATCTTATGCACTTATTATGGCAAAACTCACGCCAACTTCGTACCACCGCACTGGTGGAAAACAAAACTTTTTCATTTTTTTGCAAAAAAATACCCCAGAGACAATTTTGCCTCTGAGGTAGATACCTTATCCCTATTCTTCTTCCTTTTTACCTGCAAAACGATTGACTATATCCCCAAATATTTTTGGAGTTTTATCCTTTTCTGCCATCTCAATTTGCTTAATCTCAATTCCCTTTTTGTATGCTTCCAACTTCTTTTCAGCAGTTTCCGAACCTAATCTAATTTCGTTGTTATAACACTCTATGATTTCTGCCGGATCTGCACCCTTATGCTTTAATGCCTTTCTCTTATTCTTGTAAACCTTTAATAATATATTGCTACATGAATATGTTGCCTTTCCACAATCATCCTCTTTGTCACAAGCAAGAGTTCCTAAGTCTATAACAAAATCCCACCAAGTGTTAAGTTCTCTTTGTTTTCCTTCTAATTCCTTACGTATAAGAATGTCATTTGCTTCATGACACTTATTAGAATAATAATCTGCAATTCTTTCCTGTGAATAATAGGAATTCTTATATAATACTATGTTATTGAGCACACCCATAACCAACTCAGTGGAATTACTTGGCAGATAAATATTATGTCTTTTCCACTGACCTGCTGAGCTTTTAGTTATGCAGACTAAAGCGTCTTTATTCTCGCCTACTGCATTTGCCGATTTTACACAGGCAACAAGCTCATCATAAGGAATTGCCAATACTTCTGTATTTTTACTCTTTGCCTTACCATCTTCCTTGACATCACCCTTACAATACATACTTTTCATGGTAAATGCTAATTGCTGTTCTTCTCTGTCTGCAACATATAAAATATCTGCATCAGTGTATTCCATTATCATCTCTCTCATATGCTCTATTTTACCATCACAATCGTTATCATATGAGAACACATTAAAGCCCTCTAAATCATCAAGCTCATTCATCTGGTGCTGTAACATGTAAATAATCTCTACTTCCGACAACGCAGCTTTAAGTTCATTTACATCATAGTAACGTCTAGTTACATCATCCTTTGACTTTATAATGATCTGATTCAACTTTTCATTACACTGTGAATCAAGCTTATTCTTCCAGTCAGAATCATTAATCAATTTCTCAATAATACATCCAATAGCGTATATATCTGACTGTGATACAGGCGCGTCGTTAACCATCTCTGTAGGGCGATATCCCTTTGTGCTTCTTACAATATTGTAGGCACTGCTACCTTCTATAAATGCAGCATCAAAATCTATAATCTTTGCAACCTCATCATTCTTGTCAATGATAATATTAGTCTCTTTGATATCACAGTGTACTATAGGTGGAAATGGTTGATGAATCATAGCCACCGCATCACAGATTTGTTTTGTTATTTTCGCAAATTCATCAAAGGTTTTAATTTCCTTTTCTCTAGCCCAGTCTGCCAGAGAAGCACCTTCTATTTTTTCTTCAAGAATATAGAAAAAGTCTCCTTTTTTCCAAATCTTATATACTTCTGGCAACAAATTAACAAAGCTTTCGTTATTCTTTTTTGCCTCTGCTTCAAGTTTAGTTTTAAGTAATTGAAGAATGGTGTATACTCTTTCTATTTGCTCGAATTTCTTAGTATTGTATATTTTAAAGTATGCTGTTCTTGTTGCATCATTCTCATCTTTATATGACAAATCAGCTATTATTTTATTCTCTTCCTTTTTTGATATATCAAAAGAAGTAACGACTACCCCCATCTCTTCTAGTTCTGCTCTACATTTTTCCTCATTGTACTTTAACATAACAAACCCCTCTTACATCTTAAACAATTCATTACATCCTGCATCGACCAAAATATCATTGATATCCAACAAGAAATCATAGTCTGCACCATTGTCATTCTTTGACAGTCTATCAATTATTTCATCGTACCTTCCCAGTATAATCGCATCCTCTTTTCTTTTGGAAGACAAATCCGCAAAATCTGCTGATGATAACAAACGATTCATATCCTCTACAGATAACAATAACCCTAAGCCAAGACGAATAACCGTCAATCTGTCTGGTTTTCTCTCTCCTGTAGAATATCTACTAATCTGCTTAGCATCTGCCCCTATTCTAGTAGCTAATGTATCTATTTTAAGCTTCTGTTCTTTAAGATAATGATTTAACTGTCCTTTCAGTGTTCTTGACTCATAAAATGCATCATCTAAAATACTGTCCTCTCCGATAGGAAAATTGACAGTTTCCATATAGTACTTTTCTGCTTCTTTTCCGTTCATTTGTAATACCCCCGTGTTTTGCTAACTAAAGTATATTATACAACATTGATGAAGTGTGGGAAAGTTAAAATCTACATCGATTATATAATTTTTATCGTATTACTGCACTTAATGTGCTGACAAGAGAAAAGTAGGTTCATCACAAACCTACTTTAATGATACATCTTCTAACATCTAAAAAATAGAACTTTTTTACTTTTTTCTCAAAAACTTATTAGCTAAAAACAATGTTCCCACAAAGCTTGATGCCAATCCACCAACTTCCCCAGCACTTTGCTTCAATTTATCCTTTTTATCATCCTTAATCGCCTTACACCTCATACAATACTTCCCATCAGTCTCTCCTAAAACTGTATGGCATTTCTTACTCTTACATACAAGCGATAACTCCAATCCACATTCTGGACAAGTTTCCTCATTTTCCTTATACTTGACCATGTTTTTGTTAGCCTTACACTTTTTATTGATACACCCTTTTACTCTTCCCATTATTCATCCTCCATAGAAATCCCAACATATATCACTTTTTCTGGTTTTTTTAGCTGTTTTACAAATTCACTCACATCCAGATTCTGGCTAGCCTTACTCTTCCAAAATCCTGTTTCTGTACCATCATCAAACTTATCACACTGTGCTAACAACGAAGTATTACTTGAAACTGTACCTTCCAAAAAATGTGAATATTCATTAAGCACCATCGACATTGCTGGTATCTCGCTCATCTCACAGTATATTCCCGCTTTCAACATCGAAGCCTGATGTATAATTGCATAGGAGCGTTTGATATTTGCCATCTTTTCGTCAATCAAATCTTGTCGCCTTTTACCTTTAACCAAATCATACTCTTTATTAGCAAGATACTTAATATCTGATTCCATCATTAGTTTTAACTGAAATGTTGAATCGGAAAGAGACTTCAATGCCTGTGCAACTAGATTTTTCTTGATTTCAGCATCAGAAATCATTGTTGCTTCTAAGAATAAAGATACTCCACTATAATACAAGCCTATTCTATCATTCTGTTGTCCTTGTAATATGTTCTGAACCCCATTATCTATACTACATAATTGGTCTGCAATAACATCCATCTGCTTTTGCATAGCCATCATCTGCAATGAATTTGCCATCTGAACAGGATCTATTCCCTTTGCAAAATCTTCTCTCTTAATAGGCAACTTTGAGCCATACTGTCCATTCTTTTTTCGTATCTGCGCAAATGTCTGTCCAGATTTCTCAGTTGTAAGTTTTATCTTACCACTATCAATTGCCTCTAATGTACTCTCTGTAGCGTCAACCACTAACCTGAATCCTTTTTCATTAGCTTGTTTTAATTGCGCAACAACAGAAGCTTCTGAAACAACACTTTTGTAAATATCCTCAGCTACTATTTCAGCTTGCTTAATTTTTTCTTTTACCCCATTTATGAAATAATTGATTGGAAATGACATATCCATTGGTGATAGTTCATCTATATTAAAATCATCAAACATACTGTATACCTCCAATACCATAATCTCTTATTCTTTTCCTTCAATAATTATAAATCTTTTTTATTCTTATAACAACATCGACATTTATTAATAAAATCCTACCCCTGCCCCTTCCGTGCAGTCAACCGCCAACGGCGAGTAAAAGATGCGGTGCCCCTTGCGGGGGCCTGAGCATCTTTTACTCCAAGGCCTCACCAAAGAAGTACGCCCTTAATCCTCAAGGCCAACACACTACACCTTACCACCATCATGCCTTTAGGCATGATATGATTGCTTACCCCACAGGTGGTATATCTGTGGGTCAAAGACATAAAACGGCACCTAAATTATGGTGTGTACTCAATAATCTTGTGGAGGGCATTTAGAGTTTCTTGACTTCGGCTTAGTAAAACTAGCCACGGGATGACAGGACGTCAGACCGAGCGCCAACTGAGCCACGGATGGCGAATTTGGCGCGGTGGCGGTAGCATACCACTGTGTAAATCCGAAGTCTTAGAAACTCTTATGCCTGGAGCACCAATTATTGAGTGCACACCATATTGGTGCCTCAAAAAATAAGGCCCCACAGATACATACCACCTGTGGGACCGTAAGC
Source organism: Wujia sp. (assembly GCA_045543915.1). GTDB lineage: Bacteria > Bacillota > Clostridia > Lachnospirales > Lachnospiraceae > Coprococcus_C. The sequence continues at coordinate 79,671 of JAZPXZ010000039.1, forward strand.
AATCATACTTCTATAAAGTTCCGAGGGAACTAAAGCGCCGCCTTAATCTGCTTGTAAATTCCCTCTGCATCAAGCTCGTACTTCTTAAGAAGCTCCTTTGCAGGACCTGACTCACCGAACACATCCTTAACACCGATTCTTGTAACCTTAACCGGATGATTCTCAGCTACACACTCAGATACTGCACTTCCAAGACCACCGATGATAGAATGTTCCTCAACAGTGAAGATTCTACCAGTAGACTTAGCTGCCTCGATAACGATGTCCACATCAAGAGGCTTGATAGTGTGAATATTAATAACCTGTGCGCTGATGCCATCTGCTTCAAGCATCTCAGCAGCCTTAAGAGACTCTGACACAGGAAGACCAGTTGCGATGATGGTAAGGTCAGTACCCTTTCTTAATTCTACACCCTTGCCGATTTCGAACTTGTAGGTAGCCTCATCATTGATGGTTGGCACTGCAAGTCTACCAAAACGAAGGTAGCAAGGACCATAGTACTCGAAAGCTGCCTTAACAGCTGCGCGAGCCTCAACATCATCAGCAGGGTTAATAACAACCATGCCAGGGATAGTTCTCATAAGAGCGATATCCTCGTTACACTGATGAGTTGCGCCGTCCTCACCTACAGAAATACCTGCGTGAGTTGCGCCGATTTTAACATTAAGCTTTGGATAACCAACAGCATTTCTAACCTGCTCAAAAGCACGACCAGCTGCAAACATAGCAAAAGAGCTTGCAAATGGAACGAAACCAGCTGTTGACATACCAGCAGCAATACCAATCATATTTGCCTCAGCAATACCACAGTCAATGTGTCTGTCTGGAAATGCATTTCTGAACTTAATAGTCTTGGTAGCCTCTGCAAGGTCTGCATCTAAAACCACAAGGTTGTCATGCTCCTTACCAAGCTCCACCAACGCATTACCGTAGCTGTCTCTAGTTGCGATCATATCTCCTAACATAATGCGTCACCTACCTTTCTTAAGTCCTCCATAGCGATAGCATACTCCTCATCATTTGGAGCCTTTCCATGCCAGCCAGCCTTGTTCTCCATAAATGAAACATCCTTGCCCTTAATAGTGTGGGCAATAATAGCTGTTGGCATATCCTTAGTAGCCTTTGCCTCTGCAAAAGCCTTGTCTATCTCATCAAAATCATTACCATTAATATTAATAACATGGAAATTAAACGCCTTAAACTTCTCATCAATAGGGTAAGGTGAGCAAACATCTGCCACCGAACCATCAATCTGAAGGTTGTTGTTATCCACGATAACTACCAGATTGTCAAGCTTTCTATGTCCTGCGAACATAGCTGCCTCCCAAATCTGACCCTCCTGAATCTCACCGTCACCACATAAGCAGTAAGTGCGGTAATCCTTGCCGCTCATCTTAGCTGCAAGAGCCATACCAACCGCAGTTGAAAGACCCTGACCAAGAGAACCTGATGACATATCAACACCAGGGATGTGCTTCATATCAGGATGACCCTGAAGATAAGAACCTGTATGTCTTAAAGTCTTAAGATCCTCCACTGGGAAATAACCTCTATTAGCAAGCACTGAGTAAAGACCCGGTGCAGTGTGACCCTTTGAGAGAACGAATCTGTCTCTGTTTTCATCCTTTGGATTAGCTGGGTCAATGTTCATCTCCTCAAAATAGAGATAAGTGAAAATATCTGCTGCTGAAAGAGAACCGCCTGGGTGTCCTGCCTTTGCACTGTGCACAGCAGTAACGATACCCTTACGAACCTCTACAGCCTTCTTCTGAAGCTCTAATTTGTTCATAGCGTTACCATAGTCCTTTCGTTAAATTACCGCTAAGCTTCCGTCCATCTCCTAACATTCACTTAGCCAATTTTTCATCTATCGCTTATTATACTACAACTTTTCAAAAAAGCCTATACCTTTTTTACAAAAATTGTAAGCGCTTACATTTGCTGATTCCACAACATAAATGTTTATATGTCCCCGCAGTCGACCATTTGTGAATGTCGGTCCTTAGCGATTAGGCTAGTAAAGGCTAGGAGGCTGAAAAGCATTTTCAAGCCTACTAGCCTTTTGTTTTAGAGCTTAGTACCGCTACATGAACAACGAGCGCGAGCGCGTCGACGAAGCGGGACATATAACATTGTTGTGGATGAAGCCTTCGAAGATGTACATCATTCTATGGGCTACAGCCCGGAAATTCCTACGCCTCTTCTCCGAAAACAGCGAGGTAATCCTGCTGGAACTTCTCGATACCCTGTGATGTAAGCGGATGCTTAGTCATCATCTCAATAACTGAGTAAGGAACAGTTGCAATATCAGCACCTGCAATAGCACAGTCAGTAACATGAATTGGGTTACGAACTGATGCACAGATAATCTCTGTCTCAAGCTGATAGTTCTCAAATATAGTTACGATATCCTGAATAAGGTCGATACCTGTAGTTGAGATATCATCAAGTCTTCCAAGGAAAGGTGAAACATAAGTAGCACCTGCTCTAGCTGCAAGAAGAGCCTGAGCTGCAGTAAATATTAGAGTTACATTAGTCTTAATACCCTCTGCTGCAAGAACCTTTACTGCCTTAAGACCTTCAACTGTCATAGGAATCTTAACTACCATATTAGGGTGGATTGCTGCAATCTCTCTACCTTCTTTAATCATACCCTCTGCATCTACAGTTGTAGCCTTAACCTCTCCGCTGATTGGACCATCTACGATGGTTGTAATCTCCTTGATTACCTCGTTGAAATCTCTGCCTTCCTTTGCAATAAGTGATGGATTTGTAGTAACACCACAGATAACACCCATCTCATTAGCCTTTCTAATGTCATCCACATTAGCTGTATCTATAAAAAACTTCATTACGCCTACTTCCTTTCTATTTATTTTGTTTCTTTCTTCTTACACATTCTCCCAAGTCAGGAGTTGGAGCTTACGCCCTCCCCATCCACTGAGAGGGCACTCCTAATATACCCATTTAAATTATCTATACTCAGGTCAAAACGACCATAGTACCTACACTAACCAAGTGCCTCCATAACTTCCTTACGATAAGGAATTGATGGAACTGCACCCTCTCTTGTTACTGCAATGGATGAAGCCTTTGCGCTCATCTTTAATATGTCCGGAATCTCCATACCATCGATTATTCCTGCTAAGAAATATCCTGTAAATGTATCTCCAGCAGCTGTTGTATCTACCGCCTCAACCTTAAATATTGGCTGGTGATATCTTACATCCTTGTCTGCGTAAATTGCTCCGTCACCACCAAGTGTAAGAACTATCTTAGCATTTGGATAAAGCTCTACAACCTTAGCAATTATGTCATCTGGCTCTGTAAGACCTGTAATCTGTCCACCCTCTACCTCGTTCATAAGGAAGTAGCTTATCTTGCTCATATCCACTGCTGAAAGCTTCTCATTAAATGGTGATGGATTAAGTGCAATCTGCATTCCCTTCTCGTAAGCCTTATCTACGATGTAAGGGATAAGATTTACCTCATTCTGAAGAAGAAGGATATCTCCCTCATCGAAATCAGCGATTACGCTGTCCACATATTCCTCTGTAAGCTTCTCATTAGTTCCACCGTAAAGTAATATACAATTCTGCGCACTCTTATCTATCTGTATAATTGCATGTCCAGTCTTACCCTCCACCTTCTGGATGTACTTGGAATTAACTCCGTACTCATCACAGGCCTGAAGAAATGCCTGACCGTCCTTGCCTATCATTCCTCCGTGGTAAACATCCGCCCCTGCCTTTGCAAGTGCTATGGACTGATTCATTCCTTTACCACCTAAGAATATATTCATTCCATCGGTAGCCTGAGTTTCTCCCGGCTGCACGATGTGGTCTACATTATATACATGGTCCAAGTTCATGGAGCCTATATTTAAAACCTTCATATCTTCTATGCCTCCTAGCATCCCATGCTTGTGTTGCCTGTCAGCAACCTGGAAGGAGAGGATTTGAAACCCTTCCAGGCTACTACATCCTGGCACATTTATATTTACTCTGCATTATCAATAGTAATAAGTGTTACCTCTACTGGAACTGACTCTGGAATAGCCTCTCCATTAATAAGCTTTACTGCATACTCTATAGAAGTTGAACCGATAAGGTCTGGCTGCTGTGCAATTGTTGCATCCATTCTTCCTGCCTTAATTGCTGCAATAGCGTCGTCTGTTGCATCAAAGCCTACTACTACAATATCCTTACCAGCTCCTGAGATTGCCTCAAGTGCACCAAGTGCCATCTCGTCGTTTGCTGCAAATACACCCTGGATGTCTGGATTTGCCTGAAGCATGTTCTCCATAACTGTCATACCTTCAGTTCTATCGAAGTTTGCCACCTGGCTAGCTACTACTGTAAGCTTTGAATCTGCTACATTGTGGAAGCCTGTTCCTCTGTCGATAGCTGCTGAAGCACCTGCTGTACCCTGAAGCTCTGCTACCTTTGCGCCCTCGCCTAGCTTATTAACGATATACTCTGTTGCAAGCTGTGCACCAAGTACATTGTCTGATGCTATCTGACAGTCAATCTCTACACCATTTACTGCTCTATCTACTGCGATTACTCTGATTCCCTTAGCCTTAGCAGCCTCAACAGCACCTGCTACTGCATCTGAATCAACTGGGTTTACTATAAGTACACTGATATCCTTTGAGCAAAGATCCTCAATATCACTAACCTGCTTAGTTACATCATCACCTGCATCTACTACTGTAAGTGATACTCCAAGCTCATCAGCCTTTGCCTTTGCACCGTCTACAAGTGTTACGAAGAATGGGTTGTTCTGAGTTGATACTGATAAACCGATTCCACCATTTCCAACTATTTCAACTGGTGCCTTAGCGTTAAATGTATCTACATTGTCAATTGTTACAAGTGTTACCTCTACAGGTATCTTAGCGTCAATTGTCTCGCCGTTAATTAACTTAACTGCATTTGCCACTGAAGTAGAACCGATAAGCTCTGGCTGCTGTGCAATTGTAGCTGCCATTCTTCCGTCTCTGATTGCTGCTAATGCGTCGTCTGTTGCATCAAAGCCTACTACTACAACATTCTTACCTGCACCTGAGATTGCCTCAACTGCACCAAGTGCCATCTCATCATTTGCTGCAAATACACCCTTAACATTAGGGTTAGCCTGAAGGATATTCTCCATAACTGTCATACCCTCAGTTCTGTCGAAGTTTGCTACCTGGCTAGCTACTACTGTAAGCTTAGCATCCGCTATATTGTGGAAGCCCTGTCCTCTGTCTATAGCTGCTGATGCTCCTGCGATACCCTGAAGCTCTGCTACCTCAGCACCCTCGCCAAGTGTATCTACGATAAACTGTGTTGCAAGCTCTGCTCCTGCTACATTGTCTGATGCGATTTCACAGTCAACCTCTACTCCGTTTACTGCTCTATCTACTGATATAACCTTAATTCCCTGATTCTTAGCTGCCTGAACTGCTCCTGATACAGCATCTGAATCAACTGGGTTTACTATAAGTACTGATACTCCCTTAGATACAAGATCCTCGATGTCACTAACCTGCTTAGTTGCATCATCGCCTGCATCTACTACTGTAAGCTGTACGCCTAACTTGTCTGCCTCAGACTTTGCACCCTCTACAAGTGATACGAAGAATGGGTTATTCTGAGTTGATACTGATAAACCGATAGTTCCATTTGTTACCTTTTTCTTTGCATTGCTCTCACCGTCAATTGTAATTCTGCAGGCACAAAGGCTAAGCATCATTACCAAGCATAACATGAGTGCAACTATTTTCTTTATATTCTTCATGCTTTATACCTCCTATAATTATCTCTTACGGTCTGATAATACTGCTACAAGGATAACGATTGCCTTGATAACTTCCTGATAGTAGGATGAGATACCTAAAATGTTCAAACCATTGTTAAGTACTGCAATGATAAGTACACCGGCAAAGGTTCCCATGATTCTACCACGACCACCGCTCATACTTGTTCCACCAAGTGCAACTGCTGCGATGGCGTCAAGCTCGAAGCCTGAACCCATAGTTGGCTGAGCTGAATCAAGTCTTGAAATCATCATGATACCTGCAAGAGCAGACATAAAGCCTGAGATTGCGTATACTGAAATCTTTGTCTTAGTTACATTAACACCTACAAGCTTTGCACACTTTGCATTAGAACCTGTAGCGTAGATTCTTCTACCAAATGTAGTCTTAGTAAGAATAAAGTAGAAGATTACAAGTGCAAGTACAAATATAATTACAGGGATTGGAATTGCAAACCAAGGATTATCCGCTGGTCCAAACTCTAAGTTACCCTTACCAAGTGTCTTGAAGAAGAATGCTCCACCCTCTGACTCACAGCTATCTGCAAGTCTTGAAATAGGCATTGCATTTGTAATAATCTTTGCAAGACCTCTGTATGCTGTCATAGTTATAAGTGTTGCGATGAATGGCTGAAGTCTTCCGATTGTTACAAGCACACCACTTACTACACCAAGTGCTACACCAAGGATAAGTGATACGATAACTGCTGCTACCGGATTAACTCCATTTACAAGCATCTCCGCACAGATGATTGCACTAAGTGCATATGTTGAGCCTACTGAAAGGTCGATACCATCTGAAAGGATTACACATGTCATACCAAATGCGATAAGTCCGTTAAAGGATGCCTGTCTTAAAAGATTTAAGAAGTTGTCAGCTGTTCTAAACTCTGGGCTGATAACACTAATTACAATTACTAATAATACTAACGCTATATATGCACCATTTTCACCTATTATGGCGCCAATACTCTTTTTGCTCTTCTCCATTATAAACTACCTCCTGTCGCTAATGTCATAATCTTCGCCTGGTCAGCAGTGGCGCCATCCAGGATTCCTCTTACTTCACCTTCACGAACTACCATGATTCTATCACTCATTCCGAGAACCTCTGGAAGCTCTGATGAAACCATTATTACTGCAACTCCCTTAGCTGCCAAATCATTGATTACATTATAGATTTCCTTCTTAGCTCCAATATCTACACCACGTGTAGGCTCGTCTAAGATAAGTATCTTAGGATTTGTAGCTACCCATTTAGCTAAAACCACCTTCTGCTGATTACCACCTGATAGGTTGTTACACTCATGCCATGGTCCGAAGCACTTTACTCTAAAGTCCTCGATACCCTTCTTAACAAGCTCCTGCTGCTTAGTCTTATTTAACACATTGTGGTTAGACACTCTGTCAAGGTTAGCTATCTCAATGTTCTCAGCTATACTCTTCTCTAGGAGGAGTCCCTCTGTCTTTCTATCTTCTGTTATGAATCCAATACCTGCTGCTATAGCCTGTCTAGGATTCTTAATTATTACCTCTTCACCGTCAATGAAAATCTTACCGCTGTCCTTTTTAAGGTTTCCGAAGATTGCCTGCATAATCTCAGTTCTTCCTGCACCCATAAGTCCTGCAACTCCAAGAACCTCTCCCGCCTTAACGCTGAAGCTTACATCGTGGAAAAGCTTGCCGCTTGAAAGTCCTTCAACTCTAAGCACCTCTCCTCCGATTTCTACATCTCTTGATGGGAAACGCTCACCGATTTCACGACCGATCATCATCTGAACTACATCATCCATAGTAAGGTCCTTAATCTCTTTAGTATCGATATACTGACCATCTCTAAGAATTGTTATTCTATCACAAAGTGCGAATATTTCTTCCATTCTATGGGAAATGTATACGATGGATACACCCTTTTCTCTAAGTGAATTGATAACCTTGAAAAGTCCCTCAGTCTCACTCTCAGTAAGAGCTGCTGTAGGCTCATCCATGATAATTACCTTCGCATCCACCATAAGTGCCTTACAAATTTCCACCATCTGCTGCTGTCCTACGGAAAGGTCGCTCATAACTGCGTCTACCGGAATATTCACTCCAACCTTATCCATAACCTCTTTTGCCTTGGCCTTCATAGCCTTCATGTCGCACACGCCAAACTTCTTGGTGATTTCCTTACCCATGAATAAGTTCTCTACTACAGTAAGGTCAAAGAGTACATTCAACTCCTGATATATAAATACAATTCCAGCCTTTTCAGCCTCCTGTGGAGTCTTGTAGGATACCTCCTCACCGTCTACGATAACGGTTCCACTATCTTTTGTGTAAACTCCTGTTAAAATCTTCATCAAGGTTGATTTTCCTGCACCATTTTCGCCCATAAGTGCATGAACCTCACCATCCTTTAAGAGGAAGCCGGCATCCTTAAGTACCTGATTACTTCCGAAGGATTTGTTGATGCCCTTCATCTCAATATTCATCTTGTATGCCTCCTTTCCTCTTTATGCGAATATACATCCGCTCTGTAAAATAACATTGGCGTATGGAGTAGTCTCTCCAGTTCTAATAACCGCCTTACATTTCTTAGTCTGTGCTTTAAGCTCTGTATGAGGTACATATTCTACCTCAATACCTTCGCCCGCAAATAGCTCTTCAATCTCCTTAAGAACCTGTTTGTTCTGCTCCTTAATCTCAGTAGCCAGAACAATTTTCTCAATCTTCATGTCTTCCTTCACAACCTTTAAAGTATCCATAAAGGTTGGAACTCCGAACATAAGCGCCAAATCAATTCTCTCCACCTCATCCGGTATAGGTAATCCACAATCCCCTATACAGATGGTATCTGTGTGACCCATGTAAGAGAGAACTCTTGATATGTCGCTGTTCAAGATTCCTGCTTTTTTCATGCTAAATACCCTCCTTTTATTCATCACTTCACATTTATCTTATACATCAGGTGATCAACCTGAATTATGTACACTTTTTTATATTTTAAGATAGTTTAAAAACGAACTTCGTGAAACCCGTTTCAAGTTGTTTCCTAGAAAACTCCTTCCAAAGATTTCTTGCAAAAATCTTATCTGAGGAGTTTTCTTAGAAATATATAAAAATATTATAAGGATCTTATTATTATCTAGTGGTTTCTCTCTCCACCAGCTTAGCTTCATATATGTACTCCTGCTTTGCATTATCATCCTTCATGATGATTAGCTCTGCCGCCTTAGCGCCTATTTCCTCAACGGGCTGGCTTATGGTTGTAAGTGCAGGAGTCATAAGCTTTGAAAGTGCGATGTCGTCAAATCCAATTAGTTTTACCTGCCCTGGAACATCTATATTGTTTCTTATCAGGATTTTGTAGGCTGATATGGCAACCATGTCATTGCAGGCTATTATTCCATCCACATCCTTATATTTTTCAAGAAGCTCCTCTGTCACTCTCATGCCCTTGTCAAAGTCGTACGCACACTCAATGGTCTGCTCCCTAATTCCCTTCTCCTGACAAACATCCCGATAGCCTAGGTATCTGTCCTTTGCACTGGATATTTCCTGTGGTCCCTTTATGCACACTATGCTTTTGCAGCCACAGCTTATAAGGTGCTCTGCTGCCATCCTTCCACCCTGATAGTGATTACAGTGAACATACTTTAATGAGTCACTTCCGTTAAAGCTTCTGTCTGTTACTATCACCGGTATGTTACATTTTGATGTGTACTCTCTAATCTCGTCATTACTTGTGGTAAGGATAATTCCATCTGCGTTCATGGATATAAGCATCTGCATTGCCGCCTTTTCCTTTTCCACACTCGAACCTGTATTACAGAGTACCAATCTGTATCCATGCTTGTCTGCCTTTCTCTCTATGGCACCTGCTAATTGTGCAAAGAACGGATTCTCTATACTTGGTAGAATCAGACCTATCAGCCTGGCTGATTTCTTAAAAAGAGACCTTGCTACCTCGTTAGGTACGAAACCGGTTTCATCGATAGCCTCCATTACTCTTTTTCTCTTGTCCTCATCAACATTTGCAGTACCGTTCATAACCCTTGATACCGTCGCAGGAGATACCTTCGCAATTCTTGCAACATCCCTAATACTAGCCATATGTAACCCCCTTTCTACATTAAGCCAATATCAAGCTACTCACCCCTGTCTTGACTCATAATCAATCAAGCTTTTATCCTCCGTACCACAAGTTTCTTGGCTGATTTCCACAATTTTCTTCAAATATTGTGCCTTTTGCCTTGAAACCCGTTTCAGGCTCTGTTTTCATTATAGCATTTAACTAGGATATGTCAATTACTTGTGGAGATTTTATTCGCATCTTGTCGAATTTTATTAGTTTTCAACAAAAGGCTTTGTGCATTTTGTACAATTGCACTCTGGTTTTCTGATTTTATGATTATCATACTCAATTCTTTCTATCCTACTTTTTTACTCCCCGGGTTTTTCTGAGAGTTTCCTTGCTCATATACCCACAACAGCTTGCTTTTCTTCACTCCCCGGGTTTTTCTGAGAGTTTCCTTGCTCATATACCCACGCCAGCTTGCTTTTCTTCACCTCTCGGGTTTTTCAGAGAGTTTCCTTGCTCATATACCCACGCCAGCTTGCTTTTCTGGCTTTCCCGGGTTATTCAGAGAACTTCCTAAGCCAAATACCCGCGCCAGCTTGATTTTCTGGCTTTCCCGGGTTTTTCAGAGAGTTTCCTAAGCCAAATACCCGCGCCAGCTTGCTTTTCTTCACTCCCGGGTTTTTCAGAGAACTTCCTAAGCCAAATACCCACGACAGCTTGATTTTCTGGCTTTCCCGGGTTTTTCAGAGAACTTCCTTGCTCAAATACCCACGACAGCTTGATTTTCTGGCTTTCCCGGGTTTTTCAGAGAACTTCCTTGCTCAAATACCCACGCCAGCTTGCTTTTCTGGCTTCCGCGGGTATTTTAGAGAGTTTCCTTGCTCATATACCCATCCCAGCTTGCTTAATAATATACAATTCGCCAAATGGGTTATCACACAACCAAGCCACCTACTGGCTCATTAACACCAAAATCAGCACAAAAAAACAGGCAGGATGTAATTCCTGCCTGTTTAGTTTCCTTAACAAACTATTTTACTCTAGTTTACAGATAGTACCTTGTAGTCCTGATCCTCAACTACCTTAGTAAGCTCTTCAGCACTTATCTCTGCATTAAGCTTAACAATTGCCTCTCCCTTCTCATGACTTACAATTGCCTCATCCACCTGTACTAAGGCCTCTAAGGTTTTCTTCACTCTTGCCTCACAGTGACCACACATCATACCCTCAATTTTCATTATCTTTTCCATAATGTTCTCTCCTTTTTCATTTATTCTTTCTTCGTTATATTCATCCACATACCCCGAACCAGGTCCTTCCCCAAGCTCCGAAATCGTCTCTGCATCAGTCATAGCCTCAGCCTCAATTTCATCCACATACTCCGAACCTAGACCTTCCGCAGGTTCCGAATTCGTCTCTGCATCAGTCATAGCCTCAGTCTCAATTCCTTCAACAGCGCCAGCCATAGTCTCAGCTCCATCCACATCATCAGTCATAACCTCAGCCTCTACCTCAAACATAGTCTCTGGCTCTTCATCAGCTTCTTCTAAGGCAGGCACATACATTTTGTCTTCAGGCAGCTTCTTATCCCTTTGGTTGCTATGAACCTTAAACATATTAAGTCTAAGTGCATTTGTCACAACACAGAAGCTGGACAAGCTCATGGCTGCCGCACCTATCATAGGATTAAGTAATATTCCTGTCAAATGGTACAATGCACCTGCTGCCACAGGTATTCCAATAATATTATATATAAATGCCCAAAACAAGTTCTCCTTTATGTTCTTAAGCACCTGACGACTAAGTCTTATGGCCGCCGCCACATCCTTGATGCTGTTTTTCATCAGAACAATGTCTGCCGCATCTATAGCAATATCTGTTCCTGCTCCTACGGCAATTCCTATATCTGCTCTGGTCAGCGCCGGTGCATCATTAATTCCGTCACCTACCATAATTACCTTGTTGCGCTTATCTCCCATTAGCTGTCTAACAATCTGCTCCTTGCCCTCTGGAAGAACACCTGCCACAACCTGATCAACCCCTACCTGTCTCCCTATGGCTTGGGCTGTAACCTCATTGTCCCCGGTAAGCATAACCACATGTATTCCCATATTTTGAAGCTCTCTTACAGCTTCCTTACTGTCATCCTTGATAACATCCGCCACTGCAATAAGTCCTAGGCTACTATCTCCGCAGCTAAAATATAGCGGTGTTTTTCCTTCCGTAGACAGTGATTGAGCTACTAGCATTAGCTGTGACGAAATCATCGCCTTAGAATTCACATACTCATAATTTCCACCATAAAGCTCTACACCCTCATACATAGCTCTTAGGCCATTGCCAGGAAGTGCCTCAAACTCCTCCACATCAAGGGGTACTATTTTGGCACCCATACCTTCGCTTATAGCTTCACAATACTCTACCACGGCCCTTGCCAATGGATGCTCACTCTTCAGCTCCAAGCTTAATGCCAACTTAAGTAGCTCCTCCTCTTGTACACCGGCGGCAGTAACAATATTTGTAACCTGAGGCTTGCCCATGGTTATAGTTCCCGTTTTATCAAGTGCAACTACATTTGCCTTGCCTGTCTCCTCTAGGGAGGTAGCAGTTTTATATAAGATACCATGCCTAGCACCCATACCGTTGCCCACCATTATAGCCACAGGTGTAGCCAAACCTAAGGCACACGGGCAGCTGATTACTAAGACTGATATGCCCCTTGCAAGAGCAAATCCAAAGTCAGCCCCTACAGCTAACCATATAAGAAATGCAATCACAGCAATTCCTATTACTATAGGAACAAATACTCCCGACACCTTGTCTGCAAGCTTTGCAATAGGTGCCTTAGTGGCTGCAGCATCGCTTACCATCTGGATTATCTGTGAAAGGGTTGTATCCTGCCCCACCTTTGTGGCTCTACATATAATAAAGCCAGATTGGTTAATAGTTGCTGCATATACCTCATCACCCTCACACTTGTCCACAGGAATACTCTCTCCCGTAAGTGCGGACTCGTCCACTGCACTGCTGCCTTCTACAACAACGCCGTCCACGGGGATACTCTCCCCTGGTCTAACCACAAATATATCCGCTATCCTTACCTGCTCTATAGGAAGCTCCACTTCCTTTTCATCTCTAATTACTGTAGCAACCTTTGGAGCTAAGCTCATAAGACTCTTAATTGCATCTGTAGTCTTGCCCTTTGAATGTGCTTCCAGCATTTTACCTAGAGTTATAAGCACAAGTATCATAGCTGCGGATTCAAAATACAAATCATGCATGTATCCCATGGCTATATCACCATTACCTGCAACCACATAGTGGCTCATGGCAAATAAACCATACACACTGTAGATAAAGGATACCCCTGAACCCAGTGCCACCAAGGTGTCCATATTTGGAGCCTTATGCAAGACGCCTCTTACTCCATTCACAAAAAACTTCTGATTAATTATCATTATGGTAGCCGAAATAAGTAGCTGTATCAAACCCAAAGCGATACAGTTATCAGCCAATACATCAGGTAACGGCCAGTCCCACATCATATGCCCCATAGACACATACATCAAAGGTATAAGCAATATAATAGAAGCAATAAATCGCCTTCTAAGCACGGGAGTTTCCCTGTCCTTTAAAGCCTCCTCCATACCTTCAATATCACTAAGATTCTCATTAATCCCCTCTCCAGCCACAGCCGCCTCATAGCCTGCATCTGTCACTGCTTTAATTATATCCTGCGTTGCTGCCATTCCCTCCACCATCATAGAGTTTGTTAGCAAGCTTACACTTACACTATCCACGCCGGCTACATTGCCGACCGCCTTCTCCACTCTGGCACTGCAGGCAGCACAGCTCATTCCTGTTACATTATATTTTGTCATCAAAATCACCAGTTCCTTTTAATTACATATGCTATTATGATATACCTCTAATATGGTTTTTTTCAAGCATATTTATTGATAATATTTTTCATTGGCACTATTTTATGAAACCGATTACAAAAATTCCCAAAATCAATTGCATTATATGACAAAATATGACATAATATATATGTGTGTAGATTTAAGAAAGGATAGTTTCAGGGTATATTGTATGGAAAAATTACTTGCATTTGATTTTTCTGCATTTCTTGTTATGTTTGTGCTTTTGTCAACCACCATAACAAGACGAATGATACATGGTAAGGAAAACAGGATTTTTCTTGCCACTTTAGGTTGTGCTTTTTTAACTACAGTTTTTGATTCATGGAGTATAGTACTGGATGTATATGCAGATGACTCCTTAACCTTGAAGTACATCTCTCATTCCCTTTATCTATTCTTCCATAGCTTAATGGTTGTAATATACATTTGCTACATTGTTTCACTGGCAGATATATGGCATAGGCTTAAGAGGAGCATACTTCATAAGCTTTTCCTTCCTCTTCCTATGATAATCGTAACTGTACTGCTTATATCCAATTTCTTTACTCATAAGGTATTTTATATGAATGCGGAGGGTCATTATACCAGAGGACAGCTCTTCCCATGTCTATACATAGCAGGCTTCGCCTATGCTGTTTATGGAATGTTCTTTATATGGGCTAACCGAAAGATATTTAGACGAAGTCATTTCTGGGCACTTATGTCTGTCTTTATGCTGGTTTTTGCCGCTACATTTGTCCAGATGGCACAGCCGGATATAGTCATAGAGATGTTTGCCACAACTATAGGACTTCTATTTATATCTATGATTGTTCAAAAGCCGGAGGAAAACATAGACCTTATCACAGGTCTGCAGAATTCCACAGCCTACAGTATTGATATTAAGAGAAACTTCTACAATGAGAAGGTTTTCGACATCATTATGATTAATGTAGCAAACTTCCACTCAGTTAGAGATATTATTGGCTTTGACGCCGCCAACGATCTTCTCAAGGAGGTTGCAAATAAGCTTAAAGCTCTTAACAAAATCTCTAAGCTTAACTCGGATTTATATTACCTTGGCAAGGGTAAGTTTAGACTGACCATTGATGAGGATATGCGTGAGAGAAGTGCCGAAATTGCGGAGCTTATTAATTCATCACTGCAGAAGAATATTGATGTTAACCATATTAATCTTAATCTTATAAGCTATGTATGTATCACCAGATGTCCTTATGATGTGGATGACTATGAGATTTTAATGCACTTCGGTGACAGATTTACAGAGGACATCGAATACTCCGGAAATGTTCTTCTGGCCAGAGACCTGTTTTCACAGGAGAGATACGATTTGTTCAACAAGCTTGACAGTATTCTAGAGAACGCTATTACAAACCATAAGTTCCAGGTTTATTATCAGCCAATTTACTCCACAAAGGAGAACCGCTTTAATTCTGCAGAGGCTTTGCTTAGACTTAAGGATGATACCTATGGTTTTATTCCACCAGATGTTTTCATACCGGCGGCAGAAAAAAGCGGTGCCATTCATAGAATAGGAGCTTATGTATTAGAGGAGGTTTGTGATTTTATTGCCAGCTCAGACTTCCCTAAGCTTAACATTGATTACATAGAGATTAACCTGTCAGTTGCACAATGTATGCACCACGGTTTGGCAAAGCAGGTTCTTGATATTTTGAACAAATACAAGGTTTCCCCTGATAAGATTAATCTTGAAATTACAGAAACTGCAACATCTAATCTCCACAGTGTAATGCTTAAGAATCTTCACGAGCTTACCGAGGCAGGTGTTAGCTTCTCATTAGATGACTTTGGAACAGGCTACTCAAATATGCAGAGAGTTGCCACCCTTCCACTTAAGATAGTTAAGCTGGACAGAACCTTTGTTAATCACGAGGAGAATCCTAAGCTATCCATTGTCCTTGAGAATACAGTTAAGATGATTAAGGACATGGAGATGGAAATTGTAGCAGAGGGTATTGAAACCGAACAGCTTGTATCCCGCTTCTCAGATATGGAGTGCGAATACATTCAGGGCTACTACTTCTCCAAACCTATACCAAGGAATGATTTTATTGTATTTATAACAAAGCACCTTAGAGATGCAAAATAATATATCATATAAAAAAGGAACTGTTGCACAGTTCCTTTTTTATATGATACAATATGCCCGAATATATATTTTTAGGAGGTAGCATGTTCCAGGACCCAACTACAACAATTGAACATCTGTATCAGGGCACTCCTGTGTACAAGCATGAGCTAAGCAACCTTCTTAATTGTAAGGATCCATATATTATAGAGCTTCTCTCCAAAAGAGCAGACTCCGTTCGAAGGGAGAATTATGGCACAGATGTGTATATTCGTGGGCTTATTGAGTTCACTAATTACTGTAGAAACAACTGCTACTACTGTGGCATAAGAAGAGACAATTCTAATGCAGTTCGCTACAGATTATCACCTGAGGATATTTTAAATTGCTGCCACCAGGGCTATAAGCTAGGCTTTAGAACCTTTGTATTACAGGGTGGTGAGGATGGTTTTTTCACCCGAGACAAGATATGTAGCATAGTTTCATCCATTAAAGAAAATTATCCCCACTGTGCACTAACCCTTTCCATTGGTGAATGGTCTAAAGCGGATTATGAAGCTTTTTTTAAAGCTGGAGCAGATAGATATTTACTTAGACATGAAACCGCCTGTGAGGAGCATTATAGGACGCTTCACCCAGAGGGTATGAGTCTTAATAATAGAATGAATTGCCTGTACAACCTAAAGGATATAGGCTTTCAGGTAGGCTCCGGTTTTATGGTTGGCTCCCCCTATCAGACCGTAGATAATTTGGTGGAGGACATTTTTTTCTTAGGCAGGCTTAAGCCACATATGATAGGCATCGGACCATTTATCACTCATAAGGATACACCTTTTAATGATAGGGAAAATGGAAGCTTAGAGCTAACTTTAAAGCTTATTTCCATTCTTCGTCTAAGTCATCCTAAGGCTCTTATTCCAGCCACAACCGCACTAGGTACCCTACATCCTGAAGGAAGAGAATTAGCCCTTAAGGCAGGGGCAAATGTTATTATGCCTAACCTGTCACCTGCTACTGTCAGAGAAAAATACACCCTCTACGACAATAAGCTTGCAACAGGAGCTGAGGCGGCTGAAAGCTTAGACATATTAAAGGCTTGTGTGGAAGCAATTGGCTATAAAATCGTAACTGATGTAGGTCATTCTAAGGTTAGCTAAGGATGACTATTTATATAAATTAATAGGAGAAATATATGAATACAAGAGAACTTCAAGATGAGATTATAAGATTGAAAAGGGAAAAGAATATCTGCATATTAGCGCACAGCTATCAGTCAAGACCAATTGTGGAGGTGGCTGACTTCGTAGGAGATTCATTTCAGCTAAGTCAGATGGCTACCAAGGTAGATGCCCAAACTGTTATTATGTGTGGCGTTCGCTTTATGGCAGAAACTGTTAAGATTCTCTCCCCTGAGAAAACTGTGCTTATGCCTAATATTACTGCAGGCTGTCCTATGGCAGAGCAGATGAGTCCTGAATATATTGAACAGATCAAGGCTCAGCATCCTGGCTCGACTGTGGTGGCCTATATTAACACTACTGCCGCTTTAAAATGCATTTGCGATGTTTGTGTAACCTCCGCTTCAGCGGTTAAGATTGTAAAGGAATTACCTAATAAGGATATACTATTTATACCTGATATCAATCTAGGCAGCTATGTGGCAGCTAAGGTTCCGGAGAAGAATATTATTCTACTTAACGGTGGCTGTCCGGTTCACGCCGCTATGACCGCCGAAGATGTTATAGATGCAAAAAAGCTTCACCCTAATGCACTATTCTTAGTTCATCCAGAGTGTAAGCCAGAGGTTGTAGAACAGGCCGATTTTGTTGGTTCTACAACTGCTATTATGAAATTTGCCCAGGAAGCTGAGGCTAAGGAATTTATCATAGGAACCGAGATAAGCATTGCGGAGCATCTTGCATGCGACTGTCCAGACAAGAAATTCTACCAGCTTTCATCCAGACTTTTGTGCAATGATATGAAGGCAACAACTCTTGTGGATTTATATCAGACATTAATTGACGGAACAGGCAAAGAAATAACATTAGACAATGACACTATAGCTAAGGCCAAAGCTTGTATTGATAAAATGCTTGAATTAGGCTAAAAAGGAGAACTAACACTATGTCTAACAAAGCACTAATCGCCATGAGTGGCGGAGTGGACTCCAGTGTTGCAGCCTACCTTATGAAGGAAAAGGGCTACGACTGTATAGGAGCTACCATGAAGCTTTTTCAAAATGAAGATATTGGTCTATCCAAGGAACACAGCTGCTGTTCCATAGATGATGTGGAGGATGCAAGGCGAGTTGCAACTGCCCTTGATATACCCTTTTATGTTCTGAACTTCTCTGAGAATTTCAAGGAGAAGGTTGTGGACAGATTTGTAAACTGCTATGAAAATGGCATGACACCTAACCCATGCATCGAGTGCAATAGACATCTAAAATTCCAGCACCTATGGAACAAGGCAAAGGAACTAGGCTATGAGTATGTGGTTACAGGCCACTACTCCATTATTCAGTACAATGAAGGCACTGGCAGATTTGAGCTAAAAAAGGCCGCAGACCCTTCTAAGGACCAAAGCTATGTGCTTTATTCCATGACTCAGGAGCAGCTATCACACACACTATTTCCTCTAGGTGATATGTCAAAGGACAGCGTTCGTAATCTGGCAGCAAGTCAGAATTTCATCAACGCCAATAAACACGATAGTCAGGATATCTGCTTTGTAGTAAACGGAAAATATGCCGACTTTATTGAACAATACACTGGCAAAAACTATCCTGAAGGAGACTTCCTAGATATGGAAGGTAATGTGCTAGGCCGGCACAAGGGAATCATTAGATATACCATCGGTCAAAGACGAGGACTGGGACTTTCTCTTAAGCAGTCCATGTATGTGGTAAAGGTTGACCCTATAAATAATACAGTGATTTTAGGATATAACGAGGATTTATTCTCTAGAGAGCTTATTGCCAACAATATAAACCTTATATCTATCCCTGAGATAAAGGGAGAGCTAAGATGTAAGGCAAGACCAAGATATAATGCAACAGAACAGTGGGCTACCGTAACCCAGTTAGATGCTGACACCATAAAGGTAGTCTTTGATGAACCCCAGCGTGCCATCACCAAGGGTCAGGCAGTAGTACTATATGATGACGACAAGGTAGTAGGCGGCGGAACGATACTATAGTTGAAATAATCTTTTGAGACAATCACGCATTGTCTCTTTTTTTTGCTTTCTTTGCTTTCTTTGCTTTCTTTGCTTTTCTTTGCTTTGCCCGGGTATTTTGTAATATTTTCCCTCTCTAATACCCTCCACAGGTAGATTCTCGACCTCATATGGGTATTTCTGCAAAATCCCTAGCTCTAATACCCTCCACAGGTAGTTTATTGCCCTCATATGGGTATTTCTGCAAAACTCCTAGCTCTAATACCCGCCACGGACTCTGTTTCTTCCTAATTTGGGTTTTTCTGCAAAATCCCTAGCACCAATACCCGCCACAGGTGGTTTCTCGACCTCATATGGGTATTTCTACAAAATCCCTAGCTCTAATACCCGCCAGGCACTCCACATGCTTCCTATTTGGGTATTTCTGCACTTTTTTTACCCTCAAATACCCGCCACAAGGTAGTTCCACTTCAAATCAGAATAATAAACAATAACAAACCGAGGAAATGATATGCCCCCTGTCAAACAGACAGGGGGCATATCATTTCCTCGGTTTACTTAGTTTTATTTACAGCAAATTCTTTCTCAGCTGGGCACCATCTACTGCACTAAGGTATGCTGGTGGAATATCAAAGATTGTCTTACAACCCTTCATACCCTCCTTCTTCATACGAACTGCAGCTCTTGCGCAGGCAACAATAACTGAAGCAGTGAATTCCGGATTAGAATCAAGCTTTAAGCTATATTCTATGATATGAGTATTCTCACCACTCCAGCCTGTCTTACCACTTCTAATTACAAATCCGCCATGTGGAATTCCAGCGTGGTCTCTCTGAAGCTCCTCCTCAGTAATGAATGTAACGGTTGTGTCATAATCTGCAAAATAGTTCGGCATATTCTTAATCTCTGCCTCTATTCTTTCTAAGTCAGCTCCCTCCTCAGCAACTACAAAGCACTCTCTAAGATGCTTTTCTCTAGTTGTAAGCTCTGGATTAGAACCACTTCTAACTGCATCTAATGCTGCATCTATAGGTACTGTGTACTGCTTGCCATTAGCAACACCCTCAACTCTTCTAATTGCGTCCGAATGTCCCTGGCTTACGCCCTTACCCCAGAAGGTATAGTCCTTTCCCTGTGGTAATATGGCATTGCCATACAATCTGTTAATGGAAAACATTCCCGGATCCCAGCCTGCTGAGATAACAGCTACATTTCCATTATCTGAAGCGGCCTTATCAACATTATCAAAATGCTCTGGAATCTTTGCATGTGTGTCAAAGCTATCCACAACTGTAAAATACTTTGCATATTCCTTAGTCTGCTCTGGAAGGTCTGTTGCACTACCTCCACAGAGAATCATTACATCTATATCATCCTTCATCTTAGGTGCTTCATCAACATGGTATACCTTAACTCCCGGTGTTAAAATCTTAACAGTGTCAGGATTTCTTCTGGTAAATACTGCAACCAGCTCCATATCATCATTCTGCTTTAATGAGCACTCAATACCTCTTCCTAGGTTACCGTAGCCCAAAATTCCAACTCTAGTCTTCATGTCATATCCTCCTATATAATCAGCATTCTTGTGTTAACAGCCAGTCCCCTCCCAAAGGACAAAGCTTTTAACACTTTACTGAAATATAATAGCACTACATATTTTGTATGTCAAAGAAAAATATGTCCTGTTATTGTGCATCAGTATTTTTAAACTCTCCATACTTTTTCTTTTTAAGTACCTTTTCAATTTCACCAAGTATCTTCTTATATGATACTATAAGCTCATTGTGGTATTCTGTCACATAATCAAATTTTTCATCATTTATTGCCATTTCATGAGACTTGGCTGTATCCGAAAGTCTATCAGCTCCGATATTGGCCGCTGAGCTTTTCAGCGCATGAGCCTCTATACCGTAGTTCTTATAATCTCCCTCTTTAAGCAGCTTCTCTAAATGAGAAACCTTTATACTGCCATCAACATAGAATGCATTAATAAGATCAAGATAACTATTTAAATCACCATCATTCTTCTTAACAGCATCTCTAAGATTAATTCCTTCCATAAATATTTCGGCCATCTCATCCTCAGATACCTTGTCCTGCTGAACCAAATCAGCAGAGTACTTCTTCCTGGAGCTAGCAATCCATTTGCCTAATAATTCATGAAGCTGGACTCTCTCAAATGGCTTTGCGAGGAAGTCCTGGAAACCATTTGAAAGGTACATTTCCTTTGCACCTGCTATGGCATTTGCAGTTAATGCTATTACTATAGTATTCCTATTCAATGGGCTTTCTGCTCTTATAATACCTGTTGCCTCTATACCATCCATCTCAGGCATCATGTGGTCCATAAGAATCATATCGTACTGATTCTCCCCGGCAAGCTCTATGGCCTTCTTACCCGAATCGGCCTCGTGAATATCAAATCCATATTCCTCCATCATCTTAACCACAACCTTACGGTTAATGATGTTATCATCTACAACAAGGACTTTGAAGCCCTCACACACAAACATTCTCATATCTGCCTGCTTTAGAGTCTCTCTGGTAATCTGATTATCCTTAATAGTCTCCTTGGTTACAACCTTCTGCACAATGGTGATTCTAAAGGTCGTACCCTTGCCATACTCACTTTCAACCTGAATATCACCGTCCATAAGCTGAACCAGATTTTTCGTAATGGCAAGACCAAGTCCTGTGCCCTCCACCTTACGGTTAATATTCATATCCAGCTGCTGGAATGACTCATATATGTGCTCCATATCCTCTTCCTTAATACCAATTCCGGTATCTTGAATTTCAAAGCACATTTTGTAGCTCTCATCATCCATATACGCTCCGGATACTCTCATGCTTACTGAACCCTGTCTGGTGAATTTTATGGCGTTATTGAGAATATTAATAAGCACCTGTCTTATTCTTCCCTCATCACCATTTAGCTGATACGGCATATCCTGTGCCAAATCCACATTTACCTTAAGACCCTTTTGTGCTGCAGCCAGCTTTATCATATTAACAGTATCCTGAACCAGAATCTGTACATAATAATCATCATTAACCATCTCCATCTTACCTGCCTCAACCTTAGACAGGTCAAGAATATCATTAATTATACCCAGGAGGTTCAGGGCTGCAGACTTTATATCGCAAGCATAGTCGTACATCTTTCTACCACGACTCTCCTCGATAATAAGCTCACTTAAACCAACTATGGCATTCATCGGAGTTCTAATCTCATGAGACATATTTGCAAGAAATTGACTCTTGGCGCGATTTGCATCCTCCGCCTTTTCTCTCATAAGATTAATGCTCTTAATGTGTTCAACTACATCTGTAACATCGGTAAATAATATTGTATAACCACGGACATCTCCGTCCACATCTCTAAGTCTGTTAATATGTCCCTCATAGTTTCTTCCATCAACTATAAATTCATTCTTGTCCTCCTCAACCAAAACCTGAAGCGGAAACTCCGATATCTCACCTATCGTTTGATAGTTCGCTATGTCCGGAAACACCTTCTCTGCCGTTTGATTATAGCTAATCACCTTAAAATGCTCATCTAAGGTTATAACACCGTCATTAAGAGCCTGTAGCACATTATTTGCCGCTGCCTTAGTAAGGTCATAATCCTTACGATTCCAAACAAATATGGTCATTATAGAAAGCATAGTTGCCATGGTTACAGGAGTTGGATCGTAGCTATTAAAGAAACCTAGAGTATAAATTACAAACACAAAGAAGGCTATGAAGCTTCCTCCAACAATTATAAGCAGATTCTTACGTTTTTTCTTCTCCTTTTCCTTTCTAACACTGTCAAACAGGGTCCATGCCACTACCACCCAAGGAATTACAACTGCTATAAGACAGTGGATGTAAAAATATGGTCCATATTCAAGCACTAGACGATAGTTGAAATCCACTACCTTAAAGCCTATGGACTTGTAGAATAATTTATGCATAGGTGATGTCCACACCATTATTACACCAACCAAAGCCATCAATAGGAGGATTCTCTCAAAAACTCTTCTCTCCTTGCTACCACAATAGTGCCTTATGAACATCATATAAAAAATTGCAACAAGAGATGAACCTAAATACTCAAACTTGACTGCTATCATGGCCTCTTCCATTGTTTTTGAAAATAGCTCAAGCAAATATCCTAAGCTATGCACCAGCTCAGCTATCATAAAGTAGCTGAGTAGCTTCTGACCATATGTAGCCTCTCCTCTAAACATAACTATAAGCGAGCTTAATACCATAAAAATTGACAGTATGTGTATGGTAATCATTAACTCAAACATATTAATTCCCCCTATTTATAATAAAAAAAGGGAAGAATTACTTCCCTTTTTCTAACTCGAGTAACCCAAAAACATTATACCTAAAATCCAAAATTTATACAACATTTTCAACTCTTATATGAGTTACCTAAAGGTTACCTTTTATATGATTTTTTAATAACCATGTGCAGAGTAAACGATTCAAATTACATTTTGTGTTATACTCCGGCTACAAGCTCATCCATCATCTGCTTAATATTGTTGGAAATGTCCATAACATTTGTAGATGAAGCTGCAATTTCCTCTGTGGAAGCTGCCAGATTCTGAGTTCTATCACAAACCTTGGCAACAACCTCAAGGAGATGATTAGCCTCTGAATTAATAGCACGCATAGCTTTTTCAATCTTCTCCTGTCCCTGATTAGAGCTTTCAACTGTATCTCTTGAGCTCTTAGCAAGGTCATTAATCTCTGTTGCAACTACTGCGAAGCCTCTACCTGCCTCACCTGCACGAGCTGCCTCTATGGATGCATTTAACGCAAGCAAATTTGTCTTTGAGGAAATAGCAACAACCTGGTTATTGTTATCTCTAAGCTCTGACAGAAGCTCGTAAATCTCATTAAGTGATGACTCAAGATTCTGACAGAATTCAGTAACTGTCTGAATCTCCTCTGAGATACCGGTGCTCTCTGTAGCATTAGAATTGTTTCCAGACTCCATATGCTCAACGGCCACATTAAGTCCCTCAAACTCAAGGTTAATGCTTTCAACTGCTGCCACAATGCCAGCCTTCTGAGCGTTAATCTCATCCATAAGAACTGCTATCTCAGCTCTCTCCTTCTCAGCCAAATCCTTAATAAAGTGGATACAGTTTTCCTTAACATTAAAGCCGTTATGTATAGCTGTAGCCATCATCTTACAGTTATCGTATCCACAGCATGAGCAGTCAATATGCCTCTTCTCATCTGTGTCCTTACCCATATCATCAAAGATTGCATCAAGCTCAGCTCTCGATGGCTCCTCATACTTAACGCTCTGGGAACGGTCAGTATATCTTCTAATAAAGTCATCAAGATTAAGCTTCTCAAACTGCTTATTTAACCACTTTAATCTGTCTTCCGGCTTAAGCATCTTACCCCATGGATCCTTCTTGGCATCCTTAGTAAGTTTCTTGCGCTCCTCACGAATCTTAAGCATCTCGTAAAGTGGATCCTCAGTTTCATTCTTAAAGCTTTCTGTAGCTGTACCATAGAGACAGCCCTCACCACAGTTAAGTGCGTCTATAAAGAGATATGGTGTCATACTCTTTGCAATTCTATCCTTGTTCTTCTCAAGGTAGTGGTACATATGCTTCTCGCCCTCAACCTGACGAATAAGAACACTATCACCACAGAACCAGTAAACATTCTCCTTAAGTCCACCTGGCATAGGATAGATTGAACCAAGACCATAGTCAATCTCATCTGAGCAAGGCGCTCCTGTAAGGTTGTTCTTTCTAATGTATTTCATGAGATGATCGAAGGTAACATTATAAGAAATGTAACCATCACAATTTGGATCATCAATCTCCATCTTCTTAGCTATACATGGACTGATAAATGCAAGCTTATCTGTAATTCCCATATACTTCTTAGCATAGATAGCTCCACACATCATAGGACTATGCACAGGGAAAAGCTTTGGAATAAGCTCAGGAATATATCTCTCAATGTATCCAACTACTGCAGGACATGGCTGAGATATACCACCCATAAAGTTATATTTTGTTACATAGTTAAGATATCCCCAAGTAGTGATATCTGCGGCAAAGGAGATACTGATAATTCTGTTAACTCCAGCAGCCTTAAGAGCTCCAAGAACTCTTTCGTACTCATTAGGATAATTCGCCTTAAACGCAGGAGCTACAAGAATAGAAATTCTCTCTCCTCTTCTAAGGGCTTCGAAGAATGCTTCAGTGTCATCATTAAACTCTCTGGCATCATGCTTACACACATCAAAGCACGCACCACAGGCAACACACTTGTCGCCGTCTACCTGGATTTTTGAAATTCCGTCTTCCTCAACATGAATATTAGCTCCCATACAGCTACAGGTACTGATACACTTGTTACATCCAACGCAATTGTCATTAGTATATACTAAAGACATATAACCCCTCCCATCTTTTGTTATCACCGATAACATAATATATATTTCATAACTTTATCGTTATAAATTATCTAATTATGTAGCACTAATTCATCACATATTATATAGTGCTATTCCACCACAATTGCTCTCATTAAAAAAATACTTTATATAACACTCGTTCTATATCTAAAATTGCTAACACTGTTCTATAGCGTCCATTAGCTTATCCAGCCACTGTCCCTCAAAATCTTCTATAGCACCGGCATCAACCAACTCTCTAAGCTTCTTCTCCATAGGAAGCTTAGCCACCTGATTAATTCCGTAATTTTTAGCCAGCTCTTCTATATTGCTCTCGCCGTAAATGTAATGTTTTTCTTCACATTTATCACAGATAAAATATGACATATTCTCTACTATACCTATGATAGGAACATTCATCATCTCAGCCATCTTCACTGCCTTCTCCACAATCATAGATACCAAATCCTGAGGTGATGTTACAACCACAATTCCATCTATAGGAAGTGACTGAAATACTGTAAGTGGAACATCGCCTGTTCCCGGTGGACAGTCAACAAACATTATATCCACATCCTGCCACATTACATCACTCCAAAACTGCTTAACAGTTCCGGCAAGTATTGGTCCTCTCCATATAACAGGCTTTGTCTCATCATCTAGCAACAAATTTACAGATATCATCTCTATACCTGTCTTTGTAGCCACAGGAAATATAGCCTCATCTGTTACCAGTGCCTTCTGATCAATTTTAAAGGTCTTTGGTATAGAAGGTCCCGTAATATCTGCATCGATAATGGCGGTTTGATTACCTCTTCTTCTTGAAAGTACAGAAAGCAGTGAAGTAACCATAGACTTTCCTACTCCACCCTTACCACTAACTACAGCAATTACCTTCTTTATATTTGAAAACTCATTAACAGGAACCTCCAAGCTTTGACTTGCTTTATCCTGATTAGTTCTATCTTTACATCCGCTTACCTTGCAGGTTTCGCAATTATGTGTACAACCCTCACTCATGTCTATACCTCTAGTCATAATATTTTCTATATCACATAATAAATGTACGCCCCTATATTTTACACTTTTTGAGAAATTTTTTCAACTAAAATACCCTATTTAACTAAAGATAAGCCGAAAAAAATTCATTATATTGAATTTTTTCGACTTATCCCTGTTTTACTTATTCAAAAAACTGTTATTTCAGCACTTCATTTAATATTTCATCAGTATAAAGAAGCTCCTTTGCCATAGTCCTGTACTTCTCCTCGTGAAGATAAACATGTCTATGTGGCTTAATAGAAGGTGCCATATCGATTGCAGCTTCATAGTCCGCTCTCTTTAAATCCAATGTTTTCACATAGTCCCAGAATCCTGTATCTGTAAATATCTTGTTAACTCTCACATATCTATGGTCATGAACCTTAGCCATAATGTAGGTAGCAATACCAACCTGAACTCCGTGAAGCTGTGGACATTCAAGCATCTTATCTAAGGCATGTGAAATCAAATGCTCACTACCGCTTGTAGGGGCGGATGAGCCTGCGATTTCATTAGCCAAACCACTCATGGCAAGGGAATCCACTAACTCTCTTAGGAAAAGGTCCTCATGTATATCTGAAAATGGTGTTCTGACAAAGCTATTTACCGCCTTTTTTGCCACCATAACAGCGAAATCATTCACTGTTGTATAGCCCATTTTCTCCTCATACTGCCAATCATAGATTGCAGTAATCTTTGAAACCAAATCACCTATACCTGAATATAAAAATCTAGCCGGTGCACTCTTTAATACATCAGTATCTACAATAATTCCGTAGGCAAGCTTTGCAGGCACTGAGTTTCTTCTTCCGTCTATTATAAGGGAAGCTGACGATGAGCAAAAACCATCACTAGATGATGATGTGGGTACACTGATGAATGGCAGCTTACGAAGGTAACCCATGTACTTTGCAGCATCAATTACCTTTCCTCCACCAATTCCTATTACCGCCTGTGTTTTAACATCTAAGGAAAATGCAATGTCTATTATGTCATCTATATCCACTGTATCAAGCTCGCAATACTGAAGCACATTCACACCTGCTTCCTCAAAGGACTTCATAACCTGACTTCCAAACATATCTATAAGTCCATTACCAAAATAAACTACAACATTATCCAAGTCACTGGATTTAAGATATTCACCAATATTGCTTAATACTCCGCTTCCTATCTTTAGTATAGTTGGTATTCCGATTTGACTGTTCATATTCTTCCTCCAAAATAAAAAATCATAAGATAAATGTGATATCAATATCTATATGATACCACATCATCCTATGATTTATCAATTTTATAAAAAACCTTATTCTACAAATCTAAAGGTTCCTTCTATGTTAAATACTATAGTCTTAGTATCGTCTGTGGTATCTAATGCCACATAATGGAGTCTGCCATCCTCTGCCTCGAAGAAATATGTCACAAGATACTCACTGCCATATACTGCATATACCTGATATGCATCATAGCCACCAATTACCACCTGTGCACCAATTACCTCATCTGCTGTTCCATCTGCTGCCAATACCTCATACATATTGCTGGCTGCGTCATAGGCAGATGCACCATTGTCATATGCGCACATAGTAATTATACAGGACTGATCCGGGCTACTCATCTGATAGGAATAATCTGCATCCACTCCGCCAATCTCCTGAAATACTACCCAGTCTGATGGAACATCCACATATCCACAGGTACTATCTCCCATAGTTTTAAGATCTCCGTATCCCAGATACCAGGTCTCATCCACATCTGTTGAGCCGGAATTGCCAGAATCACCAGGATTATCATGAGTTCCATCATCTCCACTTGTCACTCCGGTAATCTGAACATCTGTCTCTGCTATGTCACCCAAATACCATTTTCCATTCTCTAGCTGGAATATAGTACCATCATAGATATCTAATATGTCATATACATTTCCGTCTATGATTTGAAGCATAGGAACCTCAACATGAACCGTCTTAGCAGCTGTAACAGTTACACCAATATTTGGAATCATATCTACGCTGCAATCCTCGAAGGTTTTTGTTATCTCATCAACATATATGGTAATCTCATCCTGCTTAGCTACCGCATTGTTATAGTTACTTTCTGCTGACTTTGCTCCCAGCTCATCCTCTAAATAAAAGCACTGATACATCTGCTCCTTATCACAGGTATCATAGCTTTCCCAGAAGTTAGTAATCAAATCCTCCGGAGTATCGTATCCACCTTCTATATCTACTGTAGCTTCAGTTGTCGCTTCGGTTGTCTCATCTGTAGGCTCCACTGTTGGTTCTTGAGTAATCTCTGTAGTTATCTCCTCTGTTGTCTTCTCATCTGAACCAAATATCTTATCCTTAAATACAAGGAGAATGATTCCTGCTATGAGAGCTATAGCTACTATAACTATACCTACTATAAGTCCTGTCTTTGATTTCTTAGGCTGTGGTGGCCTTCCACCTCCGGTAGGTCGCTGATACCCCTGCATCATATTCTGTCCCATCTGAGCCTGCTGCGAATACCCCTGACCATATCCCTGCTGGTTCATCTGTCCCTGCTGCGGATAACCCTGACCATTCATCTGTTGATACTGTTGCTGTGGATACCCCTGACCATTCATCTGCTGGTACCCCTGCTGCGGATAACCTTGTGGATTTGCCTGCTGGTACCCCTGCTGCGGATAACCCTGTGGATTCATCTGCTGGTATCCCTGTGGGTTTATCTGCTGAGATGGCTGTTGTGGATAGCCCTGCTGATTGTAATTTTGTTCTGACATGGTTGTCCCCCTTATCTAACATTTTCTTTTGTCTTTTATGGAATAAATATTATCACATAATGTACGATTGACCAACCGATATTTATTGTGAAATTAAATGATTTTTTATTTTTCTACCAAACTGTATAAAAAATGTTGGCAGGATAGCAAGAAGAACTATAGCTTTAAGCTGACCTAAGCTTAAGGCTGCCACCATAAACAGCTTACTTAAGAACGGAACCAATAATACAAGTCCCAAAAACAACACTCCCACTCCAAAGGCCCACACAATCCATACATTGCCGGTAAGACCTACAAAGATAGGCTTGTGGCTTCTGCAGTTAAAGCCATGTAACAGTCTGGCCAGTGTAAGTGTTGCAAAGGCCATAGTACTGGCCTTCATAGCAGATTCCTTATATCCAATATAAAAGGCTACTACTGTCACTATGGCAATAGGAATGGCATACATCACCAACTTTGTTACAAAGTCCTTGGTAAGAAAGCCCTCCTTAGGGTTTCTAGGCTTATTCCTTAATAGCGCTTTATCCGTAGGCTCCATACCTATGGCAAGAGCAGGCAAGGAGTCGGTTAGAAGATTTATAAACAACAGGTGCACTGGCTCGAACGGTGTAGGCAGAGCCGCAAATGAGCAAAATACCACAACAAATATGGCTGCCAAATTTCCCGACAGTAGGAATAAAATAGCATTCAATATGTTCCTATATACATTTCTTCCGTTTAACACCGCCTTTATTATAGTTGCAAAATTGTCATCGGAAAGTATCATTGCAGCAGCATCCTTGGATACCTCAGTACCGGTAATACCCATAGCCACACCTATGTCCGCTTTTTTCAGAGCCGGAGCATCGTTCACCCCATCTCCAGTCATGGCTACAATCCGACCTTTCTTCTGCCAAGCATCCACGATACGAATTTTATTCTCTGGAGATACCCTAGCATAAACCGAAACCTTCTCAAGTATATTGTCCAGCTGACCATCACTTAGCTTATCCAGCTCCTGCCCTGTTAAGGCCAGGTCTCCCTCCTTAAATATACCTATCTGTCCGGCAATTGCTGACGCTGTCACCTTGTGATCTCCCGTAATCATAACCGGCTTTATACCTGCGCCTAACGCATCTGCCACTGCACTTATTGACTCAGGTCTAGGTGGGTCAATCATAGATGCAAGTCCTATAAATGTATAATTATTCTCACCTGCTTCCCTAAGAGATTCATCTGATGAAAGCTCCTTATAGGCAAAAGCCAAAACTCTTAGACCGTTCTGGGAAAAATCATCATTTTGGTTCAATATTTTCTCCTTGTCCTGTAGGGTAATATCTCTAACACCCTGGCTGGTTAAAATGCTCACAGTCCTATCAAGTAGAACATCTAAGGCTCCCTTAGTTAGCACTGTAGGTACCCCATGAAGAAGATATTTTGTACTCATAAGCTTTCTATCAGAGTCAAATGGTATCTCCTCCAGACGCTCCATACTATCCCTAAAGAATTCCTCATTAATACCCTTATCCTCAAAGCACGCCTCACGAGCCATTGTAAGAAGACAATATTCTGTTGGATCGCCAATTCCATTTCCCTCTCTAAGAGAAGAATCGTTATTAAGCATGCAATTATACAAAAAATATCTATGAAGAGATTTGCTTAATTCTAACTCACTAGGTGTAATACACTCCCCGTCAAGATAAAGCTCCTGAACAGTCATCTTATTCTGAGTGAGAGTCCCTGTCTTATCCGAGCATATAACAGAAACTGAACCTAAGGCTTCCACCGCCTTTAGCTCCTTAATAATTGCATTTTCCGTAGCCATCTTTCTGGTTCCCATGGCCTGAACAATGGTCACGATAGAGCTTAAAGCCTCAGGAATAGCCGCCACCGCAAGAGCCACTGCAAACATAAGAGAATCTAGCACCGGTTCACCCTGCCACAGCCTAATTCCGAATACAATACCACTAATTATCATTATTATAATGGCAAGCTTTTTGCCAAAGTCATCTAAGCTTTTCTGAAGGGGGGTCTTCTTCTGAGCTGTCTGGTTCATAAGCCTGGCTATTTTTCCCATCTCTGTATCCATACCAGTTGCTGTTACCAGTATTGTTCCTCGTCCATATGTTACAAGACTGCCGGAATAAACCATATTTACCCTGTCTCCAAGAGACACCTCTTCATTAATATCTATGTCCTTTTTATCTACATTTAAGGACTCTCCCGTTAGAGAGCTTTCATTGACCTGCAGAGAGTAATTATTGATAATTCTTCCATCTGCAACTATCATATCACCAGCCTCTAAAAGCACCAAATCCCCCTTTGCCACCGACTTAGACTCAATCTCCTGCTTCACACCGTCACGAAGCACCTTCACACGGGGAGCGGACAAGCTTTTGAGGGCTTCTAAGGATTTTTCCGCCTTAACATATTGAAGAGTTCCTAATATAGAATTTAAAATAATAACCGCAAATATTACTATGGTACTTTCCACATTTCCAGATACCATAGATATAATTGCGGCAACAATAAGAATCACAACCAAAAGATCTGCAAATTGTTCCAAAAACACAGCAATTACGCTTTTTCTCTTGGTTTCCTGTAGTACATTTTCTCCATCCCTTTGTATAATATCATTCGCCTTTTCAGTGGTTAATCCTGTCTTAACATCAACGCCCGACAGTAATTCTTCCTTGGTAACCTGATAGGCTTCCTTCATTGCTATTATCCTTCCATTTTAATAAGCACGCAAAAAGTCTTATACAACTAAATAGCGTTTATTCTAAGTTTATCCATATTATCATCCTTAAAACAAACTTGTAAATAGATTATAGACTAAGGAACAGCTAAGATAACCTACTCTCTCGACACTCCTATACAGGTTCCTACACACTCCACCACATCTAGGGATTTTAATACAATATCCTCTCTATGACCGGCAACACATCTAAGAATGTATTTGCCGTCCTCCTCCATAAATTTTCTAATATATCCCACGCCATCTTTGACGAATACACCCTTTTCTCCATGATCCGGATATCTATCCTCCAAAAGAAGAATGTCTCCCTTGCAGTAGGCTGGAACATATGAATTACTTACTATTTTTATGGCCACATACGCATTTGGCTTTACAGTGCTGACCTCGATTACCTCACTGTCAGTATATGCAAAGCCGTGATTAACTCTTCCAGCAGGTACCAGGCATGGAATCATATGCTTGTCAGTATGCAGTCTTTCTGCCTTTGACACCGTCGCTTCATGTCTTGCTGTTAAGGCTATGAGGCTTTTGCCATGGTCACCACACAGTCTAAAATACTGAAGCAGCTTTCTCTCCTCCTCGGTATGCTGGCACTGTCCCATGAGACAATTCACACTTATATTAAAGGCATTTGCTATGCTAAGCACAGTGGATACCTTGGGATCATTGGTTTTTCCATAGTAAATATTTTTTACTGTTTCTATGGGCAGATTGGCTTGGTCAGCTAGCTGTTGAATAGTCATATTTCTGGAATTCATAATGTCTCTTACTCTTGTGCAAAGCATACTATTACCTCCTCAAAAGGTGCTAAATGTCAAATTTGACATTTTAATTTGACATTTTTTCAACAAATAATGTTTAAAATAATATTTTTTTTCAAAATCAAACATATTATGATTACCTCACGAAAGGGGGAATCAATTATGATTCAAGGAGAAATGTGTGAGGTACAAATAGATGATATTCAGGATGTCCTATTAGATATAGGTATTCCATCAAGTCTTTTAGGCTTTCTGTATATCACCTACGCTGAGCAGCTGGTTCTGTCCGATCCAAGCTACATGCGCAAAATAACCAAAGGACTGTACAAAGAGATTGCTGACCAATTCGACTCTACTCCTACAAGAGTTGAGCGATGCATCAGACACGCCATCGAGGTGGGATGCACACAAGGCAACACCGACAGTATCTACAAGCTTTTTAAGCACAGCGTAAATCCTCTAAAGGGAACACCAACCAATGGACAGTTTATTGCAAGAGTTTACTATCATCTTGCCAACCGTTAATCTAGTGAAAAAGGAATCTGCGGCATAAATTATATGTTGCAGATTCCTTTTTTCTTCCACATTTCGCCTTTTATGGTGTGAATTTTACAGCAGTCCATTTGTTCAGTCAATATTTTTTTATTAATGTCACCATATTTTTTACTGTTTTTTTGCCGTTTATATTCATTTTTTATTGAATAAAGTCAGGTGTTTCCTTTATAATTATGCCTAGACTTTTGAAAGTAAAACTACTGACTCAACATGTGTGGTAAAGGAAAACATATCACAGCCCACCATTCTTTCCACCCTATATTTGCCACTCTTAGTCATATATTTTAAATCTCTGGCCAATGCATCAGGACCACAGGAAATGTATACTATTCTCTCAGGAGCCAGCTTCATAACCGAGGACATAAAAGCCTCATCACTTCCTGACCGTGGTGGGTCCATAAACACCACATCAACCTTGGCACCATCATTAGCCATACCAACCATGAATTTACCGGCATCATTATTATAGAAGCGGATATTTTTGCAACCATTTAGCTTTGCGTTATTAATAGCATCTCGAACTGCATCTTTGTTAAGCTCAACACCGATTACTTCTTTTGCCTTATCACTGGCCACCATACCGATAGTTCCGATTCCACAATAGGCATCAAGCACCACTTCATCCCCAGTTAACCCTGCAAATTCTATAGCCTTCATATAAAGCTTTTCTGTCTGTTCTGGATTAACCTGATAGAAGCTGTTAGGTGATATTCTAAATCGCTTACCACAGAGCACATCCTCTATATAGCCCTTGCCATACATCACATGATTCCTGTCGCCCAACACCATACTTGTATGTTTCTGATTTATATTTTGAACGATAGTGGTTATCTCAGGATGCATATTCCTTAATGCCTTCACGAAGTTATTCTTAGAAGGGAAAACAGGGTCTGCAGTTACAAGCACCACCATTATCTGTCCAGTCTTTCTGGCGGTACGAATCATTACATGCTTAAGAAGACCGTAGCCGGTGTCCTCGTTATGGGTGGTAATTTTAAAGGAGCGCACCAGATCACGAATTATTCCCATAATCCTTGTTGCCTGTTCATCCTCTATAAAGCATGAGGTGACGGGAAGAATATTGTGAGTTCCCTCCTCATAGGTGCCGGATATTATCTCGCCAGATTTCTTCCTTTTAAATGCAGCATTTACCTTATTCCTATAGTGATAAGGGTTGTCTGAGCCAATAATTGGTTCCATGTCACCGAATGAGGATAATAGCTTGCGAAGTTCCTTGTCCTTGATAGCAAGCTGGTCTTCGTAGGCTTTGTCGATGTACTGACAACCACCACATTTTGATGAGATGGGGCACTTGCTGTTTACCGTATTGTCCGTCTGGTGGGATTTCCCTGTTGATTTTGGGTATTTCTTATAATTCTTTTTCGGATTTTGTTTATTCATAGTGTCGCCCTTCATGTTCATGATTTTTCACATTTTATAGAATAAATATATTCTAATTCTGCCTTTATTTCAACACAAAAGTCACCTACCAAAATCAATCAAATCCCTAAGACACTCCTTAGCAGCCTCTAAAGTAACCTTTTTATTCATTATTTTAAAATACGCAGCAACCTTATTAAGTGCTCCCTCCAGGATTCTTATATTATCCGTAACTTTTTCAGCTATGTAGGTGAAAATCTCCTCTGGTATATTTTCCAACTTATCTCTTTTAGCCTTGTTCTTTAAAATAGCCATACGGGTTTCATAGTCAGGCTGACCAAGGGCTACACATACACCCTGTTTAAATCGAGACATAAGTTTTTCATTAATGCCCTTTATATCCTTAAGGGGCATACTGGCAGAAAATATCATCTGTTTGTTATTAGCGCACATAATATCGAATATACTAAGGCATTCCTTCTGAGTGCTTTCCTTATTTGCAATAAATTGAATATCATCCACAAGGAGAACATCTACATTGTTGTATTTCTCTCTAAATTCATCAACAGTCCTGTTTCTAAGGGCATCTATTAGCTCATTAACAAATTGTTCGCAGGAAATATATAAAACATTAACATTATCATATATTTCCAGTAGCTGATGAGCTAAAGCCTGCATCAAATGGGTCTTGCCAGAACCCGTATTTCCACACAGAAATAACGGATTTTTTCTTTTCGTAGGTTTTGCTTCAAAATTCATGATGCTTTCCGAGATAGCCACATAACAGGCAATCATAGCTCGGCTATTGCTTTCTCCTACCATAAAATTACCAAATGTGTACTTAGGGTTAAGCTCCTGCTTCTGCATTCTTTTCATATAACATTCCTCCCTATATAGACAATATTTAATAACCTCTTGTAATTTCACATTATCACTGTGCTACAATTGTTCAAAATATCTTCCTTTGGAAAATCCCAGCTCTACCGTTCCAGTTTCGCCATTACGGTTCTTAGCAACAATAATATCCGCTGTATTAGGTCTTGCACTTTCATCTGGATAATAGTAATAATCCTCTCTATATAAAAGCATAATTACATCTGCCATGGTTTGGATAGACTCCGATTCCTTCAAATCTGAAAGAACCGGTCTCTTATCCTCTCTTTTTTCCACATCACGATTAAGCTGTGATATAAGCACAACCGGTACATCAAGGTCCTGTGCCAGCTTCTTTAAATCTGCCATGGCATCACTTACGGCCTTGCTTTTTAACTCAGGAAGCTGATGAGCTATGAAAAGCTGAAGATAATCAATCACTATAAGACCAATATTGTACTCCTCCTTATATTCCCTTGCCATAGAGTAAAATACCTCTGGAGTTATAAATACATCATCCTCTATATAAATAGGTGCCTCGCAACGACATAATCTTTCGTAGGTTTCATCCCCACCAATATTATTTAGCCTGCTTTCTATCTGTTCCTTGGACATCTCAATAGAGTGAAGCAGACATGGCACACCCTTCCCTATAGCCAAATAATTAACCATATTAAGGACAAAGCTACTTTTTCCAATAGCCGGTCTACCACCCACCACTATAAGGTCTCCACCATGGAGACCTGTAAGTAGGTTGTCTAATTTATTAAAGCCTGTAGTAATTTCATTATTCATAATATTTCTCTCCTCTCATTACGCAATACAAAATCCTATAGGATTTTTACCTTCATATTTGTTATATTTGTTATCACTCATATCAGGAATATCCTGCACTTCAACGGTTGTAAGCAGCTCAGTGGTAAGCTCAGACTCCCCAAGCTCAGATAATCTCTGAGCCAGATTCATCTCTGCTTCCTCTAGCACCTTTCTTACAAAACGACCATTGCCATAATCACTGCTATTATGTACAGCCTCATAGCCTACCTTAAGCTTATCCATGGCTTTATCAGTAATGGACATTTTCTTTCTGGAAAGCATTAGTCGTGTAATATCCATTAACTCATCAACAGAATAATCCTCAAAGTTCACACGGAACGCAATTCTTGAAGTAAGTCCCGGATTTCTATCAAGAAACTCCTGCATTTCTTTTGGATAACCAGCAAAAACAACGATCACATCATCTCTATGATTTTCCATCTCCTGTACAATGGTATTGATAGCCTCATCTCCAAAGCTGCCCTTACAGCCATCGCAAAGAGAATATGCTTCGTCTATAAAGAGAACTCCACCTCTGGCCTCCTTGAACTTTCTCTTTACCTTAGGGGCAGTACCACCCACATGCTGAGCAATCAAATCAGCTCTTGAAGCTTCCACAAAGTTTCCTGTAGGCAATACCTTTTCATCCTTTAAAATCTCAGCAAATAATCTGGCAACAGTAGTCTTAGCAGTTCCAGGATTTCCGGTAAACACCATATGGAGGGAACCCTTATCTCTATGAATGCCTCTATCCAAGCAAAGCTTGTTCAGCTTAAAATTAGCAATAGCCTTTTTGATAACTGACTTCACAGAAAATAAGCCTACCATCTCCTCAAGCTCACTCATGGCGGTACCAGCTTCTCTCTCATCCTTAAGACCTTCATCTAGAGCAGTTAAATCCTCTTTAGTGATTAAAAACAGCTCATCCTTAGGGACATCTACCATATCTCCCTTGGCTTCAACAAGTCTTACCGACTGATTCTTAATTGCTCGCTCCATAAGATTACGTACATATCTTCCATTTCCGAAATCTTCTGCATATCTTACCCTTTCAAATATGTGTCGAGCTGCCTTAATAGCTTCCTCGGTAGCAGTGAAATTACGCTGCTTCAGCATTAATTTAAATATTTCAGTGAGCTCATTTTCATCATAATCAGGAAAATCCACCCAATAAGGTATTCTGCTCTTTAAGCCCTCATTAAGCTGCATAAATGCCTTCATTCTGTCATTATAGCCTGCCAAAATAACGATAACCTGATCTCGTTTATTTTCCATCTCCTGAATTAAGGTTGTACCTACAGAGTCTGCAGCAATGGCATAGGCTTCATCTATAAATAACACACCGCCCTTTGCAGCTTCAAATGCATTTCTTATATTATCCCTGCAACATAAATCCGTTCCTGACCTCTCCACAATGGCACCACTTTTTATAATTCCTTTTTCCTTGGCAATTCCTGCAAAAAGCTTGGCTACAGTAGTTTTGGCACTTCCCGGATTTCCGCTGAATATCATATGCATGGTGCTGGTATTGTAAGATGAACCAAGACGACATTTCCTCTCCTTTTCTACAATATCAGCTGCCAAAATATGCTCAATCTGCTCTTTAACTATGTTAAGGCCTATTAGGCTCTTAAGGGTATCATATGCCGACTGGGTATTCTCATCTCTATCCAGCATAAAATCATCTGAAATATCATAGTCGTAGGCCTTGATTATATTCTTGTTAATGCACCAGCTTTCAAACTGCTCATAAGCATCAAGCACATCAGTCTGAGAAAAAGTATTTCCCGGAAATCGATTCATAAACTCCTGGGCCTGGTTAGCATACTTAGCATATTCAGAGGTCTTTATCAGCTGCTTCATATAGTCAACAGCTGCAGTTCTATCACCAGAGCCCTCCTTAAGTACAACAGGAAGCATATATTTATTAAGCTGTGGCAAAAGCTGGAAGGAAAAGCCCGGGTTTTCCATATTATATGTGAATATAAAGAGGCACTGATTTCTATATGTCTTCACTAAATTCTCAAGGAACTTACTAGCCATACCATACTCAACAGGATCATGAGCAAATCTCTCTGTCAAATCAATGGCAACTACACCACCCAAATTATTCTGTATAAGGCTCTCCAAATAGTTACTTCCCTTATACACCTCCGGGTCTATATCTTTGACAAATATCATACGCTTTGTACCTATACGATTTGCAGCATACAGGTTGGATACAAGGGTTTCAGCCATGTCCTTTACAGCCGCCATACTCCTGCCTGATATAATATAATGAACCATATTTCCCTTACATTCAGATGATATATTGTGTTTCCTTATATTAGAAAGCTCCTTGGCAAAACTTTTATGGCGCATAGGCATTTCAATAATAGCAGCTTCAGATATTATTTTTTCCTCAAAGCTAAATTTTGTTACCTTGACATTCTCCCTATAGCACTCGTCATAAATTCTTAAACCAGCATTCTCTGTGATTCTGTAGACTCCTCGAAAGTAGGTTCTTCTCTTTGCTTCTAATATACACTCAAAAAACTGCTCACCTGTAATCTCGCAAGGCTCTTCCTTAAGTCTTTTAACACGAAATGTACTACCAAGTATTGCAATAATGCTGCCATAGGCATCGCTCATATTATTCTTACTCTCGTCATAAGCAAACACAGCATATACTGAATCGCCAGCATCCTCTCTGTAAGCCAAAAAGGACACTCCATTTATAAGCTTGTTATATATGTAGGCATTCATAGCACCTAATGCACTATCAAAATCATAATCCCTTAGCTTGATTATGGAATTCTTCTCAATTTTCTCTGTTGAAGTATCAAGTATAAAGCTATAGTATCTCATAAGCATTTCCTCCCATTATTCACTAATAACATTCTTTAGTTGACGCGAACGTCTCGGATGTCGAAGTTTCCTAAGTGCTATGGATTCTATATCTCTCACAGCCTCTTTAGATATACCTAGCTCATCTGCAAGCTGATCATAAGTCTTACTCTCACCTACAAGTCCGAATTTGCTAGTTATTACCTGCCGTTCAAGCTCAGTTAAAGCTTCTAATAGCTGCTCCATAACAGGCAGTAGCTGTTCCTGTTTCACAGGGTCAAATGCCGGATCCTGAGCCTTTAGCTCCGGGGTGTCAGGGATTCTAACTCCAAAGATGGCATTTACTAGCCTAGAGCATGCTGATTTCTTCTGATTTCTTGCATCAATTTCTGTTTTCATAGGCTTAACCTCCAAACTTTGGGTGCACTTAACAAGGGTAAGAGCATTTCGCTCTTATCCCATATTGCACCATATATAATATTAAGTTAGTAGTTACGGAATTAAGATAGATGCAAAAAATGCTTGCACACAACAGATAGTTATGTTATCTTTGAGGCATAGGAAGGGTCAAAACCTACACTAAGATAATATATCTTAATTCATAGGTGGGGCATTGCAGTGCCTCACCTTGTTTTTGGATTATACAAAAATCCATGTGCATTTGTAAACAGTTTTTTATGACAAATTTTATTGTGGGAAATTTATGGGACTTTGAACCAAAATATGGCAAAAAATGACGCAAAAAAGTGGCAGACCTTTTTTCAGGTCTGCCACTATGGGTAAGATTATTTTGTCAGCATTATAACTGTATATTATTTTCCCTTACAAAATCATTCAAGGTATTATTTACTTCTACCTCACTCTTTCCCATGGTTTTTATTACCTTGCCATCTCTCTTTAGGCTGTACTCAACACCTTTATACTCAAATGTTATAACATTTCCCCAACAGAAACCATTTTCATAAAAGTAATAATCTGCTTTAACCTTTATTGTACCGTTTTTATCAAGACTATTAATTATTTCATTCTCAGGACGAATGGTGTCCACAGTGTCATTCATATTTATTGTACCAATAACAACACCATCTATATGAGAGGCACCCAGCTTAATACATAGCTGCTTGTCACCATTGATAATACACTCACTTTTATCACAGTTTGTACCATTGAGAATCTTTTGGATTATTTTATTTGAATATGCAAATTTTTGATAAATAGTTGGACTTTGTGGCAACACCTTTGACTGACTCAGCTTATTTATCTCGTCATCACTCATCAGCAAAAGCTCATCTACCTCTTTAGAAAAGCATTTCTTCCATAACACTTCTCTTAACCAACATGTATCATGGTCAATAGCATATCCTTTCCCCACAAATACTCTGCTATTCAAAGGAAAATCTGGCAATAGCTTCAGAAATGCCTTTCTAGCATCTTCGCTAATCACATTTTCCTTTGTATTATTCACAAAGAATTGTAGCTTATTATTAAAATTATTCCAATATACTTCTCCATCACCATCGTGATAAAGGAATCTTATTGTTCCCCTGAAGAAATATGAATTTTCTGCATTTATTATGATGTTCTCTAATATATCACCCTTCACAATGGCTCTTGCTTTCTCACATTCTTCTATAATCTGAGAATACGCACCAGTATCTGAATCCTTAGTCTTATCATCATCAGTGGAAGCACCAGTCTTCTTTCCAGTAGCATCTGTAACTAGGGAATCTTCAGTTTTATGTAGCTCTGCCAAATAAGAATAGAAATCCTTGTATTCATCACCGTCAATAAGCGTTAAGCCTTGTGACAGCTTATATATTTCTCTAATATATGTAACCATATTACTTTTTGTAGATAAATCCACATTATTAACTATATTTTTTACCACTCTCATCCATTGTTTGAATATAGCAGTAAATCTATCCTTATTGAAGCTGCCTTCCTTCTGTACACAGCCATAAATAAATTCGTTATCCAATGCTAAAAATAATGAAATTGCACAATAATATACTCTATCTCTAAAGCCTGTATCAATGAAAAGAGGTTCTTTTCTATCACCATTCTTATCAATAGCATATTGTGGGAAATACCTATGTCCTATGTCTGCTTCCATAGCTTTTACCTCAGCAAGGATTTCATCATTATCAAGTCTGTCAAATATGGAAAATATCTGTTTTATATTTTCCACAGTAAAATACTGTTGGTAATCACTAAATTTTTCATACTCAACTAAGCCCTTTTGTTCTTTCTTTTCATTTGCTTCTTCCTCTTCGTCACCCACCAGATGATTAAAGAAATTCTTTGCCTTTTTTCTTTCCTCGGTGTTTCCTTTACTCGTCGAAGTAAACAAGCTTCCGGAATATTTAAATTCTCCAGCCTCCTCTAGCAGCAGAATTTGATTAACTATAAATCGATTAACAAATTCGAATTGTAAATCATCAATTCTACCATCAAAGCATTTTCCAGCCATATTTAATTTCCAAAAAAGATCTACCCATTTATTATCCAAATCGGAAATCTTTACGCCTAGAGCTAAACCTCCTCTTTCTAACTCTTCAATATGCTTAATAAGATCTGCTTTAAAATTCTCATAATCTGTCAGACTTTTGCCACGAGCATTCATGTTAATATACAAATCATCAGAAACTGGTAGCTGCTCACTATTTATAACCTTCTTTTCAAACTGAATCCTTCCTTCTTCAGTAAGATACTTCCAGTAAATTATTGTCTGATATTCCCAATAAAATCTGGCATTCTCCTCCAACTCAGTCTGGTATACTTGAAGTGTTTTTTCATATAAATCCAGCTCCTTTTTATACACATCTGAATCAGTATTGTCTTTAGGAAGATTCCCCTTTTCATCAAGAGTCAGCTTATCCGCCTTCGCCTTTGCCTTATCAATGTCATTTTTCTTTTTCTCGGACTCGTCATAAGAAGCCTTTATCTTTATTTCACCAGCCTGTGCCTTATCCTTTATATCCATACCAACATCGGCAGTTGTATTATTTAACAATTTTTCGAAGACAGTCTTATATTCGTCTAATATTTCTTTGTGCTTGTCTAGCTTAACCTTATACCCATCTAGCTTTTCTTTATTATAATTAGTTGGTGCTTTATCAAGCTCTGCATTAATTTTAATTATTCCAAAAAGCTTTTCTATGCTGTCATTTTCTTCATCGTCCTCACCCTCTAGCATTCTCAACATTGCATCAATTGTAGGATCTAAAAGCCAAGAGTTATAAAACCAAGTTCTATCCTTAATATATCTGGCAACATTAGGAATATTTTCTAAGCTACCATCTACATCCTTCATTTTCTCACATAGGGCAGTACAAAACTCGCGGGAGGATACTCTAGTTTCGTAAGAAAAGCTTTCTAATTTTTTTCTCACCTTAATATCCTTAAGCTTTCCTAATCGAAAGGCTAAGTACCAGTGTAACAGCCAAAGAGTAGTAAGTCTTTGCTGACCATCTAAAGGACAAAACCTCCTATTTTTTACAGTACCATAAACAAAATCCAAGGACAGCTTTTTGCCATTATCAAGCTTTTCTTTTATTTCCCGAAGAAACAAATTACGCTTATGACTCATGCCTCTTCTGCCCTGTGCATAATCTCTCTGAATCTTAGGAATTTCAATTATGAATCCTTTACTTTGTTTACTATTATCCGTGTTCTCCTCATTTGGGGAATCCAACAAGTCCCAAAATGTGGTAATATTTTCATTTTCCATTTTTATCCTCTTTTCTTACTGCTTAACTACTCCGTTATATATTTTTTCTCCATAAAATTTATCTGAAAGGAAAATAAATTTCTGGTTGTCAAGCAATGCATTTAACAACGGCGTTAGCAGCTTAATTCTCTCATCCTTCTTATCATCCAACTTAACATTCTTTAATTCATCTTCAAAAAAATCATGAATAGAATCCACCATTTCTAACATAAATTGAACATACGGTGTTTCAAAAGCTTCATCAGTTAGTTTTTTATACAATAAAGCTTCTTTAATATAATCAGATAGAGATTTACCTTTCTTAAGCTCAGGTATTACTTCTTTAGCGTAAACGCCTATACTACATAGTTCTTCACAAAATTCACGAGAAGGCTTTCTTGTTTCAAATGTATTTTCCTTTAAGTTTTCAGCTAATGGTTTTATACTAAACTCCTTATTGGCTTTAGTGTCCTTCTTTGACGCATCTATTTTTTTCTCGGATGTGAGTTCTCCTGTCATAAGGGCCATATACCATTGCAATAACCATAGTAAAGTCAACTTCTCCTGAACATCAAATGCTGCTTTTGCATCTCCCTGCAAGCTCTTACCCTTGATGTTATAAAAGATTTCCTTAAATTTAGCTTTTAAATCAACATTAGGATCAGTTAAACAATTCATTACCTCCTGTATAATCCCGGACCCCCACTTTGCACCAACGGTTTTTAATTTAGTAGCAAAATATTGATTATCATAATCCTTCAATCTTTCAAACATTTCCTCTCGATATGCCATAGCATCGGTTTCCGTCCAGCAAGACATAGCATCAGGCACCTCAGTATAAAACTTCATAAATATATTGTGGGTACATACAGGAACAAATGCCACATCCTTCTCGCCCTTATCATTAATTTGAACACCTTCCTCCTTCTCAATAAGAAAGGCTCTCTTAAATGGATAAGGATAATTCTTATATTGT
Organism: Wujia sp.; assembly: GCA_045543915.1. GTDB lineage: Bacteria > Bacillota > Clostridia > Lachnospirales > Lachnospiraceae > Coprococcus_C. The sequence continues at coordinate 123,590 of JAZPXZ010000039.1, forward strand.
CTGTTTGTTCTCTGATCTAATAAGGTATAGTTATTTATTTTATTTTTCTCATAATCAGATACAGCACCCAGCTTATTGTTGATGTCTTCATATAGACTGCCAAAATCCTTACCTTTTGAATTAATAAGATACTCATCTATTGATTTCTTAGTTTGAACATCCAATATAAATTTTCTAGATGCTATCAGATAATCTCTTTTGTGCTTTTCATTTCCAAACACACTACCTGCATTAGGTCGAATATGCTCCACATCCCAATCCTCTTTCTTAAATAAATGAAACGGAAATTTGGAAAAATTAGGAAGATTATACTGAGATTTTTCAACCATCTTTTGATTTTGCTGTATTATTGTCTCTACATTATGTAGTAGTAAAATATTTCTACATTTACCCTTATCCCTTATGCCTGGCACGCTGGAGTCAGCGTTATTTTTTACATCATACATATAATAGCAATTGAAATTTTCCTCATACAATGTATTAAATATTTTTCCCTTTATGCTTTCAGCCTTAGAACAATCTCCAATAAAATCCTCCTTAGACTGCTTTTTGCTCCAAACCTTTAATAATGAAGCTACCGGATTTTCCTTGTCATCCTTCCCCACTTCAACTAAATATCCAATATAGTGGTATAGTCTATAATCTGCATACCAATCCTCTAAAACCAGGAAGTAATTCTTTACCTTCTTCCATATATCAATTATCCAAGTGCCCGGCCTACCCTCTTTAGAATTTGCAGTAGGTTTAGCTTTATTTATAACCAGCTTCATATACTCGAAGGCTGCATACTTATCCTTTTCCTTATTAATTAATTCCAGTTCATCATTCTCTAGTCCGTATGCATTATTCTTATATAATAATTCAAACAGGAAATCTATGCGCGTTTGATTGGTATACTTTTTTTCGTGAATAAAATACCAGAATTCATCATTTTGCATGGTGCTTTCAATTCTATCCCACTCAAGTGCTATTTCATCTTGCTTTGCTTTTATATCTTCAAGCCCCTTGAAGTTACTCTCATTAAGAAACAAGGCTTTAATAAGCTCCGCATCTGTCAGAGCAATCTTACCAATATTTAATCTGGTAAACACATCTGTTGCTTCCTGGTCTTTTTTAATATCATACCAGATATAATGTACACGATTAAGCAGTACATCCGCAAACTTAGACCTTATATTCGGTTCATCTTTTTCCATTTTCTCAAACCAAGCCTTAATTGCCTCGTAAACATTATACATATGAAAATAATCTATATTTTCCCACTTGTCATTCTCTTTTTTTGATGCTAGATTCCCAAGAAATTCTGCACTTTTCTCTCTTGTCTCATAATGGATTACATAATTACTATAATCCCCTATATTAGCCTTTACCTCACCTGACAAATAAGACAAAATGATATATATGGTAGTCAGTCTTTGCTGACCATCAACCACTTCCCACACAGGTTTATTAATATTATTAATTTCCTTTATTATTTCCTTAACTACCAAGGGTTGGATACAATAAATTTCTTTATCTCCTTTATCCTCCTTCAAGCTAAATTCCCAAATATCCTTCAGCAATTCCTTAGCCTGTCTTTTTTCCCAACGATATCCACGCTGATATGCAGGAATATAATAATCCTTAATCTCTTTATACAATAAATCTTTAACTGGCTGTATTGTTTTGTCTTTTTTGTTTTCCTTACTTCCTTGCTGATTATCTACACTATTACTGTCCATACTTATCCTCCGTTTATTATATAAACCTTTTGTTTATAGTTATACAGTATAATTATATCCCAAGCCCACCCCTGATTCAATCAAAAATGCCATTTCGTTTATCAAGTTCACTATAGCCTGGTGCTTAATTTAATGTTATATTTATTCTATACTATTTTTTACAAAGGAGCACACAGTATGAAACTAGGATGGATAGATTTTTCAAAAACTGAACGAGATAAAACCCTAATCATTATAAGTACCCTCTCTGAAACCGGTACTCTAGATGAGATAGGTATTGCTCCCATAAGGGATAGCTTCTCTAGGCTTTTCTTCCCGGGAACCTCTACCATCCAAACCAGAGCAAAATATTTCTTAATTGTTCCATATGCCCTAAAGGATATAGAAAGAGATTATCGCAACACTCCAAGTGAAGTACAAAAACAGCTGAATAAAGTAGAAAAGGAATGCGGAAAAATACTCTATGAAAGTAACAAAAGTGAAGCTGGACTCATAGGCAAAAACGCGCTAGCCATTAATAAATGGGTTAAGAGAACTCCATCAGACATCTATTGGGCCGGCATAAAAAGATATGGTATCTTTACAGGTGACAATTTATCCCTATCAGATTACATAAGACTTTCTTGCGCATTAAAAAGAGAAAAAAGGAATCAAATAAGCATGGGGAATAGAAATGATAAAGCAGAAGAAAACGACCAAGACGATAGGGATGCTGGTGATTTAATATTCAAACAATTTTGGAAGCTTCCAGTTTATAAAACAGACTGGCGTCATAACCTATCTATGCAGCTAACTAAGGAGGAGGCTATATTTTTAAAGCAACAGATTATAGAAACCTGCCAGGGCTCTATACTTGCTTGTATATTAGAGAACGACATAGAGGAGTTTCTTGATTGCAAGTCATTCCAAGATATCGGAAAGATAATTCACCGATTTCCAAAAGAGCTTCAAGATGAATATATGCTTGCCATTAGCTTCTCAGAATTCGTATATTGCATCAGAACAGTTTACAATATAATAATCTCTGATGGTAAGAACGAAGTTGCAGATGAAGAGCTAAAACGCCTGTTACCTAATTTCCCAAATTATGCAAATATTGATTTGGATGAAATCTGGCGCTTACATGGTCCGGACAACAACCCTCTGCTTCGCAGATTCCTTGATGAATGCCAAGATTATATAAAGGAGAAAAATATAGTTTCCTTAAAAGAATGCATCACCAGAAGAGAGGTTCACCTAAAGGGTGGCAATAGAGCAAAGACCAAGCAACCTGGTGCTTACACTGATTGGCTCGGTGGTGGAATGTTGGATTATCGCTTTAGCATCGGTAAGACCATTATCGAAGATATTATGGAAGGAGAGAAAAATATATGCTAAATCCAACTGAAGATAGATTAGACTATGGCGAATTACTTGCCCCTCCGGATAACTATAAGCTTGATTTTGCAATAGGCACCACCTACTCTCTTGACCTAGACGCTTTGGTGGCAGCCTGTCTTTCCCTGGGACTTTCCATAGATACAGACAGCTCCATATCCCGTAATCCTATATGTCTATTAGAGGCTTTACGAACTACAGGTGACAAGATTGCTTTATTCTGCGAAGGGGGCCAAATCCATACTCCAAATAAGGTAACTCCCTTATACATATTGCTTGAAAAGATTGTATTTCAAATTAATACCGCAAAGAAGAAGGGAATCACCGCATATCCATCCTTCCACCCAAAATTTTGGTTAATCCGTTATGTTGATGATAATAAAATGCCTTTATATCGTATCATCGTATTAAGCAGAAATCTCACCTTTGACAGAAGCTGGGATGTGGTATTTTCTATGGATGGCTATGTACAGGAGGAAAAAACACATAAGAATACTCCTATAGCAGATTTTCTGTCCTATCTTAAGGATGCCCTGCCTGCTGACTCTAATGGTAGTGCAAAAGCAAAAAAAATGCGAGCAATCATTAAGGAATTAGATAATGTGCATTTTACGCTCAATTCAAATTTATTTGATGACTTTGAATTTTTACCTTTGGGAATTAAGGATAGCCATGGTGGATTTTATACAAAGGAGAGGGAGCACTTTTCGCCATTGTTTAGAGACAGCTTTCACGAGCTATTAATAGTATCTCCCTTCCTAACAGTTTCAACTATGAAGGAATTTATGAATGGCAACACTTACGGAAATGTAAAATATATGCTTTTCACTCGCGATATGTCATTAAATAAGCTAAATCCAGACTACTTCTGGAATTTTAAAATATACACCCTAAAGGATACCGTTGTTGATGGTGAATCCATTATTTCCCAGGACGAATTTCATCAGCTACAAAAACAGGATATCCATGCAAAAATATATTTTGTAAAAGCCTTCAGCAAGGGATATCTGTATCTAGGTTCCATGAATGCATCCTATAATGCAACTCACGGAAATATTGAATTTATGATTCTGCTTAAGCCAAAGGCCGACGCCTTATCCATAAAGCATTTAGCTAAGTCTCTGTTTAACGGTTCAGAGGATTCACCATCAAATCCGTTTCAGCTTATCAACCTAAGAAATATTGTACCTGACGACACGGAGGAGGATAAGCAACAAGACTTAGATGGCTATGTAAAAAGACTGATTCGAATGATGCCATCGGCTTCGGCCACCGCAAATGGTGATGCCTTTGACATTAATATAAAATTCGAAAGCTATGAGGATATGCACTATCCAATCACCATAGCACCTCTTCTCTCTAAGAGGGATACCACTATACAGGAAACTATAACCTTTGAGGCTCTGCAGCTTAATGAAATATCTGACTTTTTCAAGGTGTCCATTACCGATGGAGATAATACAATCCAGCGTGTTGTTATAATTCCTGTAAGTGGACTACCTGTAGATAGGGATAAAACTGTTTTTTCATCCATGATAAAAAATCCTGCCTGCTTCTATAACTACATTTCATTTCTTCTAGATGAAAATTATATACCTGGACCAGGTGGTGATTACTTCGAAGCCCAACCTCAAGATGCAAGCTTACTGCATGGAGCTATGCAGTTACCGGCTCTGTACGAAAAAATGCTTAAAATCGCAGTTAAGGACCCTGACCGTCTTAGAGAAATCGATTACCTAATGCAGGCTGTCTCAGAGGACGGAGTTATACCTAAGGATTTCGAGGAATTATACAATGTATTCAAAAAGGCGGTGAAGCTTAAATGACCGAGATAAATGTAAAAAATGAGATAGATATTATTGAAGAAAGGGTAATGTCTAAGCTTAAGGACTTTCAACTTTCCACAGTTAATCGAATTGAGCAGCTTTACCAGTCAGGGCAAAAGCGAATCCTGGTATCCGACGAGGTAGGTCTTGGAAAAACCATGATTGCACGAGGAACCATCGCAAAGCTTGCAAGGATGCAAAAAGACGCCAATAAAAGTCTATTTAAGGTGGTATACATATGTTCAAACGCATCTATTGCAGAGCAAAACCTTAACAAGCTTAGAATATCCAGAAGCTTGAAAACTGATTCAATCAACAGCTCTCGTCTTTCTATGCAGCACCTAAATATTTTTAATCAGGAAAACGATAGCGATACCATAAACAGATTTATTCAGCTTATTCCTCTTACCCCTGACACCTCCTTTAATATAACAAGAGGTGCCGGGACCTACGAAGAAAGAGCACTGATATTCGCAATCCTTTCCAGATTACCTGAGTTTACCCAGCATATCAAAGCTCTGTATTATGCTTTGTCTAACGGAGCTACTGAAAGCTGGTATCCGGCAGTATGCAAATATAATTACGAAGTAGACCGTTGCGACGAAAGGTCAGACGGAAGCTATCTTTCCTACATGTTAGATATGGTATCTAGGGAATTACAAAAGCCTATGGAAGATAACATATCTCTTCTATCAACTATGCTTGAAATGTGTAACACTATGGAAAAATATGACTATGAAGCTATGCCTAGTCAATATGCAAGCATAATCAGCAAATTACGAATCATATTTGCCAAAATCAGCCTGGAAAGATTAGAGCCTGACCTTGTTATTATGGATGAATTCCAGCGCTTTAAATATTTGATTAAATCTGATCCACAATCCGAAACCGGAATGCTTAAGAGTAAGTTTTTCGAATCGGAAAAGCTTAGAATATTGTTACTTTCCGCAACGCCTTATAAGATGTACTCAACCTTAGAGGAAATTGACGAAGCACAGGTAGATGAGCATTACTCTGAATTTTTTGAGGTGATGAATTTCCTCAATATCACCGAGAAGGATAAAAATGATTTTAAAACTATATGGAGTAATTATTCTATCCAGTTAAAGGAGCTTACAAAGGGTAATGCCACTTTAATCTCAGCTAAGGACAATGCAGAAAATGCCATGTACCAGCATATCTGCAGAACTGAAAGAATTTCCTCTACCGAAAGCGCTGATATCATAGACGATAAAGATACCCACCTGCCTATAAGGGTAATGGAGCAGGATATAAAAGCATATATGGAATTACAAAAGCTGCTTGAGGACATAGGTGCCGGCTACAATGTGCCTATTGACTATGTAAAATCCTGTCCTTATCTATTATCATTTATGAAGGACTATAAGCTAAAAAAGAATATAGAGAGATACTTTAAGAACAATCAAGACCAGTTAAGGAAACTAAACAAGGATACCTTCTGGCTAAAGAAAAACACTTTAAATAATTATGGCAAAATTCCTACTGAAAATGCCCGACTTGACAGAGTTATGTCACATATTTTCAAGGATAAGGCTGAGCTTTTATTATGGGTTCCCCCATCTAAGCCATATTATCCTCCTCAAGGAAAATTCAAGGATGTTCAAGCATTTTCAAAGACCTTAATATTTTCTTCCTGGGAAATGGTTCCTAGAATGCTGGCTGTTTTATTATCCTACGAGGCAGAAAGAAGAACCATTGGCAAACTGGCTAATGACAATAACGCAAAGGACGCCAGCTACTTTTATTCAGGCGAAAAGCGTTACCCCTCATCGCGACTTAATTTCGCCTTAAAGGATGGTGCCGCCAGAGCAATGTCATTATTTTGCCTGATGTATCCATCAAAGTTTTTAGCAGAATGCTATAACCCTATTGAATACCTTAACAAGGGGTCAACCCTAAAGGACATTGAAAGAGATATAAAGGGTAAGCTGAAATCAAAATTATCCAAGTATGACTCACCCAAAACTGGTATGCCAGACCAAAGATGGTACTATATGGCACCATTATTACTTGACGGAGCCGGTTATGTTACTAGGTGGCTAAACGAAAGAGAGAATCTTATTTCTTCCAACGATGAAGATTTTAATGATTCCCGTCAAAAGGGGTTTAAAGCTCACATAGCAGCATTAGATAAACTCTACTATGACAATAATTGTGGCCGAAAATGCATTCTTGGCAAAATGCCAGATGATCTTTTAGATGTATTAACAGATATGGCTATAGCATCTCCTGCAATTTGCATTTTTAGAACTTATAATAGATATTGCAGTAAGAACAAGGATGTTCCACTTACATTTCCAAGCCAGATAGCTAAGATTTTTATTAATCGAATGAACACCCCTGAAGCCACAGCAGCTGTAGAACTGGCCTGTGGTCAAAAATCAGAGGATGCCCATTGGCAAAACCTGCTTACCTATTGCAAGCAGGGAAATATTCAAGCCATGTTTGATGAATATGCCCACATAATCTCAAATGGACTGGATGATAATGATAGCATGGTAGAGCATATCCATAATACGGTATCAAAATCCATGGATATTAGAACCACCATCTACTCCGTAGACACCTTTAATAGTTTTAAAGCTCGAGTATCCCACGGCGAAGAAAAATCAACTAACATGCGTTCTCACTTTGCTGTTGCTTTCACAAAAGGGGACGGTAAGGACAAAGATGCTGATAGAAAAAAGGTTGTACGAAATTCCTTTAATTCGCCATTTAGACCTTTTGTTTTGGCTTCCACATCTATAGGTCAGGAGGGCTTAGACTTCCATAATTACTGTAGAAGAATTGTCCACTGGAATCTTCCTTCAAACCCTATAGACCTAGAACAGCGAGAAGGTCGCATCAATCGTTTTGAATGCTTAGCAATTCGCCAAAATATTGCAAAGCGCTATGGAGATATAACATTCAATTCAGACATATGGAACGAGATGTTTGATACTGCTACCAGATTAGAACGGGGCGGCAAGGACTCTGATTTAATCCCATACTGGGGATTAACTAATACGGAAGATATGATAAAGATAGAACGAATTGTTCCTATGTATCCTTTCAGCCGCGATGTAATATCCTATGAACGACTTATAAAAATTCTTTCCCTATATCGACTAACCTTAGGGCAAGCAAGACAGGAAGAGCTACTAGAATATATCTTCAAAAATCAAGAAAAAATTAATGACGAGGATTTAAGAGCCCTATTTATAAATCTAAGTCCATATTACAAGGATTCCTCTAGAGATTCCTAAATAAATAAGACCCTTCATCGGCACCGCCAAATGAAGGGTCTTTAATATGTGAAAATATATGTTTACTTAGATTACATAATAGCTTCACCAAATGCAATCTTGCGATAAATCTTTTTAAAAATAGTTGCAAACATAACAAATACAATTAAAATTACTGAACCTACTCCCATAACTGCCTCAATTGCAAATAAAACCCAAATTAAAATATCCACTGTTACTTCCTCCTATATATGTAAATTTGTTGTAGAATTTTCAATACAGTTTTTGATTATAATGGATATTTTATATTTTTCTATATGCTTTTCCGTCTCTTTACTAGGTCTTTACCAGTTACGATTTTTCTTTACCATTTCTTTGCTTTTATAACTAATCAAGCCCTATATATTGTTATACACAAAAAGAGAGATAGGTGCTGTATCTCACAGCACCTATCTCTCTTTTTATATTTTCTTTCTTCTTGTATCAATAAAATCTATAAGTATCCTTACCGCTTCATCCACACCGATTCTGCAGGCATTGATGGAGATATCATAATTTCTTGAGTCTCCCCACTTAAGCTCACAGTATGGATTGTGATACTTCTTTCTTCTCTTATCGCCCGCCTTCATTATGTCTAAGGCCTTCTTCTTATTACAGTTATGTTCCTTCATAAGCCTGGCCACCTTAGACTCCTCATCGCCTAGCACGAAGATGGATATAAGATTCTTGTTATATTTTAAAATGGTCTCCGCACAGCGTCCCACAACTACAAATGAATCCCCCTTGTCTGCCTTCTTCTTAAGATAGTCAAACTGTAGCTGTGCTACATTATGCTCTGGCGAGCTGTTCATACCCTTTACGGTTCTGTATAAAAATTTGTTATGATTGCCTTCATCATGAGGATGCAAATCATCATGCTTTAGATTTTTCTCCTTAGCAATCTCCTCTAAGAGATTTCTATCGTATAGCTTAAGCTTATAATGCTCTGCTAATCTGTCAGCAATTTCATGACCCCCACTGCCACATTCACGCCCTACCGAAATAATTAGCTGTTCCATAGTTTTAGCCCCCTTATCCAACCTGTGTTTCCACACGCATCTTAACGATGCTGCTTATCACGGCATTGTAATTAAACTTACATATATTATACCAATGCTACAAAGCAAAGTCCACCAACTTATGTAGACTAAGACTTCAACTTTTGTATAACTTTTACAGATATCTCAGGAACAAAATAACAGTTCCAATCGCTAATACAATAAGTGTAGCTGGAACCATCAGCTTACAGTATCTGCCCCACTTAATTATATGACCCTCCTTAGCCGCTGTTGCGATACCTACAACATTTGCAGAAGCTCCAATAGGAGTTGCGCTTCCACCTATATCTGTACCTATAGCTAAAGACCAGGCAAGTATATCTAAATCTATTCCTTGAGTAACCGAAAGATTCTTTATAACTGGAATCATAGTTGCTGCAAATGGAATATTATCCACGAAGGCACTTGCTATACCTGAAATCCAAAGAATTATAGCTACCATAAGATGCATATTTCCATCGCAAAGCTTGCCGATTAATCCTGCTATACTCTCAAGTATTCCAGTTTCCTCAAGACCGCCTACTACCACAAAAAGTCCTACAAAGAAAAGAAGGGTACCATAATCTACATCCTTAAGTAGCTTCAATGCTGACTTTCCAGATGCAATCAAGCTAAGTACTGCCACAAGGGCACCGATAAATGCTACTGTAAGTCCAGTTTGTGCATGAGTTACCAGAAGAACTATAGCAAGCAAAAATATAACTGTATTTACTGCAAAGCCACCCTTGCTGGTTATAGCTGACTCAGGGCTAGGCAATGTAGATAAATCTATCTCCTGGGCCTCTGCCAACTTTAATTCTTTTCTGCATACAAGGTAGAAATATACGAGTACCATAACAAGGGCCGCTGCCGCAATTATACCTGTATTTGTTATAAAGTCAGCAAAGGAATATCCTAGGGATGTTCCTATTATTATATTAGGAGGGTCTCCACACATGGTTGCTGAGCCACCTAGATTGGCACAGAATACCTCTGCTAATATCATGGACACAGGATTGAATTTTAGTAGCTGTGAAAGCTCGATAGTTACCGCTGCCAAGAACAGAATAACTGTTATACTATCAATAAACATAGCAAGTACAAAGGACAGAACCATAAATGTCATAAATATAGGCACAACCTTATACTTAACCGCCTTAGCAATTCTCATACAAAGCCATCTAAAAAAGCCGACTCTGGCCATACCCTCAACCATTACCATCATACCTGCAATAAATATAATGGTGGCCCAGTTAATACCGCTGGAAGACTCTGATGACTCTCCTGCTGCATACCAGAAATCTACAGTAAATATACTCTTTACATTTAGAGTAGTTGCTACTGCTTCCATGCTACGCATTCCAATTCCGAAAACCAAAATAAGCGTTAGCAATCCACTAGCCAATGTTATAATATGTCTCTCTAAAACCTCTGTTACTATGAGAACAAACATAGCTATAAAAATCACTACCGCCAAAACCTGTGCTAACATTTCAAGGACCTCTTTTCTTTTTGTTTAATATTTACACTTTTACACAATCTTGTATTATATCACTTTCGATTTATTTAGCCACCCCTTTTTTTATTCTTAACCAAAAATTAGCCGATAAAGATTATTCTTTACCGGCTAATTCTTTAAATCTTGCATTACTGACGATTAAAATAGTCTATTCCAGCGCTAGGCCTAAAGTATGTTCTGATATATCCATCTGTTGATACAACTACAAATTCATTAGTGCTTTCAAGATAGTAAATATGGTCTCCATCCTCCGCTTCTGTCTTATATAAGCTATTTGGATCATTGATTACTCGGTTAGCTCCTGCAAGGTATTCCTCTGCAGTTTCGTATTCAAACTCAGAGCCATGCTTTTCGAAGTGCTCATCTAGGTACTGCTGTTTTCTAAACTCGTAAGTAACATTATAGTCCTGATTAACCTCTTCCTCTACACCCGATTCATCCTCCACTGTTACCTCATCAACTTCAGCTTCAGTTTCCTCTTGGGCATCAACCTCCTCAGCACCATAATTATCCTCTTGATTGTCATAGCTTTCTTCAACCTGATAATCGGTATCCACACCTGCTTCATTCTGGTCTTCCTCTGGTGCTGTCAGGTAGAAATAACCACCTATTATAAATATTATAACGGTAGCAATTGATGCTATTAGCTTCTTAGTTTTATTACTCATATATCAGCTTCTCCTCAAACTCTTCTGCCGGCAATGGCTTGTCAAAATAAAAGCCCTGTGCCATAAAGCAGTTATTCCTTTTAATCATCTTTAGCTGTTCAAGGGTTTCCACTCCCTCAACTATACACTCGAAGCCCATATCCGAGGCAATGGCTATAAGATTCCTCAGCATAGACTGATTCTTTTCATTATATTTTTTACTGTCAGGTAGATAGCTTCTGTCTATCTTTAGCACCTCCCATGGCGCTTCTCTAAGAAGATTTAGGGAGGAATATCCTGTGCCAAAGTCATCTACCGATGCAACTATTCCATTATTCTTAAGGCCTGTAACCAAGCGTTTGATACTATCTAAGTGCTGGTCCATGGTAGTCTCAGTAAGCTCAATTTCAATGTATTCATGTGGCACATTATGTCTGTCTATAATCTCCAAAATATTGCTTAAGGTTTTCTGATTTCTAAGGTGTCGTCTGGATAAATTCACAGAAATTCTAACCACCTGCTTACCCTCATCTATCCACCTTCTTAAATCTCTACACACCTGGTCTAGCATATAAAAATCCAACTTACATATAGCCTGGCTCTTTTCAAATACAGATATAAACTCTCCCGGTGATATTATATCACCTTTATGAACCCATCTGCAAAGAGCCTCGGCTCCTGTTAGCATATAATTCTTAAGATTAACCTTTGGCTGGTAATATACCTTGAATTCATTATTCTCCAGAGACTGATTAAACACATCATGGATGTATTTTTCCTTTTTGTCCTTCTCCTGTAGCTCATGGTCATAAAACACTATGTAATCCTGAGCAACTGCATCCTTAGCAGTCTTAGCAGCAATAGTGATGGCATCCATAATCTTATGCTTATCTATATCGCTTTCCGGCATCATATATATACCTGCACTGGCGGACACAAATATAGTTTCCTCCTCATTGACATATATATCCTGACCTGTAAGATAATATCTTAATTCATCCAGACTTGCCTTGTGAAATAATACCACAAAATTATCTCCACCCAAACGGCATAGCATATGATCAACCCCAAGCTTCATCTCAAGTCCGATTAAAAATCTTCGCATAACCTGAGTTCCACCGGCCCGGCCTAGCTGGTCATTAACTATAGAAAAATTCTTAAGATTAAATCTGCAGACTCCAAATAAACCTATCTCTCCGATTTCAATCAAATCATCTATGTAATTAAAAAAATAATCGATGTCATTAAGCTCCAGCTTTTCATCATCGGTATTAACGGTGTAATCTATCATCAGATCCTCCTTAGACAGCCAGCTGAGGTACAGCTATATCTATGTGCACAGTATTGTCCTGGTCTCTTCTTAGCTTAACATCGGCAGAGATTTGTTCTATCACAAGTCTCAGTAATCTTATAGCAACAAGGGAAGAATCCTCTGGTTCGTATGTGAAATTCTCACTTAGCACATAGCTTAATATTTTCTTTCCCTCTTCCTGTGGAATTTCAGAATCATAATCTCTTATGGATATATTCAGCATGGACGCATAGGATTTTTTCTTAACGGTAAAATCCACATACAGCTTCCCGTCAATCTTATATCCTAATATAAAATGAAGTATTCTTACCACCAGCTGACCTATTCTTCCCGCATCTCCCAGTAGCACTGGCGGAACATCATCAGCTATGTTCATCTTGAAATCTATCTCATCCTGGTCAACCAATACTATTACCTGCTTATATATAACATCACTTAAATCCTTAAGCTTGTAGTTGGTTTCCCTGATTTCTATCTTACCATCCAAATGCCTAATGTAGTCCACAACATCCCGAACCTCCTTAGGCACCCTTGTTTGATCCATATCACTATAGGATTCCATAATGAAATCCGCCTGAGCTCTTGCAGCATTCTCCATTCTTTTACTTTTTTGAAGAGCTATATAATTATGATACGCCATCTCTGATAAGCTACTGGCAATACCTTCTAAGAATTCGGCAGCTCTCTCAACATCATGAAACTCCAGCTGTCTAGCCTTGTTGGCCTCACTGATAAATATTTCCGGACTTATACCAAGCTCCTGAGCTATAGAAGTCATCTTTTCATGGTCAACTTCCTCGGTTCTAACCTGACCTCCGATAAAGCTTCCTATCATCTTTCCCTCTAACATTATAGGCGCAGCAAAATCAGTAAGACCTGCATGGCAGCTGTAGACGGTGGCGTGCTTATTCTCCAGAGTCATAACAGCTCCATTCCTGTCACACTCCTCACACCTTCTACAGCCAAGCCTAGTAGTTCTTACAAGATTAGTACAAAAATTAGTAAATCCACTGCCTTCTGTTATGGGTATTCCTTTTTCATCAGTTGTCAAAGCCGCCATGCCAGTATATCGGGAAAATTCATCCTGAATCCTCTGCAATGCCTTAACATCCATTAAGTCAACTAATCTAACATCCTTCATAAAGCCTACCTATTTCATTCCTCTTTTGCGCTCTATTTTAATCTTTCTATAGCAGCCTTAGCTTTTGATGAGTACGGAAAAGCTTTTAGGTTTTCCATGCCCATCCGAAATGCACCAAAGCACATATTATTTACTTCATCTTCGTTGTGACCTCCTTCATATAGCTTATCTCGAAGTACAGCTATTATGGAGCTAACCTCCTTCATAAACTGTGCCTCACCTTCTGGAAGGTCTAACTCTATTTGCTTTGTTTTTGAATCATATTTTATCATAATGTTCATCTCCTTCTTATTCTAACATCTAAGTTTTCCTATGTCATCCATTTTTAGGCAAAAAAGCCCATTTCCAACAACCAATTTACTAGAAATGGGCATTAGCTTATATTTCAAATTCTTCATAAGCTGGCTTGCTTTCTGATAACAGTTTGTATAACGGATGTTCCTTAAGCTCAAACTTTTGAACCCTCTTAGGCTCAGAGCCCCTACTGAACAGGTATGCTTCACCCAAAGGAAGGTTTAGTATGGTATTAGCAGTCTTATTCATCTTTGTACCAATAAGCCTTGCTGTATCCACATCCTGACCACCTAGGTACAGACAAGTATCACAGTTGTTAACAATGGTAAGGGATGTCGCCTTATCATATACGCTTTCTAGCTGTGAAATGCTTTGAAGGATAACGCTGGCATAGATTTCTCTAGAACGAATAACCGATATTATCTTATCAAAGTCGGGTATCTGAACATTTGTGGCGAAATCATCTAGGATGATGCGCACAGGTACCTTTAATCTACACCCCTTGGAGTTGTCTGCCACTCTACAAAGGCTCTGGAAGCACTGAGTGTAGAACAAATTAGTAAGTCTATCCATGCATCTGTCTGTGTCACTTATATTTAAGAACACAACTGTCTTTTTCTTGGATAGACTTTCAAAGTCTATCTTATTTGGGTTGTTAAACAGTGCTAATGCACCGTCAAAGGAAAATACATCAAGCTTCTCTGCCACAAAGGCCAGAATGCATCCATAGGTCTTATCTGTGGATGTAACATTTCTAAACATCTTGTATTTTTTAGCACCACAGCTTTCTGGATTTAATGTGATGTATTCATCCATAAGTCTATCAAAATTGCTAGGCTGTCTCATACCTGCATCGTCAGTATTAGGCGCCATTTCCCCAACAAGGTCACATAAGGTGCTCAAATTATGCTCGTTCTCAGGAAGGCAATCCAACATATAGCATATTCCGCAAGTAATTAGCATCTTAGCTGCATTGTCCCAAAATGGGTCATCCTTTGTATCGCATGGAGACAGGCAATTTGCTATGGTCATAATGTCCTGCTCGTTGTACTTTCCAGTAACCTTATCATACCTGATAAACTCTATGGGATTGTATCCCCATTTTGACTGTGCCAGATTCACAAAGTCTAAGTCAACCATCTTATAACCCTTCTTCTCCATAACAGGACCTATCTCCTTGCGAAGATTACCCTTGGTATCTGCCACAACCACGCTTTCATTGCACTGAAGCAGATTGGGCTTTACATAGGATCTGGTCTTACCAGCCCCAGAAGGGCCGATAATCAGGTCATTGTTGTTGATGCCGGTGGTCCAGGTATTGTTATTTGCGTACTGGTTTTTGGCAAGTATTCTAAATGTGTCCTTAGCTGTATTTGTAGTATTATTTTTCATAGGCATCTCTCCTTATAATTGTGTAATAATTCTATCTGCTAAACCAAACTCTACTGCTTCTTCACCATAGAAGTAGCTGTCAGTTTTTGTCTTATCATAGATTTCTTCAAGTGTCTTACCTGTGTGCTTTGCCAGTGTACTGCATATTACCTCTCGGGTTCTCATAAGGTCCTGGCTAATGGTCTGAATATGCAATGCACTGCCACCTACTCCACCTGATATAAGTGGGTCATGTATCATAACACTGGCATGTGGGAGCATCTCTCTTTTGTCACCAGCGGCAAATAGCACTGATGCCATACTTGCAGCAAGTCCTACGCACACAGTTCGTATAGGACAGCTTATAGCCTGCATAACATCGTATAATGCCATGCCGCTGGTAACTTCTCCACCAGGGCTGTTGATGTACATAGTAATTTCAGCATCCTTATCCTGCTTCTGAAGGTATCTGAGCTGCATGATAAGGGAGTACACCGAATCCTTGTCTATACTTCCCACGCACTCAATCTCACGGTTGGCAAGCATTTCATCCTGAATGTTGTATGTGGACCAGCCCTGGTCTGTTTCTCTTATAATCTTGGGCATCATGAATAAATCGTTCATTTTTATCATTCCTTTCTAAAGTTAATTATTTTGATGTTTCATGGTGACTATCAGCAGAAGGCTCACAATCCTTCATGGTATCTACCACATGAGCTAAGGGTTCAACTATGATTCGATAAAGGGTTTTCTCACCAGAGCGCACCCTTTTTTCCGCTCTAGTTATCTCTTCCCAGGTGCCTTCTTCATAGCCTGGCGGAAATATAGCCATATCTACATAGTGAGTAACTAGCTCAATCATATCCATATAGTGTCCTTTTTTCTTCTCTAATGGGTATACTCTTCTCTGATAAAAGTTCTTGTAGCTGGGATCTCCTGTTATATATGTGATGGCCAGAAAGTAATCTCTGGCAAGAGCTCTCATGACATATTGTATGTCACCTAGCTCCACCTTTGCTTCAACTCTTTCTCTTAATGGTTTCTTGTACATTTTCATGCTATCAGCTCCTTTCATTTTAATGGATATGTCTTTCTAACAAAGTTTCTTCTCCAGGCTATAGGAGCCGATATACTGAACACAGCACAGTATTCGTCTTCCCTATCTTCAAAATGTCTATCTGGGATAGTGTCATCTGCTATCAAAGACCACAGCTCTTTGATAGCCTCTCCCAGGGTGAATTTTCCGTTTTGGCCTGGAGTAGTGGATCTGCCCAAAGCGCTACATATATTCGTATATGAGGTTCTATGGACATCACCTTTGATTCTCAGGTACTTTTCTAGTTCAATATTTGTCATCTGCTTAATCTTTTCTGCCAAATATTCCAGATTTACGGGATGTCCATCATCTAGAATAGCTAGCTGGTCTTTTAGTGGCATCTTTTTGAAACTAATATTATTCTTCATCTTTTTAATTCCTTTCTATAGTTTTATATTAAAAAGAAGCTGATGCCATTTTTTATAACACCAGCTTCTCCCGGTGGTAAGAATACAATTCTTCCACCGGAGCTATCGGAGCAAGCTCCAATTCAACATACTTTTTATATGACCGATAACCATCCCATATATGGAAATGTGATGGTTATCAGTCTAATGTAGAGGAGTGAAAAAGAGATACTGTTAAGTAATTCTCTATTAACTAAATTGGAAGGTACTTCGTACCTTCAAAAATGTATGATAAAGCACGCTAGTGCGCTCTCTATACATCTTAACTGTAATTAGTTAACTTATTCAGATGACATTTTGTCATATGAATAAGAATCTGAGTTATAATATGATAACAATATAATCTTTCTTAAAGTGTTTAGCAACACTTAAGAAAAATTAAGATTACTTAGATAAAATATAATTAACCGTAAAAAAGTCCGCAAACCCTTTTATTTCATTAGGTTACGGACTTTTTGCCTTTTTGTACATTTATTCTCTTTGTGTTTATAATACAAACATTTGTGTTAATTTTATCTAGTTTCTATTTATTTTGTAATTTACTATGTTATTTTACATCTTAATGTGTTAGGATTTTATTTTGTTATTTTTAAGACCAATTTATATCATTTTCGGCAGTTTTTTTCTATTATGCTTAGGTAATTCATTTTTCGGATTTACCTCATAGGTAACAACCTCATCCTCAAACACATCACTCTCATCATCCCCAAACGGAGTTGCAGGATCCATAAAGCAATCGTACTTGGCATAGTAATTAAAGCAGGCTGCACTGCCACACATACCATATCTTTGTTTTAGTGGAACTATATTAATCTTTCTTATAAATTTACTTTTCTCCACATTAATAGAGTCCTTGTCTGTTAAATTAGCCAATTCCATACCAAGAACAACATCAGCAGAATACTCTATATTTCCACTTTCCTTAAAGGCATCTAGACTCATCTTTTTATCGTAAAAGCTTCTGCCTATAGAGCTTATTGCTATAACTGCAAGTCCTGAGCCCTCTCCTGTAGCAACATCCTCATAGTCCATTCTCATAGATGTGAGCTGCTTTAGAATACGAACATTGTCATCCACCTCGAATCTACGACCACCGGTAACATCAGAGGTTAATATCTGGAGATAATCAATTATAACAAGAGGCTTTACTTTTATACCTGACTCCCACTGGGCACTTATATAGTTTTTTACAAAATTGTAAATATCCTTGGCAGAGCTCATACCCTCTCCGCCTTCAATTATACAGAGATTTTCAGTTTCCTTCTCGATAATTGCTCTTGCATTTTCAACCTTCTCCCATTGCTCCCCTGAGAGGCGGTCCATATATCCCTTGGTCAATAAATCATTAGAGGTTATAGCGCAGTTCTTCTCAACTTTTCCATGCTGAAGAAACATCTGTCTACTAATTGCTTTTGATGCAATTCTTGAAGCAGGCATCTCCATGGAGAAAAACAATACCGGCGTACCCGATTTAGCCACATTTTGAGCAAGCTGAAGTACAAATGTAGACTTTCCCAGGTTTGATATAGCTCCCAAAACAGTTAACCCAGGGGCAAGTCCACCACCTAATATGTAATCCAAATTGTCAAAGCCAGTCTTAATTCTATCAAAATAAATCTCATCTATGCTTGTCCTTGTGAATTTCTTAGTTACATCTCCCAATCTATACATCTGCACTGAGTCCACTGTCCCTATACCTCCTAACTACATCATCGGGATTACCTATATTCCCTAAAATCTGTATATTTTTTAATTCCTTTTCCCTTTCCTCTAACTGGTAATTCTCTATATAACCTATATTCTTGTAATGCTCTAATATGTTTTTTATATGCCCTGCAATCTGCTCCTTCTTATGAATCCAGGCAGAAGCTGTATAATACACCTTCTTGTGTCCCTTACCTGTGGCTCCGTTCTCCCTTTTTTCTTTTTCTCCAGGTTTTCTGTAATCTCTGGAAATTCCCATTAAAGGTAATATTCCGGTGTATTTACCTTCACCGGTGCTTTCTCTTCTAATCAAGCTGATTCGTCGCTCCTTTTGGCCATTTTTTTCGTTTCTCATAATCTCAATACGTCTTAGGAGAATATGTTTTAGCATTACAACTTCTTCAGTGTCATTCTTTGCTTTACGAGCTTTAGCAGCTTCAGCACCCTGTGGTTTTAAATTAATATCTAATATATCTAAGGGCAGTGCAATCATTTGCTTGGTGTATTCTGCATACTCATATAATGGCATCTTCTCTGTAAGGCGGTACTTAACAAAAGTTCTATCTTTTTCATTGCTTTCCCACTTTTCACAAGGAAGAAAGCTACCATCTATAAACTCCACCTTATCATTATCTCTTTCTAGCATCTCGGCTTCACATCTAATATCAATATATACTGATGCAAGCTTGTCTATGCTGGCAATTATTTCTTCCCTTCTAGCAGATGGTAAGATTCGATCAGAATCCCCAGACATTACTCTGTATACATCAAGAGGTGAAATAACCTCAACATCTGCTTTCCATAACGAATATACGGCATCAGCCACCATCATGTCAAAATAGTCAATTAAATCATCGTCGTAGGAATGAGCATCCTCTCTAGTAATCCTTACCTTAGTAATAATTTTCTTGCGAAGTTGTCTGTCTCCATGATTCATACCAACATTTACACTAAGGTACTCTGGCTCCTCACCATCCTCCACAGTTTCCAAATATGGTATAGCTTCTTTCCTTAGACTGCCAGCTATTTTGCAATTGTTTATATAGAATTTCATTTCCTTAAATGTAGATTTTTTCATAGTTTAGCTCTCTCCATTATATCCCGTGTATGCTCTCCCTTGATTATGACACAAATCCTCTCTCAAAGCAAACTATACCACAACAAATAAATATGTGAATTAGAAACATTAAAATAAAAACATGGATGCCGCCTGCATACTACAGGGAAGCATCCATGTTTTATGTTTAATTCATAAATAAGTGTACTCGGAATTCTTAGTACACATCACATTAATATTGTTTGATAAAGGCTACTCAGCATCCTTATCGTCAAGCTTCTTTTCAAGCTTTGCTAAAGTATTAGCTGCAAATGTACGTCCACCTACGCCAAATGCTATAGCAACTGCCACACAGATAGCAGCAATGATTAAGATAAATGTAGTCTCAACCATAGCGCCTGCGATGCCTAACTGGCTTAAGCACATAAATGCTGTTACAACATAGATAGCAACCTTAGCTGTAAGAGCGCCTCCCTTAGCATTTGGAGCCTTCTTAACAATTGCGTTCTCTGCTGCATTTGCTGCAAATAAACCAATAGCAAGGATTATGATTGTGCTGATTACTGCTGGTAAGAAAGCGATAACTGTAGCACCGATGTTATTCAAGATTGCAAGGTCAAGTACATTAATACCCTGAACTATGAAGATAACAACGATTACATACTTAACAACCTCGCTTAAAATCTTAGAAAGATTAATGTTCTTCTCAGCATTTCCAGTAATCTTCTCAATTAATGTGTCAGCACCAACACCTGCAAGAAGGTTCTGGAGAAGTGTAGCCACAAGCTTAGCTATAAATACACCAATTGCAATAATGATGATTGCACCAAGTACATTTGGAAGCATAGCAAAGATAGTTGCTACAATGTTATTAGCAGGTCCTGATATAGCTGCAATCTCAAGCTGGTCTAAAGCTGAAGTAACAACTACTAATACGATAAGACCGTATACTACATTTGCGATAACATTTGAGAAAGAATTTCCCTCAGTAGCTGTAATTCCAGCCTTCTCCTGAAGAGTATCTACCTTAATAGCCTTAAGTACTGGAACAAGGAGTTCCTTTACAATCTTAGCTACAAAGATACCAACAACTACAATGATACCAGCTGCAATAAGCTTTGGAATGAACTCAAGGAATGAGTCAACCATGTTAGTGATAGGAGCTGATACGCTCTGCATACCAATCTTATCTAACACACCTGGTAAGAAAAGCAAAAATGTTACAAAGTAAGCAAGCTTAGCTACGAATTCGATTGAGCTGTTAGTTGCTGTGTCCTTCACACCTAACTTGCTTAAAAGGCCTTCAGCCTTAACTGCCTTAAGAAGCTTAGTCACAAGTGACTTAACTATCTTAGCTGCGATAAATGCAATTATAAGAAGCACAATTGCAAAGATGAAATTTGGTACCTGATCAAGTAAATCTTGGAAAAACTCCTTTACTGAATCCATTGTAAAACCCTCCTTGGTTAATTATAATATTTGGTGGTTAAAAAAGCCGACATATCATAACGCAATCGACAATGTGTATATCTATCTTTACACAAAAAACCACGCTAATATATATATCGGCAATTTATTGACTATAGTAAAGTTCTTTTTTGAACTTTTTTATTTTATATTTTTAATCTTCTTACATAATCATTTCTGGCTTAGAAAAATCACTATAGCTTTCTATGCTACTTATATGGACTCTCAATCTCCTTCTCCGCCTTCTCCACAGCCTCCTCAATAGTCATTCCATGGAACATATCCGCTCCGAACCATCTTCCAGACTTCTTATCATCTACGAATGCACCTACTATAATTCCAGGAAGCGCACTCTCTGGTGAATTAGGCGCAGCAGGACCACCAAGGTCTGTTCTACACCAGCCTGGGTCTGCAAGATTTATCATAACATTTGTACCCTCATACTTTGAGCCCAAATCTCTGGTTACCTTATCAAGAGCTGCCTTACTTGCAGAGTAGCCTGCCTGCTGTGGGTCTAGGTTTATACCACTTGAGGTATTTACAATTCTTCCAAAGCCACGCTCCACCATCTGTGGGATGAAGTGATAGCAAATCATCATAGGGGCCATGGTATTTACCTTAAAGCTTATGTCATAGTCTGACATAGGTGTATCAAGATACTCATCTCTATATGCTATCTGAAGTCCTGCATTATTAAGAACTATATCCACCTGTGTGCCTTTAGCGTCAATTTCCTTAAGCATAGCTTCCACCTGAGTAAGGTCTGATAGCTCTGCTGCCACAGCATAAGCCTCCACGCCAAGTGCTTTAACCTCTTCTAATATCTTTGCTGAGCTATCTAGGGTTCTACTTTGAAGAATCAAATTACAGCCTCTCTCAGCCATAAACTTTGCTGATAAATATCCTAGCCCTCTACTTGCTCCTGTTATAAGTGCCCATTTTCCTTTTACATCTACCATTTTTTACCTCCCAAATACTCTTATATTTCTATCATTCTTTCCATTTTAAGTTCTGTTTCTATTTACATTCCGGCTTATATCTCAGTTTTCGCATTTTCAAGAGCTTCTATAACCTTATCACACCAGCCATCAAACTCTGGATCCTCCACCTGAAGTTCAGGATGCGCCATAATATAATCCAAAGCTATTCTAACCCCCTGATCAAACCTAACTGTGGTTTGCATATCAGGTACGGCCCTCTTAAGCTTACTGTTATCAAATACCACCGAAACCGATTTGTCTCCAATAAGGCTTCCTGTAAAATCAAATCCATACTTATCTCCTGCTGACGCCAAGAATTCTGATGCCACATAATATGGTTTTAATTCAACTCCTAGCGCATCGGCAATGGTTGCATATATCTGGTTCCAGGTAAGTGTTTCGTCAGATGTTATGTGAAATGCTTCTCCTATGGCATGTCTGTTACTCATAAGACCAGTAAACCCTACGGCAAAATCCTTGTTAAAGGTTGCAGTCCAAAGACTGCTTCCATCTCCTTGAATAATAACAGGTTTACCTTCAAGCATTCTCTTAATTACTTGCCAATAGCCCTTCTTTCCATGAACTCCTAAAGGTATATTTCTCTCGTCATAGGTGTGACTAGGTCTAACTATAGTAACCGGAAATCCCTCTTCTCTATACTTTTTCATAAGAAACTCTTCGCAGGCAATCTTATCTCTTGAATATTGCCAATATGGATTAGCTAAGGTTGTCCCCTCTGTAATCACATAGGATGCTGCCGGCTTATGATATGCAGAAGCAGAGCTAATATAGATGTACTGTCTAGTCTTATCCTTAAACAGTCTATAATCCCTCTCCACATCTTCTACATGAAAGCCTATAAACTCACACACAGTATCAAAGTTTAAGCCCTTAAGCTTCTCAGCCACATCTGCCTCATCCTTGATGTCTGCAATAATCTGATTAACACCCTCTGGTGTTGCCTCCGGTCTGTTACCTCTGTTAAGAAGCCAAACCTCCCAGCCTAGTTCCTGAGCCAGCCTTTTAACTATGGCTGTACTGATTATTCCAGTTCCCCCTACAAATAACGCCTTCATGTAACTCCCCCTTTCAAATGATATGATTCTATGCTACATTCATAATCATATCATTATTTTATAGCTGCTTCAACGAAATTCAGTTTAAATTAAAACAACTATTTTTTACTCCCTGCGAAGCTTTCCTCCACTTTTATAATTACATCACCTATAGCGTTTTCTTCTCCCTCAATCACTATGGTGTAGAATCTGTCTCCTGTAAATGCAACATAGGTATATAAGTAATAATCATAGTCTGCATAACTTCCTGCTGGATAACAATCTATGACCTTATAAAATGTATATCCTGATATCTCCACCTTTTCCGTACTAATATGCCCTCCACCCTGCGACTCATATTGTGCCACATAGGACTCAGCAATGTACTCCGCTGGTTCTTGACTGTCATACTGTTTTGGATCGTAGCCATAGTTATTCTCTATGAGAGAAACCATGGCATTACGCTCCGGACTAATTAACATAAGGGAGTAGTTGCCCTCAAACTCGTATTCGTACTCTTCCTCTGTCCAGTTATAAGGAACGAATACATAACCGGTTCGGTCACTGCCACGAAAAGTCCAGTAGTCTGGCTCTGTAGGAGACATAGCTTCGGTGGATTCCATTGCCTGAGCATCACTACTCTTGTTATAGTTTGCTTCCTCACTATTGTGAGCTTCTTTGTCACCACTACAGCCAGTGAAAAACACTGTCATACATAATATTAAAATCAAATTTATATATTTCTTCATATATTTGCCTCTTTAAATTAACTAATTCCAACCAAATATGAAACACAAAGCAAGAATAATCAAACATACTATCATAAGAACTACATACAGCTTTCTCATAAATTGTTTTCTATTCTTAATAGCCTCCGGTTTCTTCCTACCTATAAAATAAATAGGTAACGCAACTACCACTTCTATACATAGAATAAACAGTAGATTAAAAACTCCACTAGCAAACATTGGCCAGCTGAATTCCCCTTTAAAGATACACTTTACTAACCCGAATATTGCTAATGCTGCAATTAGTGATATCATTGCATGAGGAACACCTGCTGATAGCTTTCCATTCTCATCTGCCAATCCAAAATACTCCAGCAATACACCCTTCTCAAACCTAGCCACATCCCTGGCAATATCAAGAAACCTATTACCCTGTTTTTCTTCCTCTTCAATTACACTCCAGTATTTGTCCTGGTCGAAGGTTTCTATTTCCTCTCTAGCCTCCTGAAGCTTTCTACATACCTTAAGAGCTCCCTGAAGCTCTTCAATTTGATTCTCCAAATTAGCGATGTTAGAAGTCACCACCTCCGACAATGGCTTCGCCCTATCTAGCACATCCTCAATATCAGCCACGGAAAATCCAAGTTTTCTCAAAACAATTATCTTCTTGAGAATCAAAATATCCTGGTCACTATATTCCCGATAACCATTTTCTCCTTTTTTCGGATTTATCAAGCCTTCCTTTTCATAAAATCTTATGGTCGCTCTTGGAACTTGTAAACACTCTTCAACTTCTTTAATTTTCATAAGAAATACCTCCCATTTCCCTTTCTATGGGCTCACTGTAAAGTATAAACAAGGTTTACAGTCAAGAGTTTTTTAAGAATTTTCTTTAAAATTTACACAAGGTATAATAATATGACGCTCCAGCCACAGATGGAAATGGAAGATACGCATTTAATACACCATTTTCATCTATATACATAGGAAGGTCTGCTGTTGTATCCTCCCTGGCCGGCTCCAGATAAAATTCTATTTCCTCCGATTCTGTCATTCCCATATTGCTTGCCATATTCATAAAATGCTCCTCTTCCATTCTACAAGCCTCTTCCACAAATCCATCAGCAGTCATATTATTCATAGCAAGTAATTCGGTGTTAGTTACTTCCTTATCATTTTCAAAGTCATAGGTGTATGCATAGTAGTATCTGCAATCATTTGGATATGGAGCCACAGCAACTATTGCAACAATTTCTCCATACTGAAATACCTCATAGGTTAGGCTATAGCATATCAGAGAAAACCCTCCATCCATATTTGAAACCTCGTTTTCAACTATCTTGTACAAGTCAGCCTCTATCCTCTGATTCAAGGTTTTTGCGCTGTCAGAGGTAGCATTAAACTGTGGTATCTGATAGTGATATGTACCTGTGTTATCTACACTGTCTGTATACTCTCCAGACATATTTAGAAGCTCATTGATGTAAGGATTATCAGTTTCTTTAAGTTCATAAGCAACAAGTCTATCAGAATAATCAATAGCCTCAGTAGTTGCCTCAACAGTTGTTGCGGATTCTGTTGTCATCTCTGATGTAGCCTCTGTGGTTGTTTCCGTAGCTTGCGTTGTAACCTCTGTGCTAGTTTGATTTGCCTCGGTTACCTCTTCCTTCGAAGCCTCCCTGTTTTTTCCCTCCTCTGATTTTTCACAAGCAGAAAGAGCCATTAATAATATCATCATGATTATTAAAAGTCTTTTTCTCATATTTACCCCTCCAAAAAACATAAATCTATATAATAATTTTAGTTATTACAACAAATTAGTCAATATCTAATTATCCCTTTAGTATTCTTATAATTACAGCAAAAAATAGGCAACCTCCATCGGTTGCCTACTTGTATATAATCTCTTATTCACATTATCTCTAAAACTCTGTCACATCCGCCTTGCACATCATCCTACCCTTACTTAATACAAGTGGAATAACCACCAGCAAGTCACAAAGTAAAAATCCCTTTATGCCAAGGTCTGAGAAGTAAAGCAGATATCTTCCTGTTGGTATGTATAAAAGCTCATTGATAAGGTAGGTAAATATTGAGCTTATTCCAATTCCTATGGCACATGCCATCACATTCATACCGATTATCTCTGCTGCCACCTTGGTCTTTACCTCTCTCTTACTTCTGCCTAATGCTCTATACACTCCAAACTCATAGATTCTCTTCATATACTGACCTGTTACAACTGAATTAACAGTCACTGCAAGCACCACAGCTATAAGGATAACCACCGCATAGAATATTACAAAATATGCTCTAAACTGCTCGTCTAAACTCTCCTTAAAATGTCTCTTTATCTCTACCTGTCTGTCTCCCAACATATTCGTCAGGTAATCGCGAAGCTCCTGCCCTTCCATAGTATCACTATAAATATATGCTCTGGCATGATTTGACTCATCATCCTCATATATGTAAAAGCTTGCAAATCCCCCACCGGGAATAATGGCGTCCACTGTCCACTCTGCACTCAAATCCTCATCAAACTCCGGTCCTATTATATCCCCAAGCTCTATGCCCTTATCCTTGGCAAACGCCTCACTTATAACCGCACTGCGATTCTTACAATTAGAGAAATCTCCTTCTATGTCAACATGGGAAAGCACAGCCTCCATATCCTCCACAGAATTAAAGGTATAAGAATCGCCACCTATAGGAAGATTTAACACTGAGTTATGAAGCATAGATGAAAATCCTCGACCAGTTTTAGTTACACATTTTAGATTCTCATCCGCTTTCACATCCTTTAAGAAGGATTGAAAGTCTTCTCCTGTTTCATCTATAGACAGATACTCTGCGGAAACCACCTTATCGTTAAACTCAATCTCCGGCTCAAAGGTCCAGTACAGGGAATAAATATAATTACCTGCGATTAACATTCCCACTGTAAGGAACATCATAAACATAGCTATAAAGGCACGACCCTTATTCTCTCGTATATAATAAATTGACGAAAATGGTTTTATGTCCCTCATATTATTCCTCTCCTTCTTCCTTTTGGGATGCTGTTGTGACCTGACTAAGCTTTCCATCCCACATCTCTACAGTCATATCCACATCACTAAGTATTGACCTGTCGTGAGTTACAACTATTACTAATCTATCCTTAGAATATTTCTTAAGTATCTTCATAACATTAAATGCATTCTCATGGTCAAGGGATGCTGTTGGCTCATCTGCAAATATAACCTTAGGGTCGTTAATCATTGCCCTTGCTATAGCCACTCTCTGGCACTGTCCACCTGAAAGCTTGGCAGGCTTTTTCTTAAACTCTCTCTCCTTTAAGCCCAAAGTTTTAAGATACTCTGCAGCCTTCTCTTTAATATCCTTTACATTTCCTGTACCTGCCACAGCTACATTGTCCATAGCATTCATATATGGAACTAAGTAGTGCTTCTGGAATATAAAGCCGAATTCATTTCTTCTTAGATTTTCTCTATCCTTATTAGAGAGAGTGGTGAGCTCTCTGTCATTGTAAATTATACTACCTTCGGTAGGACTTTTAAGGGTTGACATACAGTACATAAGAGTACTCTTTCCACTTCCACTAGGTCCTATTACTCCAACCAAGCCTGTGTCTGGAAGCTTAAGATTAAAGCCATCTAAGGCATACATCTTCTCCTCTGTGTCCATATCGTATATCATGCTAATATCATTTATCTCAAACATAATCTTCCTCCTACTCCTCTATCATATCTATGGTTTTAATCTTATAAAGTGTTGCCAGAATCGGTATCTGAAGCACACCTACTATTGCTGCGAAAACTGCTATTATCCTCACTATCTGGTCAGGATAGAACATCTGATAGCTAAGACCCAGGTAAGCCAGCAGGTTCTCTCCTAAAAGAATCATAGCTACTATACTGACAATGGCTCCTATCACCATGCTTATGCCGAATATCATCATAAGCTCCCTCATCATCATGGAATATATAGCCTTTCTAGAATAACCGATGGATGAGTAGAGACAGTATTCATTTACCCTGCTTCTCATAAATGATACATAAGCCACTACGATTGCTATAGTAAGGAACACTGTTATGACTATAAGGATTCCTGAGATCATATCCTCTAAGACACCCACCAAATCATTGTCATACAAATCTCTCCAGGCATTTACATCAAACACTTCATCCCAGGCAGTAAACTTTCCCCCTAGCTCCTCAACTACAACTGACATATCACAGTGTTCCTCATCACAAAGCACTACTATGTACCAGCCTGTATTGTTAAAGCCCTGTGGTGTACCAACAGTGGTAAAATTATCTGATTCAAGAGCACCCACTATCTTAAAGTTCTTGCCATAAATATCCTCCTTGAAGAAATCTCCAACCTTACATTCCTGATTCTTTAATACCTTGCTGTCCACAAGTATCTCACCTGAGCCTTCCGGAAGTCTACCCTCTACAAGCTTTGCTCCCATATGGTCTAGGTATGGTTCAATCATATCTACTTCAACCAGCGGAAACTTATATCCAATACCACCTGCTATACCGTTATAGGTAGAGTTTAAAACCTGAGTTTGGTAGGCATCTGTTATTCCCGGATAGGCTTTTAAGTCTTCCATGAACTTGTCTTTTCTTGCCTGAGATGCTGCTGCAGCCTCCTCAAGAGTTTCATAGTCATCAATAGATATACCAAAGGTATCATAGTTAACACTTATAAAGGCCACCTTCTTAGGCTGTTCCAAGCACATAGGTCTAAAGCTTACCTCCGATGCCATAAATAAAAAGTTTATAATGTACATGGTCATAAATGATAGTGCTAATGCTATAATCAGCACCCAGACCTGCTTTTTGTTGTTCCGTATGAATTTTGATGCGGATAATTTGCTGTTCATTTTATTTTCTCCTTCTTCCATCTGTTGACTATATCTGTATTATACCAATGATAAAAAACAAAAAAAGTGACCACAGTCATATTCTTCCTATGACTGCAGCCACATTTAAGTCATATGACTAAGACTCCTTCAGAGCCACTATAAGCTTAACTCTGTCGTGGATTCCCGTCTTATCGTAAATGTTGGATATATAATTTTTCACTGTTCCCTCAGAGATATAGAGTTTCTGGGCAATCTGCTTGTTGGTAAGACCCTCCACCATAAGAGTGCAAATCTCCTGCTCTCTCTGAGTTATATCCCGAGCTAGATTTGCTAAGTTAGGTGATTTATCACCTTCATTAGTATTCTCTATTTCAGTTTCCATGCTTATCTTACCCCCGGCCCCAGCTTGACTCATAAGCTGAGTAAGCCTAAGCATAACCTTCTGATCTAGAACCGTAACACCACCCATTATCTGATTGATAGCACCAAGGATGGTATCCTTACCACTGTCTTTAAGAAGGTATCCATCAGCTCCACCTGTTATGGCCTTGGTTATATTGTCATCATCATAGAATGTGGTAAGCACAAGTATCTTCACATCCTTATGCTTATCCTTCATGTGACCTATAAGCTCGATTCCGCCCATGCCCTTCATATTGATATCAACCAAAGCTATGTCACACTCTGTGCCCTCTAGTATATCCAGTGCCTCTTTGCCGTCATTGGCCTTGCCCACTATCTCCATGCCATTTAGGGACAGTATAATCTCTAAGCTGTCCTACAGCAGATTTTCATCATCAACTAATAATACCTTATACATATTCTCTCACCTATCATCTAACTTATCATCATGTTTCATATCTTATTCGACTATCAACGGCAATTCAACAACTGCATTGAACCCATCCTCATTAGCAAATGTAGCCTCTCCGCCACACCTTTGCACATAAGAAACTATCTTCTTAAGTCCAAAGCCCTGCTGTAGCTTTAGCTGACTATTTTCAGCATTATAATCGCTACTACCATTATCCTCCACAGATAACCTAATATGGCCGGCATCACCCTTTAACACCACCTTAAAATATGTGGCTGACCCATGCTTTACTCCATTGGTAAGTAGCTCCATTAAAACTCCTGTCAAAAATTCACTATGCTCATGAGAAACATTTACCTCATCAGGAAGCTCCTGATAAAGCTCATCTATCTCAATGCTTGTATCCATAACAAATTCCTTAACTATCTCCTTCATAGCAGCCTTTAAATCAGAGGCTGTGATTCCATCAGTCTCACTGTCTAAAACTCTAACCGCCTGCCTGATAGACTCCAAGCTTCCCCTAATTCGCTCATTTGCCTCATTCATCTTCTTCCTGGCATCCTCCGGCTTAACATCATAGAGCATATCCGCCGCATCCAATGTCATAACCGCTGCTGTTATGGAATGTCCCACGCTATTATGAATATTTCTACTAATATTCTCACGCTCCATGAGTCTGGCATTCTTCTGTGCCAGGTAGCTTTGCTTAAGAAGCTCTCGGTTGGCTCTCTTCTCATGCATCTCGCTGATGTTTGACTTCATTAGTATTTTTTTGTCAGCGATTTTACGCTCCTCATATTTAGTAAGCATTAGCTTTATACCAAGCACTATAGCAAGTGAAGCTGCTAGAATTATAGCACCTACTATAATATGTGCCGTGTCATGCTCTTTGATTACCAACAGATTAGTAACCATATATGTCACTACTGCCATAATAAGCCTAATCTGATTTTTCAACTCGTCTAAGAGAAAGAATGCAACAAACCCCACCAGGCTTTGGGAGGCAAATGCGTACAAAGCTACAACAGCTAGCTTGATGATAATGGCAAACTTACCTCTATCCTCGTCTAAAGATGTCATAGTGGTAACCACCATCAAAGCTCCTGCTACTATTATAAATAAAGCAGGATTGCTACACCTAAAGACACATAGTAGTGTTAGCAAAACTATTATTAAATTGTCTATGATGGTGTGTAGCATATGTAATATCCTCATTATAATTTATTCACAAAATCTAAAGGGATAATTATTCTTTATGTCCCTTCTCTTGAATAAACTCTATCAGCTTATCCGCAATTATATCCGGGCTTTCTGAAAATTCAGCAGGAAAATTGTAATAGATGCCTTTTTCATCATATACACCGTCTTCTCCACTTAATGGGTAGTTATCATAAGCCTTGGGTTCTTTACCACTATACATTTTTATCTGAAAAGATTTTAGAATACAATTAACCTTTTCATTTTCTTTAAAAAACCTAATAAAAATCAAATCATAATTCATTCCATCCCATTCTAGATGAATAAAGGAGAATAGCTTAGAGCTTTTGTAATTCCCTTCATAATCACTAATCTTAGCTGCTCCACCACCCATATTTCCATTCAAATATTGAGGATAGCGTTTTTTTATGCTATCATTCACAGCTTTTCGCTTTTCACCAATATCAACCGAACATTCTTTGGCTACTTCTATATCTTTGGGGAACAAATGATAATTTCCAGTTTTTTCATCATATAAAAACCCTTTACTCTTTGCTATATCCCTTTCACTTGGTTGGTAAATTATTATATCTTTTTCTTCCAAATTTTCCAAATATAATTTACCAACTTCTTCCCATTGTTTCTCTAAATTATTCATTTAATTCCTCCATGTACAACAGTTCTACCCTTATCCATTTTTATTCACATACTATCTTGTAGCCACATTTATTTCTTTTAAAACAACTACTTTACTATCTTTCTATAGTAAATACATTACCATTATCCATTTTAATCATAATTATATATTTATCACCAGCTTTAAACCACAATTCATCAGGAATATTGTGTTTTATAATTGTTCCACTTGCAGTCCAGCTTTTGATCCAAGTATATGGGTCACCTTCACCCGACATAACGAAAAGGTATCTGGACCCTCCTGCCGAAACTGTTGCTTCACTTCCATTATCTAACACAACTCTATATCCATCACCGTAAGCTGTAAATCCTGGCCTAAGGACAAAATGGTAGGTTCCATCCCTCTCTATAACCTGGAAATACTCATGTGAATTCTCTGGAGTAAGCTCTATTCTTTCCACCAAATACTGGGATTCAAATTCCGCCTGAGGTATTGAATCATATGGACCGTTACCATCACCTTGCAATGGTTCAATATCCGTTCCTATCTCCAAGTCACCATTTGCAGCCTGATTTTCCCCTTGCTCCTGATCTGGCGTTCCTACCTGAATTGCTCCCTGTAAATCCACATAATAGGTTTCTCCAGCATTACCCATAACAGCTTGCTTTTCTGATGTGATTTCCACTGTACCTTCTATAATCTCCACTGTGGTGCACAACAAATCTCTGTCATAGGTAGCTCTGAAAATAGTCCCTCTAACACTAAGATTTGCATTAGGCGTTTCCAAGTCAAAGGAAGAATCCTTGTTTAATTTGTTATCAATGGTAATAAGAGCAGAACCATATTCCAAATGAATGATAATACCACCCTTTTTCTCATTTCCCATTGTTGATATAGAAAATCCAGTATTTTCCTCCGCCAAAATGTGCTTATCTCCATCTGCTAGAAGAAGAGTATGGGATGCTTCACCTGTAGCAACACCGTCACCTGACTTTAGGTGTATTCCCTCGAAAATATCCACAGGCTTATCTTCGCGTTTTAATTCCACTGTACCTTCCATAGAATCAACTGTAATTAGTCGATACACATCTTTTTTATTTACAATTATTACTACCACTGCAATAATTGACAGAGCCACAATAATGATTGCAGCAATTAAAAGTGTTTTTTTATTGTTCATATTTATATTTGCTCCCACTGACTTTCTTTAAATCCTACTAAAATCGTATCATCCTTTACAAGAAGCGGACGCTTTACCAGCATACCATCTGTAGCAAGCAACTTTAGCATTTCATCCTCACTCATATTAGGAAGCTTGTCCTTAAGCTGAAGCTCCTTATACTTTAAGCCGCTGGTATTGAAGAATTTCTTAAGTGGAAGTCCACTCATTTCATACCACTGCTTTAACTCCTCATAGGTTGGGTTGTTCTCTACTATATGGCGCTCTGTATATTTCTTGCCCTGCTCATCTAACCACTTTTTTGCTTTCTGACAGGTTGAACATCTTGGATAACATAAAAATAACATAGGGATACCTCCGTAATTCATATTATGATGCATGTCATTTATTACAGTTCACACACCATTATATACTCTTCTTTATTCTCATCTATAATCTTAAAGCCAACTTTCTTATACATCCTTACAGCGTAATTTTCTTTTTGAACTGCCAATGATGCTTTCTGATAGCCTCTGCTCTTTAATTCTATCAGCATTTGCTTCATCATGCTAGTCCCAATTCCCAGACCACGATATTCTTTATATAAAGAAATAGCAAATGACGGTACTCCATCCTCCACATGCCCGTAGTCATCCATGATTCGCACCCAAACTGCTCCAACTACTTTACCTGACACCTCTGCCACAAAGCATATGTCTCCCTCACGGGTTCCAAAGCTTTCCACATACACCTGTAGCTCCGGTGCTTTGATTATATCCTTAGGTGGAGCTCCAACTCCTTTAGGGATGAATATTGCTTCGTAGAGAAAGTGGTCTAGTAAAGAGTACTCTTGGAAAGAGATTGGTCTTATTGCGTAACTACGCTCACCATCTCTAATTTCTATAATATTAATCTGTAACATCACCTGCTCCATATCATAATCCTTTGCTCTAAGCACAACAGCATTTTCTCCTATCACTTCTCTTATGATAACTAATTCCAACTCCTGCCTATGTTTAAAATGGTTAACCAAATCATCAAAGCACTTAAGTCTATGCTTCCTTCCATAAGGTGAATCAGCCAAATAACCCAGCATCATGTCATACCACAGTTCGTTTCCTTCCTCATCGCTGCGCTCCTTTTTTATGACATTAATGCTTTCATCCAAATTATCATTCATAAGATATAACAGCATAAATTTTTCTTTATTAACCAACTCAAATAATTCCCCATAAAACTCTATAATTTCATCATCACTAAGCATATGAAATAGAATCAAGTCCTCCATTATATTCTGGAAAAATGAACACTCAAAGAGATACCCTGCTTCTGTAAAATTCCTAAATCTTGTTAATATAATCTCCCTAAACTCATTCCAGGACTTCCTTCCGTTGTACACCTCATAATTCTCCAAATCCTTATGAAACCCAGAAATGTCAGTGATTATCCTAGTGTAGGTAACAATATAGTGTTCCTGCTCTATAACAGTATTTTTTACTATGTCATCTTTTATTAAACTATACTTTTCCAACACAGCTTCATATTCTTCTTTAGACATATAAGCACACCAGGCTAAATCTATAGGGGAATAATCACCCTCCCTGCAAACCTGTAGCTTAGGGTTTGCTTTTGAAATCTTATTCACCAATGTACTTTTTCCTGATCCCTGAATACCTTCTACAAATATATTTCTCATACAAAATCCTCCTTTCACGGTTCAAAACAAAAAAGAACCATTTGTTGCCAAACAGTTCCATTACATACTATAACCTCTAATTATTTGTAGAAAGAGCCACTAGAATACACCTGTGCCATCCACACTTCTTCAAATTTTTTGCACACTAAAAGAGAGGTTATGAGAACATAATCCACTTTTGGCAACACGAAAATAAAATGAGCAATAAGCTCATATCGATAAAATCTTCATGTAATCAAAAGTAAATTATCTTCTCATCTTTTCACCTCTCTCCTTAAGATACCCCAATATTAGCACCGTATTTGTAATTTGTCAACTTACTGATGTCCATAGCATTTGTCTCCAAATAACAAAGGTGGCAAGGACCTTACATCCTGCCACCTTTAGCCTTTACTTAGTTAATAATTACTATATTCATACATATATTCCAGTATTGCTCCGGTAGTGTAATCACATTCAACCCATATAAATACACTCCTGTTATCACCACTTAATGGAATACTAACGCTATAGTATAGACCTTCATATTCATCATCTCTGTCACATTCGTAATTCTCATAGCCACTATATACGCTTTCAAAATCACTTGCATTACTTGAAAGTCCTATATTACCAGGAAATGTAATATCAACCTCTGCTGCATAACCATCATAAACATCAAGCATGGTAATCATACCATTACAGCTAAGTATTGTATCGTTAGTATAATTAGTAATATAACAATATATTTTCTCGCCGTCCTTCTCAATGGCACTTAATATTTGAGAATCTCCATTGACATATTCATCAGATTTAGAATCGATGGCCCAACCATTCTTTGTAAACTCCGATACAGGACAAGGAAGCTTATAGTTATAGCCATCTATGGTTATTATGCTATCTGCAGCTTCAGTTGAAGGACCTGTTGGTGCCTCGTAAGAAGCATTAATTTCAGGTTCCTCTGTAGGCAATTCAGTGCTAACCTCTAAGCCCTCTGGCATGGCCATATTTTCAATGTATATGTGGTAACAAACCTCATTTGAATCCATTCTCAATTCCAGACTACCTAAACCGTCATCAGTATAATAGGAGACATACTCCATATCTTCATACTCTTGAATCAAATCAGGTGCGCCAAAGGTTTCCTTAAAGTCACTCTTAGTGGCAGTAAGAAAAACCAAAGTATCAGCCAGCTTTATCTCATCTTCAGTACAATCGTTTTCTATCAACAATGCTGTCACCAAACAATTATCTATAGGTTGCCCAGTACCATGAGGATTAGTTAAATAAAAGGAAAAATCCTTACCACTAACGGAGCTTGTGGCAGATATTACTACAGTCTCCCCGGCACCCACCTCAGTCGGCGCATGATCTATAGCCCAGCCATTTGCTTCTAGCACACTGCAAGGGAATGGGAATTGATAACAAACAC
This sequence comes from Wujia sp., assembly GCA_045543915.1. GTDB lineage: Bacteria > Bacillota > Clostridia > Lachnospirales > Lachnospiraceae > Coprococcus_C. The sequence continues at coordinate 159,403 of JAZPXZ010000039.1, forward strand.
CATTTATTGATATTTGGAAATCTCTCCAATCACCACTTAGCTGTGTTGGTGCTGTATAATCATAGCCTGCTTCTGTAGTGGTCTGCTCAGTGGTCTGGTCTGTAGTTTCTTCCGTTGTTTCCCTGGTATCAGCCTCTGTGGTATTCTCACTGACTTCACCTGTGGTAGCTTCGGTAGTTGTTTTATCATTATTGTCATCAGAAGAATCATTTTTTCTCCCTATAACTATAACAAGCTCAATAATTATAACAAGAGCGATAACACCTAATAATATCCATAAAATAACATTCTTATTATTGTTGTTTTTGCCAGATGAAGATGAACCATTTCCACCCTGATGATAACTACTACCACTCTGATAGGATTGCTGTCCTCCACCAGCAGCCTCATCCTTAAATGATATTCCGCCTATTGACTTTGGTTTTAAATTATTATTCTCCATAAGCCTACACTCCAAACAACAACCAAATCATCACATACGCTGGAATTACAGCTGCAAAGGTAAACGGAATACCTATTCTACAGAAATCCTTATTCTCAACTTCGTATCCTGCCTTATTCAATATACCAATACCGGTAATATTTGCAGATGCACCAATAGGAGTCATATTTCCACCAAGTGTTGCTCCACTTAAAAGTCCAAAATAAAGTGGTGTAGGGTCAATACCAAGCTGAATTGCCAGTCCTGCAATTACAGGAATCATAGTTGCAACATAAGGAATATTATCAATAAATGCAGAAATAATTACCGAAGCCCATACGATAATAGTGTAGAGCAGGAATACATTTCCGCCACCCGCATTTGCCAAAAGCTCAGCAGCCTTATCTATAACTCCCATGTGAGTAATACCGCCAATCATAAGGAACAAACCAGTTAACAGTCCAAGTGTAACCAAATCAATACTCTTCAAAGGAGACATTGCTGCCTTAAAATCCTTCTTCTTAATATAATTATAAATCAGCCCAATCACAAACATTGTACAACAAATCAATCCATTAGTTACATCAGGCTTATTAGGAATAAATGATGCAACAATCAAAAGAACGATTGAACCTACAAGAAAAATGGTAGGAGCAATGGCTGTCACCTCCGTACGAGGCGAATCCTTTGGTACTGATGCCTTTTCCTTACGAAACAATATGGTCAAAATAACAGCGGCCAAAATAGCACCAAGCTCCACTATAAAGAACATGGATGGTTTTCCCTTATACCAGAAGAAATCTAGGAAGCTCATATCTAGTGCTGAGCCAAGCATAATTGCAGTGGTATCACCAACCAATGTAGCCGCTCCCTGCAAATTAGATGAAACAGCAATACCAATAACAAAAGGTATAGGATTAGTTTTTACCTTTTGGCAGATTGCAAGTGCAACAGGAGCCACCATTAAAACAGTAGCAACATTATCTACAAAGGCGGAGATAATACCTGCAAAAAGTGATAGGCAAACTGCCGCCATCTGAACATTTGGAACCTTCTCCATAATTATGTCCGCAATCAATGCTGGCATCTTACTTTCTATAAACAGCGCCACAAGCCCCATAGCGCCGGCAATCATCAAAAGTACATTAAAATCCAATGCTCCCACAACCTGGTCTAAGGGCAGCATGCCTGTAACAATAAAAATCACACCTGACCCTAGAGCAAAATAAGCCCTATACTTGCTAAAGGCCAACATCAAAACATAAGTAACTGCAAAAAGAATTATCGCTGGTATCATCGTTATATTCCTCTCCTTCGTTTGTTCATTTATTTCAGTGTCTATATTCCTAGACACTTTATTTCATAACACAGCTTTGATTATAACCCAATATATGGATAATGGCAAATTAAACATTATATCAGGCTAAAGTTTGCTTGCGCTCGTGACAGTAAAACAACTGACTCCGCAGTTCGCTGTTTCCACTCTGGCTTCGCGATTTTCGCTCGCCAATCGTGGACAGCTATTGCATGGTCAGTTGTAAATTACTCTCACTTCGCATGCGCTCGTGACAGTAAAACAACTGACTCAACATGGCCACTATGTCCGAACTGATCTACTACAGCCACCTTCTCTAACTGAAATCCCTTCTCCACAAGTATCTTCACATCCCTAGCCAATGTGGCTGGGTCACAGCTAACATATACAAGCCTCTTAGGTGCCATAGCGTGTATGGTATCAAGCAATACTGAGTCGCAACCCTTTCTCGGTGGATCCACCACGATTACATCAGGGTGCTTGCCGGTAGCTGTTGTGTCACCAACCCCTTTAAGCTCTCCACGATAAAAGGCTGGCACAACCTCCTCTGCCTTGCCACAGAAAAACTCAGTGTTAATCAAATTATTTATCTTTGCATTAACCTTTGCATCCTCAATTGCCTGTGGAACTATCTCCACACCATACACCTTACCCGCCTTTTTCGCTAGGCTAAGGGAAATGGTTCCGATACCACAGTACATATCCCAAACCACTTCATTGCCAGATAAATCAGCATACTCCACTGCCTTGTCATAAAGCACCTTTGTCTGGGCTGGGTTTACCTGATAGAAGGACATAGGTGATATGCAAAACTGAACATCTCCGATGAAATCATTTATATAGGATTTGCCATGTAAGGTCACACATGTATCACCCAAAATTCTATTAGTCTTTTCCCGATTAATATTTATAGCTACGCTTTCCAAGGATACCTTATCTTCAACCTCGTTATATCGCTCCACTGCCCGTTGTAATACTTCTATTAATTCCTTACCGGAATCTGCCAGTAGCTTTTTCCCATTTATTATCAGACACACCATAACCTGACCGGTTACAAATCCCACTCTGGTAAGGATATGTCTAACTAATCCCTTGTGAGCCTCCTCGTCGTATATAAACACACCTGTCTTATCCTGCCATTTCTGTAACCAAAGACGAAGTTCTGCCACTATATAATTATTTACAGGATGACCGATATGACACTGCTCCAAATCTATAATACTGTGGGTTCTTCCCGCGTAAAAGCCTATCTGAACCTTTCCATCTCTATCTAGCCCTACTGGAAACTGCATCTTGTTTCTGAAGCTGTAAGGCTTGTCCATACCGTAAATAGGCTCCGTTATATCAGCCACATCAGTAATTCCGCCAATTCTCTCTAAGCAGCTTTTAACCTTGTTCCACTTATAATCAAGCTGCTTTTCATAGCTCATGTGCATAATGGAACAACCACCACAGCGTCTGGCATTTGCACACACCGGCTCCACTCTGTATGGTGACGGTGTAATAACCTCCATAAGTCGACCATAGGCATAATTCTTCTTCACCTTTATAAGCTTAACACTGGCCACATCACCGATTACAGCATCCTTTACAAATACTGCAATGCCCTTGTCAGAGCCATCTTCGTAAATGTGTCCTATACCCTCACCGTCATTTCCTATATCTTCAATTGTAATTTCATATACATCGTTTTTCTTCATCTACTAATTCCTACTAAGCTTCTAGTCCTCTAGCTTAAAGCTTACCTCTATCTTCCATTCATTATCATCCTTAGACACATCCTTGCTCAGCTCCAGCTTATCATAATTAAGCCCTGTAACTGTTATGACTGTATCCGGCTTGAAATATACCCACACTGGCACCTTTACACATATGATAGCCTTATATTCTTTACCAGCTTCAATTACTCCATAGCTATCATAAAGCCACTCTTGTCTACCCTGATAGCCTGTTCCTTCGTACATTTTCCAACCAACATCTATAACCTCATAGCCATTAAGCTCCGTTACAACCACATCTCTTGTGGCTTGGTCAAGGCTCACATTCATTTCAATATTTATGCTATCCACATAGATTGGCTCTTCATTTATCTCAGCAGCTACCTCCTTACAGACAGCATACACCTCCTCCGCAGTAGCCGATTGGATATCAACTCCCAGGTAACCATATTCATCATGGAAATCGCCTCTATTCATACTCCATCTGTCGCCCTTTTGGCTTAAGGTTAGCCCTTTTTGTTTAAGCTTATCATCCACACATGTTGCAAAATATGTAAAATCTCTAAATTTATCATCTGCCTTGGCAGCATATTCCGGCCAATCCTGGTCATCATCATCCGGCTCCTCACCAAAGTAATACTCCAAAAGTTCACTTTCAGTACCTATTCCTATGCTTCCACCGTAGCACCATGGGTTGTAGGTATCATAGGCTCTCTGATTGCTAAGCTCTATAGCCATAGAATCCTGACAGAACTGCCACAGCATACTCCAGTTACCTTCACCAGTCACATAGTTTAGATACTCCTTATCAAGCTCCTCCACAGTATACTGTCTTCCTGATTGTCCGAAGAGATTTACAAACTCCACACATACGATGGGCTTATTTGTCTCAATTCCTATAGCATGCTCATAGAAGAATTCTATTCTCTCAGCATTTACCTCAGTATAGTACTCATCTGCCGCAGTATATCCATATTTGTAGTCAACTGAAAATGAGAATACACATACCAATATCACACCTAATAGAATGTTACATTTTGTGCCAACTGCCTTCCATGAAGCATCATCCATTTCCTCATTCATGGTCTTATTCAGCTTCTTGTAGGCTTTATTATTCAGTATAACACACACCACTGCCATTACCACAACAACGCCATATAATATAAACCATAGGGAATATGCTCTAAATCCCACAAGAGAAAATATCATATATGCTACCAAAGCTACTGCTAATACCATATATGTGAGATTCTTAGTTAGAATATTTTCCCTTTCTTTATTCTCCAAGCTTAAATTTACCAGAGAAAAAATCCAAATACCAGCTAAGGCTCCCAGAACAACCAACATGCATACACCTAAGCTTCCTGCAACCTCAGGCCACAAAAAGCCATAGTAAAATTCAGCAACCTCCGGTGCTGTCTCTATACATGTCCAATTACCAAGCTGCTTCCCCATAACAAGAAAGCTTACAATGAGAAGGGTCCATATAATTAACCAAAGTACATTTATCACCTTGTTATGTGATTTTGATTTATCCATACCTTCCTCCCCCTTACTCAAATGAAATCCAAACATCTACTTCTTTATGATAACCACCATATATGGAAGGCTGAACCTTAAGGATAGAGCAGTTAACGCCCTCAACCTCTATCTTCATATCCTCATCCATCCAATAATTCATATAACCATATAGATCTATGGTGGTTTTGTATATCTTGCCTGATTCAAGCTGTTCTACATGGTCATCATAGCTGTAATAAATATAATCATCAACATTAGGAGCCTCGTACCAAAGTCCTATAGATGCATAGTAGCCTTCTCCTTCGGAGGTACATTTCACATCATCCTCATGCATAGAATCAGCAGCCTCTACAGTTACCTTCACCTCGCCAGGCTCATCACCTATAATAGTCATAGGTTGACCACTGTGATACAAATCATAAACATACTGGCAAACCTCATCTATTTCCTCATGGGTTGCATGTTCTGTTTTAATACCTCTTCTAGACAGTTCTTCTCTGACTAACAAACCAAAGCTAAGGCGTTTGTCGCTTTTATCAACTCCGAAATCATCAAAGCCCACATAGGCATGTAGCTCATACCTGCCAATTTCTGAGCCATAGCCATCGGTTTCTTGGTGCATATCACACACATCCCACAGCACATACCACTGGTCTCCACCATTTTCATAATCCTCTATAGCAGCTTCAAGCTCGTCAAGGGTATATTTTTTCCCCTCTGTATTAAACATATTTACAAACTGGAGATAAATGTAGCTATAGTTATCCAATTCTATTAACTCATCATTATAATTAGCGAAGCCTGCATCACGAGCCATGGCTACGCATGTGTATGTAAAATCATCATAGCTTTTGTCTCGTATTTTATCAAATCGAACAAAAAACACCGCCGCTCCAATCAGAGCAAACACACAGGCAACAACCACACTGTCAATGTTTGACTTCTTAGCTCCATCATCAACAAGCAAATCCTCGTGCTTTTTATAGTAATTTATATTCACCACCATAAGAATCAGCAAAAACAGAGCAATTCCTCCACATACCAAAAAGTCAGAGGAATACACCTTCAACACAAAGAGAGATGCCAATACATAAGCAATTATACTTAGGGCTGTAATGGCTATGGCAGCATTATAGGCATTAACATCGGTCTTATAGTCCTCCTTATAATCCTTGCGGGTTAGCAGAATAAGAAGTGGCCCTGCCAGCATAATTACAGCAAACCACACCTTATATGTATTAATCACCTCATCATAAAAGAATTCCTCAGTGAACACCTTCATCAATGGATTACTACCAATATAGGTCACATCATAAAGTGTATTCTGAGTGAATAGGCATATAGCCATGGCCACTCCTATACCGAATACAAGCTTTCTTATAATATATTTGTTAATATTATGCCAACTCATTCCATTAGCCTCCTAACTCATTTCTTCCCATGTCCTGTAGCTTCCTCAACGGAAAGCTCCTCCTGCTTAATCTCCCAATGAATAAGAAATGTAAGGGCCGCTCTAAGAGCTATAATCCCTGCAACTATAGCAATTTCCTTCCACTCTCTTACAATTACTGTTCTAAGAATCTCACTACCAAGCTTAAACTCAAGACCCATAGCAAGACCCTTTGCCAGATAAATTCTTGTGTCGGGTTTCCTGCGAACATACTTAGTCAAACTTACCAAGCTGGTCCAGATTATAATGCCAACTCCTATATACTCGAATATAAGAATTCCTGCTTCCACTATATATTCTAATACTGTTTGTAAAACCTCTAAAATCTCCATAGCTATCCTCCATATCCTAAGTATGTCCTTAACATATAATATTAATTACATTACCTATTTGTGTACCAACTATTCCTTCTCATATACCGGAGTAATCTTGATAGGTGCTGCCGGCATGGCAAATGTATTATTCTCTATAACCGGCTTCCACTTTTCGAATGTAGCTCCGTTAACTAAATCTATCTCCACTTCATATTCCTTAAGCTTATAGCCACGGGCAGGATTAGGCTCAAGAGTTATAGTAGTTCCTGCCACTGCATAATCGAAACTTACCTGAAGGTCTCCATGCTCGGAATCTCCTATGTCGATTCTGTAATAATATGCACTAAATTTTATTCCGGATTCCCCCCATAAGTTTGTAAATCCGCCACTCCAAAAATCATTCAAATCATCATAATATTTCGGAAGCTGCTTTCCATTAACACTACCCATTGTATCCTCTGAAAAGCCATAGCCGGTTTCACTTAATAGTGGAGCATATAGCTTATACATCAATGGCTCCTTGGAAAATGTAGCCCCTTCCTCATAATCCTTAGATTTATAATGGGCTGACCATGTCACATCCTTTACCACAACATTTGGATTATTAGGATTAACTACATCTAATCCTGACACAGCTCTTATACTATCGCCCTCACAAATCCCCTGCGGAACATCAAACTTTAAGTCCTCTATAACCTGATAGCTTCCATCATAGTCACCTGTTGTCACCCAAATATACACAGGAAAAGCCCCACACTCAGTCACTAAGGACTCATCCCTGTATCCAAAAAGCTCCTCATCTATGCTTATATTCTTGTAATCTATTCCCTTAACAGAAATGCTTATATCCTCAGAAAATCTATGTTGCAAATCAGAGGCAATCATAAGCTTTAACAGATAGGCACTGTCATCCTCAATTACAAATTCTTTCTGAGATTTATAGTTATGTACCTCTAAATATTTGTCAGAACCAACAAAGCTTACTCTTGCTATATTGTAAATGTAAGCACTATACGCACCTGAGATGTCACTGCAGGACACACTAAGATTAGGGGATTCTCCCACAGTAAGAGCACCATTTACAGTGATTTCAATGTCCTTATCATACAGTTCAATGTTTTTCTCACCATTAAACATTTCATCTACCTTCTGACAAGCATTAGCCATTGCCTCCTCTGGAATTTCAGGCTGATCAACCTCAAAGCCATAGCAGTATCCATCGTAATAAAGCTGCTTTTGAACCAATAGTTCATAATCAATCATAGCCTCTCTCGTATACTCATAGTTAGCAAACAACTGTTGAGTGGCAAGTTCAAAATAATCATCACTAAAATCCTTATACACCTTCCATGAGGAGCCATCATCATTATAGAAATTATGAAAACCTTCCATCACCTCTTGGTAGTCATAGCTTTTTCCCTCTGTGTTATATTGATTATAAAAGTGAAGCTTCAGATATATTCTATTATCTGTATCCTCTAAATAATCTCGATATACTGCCCACAGTTTCGCTTCATATGCACTAGTATATCTCTCCTCTCTAACCCTTAATTCAGTCATATCATTCTTAACATTTCCGGCTCCCATAGCAACTATCATCGCAACACCAATAATACCGCAAATGTACGAGCCAACCCTTTCCACGGATTTATCTGGATGCTCTGTGGCAAAATCCTTAGCTGCTAATGGCAGTAGTAGTAAACAAATGACACCTATTAACACATACGCCACCGATGTGACAGACAATATCTTATATAAGCCAATCATAATCAAACCATATGAAAGCATTGATGCACCTAGTGTAATAAGTGTAAAATTAATAATAAAATTACAAGCTACAGGACATTTATCACTTTCATATCTGGCTGGCACTAGCACATTGCATATCAAAAGTACCATGGCAGCAGCAGCGAGAATAACCTTAAACTCCAGCATTACTTCGTTTGTATCCACAGCCAAGTACTTATCTCGAAAGTTCATATACATGTCTGTATACTCCGGTCTTCCAACTCTGCCTAGCAATAACACACCTTTTGTAAGACCTAACTTTGCTGTCGCCCAACAGGTTAGGGTAAATGCACATAATAAGCCCGTTACAAGCTTTCTGTGCTCCGAATACCAGTTAGAGAATTTCTTCCCAGAGAATTTCTTCGTTTTTGCTATCTCTTCTACATTTTTTTCGTCTATTACATTTTCTTCTATTACATTTTCTTCTATTACTTTACTTTCAGTAATTTTATCTCCCATGCTTATTCTCCCCTATGTTCTTCTAACCCCTAGTACTCCGGCTCGAAATACCCTGTCACAATTATAGGCTCTCCCGGCATATAAATGGTAATATCTGTAGCCGAACTTTTCTCCACATCTATCTCATTACCGTCAAGATCTGTTACACCATTTTTCACATAATCATATCCCAGATTTGGTCTCTGATAGATTCCAAATCCTGCCCCCTCTGGCAGGTACACATAGTTTGTATAATTAAACTGATTCCACAAATCACCATATTCACCTGTTGTGTAGGCCATAAAGTAAGGCACATATGCTAAGATATATTCCTCTCCATTTTCATTAACCCTTTCAAAATATGCCTTAGGATATTCCCCTGCCTTATAGTCATGTATGGATGAATCATACTCATAGATACTGATTTTGCTTCCGTAATATACAACCTCCACATCCTCAAAGGATATGCCCTGTTCAGGAGTAACCTTCATAGTTGCGATATAGCACAGGTTGTCTCCTGAGAATTCTTCCTCCTCATAATCTGTAGCTTGGCCAGTGGTAATATCGTACACCTTCCAGCCTATGTACTCTGAGTCGCAAACTCTACTTTCATCCCAGCCCTTGCAGTCAACCACATCGGTGCCAGGCTCTGTGCTCTCTATTCCAATCTGAACGCCCTTAAAGGTCTGCTCTTCAACACCAGCCTCCTCAAGCTTAATATCAACCTTTATCTCATTAAGGCCACCATTATACTCTTCATCTATCTCTATGCTCTTATATTTTACACCCTCTAAGCTAAGATCCAGATTATCTGCCACATCATAGGCCAAAGGAAGCTTGAAATATAGCGAAATCATATATTCCTCGTCATGCTCATATCTTGTCTCACTATTTATGTAGCTATAGCTATCCGCTCCCACTGCATAAAACCAATCTATTCTATCTATATCAAGTCCTTTAGACTCTATAATTTCCATCTCTGATATTCTCATACCAGGCTTTGCATTAATATATAAATCTATGGACTCCACCTTCTCAATTAAAGGTGCGGCTCCATCCACTGGCTCCTTCTTAGCAGCAAAGCTATGACAAGCTTCCACCACCTGCTCCTTAGTTGCACTCTCATATTCAAGCTCCAAAAAGTCAGGAAGGTCCTCATTTAAATCAGCACTGTCATTAAGCTGTCTTAAGGTAAGACCTTTGAGATTAAGTTCCTCCTCCACACAAACCGTAAAGTAAACTATATCGTAAAACTTATCAATTCCATCGTTTCTTCTCTGTTCTCCACCATCATATTCATAGTCCTCCTCAGGATAATAATATTCCCACAGAGAAGTAGTTTTGTAATCATACATAATCCTATCATCAAGCTCTGCTAATGAGCTTTGTGTTTGTAGCTCTATATCTAAACTCTCCTCACAAAAATACCAGAGATTACTCCATGAACCCTTACCAGTCTTAAAGTTGGTATACTCTTGTTCAAGCTGCTCTAAAGTGTACTCCCTGTCTGAATTACCATACATATTAACAAATTCCACCTTCACAGTGGCAAGATTATCCTCAAAGTCCTGAATATGTCCGAAGCAAAGCTTTACCTTGTCAGCTGATACATTCATATATTCCTCTCTTGCATCAAATGCACTTCGACTCATAGTATTAAAAAGCAAAAGACCTAAAGCCACAATAATTACAAGCCATACATTTAGACGCATTCCAACTCCGCCCCATATGTCGTCTATGGTTACATCCTCATCTGTATCCTTATACTCCTTATGATTTTTTCTTATGCTTATTACAGCTAATATTACGACAGCCACAAATGCTATCACACTTAAATTAAAAAGCTTTAATCCAAATGTACAAACTAAGGTATAGGTTACACCCAGTGCACTAATCATACCAAGGGCTGAATTCTTAATTGCAAGCTCCTCCTTGGCACCAACCTTTTCATCCAAATCCATAAGTGATTCTGTGTGATAAAATATAGCTGTGATTAATGGTACTATGAAAAATATATTCACATGAGTATAAAGCTTAGGCCACAGGTGATTAACATAGTAAGCCTTATCCTCCACAAGCCTAGCTAAGCATATACTTCCGTCATAAAAGGGTATGGAGATAAGCATAATAATTACAAGCACTACAAGTATAATAGCCCAGATAATATCCTTTATATTTCTTTTCTTCTTCATGCCGCACCTCCTAGTTATCCTTGCCTGGAATCACCCAGATATCAGCATAGACATTGTCCTTGCCTCTGGCATAGGTTTCTATGTCCTCACAGGTAACACCATCTATAGAAACAAGCGGTGCTTCCGGCTCCTCCAAAGCATAGTAAGGTAATGTTAGCTGCATCCTTACTCGGGCATAATATATTTTTCCATTTTCTAAGGTAGTAGCCGGCTCCAAACCATTTATGCTCCAATCCCCTACATTATCCATCTCATACCAATCGTTAATGTAAGCGCAGTAGCCCTCTCCCTCCCAGGTAACCTTAATATCATCCACATTTTTTGACTCGGGCATATCAATGTGCACCACCAATTCTCCCTCATCATCACCTAAGCAAACCATTGGAGTTTGACCTGTGTACAAATCATATATGTACTGACATGCCTCATCTAACTGCTGGTGAGTAGCTTCAGAGGAAGCTATGCCATCTATAAAAAGCTTCTCTGTTACATTTGACACAAATGCTGTGTAAGTGTCCTGCCATTCATAGCCTAAGCTACTGAATACATTTGTCTGGTTATATTTTTTATTAGTAGAATAAATGTACTCCAAACAGTACCACAAATTATCACAGTTCTTTATGCTGTGATAATTATCCTCGGCAATATAGTTCTTTATCTCCTGCTCTACAGCCTCATAAGATATAGTTCTTCCCTCAGGATTAAAATAATTCACATACTTAACGGCGATGTAATCACTTTCATTAATTTCATCATTTAACAGATAGCTTACATCCTCATATCTTTCCCAAAACTCTTCCATAGTCTCTTTCTTTATGTGACTATAATCACCAGAAAATGTAACTATTGAAGACGCACTTAAACCCAGGGCAATTACAGAAGGTATTACCACCCTAAGTAGCTTTTTAATCTTATTATTCTTAACATTTTCCTCATCTTCACTTTTGATAATGCTCTTATTTTTGCTGTAATGTATTACATTCTTCACAAGCAGAGCCAGCATTAAGGTGCCTAATCCAAATGCAGAAACAACCTCCCAAGAAAACATTTTAAGAAAAAGAGTGGTTGCAAATCCATACCCAAGCATAGTAGCAGAAAGTAAGCCCACTCCAATATTGTATAGGATAATGCCATCTGAGTATCTGCTCTTAAATCTTTTCCAGCTGCATAAAAGCACAGCCACACCAGCTATGCACAGCAGTAAGAATATTGTATTGTATGGCGCTTTAATCTCCCCCAGAAGGTATTCCTCTATAAAGAAGCTTTCTGCCTCACTGGAGGATATAGCTATGGCGTTATATGCATTTAGACTATCCTTCTTAATACCGGTAAGGTTTGACATAGAGTACAAAACCACGCCAAACATAGTTCCGAAGAATATGACTAGCTTTCCCCATATTGACTTGTTCTTAAAATGCCATTTCATATAGCTGTTCCTCCGTCAAAAAATTATTACTTATTAATACGATTAAGAATGTATTTTTTATGGAAGTTTTTTATTTTGTTAAATTTTTGAGAGATTTACTTACTCCGTAATTCTCACATTGCTCTCAAACATCTTAATATATCCAAGCCAGCCTGACTTATCCTGATTGCCCTTAATAATTTCAGTAAAGGTCTGAAGCTTAGCGTCCATATTGTCTGCGTGGGCAAGTGCCATAGCCTCAATAATTCCCGGCTTCTTAGGTGAACCAAACTCAAGCTCTCCATGATGAGCTAAGATGCAGTGAATAAGCTCATCTGCTAATACCTTAGGGAAGCCCTCTATAGTCTTGATTCTCTCCTTAAGCATCATAGCACCCATAACTATATGACCTACCAGCTGCCCCTCATCAGTGTAGTCATTTTCAGGAAATGTTGATAGCTCGTCAACTTTGCCAATATCGTGGAACAATGCAGCTGTTACCAGCAAATCTCTCTTAATAACAGGATATGCACCTGCCACATAATCACAAAGCTTAGCCACTGAAAGAGAATGCTCCAAAAGACCACCTACAAAGCCGTGATGTATGGACTTTGCTGCAGAATGCATCTTGAATTTCTTAATAAAATCCGCATCATCTACAAAAAAGCTATTAAGAAGCTTTTTCAAATGTGTATCCTTAACTGTTCCAATTATGCTAGTCAGCTCCTTGTACATATCCTCAACATTTTTATCGGAGCATGGCATATAGTCGGTCATTACATACTCGCCCTCATCCGCAACCCTAACTCTTCTTACATTCAGTTGAAGGGTTCCATTAAAGCTTGTAACCTGGGCATCAATCTTTATGTAATCAAGGGGCTCAAAATGTGCAATTCCACTGCTCAAATCCCAAACCTTTGCATCTATAGTTCCAGTTTTGTCCTGAAGAGTCATGGAATAATAATTCTTTCCCGCCTTGTTCTGAGCAGTTACCTTGGTCTTGCAAAGGTACACCTCAGATATCATATCGCCCTCACGCAATGTGTTAATGTAGTTCATAGTCATTCCCTCAACTTTCTAATTTTACAATAATATTATGATTTTTATTTTTGCTTTCTATATTGTTTTGTGTTTTCTAGTTATTATATCTTTCCTGAAAACAATCAAAATAATTTTATCATTAAGTGTGGCTAGATACAAGATAATTCAATGTGTTATATCCCGCGGGTATACAGCTCCCTTCAACACCACTTCATACCC
>JAZPXZ010000040.1:0-6132 GCA_045543915.1 Wujia sp.
GATAGCAAAGGTTTTCTCTGCCATATAATTTTGTATGTGCAGCCTCATGAGTATGTAAGGCTTAATCAGAAGGGGTACTTAAAATAACATTAGCGGCGGAGGGGTAGATTTTTAATATTCGGATAAAATAAACAGAGGGCAAGCTGGCACGGATGCCAGCGTAGCTTTCACATACATGGATGTAGGATTGAAAGCGGCCCTCGTAACTAGTCAATATCTTGCCCGAATATTCAAAAAATCACCCCGACAAAGCGTGTTATAAAGTACCCCTTCTGTAAAGCCGGAACAAAAAACACCTGCACATACAAAATGTATGGCAGGTGTAAAAGCTTTGTTTTAACTTCTCATAATGTAATTTTTAGGAAGTGCCTTGATTTTGAATGTGTGAGTGTGTAATATATTTAGAAAGAGTGAAGGAGATATGGTTTTATGGCAGATTTGACTGATATTTTATGTTTGATTGAACCTGTGCTAAGGGGTAAGAAGTGTCTTATATTTGATGTAGATGGAACTCTTCTTGATAGTATGCCTATGTGGGCAAGGCTTGATATAGATTATCTTGAGGGTATGGGGTATCATCCAGAACCGGATTTTTGTACTAAGGTAAAGATGATGACCATAAGTGATGCGGCTATTTTCATAAGGGATTATTTTGGCGTTAATAAAAGTCCAGAGCAAATTAGTAGTGAGATTATGGATATGGCATATAGTCGTTATGAGAATGATCTTGTTCTTAAGCCTGGAGCTGCAGAACTAATTAAATCGCTGAAATCTATGGGATATCATATCGTTGTTGCAACAGCTAATGAATATGACATGGTTAGGAAATGCTTGGAGCGAAACGACATAATGAAGTACATGGATGGTCTTGTCACTTGTACAATGGTTGGCTGTAGTAAGCAGAGGCCAGATGTCTATCTTAAGGCCTGTGAGATAGCAGGAAGCACAGTTGGAGAAAGCGTTGTTTTTGAGGATTCCAGTTTTGCTATAAATACAGCTATAAATGCTGGATTTGATGTGATTGGTGTATATGATGCTACAGAGCATGATAAATGGGATTTGATTTGTGAATTAACAAAATGTCAGGTGGTGTTTTAGATGAAAGAAAATAAGAAAAAAGAGAGACCTTCAAATTGTGAAAGCTGTGCTTATTATATGTATGATGATGAATATGAATGCTATGTATGTGATGTAAATCTTGATGAGGATGAAATGGCAAGATTTATGTCAGACACCTATTATAATTGTCCATATTATAAGTATGGTGATGAATATAGTGTGGTTAGAAAACAGATGTAGGATAGGAGAGTACAATGAAGTCTAATATAGTACTTATTGGGATGCCTGGAGCAGGTAAAAGCACTGTTGGTGTACTTCTTGCCAAGGCTTTAAATTATGATTTTGTAGATGCAGACCTAATTATTCAAACAAGGAATAACAAAAAGCTTTATGAAATTATTGAAGAAAAAGGAATTGATGAGTTCTTAAATATTGAAAATAATACTATTGCAAGTATAAATGTAAATAAATCTGTAATTGCAACCGGTGGAAGTGCAATATTTGGAGAAGCTGCCATGAATCATATGAAGGAAAATGGTATAGTTGTGTATTTGAAGCTTAGCTGTAATGAAATATGCAAGCGTTTATGTAATATTAAGACTAGAGGTGTTGTTATGAAAAAGGGCAAGACCATACTTGATGTTTATACAGAAAGAATTCCATTATATGAAAAATATGCGGATATAACCATAGATGCAGAAGGTACTAATGTTGAGGAATGTGTAGCTATGGTTGCAACCGAAATTATTAACAATAGTTAATATTTTTAGATGTTTGTAATTTCGTGGTATACATAATGTCTGCTAAAATATTACAAAAATGTTAATAATAGTAAAAATATTACAAAAAAGTTACAAAATAATTAAAAATAACTGGACAAATGTGTTACGTGCGTGATATACTCATAATACTTATTATGGATAAAATATGACGAGGTATTGCGCATGAATAAATTTAAAACAAAAATTTCAATATTTTTAGCAGGACTGTTGTGTGTTGCAATAATAAACGATAATATAAAAAGTGATGCTTTTCATTTAGCTGATTTGAATAATAAGATTAATTCAAATCAGCAGCAGGTTGCACTTTCTGAATATGATATTTCAGAAGCTGATAATGAACTGATAAATATTAATAATATTTCAATAGAGACAGCAGTAGATAATAGCTGCGAATATACTACATCTATTGAAGTTACTGAAGAACATCATGCAACTGGTTCAATAACTCAGATTAATGAAGATTATAACATTACTACTGAGGTTGCTTCTGAAAGTTCAGAAGAATTCACTTATTTAGGACAGGTTGATTCTCAAGGGAATGTTGTTAATAGTGCTTCAGATAATATTGGTGTAGATAGAGATTATTATGTTGAAAACTGGGAAGAGCTTCCAGGTGACCTTGTAATTAAGGTCAATAAGCAAGCTAGCTGTGTTACTGTATACAAGGGAGATGTTCCAATTCGAGCTATGGTATGCTCAGCTGGAGAAAGTACTCCAGAAGGAACCTTCTATATGCAGTCCAAGTGGGATTGGTTATTGTTAATAAAGGGACAGTATGGTAGATATTGTTCTCAAATATCGGGAGATTATCTTTTCCATTCAGTTCCATATAACTCTATGGACATTTATGATTTGGATACTGAAATGTATAATCAGCTTGGAACATTATGCTCGCATGGTTGTATTAGACTTCAGGTTGAGGATGCTAAGTGGATTTATGATAATTGTACAACTGGTGTAGAGATAATTATTTATAGCGATGAAAATCCAGGTCCTATGGAAAAACCGGGATTTGAACAAATTCCTGACTCACAGACCTATGATCCTACAGATATAGATATTGAATAAATAACAGATGAAAGGAATGAGATTCTTGAAGATAAGAAGGATATTGATGAGATTAATTGCTACTATAGTGGCGGTTATTATGTGTGTTACATTGTTACCAGCTGAAACTATGGGTACAATAGTATCTCATGCGTCGGCGGCAGATCCTATTGTGGTTGTACTTGACCCGGGACATGGTGGAAGTGATAGTGGAGCTTGTAATGCAACTCTTGGTACTAATGAGAAGAACAGTAACTGGGAGATAGCACTTGCCTGTAAGGCGTACTTAGAAAATTATGAAAATGTTAAGGTTATAATGACTAGATCAAATAGAGATGAGTATTCATCCTTAAGCTCAAGAGTTAAGGTTGCTGAGAGTAATGAAGCGGATTTATTTGTTAGTCTCCACAATAATTCCACAAGCTATGAGATATCTGGTGCAAATGGTTGCGAGGTATATAGATCAGTTGTTGAACCATTTGCAAGTAATACTAACCAGTTAGCTGCTGATATTTGCGCAAATCTTTCTGCACTTGGCTTGACTAATAGAGGAGTTAAAACAAAAAAATCAACTTATTTACCAGATGATGATTATTATACAGTAATAGCAGATTGTGTAATGAGCGGAATTCCTTCCCTTATAGTAGAACATGCATTTGTAAATAATAAATTTGATGCAGAATTCTTAAATAGTCCTTCTAAGCTTAAGGCTATGGGAGAAGCAGATGCTAAAGCAATTGCCAAGTATTTTAGCTTAAAATGGAAAGATAGTGGAAGTTCTGGTTATCCAACTATTGAAGTAACTCCTTTTATGGAGGAATATGGCTGGCTTGCTACTTCACCAAATGGTATGGCTGCAGGCTTTGTAACCTATAGAAATAATGACCATAGAGATAGAGAATTACAGGCCTTTAAAATTGATTTAAATAATGACGGAGTATCGGGAGATATTTCATATCAGGCTTACAATACGGGTACAGGCTGGCAGGAAAAGGTTAGTAATGGTGACATTGCTGGCAGTACTACAGCTAATAGAATTATTGAAGCAATAAAGGTGGAGCTTTCTGGTGATATAGCTTCAAAATATGATGTGTATTATAGAGTGCTGACTGGTCAGACAGGCTGGCTTGGATGGGCTAAGAATGGTGACCCAGCAGGTAAGGTTGGTTTTGGTTGTGAGATTAAAGCTATACAGGTTAGACTTATATCGAAGGGGGCAACACCACCTTCAAGTAATATGAGCCCGTATATAGAGATTGCTAAGGCTCCAGATACTGCTAAGGTTGCATATATAACTCATGTTCAGTCATACGGCTGGGAGGTAGCTGAGGCATATGATGGTCTTACAAGTGGTACTTCAGGTCAGAGTAAGAGGCTTGAAGGTATTGTAATTAGAAACAATACTGGTATCCCGGGAAGTATTGAATATCAGGTTCACTGTCAGAATTATGGCTGGATGGATTGGGAATCTGACGGTCAAATGGCAGGTACCAGTGGTGAATCTAAGAGATTAGAAGCTATTAGAATTAAGCTTTCTGGTGAGGTTTCTGATAAGTATGATGTTTACTATAGAGTTCATGCTCAAAACTATGGATGGTTAGATTGGGCTAAGAATGGTGAGGCAGCTGGTACTGCTGGATTCTCTAAGAGATTAGAGGCTATAGAAATTGTATTTGTTGAAAAGGGTGGTGAAGCACCTGGTTCAACAACTAGACCTTATGTAACAAAATCAGTTGCATATCAGACTCATGTTCAAACCTATGGTTGGCAAAGTAATGTTTATGATGGGGAAACCAGTGGAACATCTGGTCAAAGTAAACGATTAGAGGGCATAAAGATTACAAACGCTACAGATGTTAGTGGAAGTATAAGATACAAGGTTCATTGTCAGACCTATGGCTGGATGGATTGGGTATACGATGGTGCTCTTGCAGGAACAACTGGTGAAAGTAAACGTCTGGAAGGAATTTGTATTGAGCTTACAGGCGAGCTTGCAGAAAAATATGATGTATACTATAGAGTTCACTGTCAAACCT
Organism: Wujia sp.; assembly: GCA_045543915.1. Lineage (GTDB taxonomy): Bacteria > Bacillota > Clostridia > Lachnospirales > Lachnospiraceae > Coprococcus_C. The sequence continues at coordinate 4,925 of JAZPXZ010000040.1, forward strand.
ATGGTTGGTTAGACTGGGCTAAGAATGGTGAGCAGGCTGGAAGTGAGGGCTTATCTAGAAGACTTGAGGCTATTCAGATAATGTATGTTCCAAAGGGCGGAGATGCTCCTGGAAGTACTGCGATGCCATATATTAATGGTAATTTGACTGAAGTAACCTCAGATGATACTTCTGAAGCTACCACTGAGACACCGGAAGCAACAGCAACCGATGCGTCTATTGAAGCAAAAATGGCTGATGATACAGATTCAGAGTAAATAATACGAATATTGTATAATATTTGGATAATATCAAATACTACTCCTATAAATTATGGGAGTAGTATTTTTTATGGAAAAGTATATTAGAAGTGATTTAGCACTTGAGTTGAATGAGGACATAAATGATGATTCTACAGATAATGGTATAATTGTGGAGAATACAGCAAATGGTAAGGTTAAAGAAACAATAATTAGAATATCTAATGAAAACGGTGAAAAGCTAATTGGAAAGCCTATAGGTGTTTATATTACAATTGAAGGGGATGAGTTAAATGAATCTGATGAGGATATTCACAGGGAGTTTTCTGATGTGTTGTGCGGGCATTTAAGTAAACTGATAAATAGAGCCAGGAAGATATTGGTTATAGGACTTGGAAATAGAATGATTACACCCGATTCTCTTGGACCATTAGTGGTAGATAATTTGTATATTACAAGACATTTGATTAAAGAGGGGATTGTAAACAAATGTATTGAAATCTCTGCGATTACTCCAGGCGTAATGGCTCAAACAGGTATAGAAAATAAAGATATTTTAAGTTCTATTTGTAATCATATTAAGCCTGATGTTGTAATAGCAATAGATGCATTGGCAGCTAGAGAACCTTCAAGACTTGGGAGAACTATACAAATATGTGATACAGGTATAAGCCCAGGTTCCGGAGTTGGGAATAATCGGGGAAAATTAGATTATGAAACTCTTGGAGTAAAGGTTATAGCAATAGGTGTGCCAACGGTTATTTCTGTACCATCTATAGTGAATCAGGCAGTAGATGGAATGATTAATTTTTTTATGAGTAAGCCAGAAGGGTTGAATATAGAGCTTACAGATGAAGAAAAATATAATTTATCATGTAATTTCTTAGAAGATAAGTTTATATCTATGTTTGTAACGCCTAAAAATATAGATGAAGCTGTAAAAAGAATTAGCTATACAATTTCTGAGGC
>JAZPXZ010000041.1:0-3215 GCA_045543915.1 Wujia sp.
CTGTTCATCTGTAAGTTCTACACCAGATTCTTTAATCTCATTATATGTAGGAACAACAAACGCTGCCTCACAAATAATTTCACAAATATCATAAATCTCTGTAATGCCTACTTTTTTACTAGGTTTATCATCAGTAAATAAGGATGTAGCCTGAGATAACAGACTATTAGGAATCTTACCAGACTTACAAAGCTTAAGCATACTAGGACGTCTAAGTCTAGCGATAAATTTTGTACCATCACCGAACTCAGGAAGCTCAACTACCCTAGAATCACTTATCTTAACAAGTTTATTAAAATCTACAACATCTGCATCTCCATACACTCTAGCGGGTTTAGATTCAGTCAAAAGACCAACAGGTATATCTTTAACCTCTCTAGGAATAGCATCAGAAGCAGATGTAATGGCATGAGCTGCAGGCATTGCTAAAATCCTATCATTGGACTGTTCTGCTCTATACGTTCTATTAATAGCAGCAATCTGTTCATCACTAAAACCAAGATTTCTTAATTCACTAGTAGAATATTTCATTTTACTTTCCTTTCATAATAACAAAATATACTGGCATGTTTCAGCCAGTATATCTCATAAATAATATTAAGCTGTAGCTGCAGGGCCTTCCATATTTGTTGTTCCAACAAGAGTAGGCAGAGCCTTTACATAAGAAATATCATAAGGCGGCTGACCTGTATTGGGAGCGCTATTGATTGTATACTCAGGAGCACGGAACGTATCATCCTCAGAATTAAAAGCAATAGGAACACCAGTACAATTTGGATACATTGTCTTTTCATAGCCGGTAATTACACCAGCAGCATTATAAATAGCAGAATAAGCATTAAGAGTAACTACTTTACCCTTATCATCAGAACCAGTAACTGGCGGAGTATAACCAGCAACACCATAATCTGTTTCTGTTACTCCAGACTCTGTATGATTTGCATCCTGCCAATATTTAATAGTACCACCCTGAAGTAACTTAACAAGCTCAGGAATAAATACATTATCATGTAATGTAATCTGATGACCTGTTATAGTTACAGAAGCGGGTTTCTGAGCTTTAAGCTTGCCCTTAACAATAAGTTTAACGGCATCCTGCTCCTCAGTCTGAGCCTCTACCTCAATCTGATTTGCAGTATCAAAACCAATCTCTACCTCTGTACCATTATTATCATAAGATACAGTTACGAGGCTAACGTCTATTGTAGGGATTGCGTTCTTAACAGCGTTAACGGACATTTAAATACCTCCTCACATAACCTTCTTATAATTCTCATACTCAACAGATATATAATGAGCCTTTATTGTATCATCATAATACGAAGGCATCTGTTGACCATACTTTCTAATCATAGGATATAATTCTTTTCTAATAACTATCTTAACTTTTTGAACTAACGGCTCTAATAAACTATAATTATTCTTTGGAACAAAACACATAACAGAATACATATCTCTATCCGTAGACATATGTACATGTTCATAAGAACCATCATTTTTTACTATAACATACGGAAATAAGCAATCACCAACGTGTTGTCCTGGAAAATATACTTTTATACCATTTCTCTCTAAAGCCTTGTATATGTCCATGGCTCTAGAATCTTCCGGAACAAACGTGGTTGGGTCAATATAATTATACATGTTACATACCATCCATTATATTGTTCATATCATTCATAACCATTGGACCAAACAAATCAAGTGTAGGCTGAATTATAGCAAATCTACCACCATAATAATTTTCAAGATATACAGAATACCAAATATCTTTACCATGACCAATCTCTATGGTGGTCACATATTTCATTCTTGATGTAGTAACCTTACCATAAAGACCTCTCTCAGCATTACCTGTTCTATTCTTCCATACATGATTTTGTTTCATGTATCGTTCCATTTCTTCTGCCTTGCCTTTAGCATATGCTTGAATCACAGGCTGTGAACTTAGCTGCATCTTTTTCAGTCTTAACTTTATTTGATTTTTACCTTCCGGGAACACCACTCGCACTGCCATAATCAATAGCCTCAAATGAGATAGTACAAACCATACCCCATTCCATAAAATCTTTTACACCAGTAACTTTACATTTTCTACCAGAGAAATAACAGAAATCTCCAACATTTATATGACATCTAGTTATGCCACTTTCATCTTTATACATAACATCATCTGTTATACACATTATCTGTGGAAATCTCTTAATTCTATACTCACCATTTTCAGTAGCTATCATCAACAAATACGAATCAAGTATATGCGCATTATGCTCATAATATAAGCCTTTAACAGTAAATACCTTTTCGCCACTACCAATTACTTTCTCACCAAATGGATTTGTATCTTCTCTGTAAAAATTAAATTCTTTACCACTTCTTTTGATTTCTCTTTTTACTTTGTACACCTCAAACTTATTATTTACAGCCATATCAACCTCCAATCAATATACCGGAGTTAAACCTCTTATATCTGGAAGCTAATCTTCTGAAATAACCAGATGTATCATCCGTAGTCATACCACTTACTGTTATTGTAGAATCCTCAGCTTTTATAATTAAAAGCTCATATATCGTAGCATCTACATCATAACCATTCTTCCGTAGATAATACTCAATATCTTCATCTTCAAAATACGGACACTGATGTTCCCTTGTTTCAATTTTTACTCTCTCTATAGCACCAGCAATATCCGTCATAATATACCTCACATGTTGCTCTTTGCAACCTCATCAAAATGCCTCTTAACGATTGCTTTACCCTCTTTAAGATTCTTTGCACGAGAAATATCAATACCATTAAGATTAGCATACTTCTTAACTTCAATACTAGACCACTGAGAAATAGGTTTCTCTACAATAGCATTTAAAAATGCAGCATCTTCATCAGAAATATCTGACTCATCAACTATATTAAGAGAATCATCATCTACAGGTACTTCAGCAGTATGTTCATCTGCTTCATGTTCATCAACAACTCTAAAACCCATTGTTTTATACACAGGAAAAGCACCTTTAGTGATACTAAATGTATCAATACCATTAGATACTGTAATCATAACACTCTCCTTTTCATTTTATTAGGGCGGCCGACATAGTCGACCACCCAATTATCATGGCATCAATTACGGAGTAATATCAATAATACCAATATGATTAGCCTGTTCAAAAGAAGGCAGACAAATCATAGATACGATTGTTTCAACCTGTACGGGGTC
>JAZPXZ010000042.1:0-2311 GCA_045543915.1 Wujia sp.
CTGTTCATCTGTAAGTTCTACACCAGATTCTTTAATCTCATTATATGTAGGAACAACAAACGCTGCCTCACAAATAATTTCACAAATATCATAAATCTCTGTAATGCCTACTTTTTTACTAGGTTTATCATCAGTAAATAAAGAAGTTGCCTGAGATAATAAACTATTAGGAATCTTACCAGACTTACAAAGCTTAAGCATACTCGGACGTCTAAGTCTAGCGATAAATTTTGTACCATCACCAAACTCAGGAAGCTCAACCACTCTAGAATCGCTTATCTTAACAAGTTTATTAAAATCTACAACATCTGCATCTCCATACACTCTAGCGGGTATATCTCTGACATTAGGTTTAGGAATAGCATCAGAAGCAGAAGATATAGCTACAGCAGAAGGCATTGATACTACCTTATCACTAACAGTCTCTGCCCTATATGTTCTATTAATAGCAGCAATCTGTTCATCACTAAAACCAAGATTTCTTAATTCACTAGTAGAATATTTCATTTTACTTTCCTTTCATAATAACAAAATATACTGGCGTGTTTCAGCCAGTATATCTCATAAATAATATTAAGCTGTAGCTGCAGGACCTTCCATGTTTGTAGTACCAGTAAGAGCAGGCAGAGCCTTTACATAGGAAATATCATAAGGCGGCTGACCTGTATTTGGAGCACTATTGATTGTATATTCGGGAGCACGGAACGTATCGTCCTCGGAATTAAATGCAATAGGTACACCGGTACAATTTGGATACATTGTCTTTTCATAACCGGTAATGACACCGGCAGCATTATAAATAGCAGAATAAGCATTAAGAGTAAGTACTTTACCCTTATCATCAGAGCCAGTAACCGGCGGAGTATATCCAGCAACACCATATTCCGTCTCTGTTACTCCAGATTCTGTATGATTTGCATCCTGCCAATATTTAATAGTACCACCCTGAAGTAACTTAACAAGCTCAGGAATAAATACATTATCATGTAATGTAATCTGATGACCTGTTATTGTTACAGAAGCGGGTTTCTGAGCTTTAAGCTTACCTTTTACAATAAGCTTAACAGCGTCCTGTTCCTCAGTCTGAGCTTCTACCTCAATCTGATTTGCAGTATCAAAACCAATTTCTACTTCCGTACCATTATTATCATAGGATACTGTCACAAGACTAACGTCTATTGTAGGAATTGCGTTCTTAACAGCATTTACGGACATTTAAACACCTCCTCACATAACCTTCTTATAATTCTCATATTCAACAGATATATAATGAGCCTTTATTGTATCATCATAATACGAAGGCATCTGTTGACCATACTTTCTAATCATAGGATATAGTTCTTTTCTAAGTATTATTTTAACTTTTTGAACTAATGGTTCTAATAAACTATAATTATTAGTCGGAACAAAACACATAACAGAATACATATCTCTATCAGTTGACATGTGTACATGTTCATAAGAACCATCATTTTTTACTATAACATACGGAAATAAGCAATCACCAACATGTTGTCCTGGAAAATATACTTTTATACCATTTCTCTCTAAAGCCTTATATATGTCCATGGCTCTAGAATCTTCCGGAACAAACGTGGTGGGGTCAATATAATTATACATATTACATACCATCCATTATATTGTTCATATCATTCATAACCATTGGACCAAACAAATCAAGTGTAGGCTGAATTATAGCATATTTTCTGCCATAATAATTTTCAAGATACACAGAATACCAAATATCTTTACCATGGCCAATCTCTATGGTTGTTACATATTTCATTCTGGATGTTGTAACCTTACCATAAAGACCTCTCTCAGCATTACCTGTTCTATTCTTCCATACATGTTTTTGTTTCATGTATCGTTCCATTTCTTCTGCCTTGCCTTCAGCATATGCTTGAATCACCGGCTGTGAACTTAGCTGCATCTTTTTCAGCCTTAACTTTATCTGATTTTTACCTTCCGGGAACACCACTCGCACTGCCATAATCAATAGCCTCAAATGAGATAGTACAAACCATACCCCATTCCATGAAATCTTTTACACCAGTAACTCTACACTTCCTACCAGAGAAATAACAAAAATCTCCAACATTTATATGACATCTTGTTATGCCATCTTCATCTTTATACATAACATCATCAGTTATACACATTATCTGTGGAAATCTTTTTAGTCTATACTCACCGTTCTCGGTAGTAGTCATTAGCAGATACGAATCTAATATATGAGCATTATGTTCATAATATAAACCTTTAACAGTAAATACCTTTTCACCACTACCAATTACTTTCTCACCAAATG
>JAZPXZ010000043.1:0-23604 GCA_045543915.1 Wujia sp.
CGTTGATAATTGTATATGGCATATAAATTATATAGCTGGAATTATTAATCTTAAAGCTTATATTCTCACTATCTGAAAGTGAGCTAATTTGAGAATCTGTTATAGGTGCAATAATATTCCATTTTTCACTTGGAATGATCTTAACTATATCTCCACCAGCAGATACAATTTCTCCAGTTTTTAGAGTTTGCTTCGAATACTTGGATTTGTCAAAATCAGATGCTTTTACCTTGGAAATATCATAGCCTTCGTAACCATCTATATAATAAGTTACTATACCGCTATATGTTGACTTGATTCCACTAAGGTTTCCATAGCTATTATCAGAAACCTGCTGCATCATAACCTCATTGGTTAACTCTAAAACCTTATTGTTGACATTGTTCTCAAAATTATAGGCCTCGTAAAAGGTTTCATTACTATATGACACCTTATATAGGCTTATCAGTTCTCTTATATCTGCATAATCCTCATCTGTAAGCAATGCCTCAAACTCTTCCTTATCACTAACAGTGTTAACAAGGCTACCAGTCTCATCTACAGTACAAACTGTAGCCCCCTTCATAACCTTCTCACCATCTCTAATGTAATAACACACATAGCCTGCCTGAGTGGTCTTTATAAGCTGTTCATCTCGTATTGCTATACCATTTAAGGTAATATTATTGCTTACATTACTCTTACTTACTCTGTAAATTGATATAGGCTCTTTGGCAGTCATCATAATTACACATATAATTACATACAACAAAATTGCTGCAACAACCCAGGTTGCAGCATTAAATTTTATTGACTTATTCATCTTTACAACATTCTTTTTATTATTACTCATATATTCACTTACCCTTTGGTTATTTTACAAGACAAAGAAGCTTAACCATGGCGTCATATAACACCTGCTTAGAATCTCCACTTGAAGCTATAACAATATAAGTTTTATCATTCTTGGTAACATACATAGATAGACAATTCCCTGCTCCATCTGTTGTACCGGTTTTCCATACATGCACTTTAAAATTAGCCGGAAGATCTACATTACCATTAAGAAAATAGTTAGTTGGCTCAATTTCTCTATTAATCAAATATCCCTCTGAACTAATATACGAATAAGAATATGAGTCAAAGCTGTCTATCTCTCTAATTAAATCATACTTGTAGGCTTCCTTTGTAATAAGATAAATATCATAAGCAGTTGAATAATGCTCTGGATCATCTAATCCATGTGGATTTCTATACTGAGTGCTGGTTGCACCTATACTTTTCGCTTTCTGATTCATTAGAGCACAAAAAGCCTCTTCGCTTCCAGCTACATAATCCGCCAAAATAAGTGCATAATAATTATTACTCTCAATCAATAAGCCATATAACAAATCCTTTACTGCAATTTCATCTCCATAAAATATATCCGCAGGGGCAACGCCATCATAAGTAAGGTCATAATCCCTGGCTAGTGTGACAGTACTATTAAGATTTATTTCTCCACTGTTAATTTTATCACACACAACCATTGCAGTCATATATTTAGTCATTGAAGCAGGATACATTCTCTCATGCGCATTCTTGGCAGCTAATACCTGTTGATCAGTTTCGTTAATCATAAGTGCATAATAGCAATCACCAAAAAGCTCAGCATTAGTATTATCTGAGCGGTAAACAACTGTATCATCTAGTGAATATTCTGTTGTATCTGAAGCCTTCAACATCTCACTAATACCAAATGTCATATTAGATGCATCCGGATATTCATCCCTAAGGGTATTATTAAATATACTTACAATAAGGAAGAAGATACAAATTATAACCAATGGTATCAGATTTTTTAATATGCTCTTAAACATTTTTATCACCTGTATATAAGTATTTTAGCCTAGTGCTTAAAAAGCTCTCTCCAATCCAAATCTCCTCTGTCTAGAGCCTTAACCATAAGCTCCGCAGATGCAAGATTTGTTGCAAGTGGTATGTTATGAAGATCACACAAAGTAAAAATTTTGCTAATATCTACATCATTAAGTTTCTTAGTTAGAGGATCTCTTAAGAAAATCATCATATCTAGCTCATTCCCCTCTATCATAGAACCAAGCTGGTTTGCACCACCTGTATGTCCAGCTAGGAATTTGTGCACTGTGAGATTAGTCACCTCTTCAACCATTCTTCCTGTTGTACCAGTGGCATAAAGTTGGTGATGAGATAAAATACCTCTATAGGCTATACAAAAATTTTGCATTAGCTTTTTCTTTGAATCATGTGCTATTAATCCTATATTCATCAGTTTCCTCCCCCTAGTAAAACTTTTTCTGTAAACTAATATTTAAAACCATTCCCAAACCTGCACTTATACTTATAAGCGAACTAAGTCCATAGCTTATGAACGGTAAAGGTATACCTGTATTAGGCAAAAGTCCAGTTGCAACACCAATATTAATAAAGGATTGATATCCTATAAGACACCCTACACCAGATGCTATAAGCATACCCTTTAAATCCTTTGCTTTCCTACCTATACTAATACATTGTAACACTATTGCCATAATAATTGCAACAATGAATACGCTTCCTACAAAGCCTAATTCTTCACCAATTACCGAGAAAATAAAGTCTGTCTGCTGCTCTGAAATAAAGTTTGCATCCTTAACAGTTGCAATTGTAGAAGAATTAAGTCCTTTACCTGTAAGCTTACCAGAACCAATAGCCATAATAGAATTATTCTGCTGCGAATAATCCTCACCATATTGATCCGGATAAATAAACTGTAAAATTCTAGCAACCTGATAATCCTTAAGTAATATCTGGTCAGGTCTTTGAATATACATAATAAAGCTACCTGCTACAGGCACAAATATCAACAATGCAATTGCTATAAGCTTATAGCTTATTCCAGCTAAGAATATTAATGTAAGTAATACAAATGTAAGGCAAAGTGTGGTAGAAAGATCTGGCTCCATTACTATAAGTCCTAATGGAAATGCAGCTCCAAGAGCCATTTTACCCAAACCCGAAACCTTATTTAGTTCATTATCTCTTCTAAGTCTGGCAAGTAATGTGGAATAGAATACAATCATCATAATTTTTGAGAATTCTGATGGCTGAAACTGCACACCACCATCACCACCTATAAGAATCCATCTCTTAGCACTATTAACCTCTACACCAAACAAAAGAACAGATAATAGCAATACAGCATTAATTACATATATTGGCATAGAGAATTTGCAAATAAATTCATAGTCAATTGCAGATACAACTGCCATTATTGTAATCCCCATTGCAGCTCCAATTATCTGTCTTACAGTATAAGAGCTATCTGCACTATTAATACAGATTATTCCTATTACAACAGTAATAACTATTGTAAAAAATAATTTAAAATTATAATCCTTGAGACTGAATTTTGTGAACATCTTTTTCCTTCTTTTTAATCCATTTAAACAATCCTAAAGATTGCTTTGTATTTTTGCTGGTTGTCATACCCGCAATTCTGGCTGCTATGTAATCATAGGCCTTCCCAGCCTTGGAATTAGTTCCTGCTATAGGCTCTCCTCTATTGCTTGATATAACAATGTCTTCATCATCATATATAGTTCCAATAAGATTAATGGCTAAAATATCGACAACATCATCAACAGACATCATATCTCCTCTTCTAACCATATCCTGTCTTATTCTATTAATTACCAAATCAACTCTTGGCATCTCGTTGGCATTCAATATACCTATAATCCTATCTGCATCTCTTATGGCAGATACTTCAGGTGTAGTAACGATAATGGCCCTATTTGCCGCAGCAATGGCATTCTTAAAACCATGTTCAATACCTGCTGGACAGTCAATAATTATGTAATCATAATCTGGTTTCAGCTCATCCACAAGCTTTTTCATCTGCTCAGGACATATGGCAGTTTTATCTCGTGTTTGAGCCGCCGGCAAAAGACCTAAATTATCATAAATCTTATCCTTTATAATAGCCTGCTTAGACCTACAAAAGCCTTCAATCACATCTACCAGATTATAGACAATTCTATTATCAAGACCCATTATAACATCAAGATTTCGAAGTCCTATATCTGTATCTATCAATAAAACCTTATAACCTAGCTTAGCTAAGCCATATCCAATATTGGCTGTGGTTGTGGTTTTTCCAACACCACCCTTGCCACTTGTTACTACTAATACCTCACTCATCAAATATTCCTCCCTGATATCAAACTATATACAAATGCATCTTCTCTACCTGAGCATCCTGCTTTAGCTATGCCTTCTAAGGAGCCTGTAATAACTATATTACCTTTAGAATATACAGAAGCTCCTCTTTCAACATTGCCTACAATCACAATACTACAAAGTGCATTGATGGACTGATGTCTCTTTAAATCACCAATATAAAATAATCCATCCTTATCATTAGGTATATTTGATGTTTTATTATATTTATTTTCTCTTGTTTTTTCATTATGACATACATTAAGCCCTATCTTACTTAGAACAAAAAGTATATCTCTTTTCTCATCATCCGTTAGCTCTCTGCCACCAAAGGTCACATTAATAGGCTTGGAATTCTTGTAGCTGCTACGGGAACTCTTTAGCCTCATCTCTAGTTGATACAATATCTCATCTAAAGTAGCCCACGGCTCTATAATAATATGAATTCCTCCCTTATCACCTTTGATAATAACGGGATTTTTCATTATTCACCTCTATTTTTTTAGTCTGATACCACTGTGTTACCTGACATTTCAGCACCTACCAGCTTTTCTGAATCATACATATATGCATATACAAAGCTGGCCAATTCTCTAGCATTACCTGATGAATAACCATACTGTATTACGCAGGTTACTGATACCTCAGGTGCCTCATATGGTGCAAATGAAACAAAAAGTGCATGGTTTGGTCGTACCTCACTTTCCTGAGCAGTTCCTGTTTTACCGGCAACAGATACTTCAATCTGGTTAATCAAATCATCATCCTTTACTCCTATAGAAATAGCTCGTCTCATACCTGCATGAACTGAGGTCCATGTTTGAGGTGCAATTTCATCTAGCTGATGATGTATAACAGCTTCATTATCCTCTACCAATTCTCCCTCATAATCAGTTATCTTATCAATCAAGGTAAGATCATAGCATGTACCACTATTTGCAACAGTAGTTATATATCTAGCCATTTGAACAGGGGTATAAAGATTAGTACCCTGACCAATAGCTGAACGAACTGCATCACTATCAGAGATTTCAGGCTCACTTTCAGGAAGCTCAACTCCTGAAACTGCATCAAAGCCAAACATTTCTGCATACTTTGTAAGCTTACTCAAACCATGTAAGTCATTGTACTTTTCATTCTTGGTGGCAAGCCAATAGCCTACCTGATAAAAGTACATATTACAGGATGCCTGAATTGCGCTCTCTAAATCCATACCACCATGTCCACCCGGATATAGCCAGCATCTGGCAGCAGGTTCAATTTCATTGAACTCGCCATCACATGAAAGAAGTGTACTTGCATCAATTTTATTTTCAGTAACACCTGCCACAGCAGTAAGAAGCTTGTAGGTTGAACCAGGAGCTGTCTTATGCTGAGTTGCTCTGTTAATAAGCGGTGTAGTCTTGTCATCTAGTAAGGTGCTATAATATTCAGAATCAACTTCATTGGTCAAGTAATTATTATCATAGCTTGGATAAGTTACTAAAGCCAAAACATCACCTGTATCAACATCAGTTACAATAATTGAGCCAGAGCATGGATCTAATGCAAGCATTGCAGGGGTAATCTCTAAATTCTTAATCTTTTTTGTGAAGAAATCATAAGCCGGATATGCTCCTGCCACGAACTCCTCATACTCTAAATCATTCTCCTCGTTCAACACTTCCTGATCATACAACAGATAAACTACATCTTCTCCTGTTATCTCGTCCGATTCTATCATAAATCTTACTATCTGTTTGTCGAATTCCGTATCCTCTCTTAAATAATTTATAATATAATCGCATAGAAGGTCATACACCTCTTCTGTATCATAATACGAGCTTTCAACCTCAAAGCTTGAAATATCTATAGCTTCAATACTGATGCAGTATTTCAAATAATGTTCAAGAGAGGTTTCTCCTTCTGTATAAGCAATATATTCCTCATCATTGTACGGAATCATAGAAGTTGTAAGAATGTTATTAACATTTAAAATCTCACAAATATACTCAGTATAATATTGATACTCTTCCTCCAATTCAAGCGTTGGAACCGGCTTCTCACGAAGAATAACATCAAGCTGTGACATTACTTCTTCCTTCATGTCAATATAATCTGCGTATATTTTTTTCTCCAAATCAGATGCCTCAGGTCTCTGCATCTTATCTACACTTAATATATTATTATTGAATAAACCGAAGTAAACATCACATATGGGAATCTCTGCGTTCTCACCCTCTGGAATGTCATAAATTGCTGTAAGATTCGCTAGCAATATAGATGCTATTTCCTTTTCAAGGGTATCATAGCAATACTTTTGCAGATCTGCGTCAATAGTTAAGTATACATCATTACCTGCTTCAGCATTCTTAGTTTCTACAATCTCAATAGGCTTGCCAAGGTTATCAACATACATAACCTCATAGCCAGTTGTACCCCTAAGCTCATTTTCCATATACTGCTCAATACCTGTTTTACCTACAATCTCACTGTTAGTATACTGGTCTTCCACAGCAAGCTCAGCATTATAGGTTTTAAGCTCCTCATCAGAGATTCCACCAACATAACCTATTATATGAGCAAAATAAACTGCGTCATTATACTTTCTAAGTGCCTGTACCTCAACATCAATACCAATAAGCTCATCACCATATTCTGCAAGCGATGCATTACTTTCCTCACTGATATCATAAGCTATAGTAACTGGCATATATTGCTGATATCTGTTCATCCACAGCTTATATCTACAAGCTAAAATCTTCAATCTATCCTCTTTACTGTAATCTGAGGATATCTCAAAAACCTCATTACACAGATAATTTACAACATCATCAGCAGTTGCATTCTTCTTCTCATCCTCCAAGGAATCAAAATCTGTTACTGCATAAACATCCTTAAGAAAGCTTCTAAGCTGTGTCTCCTTAACCAAGAACTTATACTCACCCATCTCATCTATAGTTATATTGAAGTCAATGGCAAGATTATCGTTATTACTTTCAAGAATTGTAATTGCTCTATGAAGAATTTCATTCTTAAGTGCATTCTCAGAAACTCCTTTTTCTGCAGCCGCTGCAGTCAAAGCTGTATCATTACTGAATACAACCGAATAGGCAAGCTCATTATATGCCAAAAGCTTACCATTTCTATCATATATTTCTCCTCTAACTGATTCAATCATCAATGTTTTCTTAGACTTGTAGGTAAAGTTCTCCATATGCTTATCACCTTCTACAATCTGAAGAGTAAAAAGCTGCTTTACTAAAAGTATAAACATTACAACTAAAATCACAGTAACCGGGAACAATCTATGCTTAACATAATCTAATACGGTTTCTTTAATTGATTGTAATATTTCCCATATCATATATTACATTTCCTTTCTTAATGCCTTAGCCTTAAGTCTACGATTTATATATACATATAACTTATATACAATAATAGTTAACAATACAGTTGCAAGCATCTCCGGTAATATAATTCCGTAAAAATATCCCGAGAAATCTAGTTTATTAAATAAAGCAAAGCCTACAATATAAACTGCCAAATTAAATATAAAATCATCAATTAAAATTATTATAAGAGGAAGCATAACATCCTCAATCATATAATTCTTATGAAAAAATCCATTTGTGTAGCCAATAATCATATACAAAAACATATATGGTCCTAAAACATCTAAGAAGAATAAATCTACCAAAAATCCACTAAAGAATCCTACAAGCATACCTTCCTTACGACCTCTCATAAGGCCAAAGGACATGGTAAGAATAAGCAATAAATTAGGACTAATACTGCTTATATCATGAAATCCAAATATAGTTGTCTGTAATGAGAAATTAATTATAATTAAAATCCCAAGGGTTATTACTCTTCTCATCTATATTATCCTTTTATTCTTCCTCTAAAAGATTTTCTTTTTGATCAAGTATCACTAATACTGTAGATATATTAGTAAAATCAGTAGCCGGTGTAAGCTTGGCAGTCATAGTCAGGTTGTTTGTATCGTAGGATATTTCCGCCACATATCCTATAATAATTCCCTGATGATATCTATCCGAAATGGGAGATGTTACAACCTTATCTCCTATACTTACCTTAGCATCCTTATCAATATTTTTAACTATAATATAACCTTCCTGATAAAAACTAAGATTACCCTCCACTGTACAAAGAGCATTTGCAGGCATAACCTTGGCACTTATGCTGGAATTATCATCGATTATTCCTCTAACCTTTGAATACTCATCATGACATTCAATAACAATACCGGCAATACCTTCTCCACAAAGCACATTCATCCCTTCTTCAATGCCGTCATCTGTTCCTTTATCAATATAGAATATTGAGAAAAAAGATGAAGAGTCCTTAGCAAATACTCTTGCTCCTGTTTTTTCAAATTCAGGAAAGCTTTCATCCAATGCATAAAGCTCTCTTAGCTCCTCTAGCTCTGCAAGCTTGTTCTGATAATTTGTAATTTCTGTTTTGTACATAGCAATCTCTTCCTTAAGAGCTGCATTCTCGTCATTTAGAGCTTGTATTTCTTTGAAATTTTCAACCTTGGAGTCTGTCCAAATTCCTAACTTGTTAATGCCCTGCTGTACAGGTGCTATAACATTACCGGTTACATCCTTTACCACCTTAAGCTGGTCTCCGGCAAAGTATGAAATAATCAAAAATATTACACATATTATAGAAAATGCTAATAGCAAATATTTTGGACTAATATCCTTCCTTCTATCATATCTCATAAGATAATTCCTCTTTCATGCATACTATAATAATCATCATAACCAACTATTATATGGTCAGACACATTAATTCCAATTAATTTACCAGCCCTACAGATTGTCTCTGTGGACTTTATATCAGCCACGCTAGGCTCAACATTCCCAGATGGATGATTATGTACCAAAATTATATTTACTGCCTCATATCTTAATGCCTGTATGAATATTTCTCTGGCAGATATAAGCGACTGATTAACTGTTCCTTCAGAAATAAGAATATCCTTAATCAGCATATTTGCCGTGTTAAACATCATAAGGTACAATCTTTCCTTGTTTAAGTATTTACACTTTTCCTGGTAATAAGACGCAATAGACCAAGGATTATTAAAGCTCATCTCCCTTTTTAGTCTCTGCTTTGACATTCTAGTCGCAATTTCAGCAACAGCAAGTAGCTGTGTGGCTTTAGTATTACCTATACCTTTTATATTAAGCAAATCTTCTCTACTCATATAATTTAGGCCAGCCAACCCTTTATATGAATTGTGGCTATTAAGCACCCTATTTGCCAAATCAACAGAACCGCCTTCACTAGAGCCAGTTCTAAGTATGGTAGCTATAAGCTCTGCATCACTTAAACATTTAACTCCATAGCTAACTGCCTTTTCATAAGGTCTTTCGCAGCTTGCAATCTCTTTAATTAGCATATAATCTCCTTCTACCTCTCCAAGCGCAAAAAGATTATAACTTCTTATATATAATAATACCTAAAATAATACCTATAATACTAGCGATATTAATACTTATAGTAAGACCAAAGGTAAGCACCATAATACCAAGATCAAGTACAACCGGTGATGAAAGGCCAAAGGTCTGACCATAGTTAAGCCAGCTTAAAAAGCCAACATTTCTACATAAATATCCTATAAAACCACCAAGAACAATACCACTTAACAATATAATTAGTAATGTCCAACGGTTTTTATTAGCAACTCCTGCCATGTCTTCCCCTCCCTATCAATAAAAAACCATCATATTATTTTACCATGATATAAGGTCTTTTTCTACAATTTTTTGGAGTGACATCATAATACCAAATTTGGCATGATGATAAGTAAGTCCTCCCTGGAAATATACTGCATAAGGCTCCTTCATAGGTGCATCAGCACTAAGCTCAATAGAGGCACCTGACACAAATGCTCCAGCAGCCATTATAACCTGACTATCATAACCTGGCATATCCCATGGAACAGGAGTAACAAAGCTGTCAACTGGCGCTGCAGCCTGTATTCCCTCACAAAAAGCCTGTATAAGCTCTGGTTTTCCAAATTCAACAGCCTGAATTATATCATGTCTATCCTCTGTAGCATTCGGTACTGTCTTAAATCCAAGCTTTTCATATACATTTGCAGCAAATATAGCTCCCTTAAGTGCTGCAGCTGTAACAGTAGGTGCCATAAATAAACCTTGAGCAATATTTCTGGTAACACCTAATGATGCCCCTACCTCTTTGCCTAGTCCCGGACTTGTAAGTCTATATGCACAATTATCTATACATTCCTTTGTTCCACATATATAACCACCTATAGGAGCCAATCCTCCACCTGGATTCTTTATTAGAGAGCCAACCACCATATCAGCTCCAACCTCTGAAGGCTCAATAGTTTCTACAAATTCGCCATAGCAATTGTCAACCATACAGATAACATCTGGCTTAATGCCCTTTATAAATCTTATTACTTCACCAATTTGCTTAACAGAAAGAGTTGGTCTAACATCATATCCCTTAGATCGTTGAATCTCTATAAGCTTAGTTTTCTCATTAATATTCTTCTTAATATTCTCGAAATCAAAATCTCCGTTAGGAAGCAAATCAACCTTCTTAAAAGTTATACCAAACTCAGCCAAGGAACCTTTTGATTCTC
Organism: Wujia sp.; assembly: GCA_045543915.1. Taxonomy (GTDB): domain Bacteria; phylum Bacillota; class Clostridia; order Lachnospirales; family Lachnospiraceae; genus Coprococcus_C. The sequence goes on from JAZPXZ010000043.1 coordinate 10,829, forward strand.
TAACTCCTATAACTCCCTCTAAAGTATCGTATACCTTTCCACATGGAGAAAGTATCTCATCACCAGGTCTAAGATTCCCGCCTAATGCAATAGCTAAAGCATGGGTTCCACAGGTTATCTGCTGTCTTACAAGAGCTGATTCAGTCCTAAATACCTTGGCATATATATCCTCAACGGTTTCTCGTCCAGCATCATTATAACCATAACCTGTAGTACCGTTCATGTGTTCTTCAGCAAAACGACACTCCTGCATAGCCTTTAGAACCTTTACCTGATTAAGCTCAGTAATTTTATCAATATCTCTAAATCTATCTGTCAAGCCTTCCTCTATCTCACTACAAAAATCAAAAACCTTAGGTGATATTCCAAGCTCTATGTAATAGTCTCTTAAATTATCCATCAAAAATGCTCCTAACTAATTATATTTCTAGCTTTAAGCTCATTTATTATAAACTCAAGCTGTGAATTCTCTGTGTTCAATGTGTCTTTGTCAACCCAGATTACATCTTTTTCTCTCTTAAACCAAGTAAGCTGACGCTTTGCAAAATGCCTTGTATCTCTCTTAAGTATATAAATTGCTTCATCCAAGCTTATCTCTCCATTAAGAAAGCTTAAAATCTCTTTATAGCCAAGCCCCTGCATAGACACCAAATCTTTAGTAAGACCCAACTCATTCTTAAGAAATTCAACTTCATCAACCAAGCCATTTTCAACCATAATGTCAACTCTTTTGTCAATTCTCTCATATAAGAGCTTTCTGTCACAATTCAAAACAAAATAAGCGAAATTATATGGAGACTCCTTAGCAGCTTCTGTAGCATTATGATCTGAAATAAGCTGTCCAGTTTGATGATAATATTCTAATGCTCTAATGACTCTCTTAACATTATTTGCATGAATAGCCTCTGCTGATGCCGGATCAACTGCCCTTAGCATTTCATGTAAATATTCAGCACCATTAATATCAACCAGCTTTTCAAGCTCTCTCCTGTACCCATCATCTTCGTTATCAGCAAAGTTCACATCATACAAAACGGATTGAATATAAAAGCCTGTACCACCTGTTATAATCGGTAATTTGCCTCTACTATATATATCCTGAATTGCCTTATCTGCCATCTCCTTAAAGGTTGCAATGTTAAATCCTTCCCTAGGGTCTAACACATCAATCAAATGATGCTTTACACCATCCATCTCTTCAGTAGTTATCTTTGCGGATCCTATATCAAGATGCTTATAAACTTGAATAGAGTCAGCAGAAATAATCTCTCCATCAATCAATTTTGCAAGCTTTATTGAAAGCTCGGTTTTACCAACAGCTGTAGGTCCTGTAAGAACTATTAACTTGTTTTTATTAATAATCTCATCCATAATGCAAATCGCCTTTGTTTACATAATTTTATTACTGTAAATAGTTGTAATAATTACAAAATTCTTTTAAATTTTTTCTCCAGCTCTTTTTCACTCATAGATATAATTGTTGGTCTTCCATGAGGACAAGTATATGGATTCTCCAGCTTTAGCAGCTGCTCAATCAATGCATCTGCTTCAGCAAAGCTAATTCTCATATTACCTTTTATAGCAGCTTTGCACGCCATTGTAGAAAGCTTTTTGATAAACACTTCATTGGACATGTATCCCGCATTATCTAATAACGAACTTACAAATTCCATAAACATCGCTCTACCATGTAGGCCATATAAATTAGCAGGCACTGCATTTATCTTAAATTCATTTCCGCCAAATTCAACTATGTCATAACCAAACTTCATAAACATATCATAGTTGTTAAGAATTGCTTCTCTTTCAGCATAGGAGACAGTGACCACCAAAGGTGGCATAAGCTGTTGAGAAAATATTTCTTTAGAGTCAAGCTGAGCCATTAGCTCTTCATACTTAACCTTCTCGTGTGCAGCATGCTGGTCCATAATATATAAATTATTATCGTATTCTATTAACCAGTATGTACCAAATACTTGTCCAATAAGTCTATGCTTCTTCCTAGCTTGCTCTGATAAGAATTTATCATCAAACAGCGAAGCCTGCGTTCCATAAATTTCCTCATCTTTTACATTAATCTGAAGCTTAACTCCATCCTTTTCAGTATTTATGGTAGGTGTTACGGTTTTTATATTTTTATTCTCATTGACATTTTCATTGTCATCAATTGAATCATGTTCTACATTATTACTTTTTATTGAAGAATTATATATTGCTCCATCGTCCTTCAGAAGATTTGTTATATCAACCTCTCGGCCCGAATCTTCATTAGCATTATCTTTAACAAAAGAATTATGGCTTGTCTTTGCATATGGAGATGATGAAAATTTATATCCAGCATCTTTTACGACTATAGTTTGTTCCTTTTGAGCCACAGACTTTTCAGATTTTTCACCATCCTTCTTAAGCTCCTCATCCTGTTTTTTCATCTGTTCTAACAAACTATATGACGCAGAATAGCCATTAACTTTGGATTGGCTTACAGGATTTGCTTTATTTGATGAAGGAGTTTTATCTACACCTGATGGTGAATTAATCATTCTCCTTATCTCATAAGGCTCTGCCGGTCTTTCTACACTTTTAATAACCTTAGATTGAGTATTATTATACTCTGCCTTAGGAATAAGCTCCTTAAACGAAAGTGCCTCCCTAACAGCCTTTGTAACAGCTTCAAATAAGGCTCTCTCATTATCATATTTAAATTCCATCTTTGTAGGATGAACATTTACATCACATTTATCAAGTGGGAGCTCAATAAACAATGCAGTAAAAGGAAACTTATGCTGCATTACAAAGGTTTTATAGCCCTCTTCTATGGCGCGATTAACTATATTACTTTTAATGTATCGCTTATTAATAAAATAATTTTCTAGTCCTCTGTTACCCCTTGAAATAAATGGCTTACCAATAAATCCTGATATCCTAATATCATTTTGCTCATAATCAACCTCTATAATATTTGAAGTGATATCTCTTCCAAAAAGCTGATATAAGGTATCCTTAAGCTTTCCATTACCTGAGGTATCAAGCTTAGTCTGACCATTAATTATAAGCTTAAATGCAATCTCAGGATGAGACAAAGCAATTCTTAAAACCAAATCATTAATATAAGAGCCCTCTGTCATAGGTGTCTTTAGGAATTTTTTACGGGCAGGTGTATTAAAGAACAGATTTCTAACAACAATTGTAGTACCTTCAGGCACACCAACCTCCTTGTACTCTATCTCTTCTCCACCATGTATAACATATTTTACGCCAACTAAATCATCTGCAGTCTTGGTTATCATCTCCGTCTGAGATACAGCCGCAATAGTAGATAATGCTTCACCTCTAAAGCCTAGAGATTCTATATTTTCTAAATCAGATGCATCCTCGATTTTACTGGTTGCATGACGCATATATGCAGTTCTTACCTGATCCTTTGGTATACCATCACCATTATCCGTAACTCTGATAAAGGATATTCCACCCTCCTTAATCTCCACAGTTACAGATGTAGAATGGGCATCTATTGCATTTTCCAAAAGCTCCTTCACTACAGAGGAAGGTCGCTCTATAACCTCACCGGCAGCAATCTTATCTATAGTTGTTTTATCAAGCAATCTTATCATGTTATCATCCCTTTAATCGAATACAATTCATCTTATCAGCATTTAAAATAGCTATACTCTCACCATGTATATCAAAATATTTCTAACAAATAACTTACATTAACTATTTAATCTTCCCTGTAGCTCCTGAAGATAAAGCATGGCTTTAATAGGTGTCATATTATTTAAATCCATTGTTTTAAGCTCATTTGCAATTTCCATCTCAACAGGAGATGAAAATAAGGAAAATTGTTCGAAATCATTAGATTTCTTCGTCTTAAGCTCCTTGGTTTCAATTGACTTCGCTTTATTAGCAATATCCGATTCCACAAGCTGTGCACATATTTCATCAGCTCGCTTTAATACAACCTCAGGAACTCCTGCAAGTCTTGCAACCTGTATGCCGTAGCTTCTATCAGCTCCACCCTTTATAATCTTACGAAGAAATACAATATTGTCTCCATCCTCCTTGATGGCAATACAGTAGTTATTAACCGCTGATAATTTACCTTCAAGTTCAGTAAGCTCATGGTAGTGTGTAGCAAAAAGGGTTTTAGCTCCAAGAACATCCTTATTAGCAATGTACTCAACAACAGCCCATGCAATACTTAAACCATCAAAGGTTGAAGTACCTCTACCAATTTCATCTAATATAAGTAAGCTGTTAGCTGTTGCATTTCTAAGAATATTGGCCACCTCAGTCATCTCTATCATAAATGTGGACTGTCCGGAAGCTAGGTCATCCGACGCTCCAACTCTGGTAAATATTCTGTCACATATACCAATATTTGCATACTCAGCAGGTACAAAGGAACCAATCTGCGCCATTAGTGTAATAAGCGCTGTCTGACGCATATATGTGGACTTACCAGCCATGTTAGGACCGGTAATAATAGAAATTCTGCTTTCCAAATTATTAAGATAAGTATCATTAGATACAAAAGAATTAGCATCTAACATTTTCTCAACAACAGGATGTCTTCCATTCTTTATATCTATAATTCCATCCTCATTGATTACAGGACGAACATAATTGTTCTTCTCTGCAACCGTTGAAAGGGATGCTAATGCATCAAGCTCAGCTATATAGTGAGCCATCTTTTGCACTCTAACCAATGCATCACCTATGGTATCTCTTAAAGCCACATAGGTTTCATATTCTAAGGCAAATAGCTTATCCTCTGCACCTAGTATAGTATTTGAAAGCTCATCTAACTTATCAGTAGTGTATCTCTCTGCGTTAGCCAAAGTCTGCTTTCTGATAAAGTAATCAGGCACCATACTTTTAAATGAATTGGTAACCTCAAAATAATAACCAAATACCTTATTATACTTAATTCTAAGGTTCTTGATTCCTGTGGCTTCCTTCTCTGCATTTTCAAGCTCTGCCAGCCAATTCTTACATTCTGTCTTAGCAAGCTTCAGTCTGTCTATATCCTCATTGTATCCCGGTTTAAATATACCACCCTCTTTAATTGCAATAGGTGGTTCTTCATCAATGGAAGCCTCCAATAAATCATATAAATCAGTTAATTCATCAAAATCTTCAAATATAAACTTAAATCTATCTGCCTCTATCTCCTTAAGCAAATTCTTAATATCAGGCAAATATCTTATAGAATTCTTAAAGGAAAGCATATCTCTAGGATTTGCACTCTTTAAGGAAATTCTAGTCATAAGTCGCTCTAAATCATAGATAGAATTAAGATACTCTCGAAGCTCTTCTCTGGTTATCATAGAATTATTCATAGCCTCAATAGAGTTTAATCTATCCTCAATCATATTCTTGTCAAGCAAAGGCTGCTCTATATATTCTCTAAGCTTTCTAGCTCCCATAGCAGTCTTAGTTTTATCTAATACCCAAAGTAATGAACCCTTCTTCTGCTTATCACGAAGAGTTTCTGTAAGCTCAAGATTCCTTCTAGTGGAAGAATCAATTATCATATAGGAATCCACAGCATACTGCTCTATATGACTTATATGCTTTAAAGTGTTCATCTGAGTATCATATAGATACTGAAGCAATGCACCTGAAGCAACAATACTTTCAGGAAAATCCCTAAGACCTAGAACCTCTATACTTGCGATATTAAAATGTCTCTTTAACAATATCTCACAGCTATCATTATTAAAATAATGAGTAGGTGCCTCAGTGGTAGCTATTTTCAGCTTATCAACAGTAAGACTAATGTCTATACCTGAATTAATAAAGGTATCCTGATAAATAATCTCTGAAGGCTGATATTTATTAATTTCATCAATAACCTTGTCTGCTGAATTAACATGACAGGTTTTAAATATACCAGTACTAATATCAGCAACAGCAATTCCATATCTAAAATTATAATAAGAAATGCTCATTAGATAGTTATTCTTAGACTCATCTAATATCTCCGAAGACATATTAGTACCAGGGGTTACTATTCTTACAACCTCTCGTTTAACAAGACCTTTAGCCTGTTTCGGGTCCTCAACCTGTTCACCTATGGCAACCTTATAACCCTTTTCTATAAGTCTGTTAATATATGTATCTGCAGCATGAAATGGAACACCACACATTGGCGCTCTCTCCTCAAGACCACATTCCTTACCGGTAAGGGTAATTTCCAATTCCTTAGATGCAAGCAAAGCATCCTCGAAAAACATCTCATAGAAATCACCAAGTCTATAGAATAATATACAATCCTTATATTGCTCTTTAGTTGCTACATATTGCTCCATCATCGGAGATAATTTACCCATTTTTCACCTCATAATTATGTAAAACGCTTATTAAACAAGCTGATTTGCTCTTTCCAGAGCTGCATCTATATGCTCACAGAAGTTATCCGCACCAATCTTCTCAGCAAAACCAGCCTTCTCCATAACTCTCATAGGCTGCTCATTGACATGTGATAAAAGAACTGTTACATCCTTCTTCTTACACTTATCATATACTTTCTCTAAGGACTGTAATGCTGTAATATCCATAGCTGGTACACTTCTCATACGAAGAATAAGCACCTTAGTGTCATCCTTAACTGAAATATTAAGGAAATTATCAGCAACACCAAAGAACATCGGTCCATCTATTTCATATACAAGAGTTCCTTCTGGCACAGACTTTAATGCAATATGCATAGGATCATTTTCCTCGCTGTCATCCTCACCATCTCTATATGTCCAACCTCTAATAGAAGAAACATCTGACATTCTCTTAATGAATAATAAAGCTGTAAGAATAAGTCCAAATTCTATAGCTACAACAAGATCAAAGATTACAGTGAGGAAAAATGTTACAAGTAAAATTGCAACATCACTCTTAGGTGCATGCTTAATCAGGTGGAAAAACTCCTTCCACTCTCCCATATTATAAGCAACAACAATAAGAATTGCAGCTAAAGTTGTCATAGGAATAAGAGCTGCTAAAGGCATAAATAGCTTAAGTATAAGTAAAAGTGTTAATGCATGAACCATACCTGCTATAGGTGTACGACCACCATTTTTTACATTGGCAGCAGTTCTTGCAATTGCACCTGTAGCTGGAATACCGCCGAATATACCTGATGCAATATTACCAACACCCTGTCCTATAAGCTCCATATTTGATCTATGTCTGCTGTTAATCATACCATCTGATACTACGCAGGACAAAAGTGATTCAATACCAGCAAGTATAGCTATAGTAAATGCACTTGACATAAGCTTACTTATCATATCCATGTTAACATCTGGAATTGATGGCTTTGGAAGTGCTGAGGATAACTCACCATATACACTACCAATTGTAGCTGTCTCAAGAGGTGTAAATTTAACCAAAAGAGTTGCAACAATAATTGCCACAAGCGAACCTGGTACAACCTTGGATAGCTTAGGCATAACAATAAGAATTGCCAGAGATATAACACCAACTATTACTGTATCTCTATCAACAGTTGTAATAACCTTTGCATATTCCTTACACTTTTCTAAGAATTCAGCAGGTACAGAGCCCATATCCAGTCCTAAAAAATCTTTTATCTGACCTGCAAATATACCAATTGCAACTCCTGCTGTAAAACCACAGGTAATTGTATATGGAATGTACTTAATTAAGCTACCAAATTTAAAAATACCCATAAGTATAAGCATAATACCGGCCATAATTGTGGCAATAGTAAGTCCTGCCATACCAAATTCGGTAACAATTCCATAAATAATAACAACAAATGCAGCTGTAGGTCCGCCAATTTGAACTCTACTACCACCTAAAAAAGAAATGAAGAAGCCAGCAAATATGGCAGTATAAAGTCCCTGCTCTGGGCTAACACCAGATGCTATAGCTAAGGCTATAGACAGTGGTAACGCAATAATAGCTACAATAATACCTGCTATAATATCCTTAAAAAATTGGTTTTTGTTGTATGTTTTCATAACTGAAAACAGCTTTGGCTTTAGTTTGTTCATAATAATTTAAATCTCTCTTTCTCCTAAATAGTAAAACCCTTTACAGGACAAAAGCTTAACAGGCACAATACTACCTATTAGGCTACTCTCACCCTTAAAATGTACAGTAATATTCTCCTCTGTACGACCTGTCACAAGTGTCTTATCCTGGTGATTAATTTCCTCAACAAGAACATCTTTTATTACATTCTCATATCTTCCCACTCTCTTGTAAGATATTTCATTGACGGTAGCAAGAAGTCTGTTAAATCTATCCTTCACTTGTGTCTCAGGAACCTGATTATCCATAGTGGCAGCAGGTGTTCCCGTTCGCTTGGAATAAATAAATGTATACGCCTGATCATATTCTACCTTTTTTACTACATCCAAGGTCTCCAAGAAATCCTCTTCTGTTTCTCCCGGAAAACCAACTATAATATCTGTAGTGATAGATACATCCGGTATAGCTTGTCTAATTTTATCAACAAGATGTAGATACTGCTCCTTAGTATATCTTCTATTCATCTTACCAAGAATATCAGTTGAACCCGACTGAACAGGAAGATGAATATGATTACATACCTTAGGCTCTCTAGCCATAACTTGAATCAACTCATCAGATAAATCTTTAGGATGACTTGTCATAAATCTAACTCTCTCAATACCATCAACCTGACAAACCATAGTAAGAAGCTCTGGAAATGTAACCTTCTCTCCTTCAGGTACTCTTACAATCTTACCATCCTGATAGTCGTAAATTTGACCATAAGAGTTAACATTCTGACCTAAAAGCATTACCTCTTTAACTCCCTTAGAAGCAATATCCTTAATCTCAGCAATAATATCCTCTGCGGGTCTACTCTTTTCTCTGCCTCTTACATAAGGAACTATACAATAACTACAGAAATTATTGCAGCCATACATAATATTAACACCAGACTTAAAGGAATACTTCCTCTTCTGAGGTAGCTTTTCTACAGTATTATAGCTTTTATCTAGTATCTCAAAGGTTCTCTCACCTGTGGATAATCTGTCATATATAAGTTCAGCAAGCTTGTATATATTATGAGTACCGAACACAATGTCAACTATTTTATATTTTGATTTTATTGTTTCAACAACATGGGGTTCCTGCATCATACAACCACATAAAGCAATCATCATATGTGGTTTTTTCTTTTTTAGACTTTTCAAATGTCCAAGATGCCCATAAAGCTTTTTATTTGCGTTCTCACGAACAGTACATGTGTTAAATATAACAAAATCTGCATCTTCGCCATCAACCTCTTCAAAGCCAATGGTTTCCAATATTCCCTTAAGTTTATCTGAATCATGGGCATTCATCTGACAGCCAAAGGTTACAACAGAATATGTTAATACATCCTTATCTTTTTTTAAATCAAGGATTAATTCCTTGCATCTATCCATATAAAAATATTGTCTATCCGGCTCCATGGTCGGTATATTATCTAACATACAGCCTATCCTTTCCTCAATCACATTATATCAAGTCATTAACCAATTAATTATATGATACTTGATTAGATTTTTCAATAAAAAGGGAAATAAAATATGTAAATATAATTATCCTGAAAAAGAAAGGAGGGCTGGTCTACAATGTGCAAACCAGCCCAAAGGTATGGAAAATTATGTCAAACCCTATGGTGCATAATATGGCACCACCAGAGTTGCACCGCAAAAAATAGTATCTTCAGTCAAATCATTAAGCTCCTTAATCTCATCTACATACTCATCAATGGATGAATACTCTTCTGAAATATATAAATCAGCTATACTCCACAAAGTATCTCCCTCTTGTATCTCAACACAAACAAAATACTTCTGATTAGAGGTTGAAGCACTAACCTTACCACCATCGTTAAAGGTACTAAAAAAGCAAACACCAACAATCAACAATAAACAGAATCCAATAACAAATAATTTGAAATTATAATGAACAATATTATAAATCTTATCCATAGTACAAGCTCCTCTCTTATCCTCTACTGCAACCATATCTCGTTCGAACTCTTGTTCTATAAAAAATATACCACACAAACATATGTTTGTCAATACATTTTAGAACAATTGTTCGGTGGGGTTGTTTGAATCAACAATGTTAAAAAAAAATATATAAGGCTTACCTTTAATCATTATTATAAGAATAATCTGTACTATAAATACCCCTCTATTATCATATTTTTATCCCTCTTAATGCACTTTACACTTATATTTTTCTTATGTTATACTACAACCTGGAATTAATCATTTTATGGAGGACTTATGAAACTACAGAAATTATTAAGTCATACTAGACGAGCTATAGATACATATCAAATGATAGATGAAGGAGATAAAATTGCTATTGGAATCTCTGGTGGTAAGGATTCTCTGGCATTACTTTATGGAATGGCACATTTAAGACGCTTCTATCCTAAAAAGTTTGATATAATCGCTATTACTATAGATCTTGGATATCCTGGTTTTCACACTGACGAAATTGCCAAACTATGTCATGAGCTGGAAGTACCATACTATGTCGAAAAAACAGAGATTTACGATATTATTTTTAATTACAGAAAAGAATCAAATCCCTGCTCTCTGTGTGCAAAGATGAGGAAGGGAGCACTTAACGACAAAATCAAAGAACTAGGCTGTAACAAATTTGCCTATGCACACCATAAGGATGATATAATAGAAACATTTTTTATGTCCCTCATATTCGAAGGCAGAATTCACACCTTCTCACCCGTTACCTACCTTGACCGAAGCAAGCTTACTATGATTAGACCACTTATGTTCTGTAACGAAGGTGAGGTTGCCGCATTTGAGAGAGATATGCAGCTACCGGTTGTCACTGCAAAATGTCCTGCAGATGGGTTTACAAAGCGAGAATACGCAAAACAGCATATTAAAGCCTTAGAAAACGAAAATCCCGGCTGTAAGGAAAAAATATTTTCAGCCATTTGCAATGGAAATCTGGAGGGCTGGCCGGAACCTGTACAAAGAAAGAGATAAAACATAAACGGACGATGATATACTTCTTGGCCGGCCTACCTAAGGTCGGATTGAAGTTTTTATCTCGTCCGTTTATTTTCTACTATTTAAATCAAGCTGAAGGCCTCTAAGATAATGAACCAAGGCTCCCGACTCTCCTTTGATAAAATAGTCAGGATTTAATTCATCATACTTGAAATATTTTGGATGTCCCTGGTTAATCCTATCCAAATAACCTAAAAGCTCAGAAAACCTCATATAATAAAATTGATTCTTATGAGTAAACATTATGATAAGAAAGCTGATTCCATTTTGCTTCTCAAAATCTCTCATAAATTCTATCTGGTGCTCATGAATATTTTGCAGAGAAAACTTATCAACTGCACATTCCTTGGCATCAAAGCAAACTGGAATTCCCTGAACAACACCTATATAATCAACAGTGGAATCCTTCTCAAAATAAGCAAGGGAAATATTGCCATTTTCTTTGTCTATTTTTACAGGTGTAATGGGAGTTGGAATTTTCTGCACCAGGCCTAAACCCTTATCTCTATATAATTCATTAGTTATATTAATTAGTTCCTCAAGTGTGGAACCTCTTAATCCTCTCGAATTCCAGGTAGCCATAATTTCCTCTCAAAATTTTATTTATATAATATCCTTAAATTTTAATCCCTCTCCCTGACATATTCTTACAAATATATCTGGTAAAGGATCCTTTATTATTGTACTCTCATTCAGCTGAACAATGCCTGCATGTAGCAAATGTGTAGAAAGCTTATATTTATCCTTCATATATGAATTGTAGGACTTAATGCCGTACTTTACATCTCCAGCCATAGGATATCCCAAATATTTTAAATGTGCTCTTATCTGATGAGATTTTCCGGTAATAAGCTTTATCTTTAAAAGTGTACTATCCTTATTGGATGACAGAGGAATAAACTCCGTCATAATCTGAGAATAATCCTTAGGATTAAAATTTTTTTCATCCTTAAGTTCATTATATTCCTGCTCAGATATAACCTTAGATAAATTCTTGGCACTATCCTTGATAATATAAGCCATACAGGTTAATCTTTCACAAAAATCACCCTTTACTATTGTAAAATAGAATTTGTCCAGACTTCTATCCTTTAATGCTCTTGATAAATACTGACTTCCCTTAAGTGTAATTCCAGCCAATATAATTCCTGATGTATTCTTATCTAATCTATTGCATACAGAAGGCTTGAAGGTATCACTATGGTGGTATCTGTCATTATTTGATATATAATCTACTATAGCTTCATTAATAGAATAATCATTCTTATCCGCTTTTTGAGACAAGATTCCTGATTCCTTATGAACCGCCATAATATCATTATCCTCATATAAAACATTTAATTTTTTTGAAAGGTTGGTAACCCAATCCTTATTTTTTGATAAGGCACCATTTGCCACCACAGCCTTTTTAGATTCAGTTCTAAAGCTATTAATGGTTTCATCAGACAAATACAGCTTAATGCTATCTCCTGATGCAATTATCTCATCACCCTTGGCTTTTTTACCATTTAATACTATATTCTTTTTGCGAAGCATCTTATAGATAAATGAAGAAGGTGCACTACTTAAATATTTCATAAGATATTTATTAAGCCTCTGACCTGCATCAATATCCTTAATGTTAACCTCAACCATAATTATCCAGCTGCTGAGAGTATCTCCTCTCTTATATGCCTGTCAATCAGCTTGTTATTATCATTTGGCTCACTGACAGAATTAATTTTCTTAATATACTCATCA
>JAZPXZ010000044.1:0-13023 GCA_045543915.1 Wujia sp.
GGATGCCAAAATAGCCGCAACAAGCCATGGATGGCGCATTTGCGGCGGTGGCCGTGAACTGCCGATGAATGTATCTGGGCATTACAAAATCCCCACAGCGTAGCGTGTAGCATAAACACCCATAGAATCAAGCCGAAAAAAAGACGAACCCCAAGCACAATGTGTCAGGGTTCGTCGACTTTTCAAGTTCTTTTGTTCAGTGTTATATTAATCTACGGATGGAGCCTTGTAGTTTGCAGTGATGGTTCCGGTCTTCTTGTACTCTGCAATTCTTGCCTGAATTCTCTCGGTCTGATCGATAAGTCCACTTATTGATGCATTGTGGTTTAAGTGGTCGATGAGAATTGCGATGTACTTGCTCATGTCTGCTGACTCATACCAAGGTCTGTCGAAGAGCTCTGGAAGCTGGTAGGTAAGGTTAGTAGTGATAACCTTCTCGATGATGCCTTCCTCATGAGCTTTGTCGAAGATTTCAAGGCCGGCAGTGAAAAGACCGAAGGTAGCAAGAGCGTAAACTCTGTTTGCCTTTCTATCCTTAAGCTGCTTTGCAACATCAAGCATACTTTCTCCTGATGCAATCATGTCGTCCATGATGATAACATCCTTGCCCTCTACATCGTCGCCTAGGAACTCGTGAGCAACGATAGGGTTCTTGCCATTAACGATAGTAGTGTAATCTCTTCTCTTGTAGAACATACCTACATCTACTCCTAAGTGGTTAGCAAAATAGATAGCTCTGTTCATTGCACCCTCGTCTGGGCTTATTACCATCATATGGTCGCTGTCAAGCTTAAGGTCAGGTGTAGTTCTAAGAAGAGTCTTAATGAACTGATAGGTAGGCATAATATTTTCGAAGCCGCTATAAGGTATAGCGTTTTGAACACGTGGGTCGTGAGCATCGAATGTAATGATGTTGTCGATTCCAAGTGATACAAGCTCCTGAAGCGCAATAGCACAGTCTAATGACTCTCTGCTTGAACGCTTATGCTGTCTACTCTCGTAGAGGAAAGGCATAATAACAGTGATTCTGTTAGCCTTACCACCAATTGCAGCGATAACTCTCTTTAAATCTGCGTAGTGATCATCTGGTGACATCATATTTTCCTGTCCACAAATGTTGTACTTTATGCTGTGGTTTACAACATCTACAAGAAGGTAAAGGTCAGTACCTCTAACGGATTCTGAAAGAGTACCCTTTGCCTCTCCTGAACCGAATCTTGGACAAGCTGACTTTACAATGTAAGAGTCCTTTTCATAGCCTGCAAATGTAATGCTGTCCTTATGCTCGTTGTGTCTCTCCGCTCTCCAACGTGCAATGTAGCTGTCAACCTTCTCTCCAATAGCAGTGATGCTTTGAAGTGGAATGATGCCTAGCTTTCCTACAGGTATGTTAATAAGGTTACTTGAATCTGGCATGATAATTCCTCCAATGTGTTAATTATTTGTAGAGTTAAATCTCTTTTGGTATCTTATATTATCACCGTATATGTTAAATACAGTGTAGCTTTCAACTAATCGTGACATAATACGTTCAGAGTATTTTGCCTTAAGGTCCTTAAGACCAAGGTTAGTAGAAATAACTGTTGACTTCCCTTGAATGTTTCTTTGGTTGATTATTTCGAACAGATTGGATACTGTAAATGAGTTGATTAGCTCTGTTCCTAAATCATCAATTATCAACAGCTCACAATTATAAACATATTTGCATAAATCCTCAACAGCTTTTTCGTGGCTCATAAGGTAAGGAGCCAAAATGCTTTGAAATAGCTCATTTGCTGAGAGGTAGAACACCTCGTGTCCCTTGTCTAGTATACCCTTGGCTATGCAATTAGTCAAAAATGTTTTTCCTAGACCAACCTCTCCGTATATGAGAATGTTACCTCTGTGTGAGCTTCTGCTACTAAAACCATCCACAAACCTTTTGGCAGAATTAAGTACATTTACCATATTATCGTAGGGTGAGTAGTCGTAGCCCTCAAGCTTATTCTTGCTATAGTAATCCAAACTAAAGGTACTAAAGTTTTCCTTCTCTAGAATATTGCTTAGATTAGACTGGAGATATAGGTTAGCAATAAGCTTGTCTCGAAAACAGCTACAGCGTTCCTGGCCTATAAAACCGGTATCCTCGCACTTTTTACAGGTAAAGATAGGATCCAGGTAATCCTCAGGGTATCCAGCCTGAGCTAAAAGACGCTTTTTCTCTGTGGTTCTATTCCTGTTGGCCTGAATTATATCCTTGTAATTGGAATTGTCCTTATTACCACCAGATATTCTATCTCGAACCAACCATATGTAGTTTGAGGTAGAGTCCTCGTCCAGCTTGCTAATCTCAGGGAATTTGCTGTATATTTCCTCCCGTCTTAGTGCTGCCAATCTTTTGTTATTAAGACGAGTCTCTTCGTATTCCCGCATAATGTTGCTTATGCTTACAGGTTCAAAAATCATTATCCGTTAACCTCTTTTCTTAACCGACGTTCCATATCGTCTATGGTCTTATCTGAAGTAGACTGCTTAAAATCATTAAACTTACTTATGTTATCAGAGGATTTTGGTGTGGCCTTTTCCATGGCCTTTTTAGCAGCAAATGCCTTGTCCAGGGCATCTATGTCACTAAGAGTTTTTACATTATTTCTATTCCACTCCTCTAAAATACCATTTACATATTTTAATGTAGCACCAGTAGGCTTGGACAATGTAGCGGTTTCGCAAGCTCGTTTTATGATATCCTCTGAAAATCCAAAATCAGTTGTCCAGGTGTTGATAAGCTCTATTTCAGCCTGAGTAATAGCTCTGTCGCTTCTTATTCCGAGTGCCTTGAACACGGTTTTTGCTACAGAGTTTGTCTGAGACACCTGCTCCTTTGCTTCCTGTCTGGTCTTGATTCCGTCCTTGTACCACGCTATGGCCACAGATTCCATATATCTGACATTGGTTTTGCCACGTTCCACACAGTACTCTACTAGGTATTCAAATAAGTCCACAGGGAACTGAAGCGTATCATATATGTACAAAATATTAGAGGTTTCGGTTTGGGTAACCGGTCTGCCGAACAAAGTCTCTATTAAGTAGATTAAATCACCAAAATCAGAATCCTTCATAGCGTTTGTCACATCAGCTGCTGAAAATTTAGGCTTCGAAGGAAGGACAAGCTCTGTGTGTGATGTCTGTGCAACATTCTGTGGCATGGCAATCACATTTGTGGCAGCAACCTGGCGTTCATATTCCAACTCTCTTGTAGCTGTATTAGAAGCAGTATCAAGTCTTAGTATGGATACTGCGTCAGTTTCCATCTTAAGGTCAATCGCCGGAGCATGCAATGGAAGTAACACAATCCCCCTTAAGTGTCCCTTGCCATCATAGTTTAGCTTCAGTACATCCCTTGATATCCAGTATTTAATTGCACGACAGATGTCGTTTTCTGTGAGATTAAAGTGATCCGCAATTGCAGCAACGGTTATGTTGGAGTTGGTGTTAAGTAGTCTTACCAAGTAGAGATAAACCTTAACAAACTCGCCGTTTGCTTCTGTCATATAGTAGTCTATGAAGAAGTTTGAAATTGAGGAATAGGTCTCACAATTTTCTGTAGAAATCGTTATTGTTTTCATACATTTATACCTTCTTTTTATCTAATGCAAAATGAATTATAACACAGCTTTTTTTTATTGCAACCGAACGTTTTTTCTGCCTTGGACAAACTAAAAAATGTGGATAATGTGGATAATGTGGATAGCATGTTACCATAATATTTTACAACCAAATTATTCCTTGAAAAATCGTGGATTTTGGAAAAATTATGTTAACAAAATAATTAAGGACTATTCAGAGTGGTTTTTCTGAATAGCCCTGTGGATAATGTGGATAATTATTTTTTTAGAAGGGAATCTCCAATGATATCAACATTTCCCGCTCCCATAGTTATCAACAAATCATTTTTTTTGCAACTTTTTTTGACAAATTTTTCTATTGACAAAAAGTCTCCTATGTGTATTGCATTTCCACCTAGAGAATTTATCTTGTCGCACAGATCTTTGGAGGAAATCATACCTGTATCTTTTTCTCTTGCAGCATAGATATCTGCTAAAATTACATGGTCTGCAGTGGATAAAACCTCTGCGAATTTATCAAGCAAGGCGTAGGTTCTAGTGTAGGTGTGAGGCTGGAAGATTACCCAAAGCTCATTATGTGGGGTGTTATTGGTAGCCTTAAGTGTGGCTGCAATCTCTGTTGGGTGATGTGCATAATCGTCTATAATTACGACACCATTTTCAGACACACCCTTATATTCATAGCGTCTCTTGGCGCTGGTGCATTCAAGCAGACCTGACTTTGTGTGATTTAAATCTAACTCTAGGAAGTCTGCTACAGCTATAACTGAAAGTGAGTTTACAACATTGTGTACTCCTGTGGAGTGAAGATTGATAGTATCAATCTCCTTGCCATCTACATAAAGCTTATATGAAGGGTGCCCTTCCTCGTCAAATGTAATGTCCTTAGCCTGATATTTGTTACCCTCATTTAAGCCAAAGGTTATTATGTTACAGTCAAGATCCTTAGTTATGAAATCCTTATGATCCATATCACCGTTAATTACTAAAAGTCCGTCCTTAGGAAGAATCTCAGCGAAGGTCTTAAAGGACTGTGCGATTTCTTCGATACCGCTGAAGAAATCCAAGTGATCCTCATCTACATTTAATATAATGCTTACATATGGATTAAAAGCGTGGAAGCTGTTGGTGTACTCACAGGCCTCAGTTACAAAGTAGTCTGAGTGACCAACTCTTATGTTTCCACCGATGGCATCAAGCATTCCTCCTATAGATATGGTAGGGTCAGTGTCAGCCTGAAGAAGAACATGGCTCATCATGGCAGTGGTAGTAGTCTTACCGTGGGTACCGCTAACTGCAATGCCGTACTTGTAGTTATTCATTATCTGTCCAAGTAGCTGTGCTCTGGTCAGCATAGGAATATTTTTAGCAAGAACAGCTTTAAATTCTTCGTTGTCCTCTTTTATTGCTGCGGTGTAAACCACCAGGTCTATATGGTCAGTAATATTTGAAGCTACCTGCCCAATATTAATTTTAACGCCCTGAGCCTTAAGAGAATCAGTAATATCACTTTCCTTCATATCAGAGCCGGATACTGTAAATCCCTCTCCTAGAAGGATTTCTGCTAAACCGCTCATGCTAATACCACCGATGCCCATGAAGTATACATGACATGGCTTGCTAAAATCTATATTATACATAGTATGTCACCATCCTTATTTATCTTATTGTAGTATAGCACAATTCATTGACATTACAACTATTTTATGCCAATATTAAGAGTGTTAAATTGTAGACTTTTTTCTATATTGGAGAGACATAAAACATATGGGTAATGATTTTATAAAACAGGTGAGTGATACACCTATTTCAGATTCCTATGATGTGATAATTGTTGGTACAGGAGTTGCAGGCCTTTTTGCAGCACTTTCCATATCACCTAAGCTTAGGATTTTGATGATTTCCAAGGACAAAATTAAGAATAGTGATTCCTATCTTGCCCAGGGCGGAATATGTACACTTAAGGAGCCGGCTGACTTTGACAGCTTCCTTGAGGATACTTTAAGAGCGGGAAGATACGAGAACAAGGAGGACTCCGTCAGAGTAATGATAGAGAATTCTCCTATGATAATGGATAGACTTATCGAATATGGAGTTTTGTTCGACAAGGATAAGGATGGTGGGTTTGAGTACACAAGAGAGGGTGCTCATTCCACATACAGAATTCTTCACCACAAGGATGTAACAGGTAAGGAGATAACTAATAAGCTTCTTAATAATGTAAGAGAAAGGGAGAATATTACTCTCTGCGAATTTACCAAGATGCTTGACCTTATTATAGAGGATAACTCCTGTAAGGGTATAGTTCTTGCTGACGGTGTAAGAAATGAGACTAAAGCCGTATATGCCAGAGAGGTGGTTCTTGCAACAGGGGGAATAGGTGGTTTATTTACCCACTCTACAAACTTTAGACATATAACAGGAGATAGCTTTGCTTTGGCTCTAAGACACGGAGTAGAGCTTGAGAATATTAACTACATACAGATTCATCCTACATCACTTTACGAGGTTAATAAGAATAGAAAGTTCCTTATCTCAGAGTCAGTTAGAGGCGAGGGCGGAATTCTCCTTAATAAAGCGGGGGAGAGATTCGTAGACGAGCTTCTTCCAAGAGATGTGGTAACAGAGGCTATCCGTAAGCAGATGGAGATAGACGAAAGACCTTATGTTATGCTTTCCATAAAGCATATGCCGAAGGAGGAAATACTTAGAAGATTTCCTAATATATACAGACACTGTATGGAGGTGGGCTACGACCTGTCCGTAGAGGATATTCCTGTAACACCTGCACAGCATTACCTGATGGGTGGAATTATGGCGGATACCTACGGCAGAACCTCCGTTAAGAATTTATTTGCAGTTGGCGAAACTGCCTGCAATGGTGTTCACGGTGCTAACAGACTTGCCAGCAACTCACTGTTAGAGAGTCTTGTCTTCGCAGAGAGAGCAGGCTGGATTATCACTGAGGAGATAGAAAATGTTGAGCTTTGCACCCCAGAGGTTTCTATGAACAAATATGTTGATGTTGAAGCCTGGGATAATGAAAATAGACAGCTAATACTTAATGAGATTAGAAGAAGGGATGAAAATTTCTATGATAAATGGTGTAACAACTAGAGTAAATATTGATACATATATAATGAATGCAATTAGAGAGGATATTACCTCCGAGGATGTAACTACCAATGCCATTATGCCTGAACCACGACAGGGTAAGGCAGACCTTATTTGTAAGGAGGACGGTATAATCTGTGGACTTGAGGTGTTTAAGAGAACCTTCGAGCTTCTTGATGACACCGCAGTTTTCGAGGCATATGTTAAGGACGGAGATCAGGTTAAGAAGGGTCAGCTTATGGGAGTTATAAAGGGCGACATTAAGGCTCTTTTATCCGGTGAGAGAACAGCTCTTAACTACCTTCAGAGAATGAGTGGAATTGCAACATATACCAGAATGTACGCTAAGGAGTTAGAGGGCAAGAAGACTAAGCTTCTTGATACTCGTAAGACAACTCCTAATATGCGTCCTTTCGAGAAGTACGCTGTTAAGGTTGGTGGTGGAACAAACCACAGATACAACCTGTCAGACGGTGTGCTTATAAAGGATAACCACATCGGGGCAGCAGGAAGTATCACTAAGGCAGTTGCCATGGCTAAGGAATACGCACCATTTGTAAGAAAGATTGAGGTTGAGGTTGAATCTCTAGAGCAGCTTGACGAGGCACTTGCTGCAGGCGCAGATATCATCATGCTTGACAACATGGATAACGCTACCATGAGAGAGGCTGTAAGAAGAGTTGCAGGAAAGGCCGAGACTGAGTGCTCTGGAAATGTTACCGCAGAAAGACTTGCAGAGATAGCGGAGATTGGCGTGGATTATGTGTCATCAGGTGCCCTTACACATTCAGCGCCTATTATGGATATCAGTCTTAAGAATTTGGTGCCTGTGGAGTAGGAATGTCATATATAATATAAGAAAAATAAAGGTCGGGAGCAAACACTCTCGACCTTTATGTAAATGGTGGATAGAATGAATAAAAGGAAACTATTTTTTACAATTATAATAGATTTATTTGCTCTGGTTGTTTTTGTGATATCGGTTTATGTTCTTATGTTTAAGGATTTGAATCAATGGCAAAGTAATCTAGCCACGACACTTTGTGTCATATCCTTGCCTGTATTTTTCTATAGCATATTTACCCAGCTTGCATTCAAAAAGTATGGAGACATGCAGAAGCAGGATGAGAAGCGCTGGGATAGGGAAGAGGAAGCTATGAAGGATGAATTGAAAAATGAAGAATTAAATAAGGAAAAATAAATGATGAAATTAGTATAGAAACTGATAAAATACATTATAGACACCCTCTTTAGTGTGTGCTCACTAAAGGGGGATTTTTGTATATTTCAAAATACACATTGTGTATATCGAAGTGATGTGTTATGATAATTACACAATGTGTAATATGAGGAGGAGAATGTATGGACCAAAGCAAAAAAATAAAAGAATTAAGAGAGAGCACAGGTATGAATCGTAAAGAGTTTTGTGATTATTTTAACATACCATACAGAACCGTAACTGAGTGGGAAAGGGATAATAGGCACGCGCCGGAGTATGTGATTAGATTGTTGGAGTATTATATAAGGATGGAGAAGATGGGGAAGGAAGAAAAAGGGGGAGAATGTATTGAATGATAAAGTAACAAAAGAAATATCTATTATTGATGAAAAAGAAATACAAGAAAAAATATATTCCATTCGTGGACAAAAGGTTATGATAGATTATGAATTGGCAGAGATATATGGATATACAACAAAAGCTTTTAATCAGCAAGTGAAAAACAATATAGAAAGATTTGATGAGGACTTTCGTTTTAAATTGACAAAGGAGGAATATGAAAACTTGAGGTCAAAAAAATTGACCTCAAGTTGGGGAGGCACTAGATATTTGCCATATGCATTTACTGAGCAAGGTGTGTATATGTTGATGACTGTACTAAAAGGAGAGCTGGCTATAAGCCAAAGTAAATCATTAATCAGAATATTTAAGAAAATGAAAGACTATATCATTGAAAATCAGAATCTTACTGGTCAAAGAGAGTTTCTTCAAATGTCTGTACAGATATCTAACAATATAAATAAAACAATGGAATTACAATCAAACTTAAATGATATTGAAGATAAAATGGCTGATGTGATAGATACATTGAGTGACGTGGTGACTCATTCAGAATTGTCAGAAATGATGAATGAATTTGGCGAACCCAAAATAAAAAGAGGCTATCTTGTGTTAAATGGTCAGCCATTTAGTGCGGATATTGCATACGAAAAAATCTATTCTGAAGCAGAAAAAAGTATATATATCGTCGATAATTATATAGATTTGAGAACTTTGGAATTGTTAGTTAATGTTTCGGACAATGTAGACATCATAATTTTTAGCGATAATTTAGGGAAAGCATTGCGCAAAAAAGTATATGATGATTTTTGTAAGGAATACCCATTGAAGAATATTGAACTGCGTAGTTCAGGAGGGGTTTTTCATGATAGATACATAATTATTGATTATGGAACTGATAGTGAGAGAATATATTTGTGTGGAGCATCTTCAAAGGATGCTGGTGCGCGTGTTACTTCTATAGTTGAAGATCAAGATAGAAGTAAGTATACATCAATGATAAAGTTGTTATTAAAAAATGCCATACTGACCTTAAAATAAAAAAGAAACGAGCGGCCCGCTTGAGTCATAGACTGTACGGTGAAAACTCATTTCTTTTACCAAAGTCTATCTCTGAAACATAAAAAACTCAAGAATACTTTTTTGAAATGTATTTATGTTTAAAAACCACCAAATCTATCCATAATATACTATATTAGATAATCAAAAATAGTATAGAACGGAGAATAGATTATGAAAGAATTCAAATATATTATCACTGACCCTATTGGTATTCACGCAAGACCTGCAGGTCTTCTTGCGAAGGAGGCAAAGGTATTTACATCTAAGATTACTATTGAGGCAAATGGTAAGAACGCTGATGTAACAAGACTTATGGCAGTTATGGAACTTGGAGTAAAGACTGGCACTGAGGTTGTTATTAAGGCAGAGGGCGATGACGAGGATGCGGCAATTGCAAAGATGCAGGAATTTATGGCTGCAAATCTTTAAGATTCATAGGATATATAATAAGATAAGGTGGTTACTATGGAGCGATATGAGGGAAAAAGTATATACAATGGTATAGCCATAGGAAAGATTTGGTTCTATGAGAAGAGTGAGCATCAGGTTAAGAGAGTAAGGATAGATAATGCTGATGAGGAGATAAAACGATACGAGAAGGCGAAGGAGTGTGCAATAGCTCAGCTCAATCAGCTATATGAGAAGGCGGTTACAGATGTAGGTGAGGCAAATGCCATGATATTCGAGGTTCATGCTATGATGCTTTCCGATGCAGACTATAATGATTCTGTATACAACATCATACAGACTGAAAATGTTAATGCAGAGTACGCAGTTGCAACTACAGGGGATAATTTCTCTGTAATGTTTGCTGAGATGGAGGATGAATATTTTAAAGCCAGATCTGCAGATGTTAAGGATATCTCGGAGAGAGTTATAGCTGCACTGGCAGGAGCTAATACGAATTCAGCAACCATGGATGAGCCAGTAATAGTAGTGGCTGAAGACCTTGCGCCAAGTGAGACTGTTCAGATGGATAAGACCAAGCTTCTTGGCTTTGTTACAAGACTTGGTTCATCTAACTCTCACACTGCCATACTTGCCAGAACTATGAATATACCTGCTTTAATTGGAGTGGACATAGACAGTAGCTGGAATGACAAAATGGCTATTATAGACGGTAGAAAGGGATTACTTTATGTGGAGCCTGATGAGGTAACTCTTGCGGCTTATAAGGCTGAGCAAAAGAAGGATGAGGAAGCAAGAGAGCTACTTAAAAGTATGAAAGGTTTACCTGACGAAACTCTAGATGGAAAACATATAAAGCTATATGCTAATATCGGAAGTGTGGCAGATGTGGCAAATGTGTTGGCCAACGATGCTGCAGGAATAGGACTGTTTAGAAGTGAGTTTTTATACCTGGAGAAAACTGATTATCCAACAGAGGAGGAGCAGTTTGCAGTGTATAAAACTGTGGCTCAGAATATGGCAGGAAGAAAGGTTGTTATAAGAACCTTAGATATAGGGGCGGACAAGCAGGTGGACTACTTTAATATGGATAAGGAAGAAAACCCTGCTATGGGGTATCGTGCCATAAGAATATGCTTAGACCGAGTAGATATATTCAAAACTCAGCTTAGAGCACTTTACAGAGCTTCAGCATTTGGTAATATATCTATTATGTTTCCTATGATAATTTCTGTAGATGAGGTTAAACAGATAAAGAGAATCTGTGAAGAGATAAAAAAAGAGCTTTTAGAAAATAGCATAGCATACGGTGATGTGGAGCTTGGTGTGATGATAGAGACACCGGCAGCAGTTATGATAAGTGATGAACTGGCCAAGGAGGTTAATTTCTTCAGCATAGGAACCAATGACCTTACCCAGTACACCCTTGCCATAGACCGTCAGAATGCAAAGCTTGACAATATCTATGACTCACACCATCCTGCAGTGCTTAAGATGATTAAGATGGTAGTGGATAATGGACACAAGGAAGGAATATGGGTAGGAATATGCGGCGAGCTTGGTGCTGATACAAGCCTTACAGAAGAATTTATCAAGATGGGTGTGGATGAGCTGTCCGTATCACCTAGCTATGTACTTCCTATTAGAAAAATCATAAGGTCTGTAAAATACGCATAAAAAACGGAGCTGTGCAAGAGTTACTTTACTAGCCGATCTGCCTAGGATGGATCCACGCTGACGCGTAAAATGGTCAGCTTAGTCTCCACCACTGTCGCGGTCGGAATGTAGAGTCTTGGCACAGCTCCGTTTTTTATAATTTACTTTACAATCTGGATTGAGTCGGCCCAAGTGAATACATCTTCGGACAGTCTCTTGTAGTCCTTAGACTTAAATACAAACTGGCATACCCAGAAAGAATTGTCACCCTCAAACATACAGTGTATGTAAGAATACTTAGCTCCATTGGATGTTTTAGATGTGACGAAATAATAGTAGTCATCTCTCTGTGAAAGCTTTATACCCTCAGAACCGTTAAGGGTAAGGATTTCATTGGCATAATCAGCGAGAGAAATAATCTCGTAGCCTGCAAGCTCTAGCTCCTGAGCGGTTTCCTCTCTTGCGGAAAATCCAACATCCTCACTTTTTATATATAGCTCGAAGGAATCAGAACTGTACTGCTCAAAGCTTTCGTCTAATGTAATAGTAATCTTTGGTGTTGAAAAGTTTTTTGGGTTAGGTGAACATCCTGTAAGTGTACTAATAATCAGAACAAAGATAAGACATAATCCCAAAGACTTTTTTATTCTAAATATTAAATTTCTTTTATTCATAATAGTCTCCTCCTAACTATTGCCCTGTCTATTAGCCTTGCCTTCTTCTATAAATGCTGATATATCAACCTTATTTGATTGCATTATAGAAGCGATTCGTGCATTTTCATCTGCCTTGGCTCTAGCAGCGTTGATTTCTGCTTGTTTTTTAGCTTCGTCGGCAGCTGCTTCGGAAGCAAGTCTTGCCATGATTTCATCGGCTCTGGCATTAGCAGCTTCTTCGTCGGCTTTAGCCTTAGCTTTTGCAGCTTCCTCATCAGCTCTGGCTTTAAGCTTAGCTTCATCAATTTCCGCTTGCTTTTTGGCTTCGTCGGCAGCAGCTTCAGAAGCGAGTCTTGCCATAATTTCATTAGCTCTGGCTAATGCATCCGGATCTACCTGTGATAAGTCTATCTCCGGCTCAGCTTCGGACATAGCCTCATTGGTAACAGGAACTGCATCTGCAACCATGGCATCTACATTACCCTGCTTTGAGCTTAAGATCTGATTTGCCAAAGCCTCAGCATCTGTAGTGGCGGAATTGGCTAGTTTTGCAACCTCTGCCTCAGCTACCTTGGCCTGATTCATCGCATAATAAGGCTCCTTTTCTGCTGGCCAATAGCCATGGTGAAAGAGCTTGTAGGCTGGCTTGTAAACTACGCACCACCATTTGTAAACTGTTTGCTTTGCTTTATAAAAAAAACCGTAGCTATCCTGATAACTCATAATCAATCCTCCTATAGGGGGGTTAAAGAACAACAGAAAACATATAATTACAAATATAATAACATTTTTTTTGCCTTTAGAAAAGCCTAATTGAATTTAATTTTACTCAAATTTTACCGCTTCTTAGCTTTTGCAATATTGATTTTCTCCTAGGATGTGATTATACTATGATAGGAGAATTTTTGGTTTAAAAATCCCCTAATGGGTAAAATATATATGAATGCAGTATATTTCGTATTCA
>JAZPXZ010000045.1:0-53765 GCA_045543915.1 Wujia sp.
ATAATTAACAACATAACATGGCAGAAAACAAATCCACCACCAAACTTAGCATGTCGATGCTTCACACATTCTACGGAAACCATTTTATGGGCAAAGAAGAATGAAAAGAAGTCTCGGCATTTTTTTGATTATCAGAAAATGAAAGAAATGAATGATTGCAAGCAGATGAAGGATGTGTGGACCGGTGCGTTAACCAAGCCTTCAGAGAAAACAGAAGGTAAACATCCTACACAGAAGCCGGAATATCTGCTTGAGAAAATTGTGTTGGCATCTACAGAGGAAGGACAGGTAATATTGGATCCTTTTTGTGGTTCCGGAACTACCGGAGTAGAGGCTGTGCGATTTGGGCGGAAGTTTATTGGAATAGATGTAAGTGAAGAATACTTGGAAATATCCAAGAAAAGATTGGAGAAGGTAGCAAATGACAAATAGAGATTTTGATGAATGGTTGAGTAAGTTCAGACCGAGTATATCCACATTTGAATATTATGTGGATTTCAAGAAAGTTCATAAAAATGTGGAAAGGGTAAAGGTTGAACTAAATATACTAAACTCTTTAATTGGAAGCAAGAAGATTAAGGAGGATTTTGTTGATTTGGTAAATAGGTATCCAGATGTCTTGAAAGCAATACCTATATTACTTGCAGTAAGAGAATATGAAATATATTGCAAGGATGAAAATGGAGGGCGTTATTACAAATTTAAATTTGAAGAAATAAATGGACGTGAATGTAGACCAAATAGCCATAGGTTTAAGTCATGTATAGATTATGTATATTTTATGGAAAAAACGGGTTTGTTTGATTTGCTACAAAATCGTATAATCAACAATTTGGTTGATTATGTTATCGGTGTGGAAACAGGACTAGATACTCATGCTAGAAAATCACGAGGCGGAGACCTTATGGAGGATTTAGTAGAATCGTTCATTCAAGAAGAAGGGTTTATAAAGGGAGAAAACTATTTTAAAGAGATGACAACTTCTAAAATTGCAAAAAAGTGGAATCTAGATTTATCTGCTCTGACTAATGCAGGAAAAGTTGCTAAAAGATTCGATTTTGTTATTAAAACAGATAATATGATTTACGGTATTGAAACTAATTTTTATAATGGTGGTGGTTCAAAATTAAACGAGACTGCTCGAAGTTATAAGATGTTAGCTCAAGAGGCAAAGGAAATTGAGGGATTTAAATTTATTTGGATTACGGATGGGAGTTCATGGAAAAAGGCTAAAGAAAATTTAAGAGAAACATTTGAAATTTTAGAAAACATATATAACATTGACGAGATGGAGAATGGTATATTAAAAAAAGTGCTTGTTTAATTATTAATAAGGAGAAGGCGGCAAATGACAAATAGAAATTTTGATGAGTGGTTGAGTAAGTTTAGGCCAAGTATATCAAGTTATGATTATTATATCGATTTTAGGAAAGTAGTAAAAAATGTAGAAGAAATCAAGGTAGAGTTGAATATTTTGAACACCTTAATTGGTTCTAAAAATATTGAAGAAGACTTTGAAAAAATAGTGACAAAATATCCGGAAACATTACAGTGTGTACCGTTGCTTCTTGCTGTAAGGGGCTATGAGATTTATGCCCAAGATGAAGAAGGGGAGTTCTTGTATAATTTTAAGAAGATGAATTATAGCGTGGTGCAGTATAAGATATTTATGCGTAAGACAGGATTGTTTGATATGATTGCAAATCACTTAGTAAATAACCTTGTAGATTATGCTTTGGGTATTGAAACTGGGCTAGACTCTAATGGTCGTAAAAATCGTGGTGGTCATCAGATGGAAGACTTGGTAGAAAAATATATTGTTGCAGCAGGATTTGAAGAGGACGTAAATTATTTTAAGGAAATGTATTTAAAGGATATTGAGGAGAAGTGGAACATTGATTTATCAGCACTTTCTAATCAGGGCAAAGCTGCGAAGAGATTTGATTTTGTAATCAAGACGGATAAGATGATTTATGGTATTGAAACAAATTTTTACGCTAGTAGCGGTTCAAAGCTTAATGAAACAGCAAGAAGCTATAAAATGTTAGCACAGGAAGCAGATACCATAGATGGATTCACATTTGTATGGTTTACTGACGGAATTGGCTGGATTAGTGCAAGAGGAAATTTGAGAGAGACGTTTGAAGTTATGGATACTATTTATAGTATTGATGACATGGAGAATGGGGTAATACAAAAAGAAATAATATAAATGTGTTTATAGAAATAAGGAGTGTAAGATGAATACAAAAATGGATAAAATAATAAAAAATGCATTAGATGGTAACGCAATTTTATTTTTGGGCGCTGGATTTTCTGTTGGGGCAAAAAATATTAAAAATACTGCCTTTCCAATTGCAGATGGTTTGTGCAGAGAACTGATAAAGGAAGGAAATATAGATGTAGAAGGCGAGGAGGAAAAAGATCTTAATGATTTGGGTTATATATCTACAAGATATTTGGAAGAAGGAAATACCACAAGGGATTTAATAGATTTGCTTAAGAACAATTATAACTGTTTGGCGGTGGGAGAGGAACATAAGATTGTAGCTGGAATAAATTGGAAGAAAATATATACTACAAACTATGATGACGTGATGGAATTTGCATCTAGAAGCATAGGCATGTTAAGGGACCCTATAACAGCTTCGACTCGTATTGCGGAGGTGTATAATCAAAAAAATGCTGTAATACATATGAATGGTTATGTTGGAAATGTGACGGAAAATAATATTAATTCTACTTTTAAATTAACTGAACAGTCTTATTTAAATAGAACAATTTCAGACAGTGAGTGGGCGATTGCGTTGCATAATGATATAGCTAATGCAAAAAGTGTTATATTTATTGGATATTCTTTGGGGTATGATTTAGAACTTCAGCAGATATTCTCGGAAGATGAGGCGTTAAAGGACAAATGTTTGTTTGTAACATTTGAACCGGGAAAAAGAGCACTATCCTCAATGAAGAAATATGGAGAAGTATATGATAAGGGACTATATGAGTTTAGTAAATACATAGAAGTAATTGATAAGGACTATGACCGTACAACAAAGGAGTACGAGTTGTCTTGTTTGGGAGAGAGTAAGAAGAGTGATGGGGTAGTAAATAAGGTGGATTCAGAGAGTATCATTAGATTATTGGTAAATGGTATAATAGATGATAATATGATTTCCACAAATTATAAGAATAATTATATTGTTGAAAGAGATAGTATTGATGAGGCTATAGCTTTTTTACGTGGAGAAGGCAAAGTTGTAGTATTTCATTCGGACCTAGCAAATGGAAAAACTGTAGTTATGAAACAGATGGAGGAACGGTTAAAACAAATAGGTCGTGTATACTATTTGGAAAAACAGGAACTGTTATTAGCGGATGATTTGGCGTATTTAGCGTCAGAAAAGGGAATGCATTTTGTGTTTTGTGAAAATTATAATCAAATTGTGGATAGTCCAGCATGGAAAACTATTTCAACATACAATTATAGCAATATAAAATATGTTTTTTCTGCAAGAAGTTATATTAATGATAATTTTTATGGAAGAATTATTAAAGATCTTAAACTAGATGAAAGTTCATTAGCGATGTATGAGTTGAACTATTTGACACAATCAGAGATGAATCAATTTATTGCTTATTTGGATCAATATAACTTATGGGGAAGACAAGCAGCAATGAAAACAAAACGCAAACAAGAATTTTTGAGTGATAAATGTAACTCTGAAATCAAAAATATGCTGTTGGAAATTTATAATTCGCCACATGTTGTTGATAAAGTGAATGAAATATTACAAATTATATGTAAAAATGAAGAGTGTAAAAATATACTTTTGATGGCATTTATATGTCATGTGATGGCTATAGATATTTCATATGATTACATAGAAACAATATTGGGTTTTAGGATTAATCCTTTATATTTTGAGAAATACAAGGAAATAAAGGAATTGGTGTTGTTTGATGGAAATAATATAAAATTTAAGTCATCAAGTATTGCATTTCATATTATTATCAATAACAATTTTAATAATGATATATTAGAAATTGCTTGTAAGATGGTAAATGTACTATCAAAACATGCATATTTATCAAAGAATATTTCTATTTTGAAATTAGTTATTTCATTCTCAAATCTACGAATGATATTTAATCGTAAAGATAAAGAAATTAAAAAGATGTATATCAACTTTTATGAAAATGCAAGAAAAACACAGTATTATTCTGAAAATCAATTTTTTTGGATTCAATATGCACTTGCTGTTATGGAAATTCATGACTACGATGCGGCTGAAATATACTTAGAAAATGCGAGTTCTTTTTCAAAAGAACGATATTCAGAAGAGTCATATCAGGTTGAAAACCTAAGAGCTAGATTGTTGTTGGAAAAAACAATGTACAATATGGATAAACAAAATGCATATGAAAATTTTGATAAGGCACATAACCTTATTTGTTCTAATAAAACGCCGGAAAGACATTATCCGTATCGTCAAGTTGGACAATATGTTGACTATTATAAAAAGTTTTATAAATATTTTACTCATGAACAAAAAGTTGCATTTATGTTTATGTGTACTGAAATAAATAAAAAAATGAATGATTATGTAAATAGTACAAATAAATATGAACGAAATAATAGAAGTAAAAATAAGGATATTTCTATAATTGTTTCAAGGCTAGAAAAAATAATTGATGAAATGGGAAAAGAAGACTAGACAATAATGGGGCTTTTTGTTCTAATTAGATATACAGCTTAAGTGTATATCTATGAATGTTGATTGGCTATATATTGTTTTTCTTTTTTAAACAGTTAAGGCACTTAAAATAATAGTAGTATTCAGACAAATTGAGGTATGGTTGTCAGTTGGGAGAGAAACGAATTATTTCAGAACCCCCTCAACCCCCAGTTGAATTCCCCACCTAAACTCCCTTTACTGGTTATTGCACCACTCCCACTTACCAAGCTATTATAAAGAAAAAAGGTTGGTGATTAATATGCTTAACAGTATAAAAATTGGAAACTTTATAATGGCAAAGCGAAAGGCTTTAGGGATGACCCAGCAACAGCTTGCGGACAAGCTGAATGTTTCGTTTCAAGCCATATCAAAATGGGAAAATGGCACCACATATCCGAATATTGAGATATTAAGGGACTTAGCCACCCTTTTAGAAGTGTCAGTGGACGAGATTCTAGCTGGAAGTGAAAAGGAAGTAGAAGGCTTATCATATAGTAAAGCTGGAATTGATATTACCTATACAGACACTATCAAAAAAGAGATGTCCAAGCACCTAGAAACCAGGGATAACCGTGTTTTAAATGGTTTAGGTCCATTTGCTTCACTCTACGATATTAAATTTCCTGATATTGAGAATCCTGTTCTTGTATTAAAATCTGAAGAGCCAGGCTCCAAGCAAAAGCTTGCCATGGAGTATGGATATACCGAATCCATTTGCCACGATATGATAAATCATTTGGTGAATGACATAGTGGTTATGGGAGCTAAGCCTCTGGCAGTATTAGATACCATAGTCTGTGGAAATGCAGAGAAAGACACCATCAGTGCATTGGTAAAAGGTGTGTCAGATGCCTGCAAGGAAAATGAATGTTCCTTGGTAGGTGGAGAGACATCCATCCAACCACTTGTTGTAGAATCAGGAGTATATGTTCTTACATCTAGCATCGCAGGTATTGTTGAAAAGTCCAAGGTTATAGATGGCTCTGCAATTAAAGAAGGAGATGCAGTTTTAGCTATTGCATCAAATGGACTACATACAAATGGATACTCTCTAGTGCGATTACTTATGGATAAGATGCCACAGATCAAGCTAGACAAGATAGATGGGCTAACATTTATAGAGCAGATTATGAAACCACATACACCATATTACAAATCAATCAAGGGTCTGTTTGACAAGGGTGTGATACATGGTATGGCTCATATTACAGGTGGTGGAATAGAAGGAAATCTCTGCAGGGTTATTCCAGATGGTCTTTGTGCTAAGATTGATTTATCCAAGATAAAAATATTAAATATATTTAAGTATATCAAACATAATGGCAATATAAGTGATGAAGAAATGCTTAGAACCTTTAACTGTGGAGTAGGCTTTAATATTGTGGTAGCCCAGAATGATAAGGATGCAGTTATGCGCCACATCAATCAGTTCTATAATTGCTATGAGGTTGGTGCCATAGAAAAGGGAGATAGTAAAGTAGTATTTGAAAATAAAATGAATTGGTTGCTTGATTAATATTGGTTAATAATTTTGGGGATGTGGCGTAAATGGTAAAGCGGTCGGGAATATTGTTCTCGGCGATTGTGAGTTCGACCCTCACCATCCCTTATACCAATTAATATGTGACGAGGATAAGTTTAGAATGCAGCCGGCATATAACTTTACTACATTATACATTACTGTAAACTCTAGATAGTCATTACCATAATTTCGTAGTATGACAATTTTAGTGATATAATACTTATGTATCAATGAAAGGAGTATTAATAGGATGGAAAGAACATTGACACCACTAAATAACTACGCAGATATGAAAGAGGTAATATAAAAAGCCGGAGCAAGTTTACTTGCTCTTTTTTTTGTCCGCGATTTCGCAGATAATCCCCCCTTTCATTTTATGTGTGAAGGACTATTGTTTTGTTGTGATATTATAAGCTCATAACTTATGAATCATTATATTTAGAAAACATGTATAAGAACGAAAGGAGTGTTTTTTATGTTTTTTGTAATACCAGCAATTGTATCAGGAATTGGAAGTATAGTAACAGCGACAGCTACAGCCACAGGTGCAATAATTGCCACAGCTGGCAGTGTAGGAACAGCAGTGGCGGGAGCGACAGCAGCAATTGGAACAGCGGCAGGTTCAGCAGCAACTGGTATAGCCACAGCGGTAGGCGCATCTGCAGCTTCGGCAACGGCTATGGGAACTATTGCTGCAGGAACTACAACAACTGCGCTTAATGTTAATGCTATGAAGACCGTAGTGGATGTGGTTAATAAGTAAAGTGGGATTTACTCTTACAAGACTATGATAAGATATACCGAATATAACCATAGTGATTATGAAAAAAGAAGGCATAGACAATCTACACCTTCTTGAAAAAACAAATATCAAACTAAAATAGAACCACTATGGTCTCATTCCAAGTCCACCCTCAAGAGTAAGAGTTTCACCTGTCATATACTTAAAGTCTGGAGATGCAAGCTGTACACAAACGCGACCAATCTCAAGCTCTGAATCACCGAGGTGACCGATTGGAGGAATGTGAACATTCTTCTCGTAAGCATCTGGATAAGCATTCTTAAACTGCTCAAGCTGAGCTGTCCAAGCAAGAGGACATACAACATTTACATTGATGTTGTCTCTAGCCCACTCAGTAGCTGCAACTCTTGAAAGACCACGGATACCTTCCTTTGCAGCAGCGTATGAACACTGTCCAAAGTTTCCGAAGAGACCTGCTCCTGAAGCAAAGTTGATAACGCTTCCCTGAGTCTCCTTAAGGTAAGGATAGCAAGCCTTCATATAGTAGAATGCTGCGTAAAGACCTGAGAACATAGCAAGATTAAACTGATCTGTAGTGTGCTCAGCAAGTGGTACACCTGAAGCTGACGCCTGTGCGTTGTTAATAAGTACATCGATTCTTCCAAATGTATCCATAGTCTGCTTAACAACCTCGCCTACAACTGCTTCATTGTCTGCACCTGCATTTACATCAGCCTGAACTGTTAAAACTTTGATTCCGTATAGTCTCTCAAGCTCTTCCTTAGCATCCTCAAGCTTCTTAACATTACGTCCTGTAATAACGATGTTAGCTCCTTCCTTTGCATATGCAGTTGCGATACCATAACCGATAGAACCACACTTGCCGTCACTTAGTACTGCACGACCAGCACCAGTGATAATAACTGTTTTACCTGTTAAAAATCCCATGATTAACCTCCCTAATTAGCTTAAATAAGCCTTGATGTGTAACATTATATCATAAAGATAATAAATTGCAAGAGAAAATGTAAGCGCTTACATCAAAACCACCACTGGTTTAATTTTGCTCTTTCAATGGCATCTTAATTATATAATGGAAATGAAATGGTTTTAAAACGGGTTCAAAACGGTTGAAATGTGGTTGACTGCCTTACATCCTTACATTATAATATTTATATTGAAGTAATTTTCGTGTTATGGGAGGTATTATATGACCATAGAAGAGATGAAAAAATTAAAAGAAGAACATGGATATACTAATAATATTATATCTCAGCTGTCAGGTGTTCCTCTCGGTACGGTGCAGAAGATTTTCTCAGGAGAGACCACCCATCCTAGATACAGTACTCTTCAGGAATTAGAGCATATGTTTAATGGAGAATATAGATCCCGAATTCACGGATCATTACTGGAAGAATCCCATGCTGTGTATGGTGAAAGGGTTCAGGGAGATTATACAGTAGAGGATTATCTCGCCTTGCCTGAGGAACGAAGGGTTGAGCTTATAGATGGATGTATCTATGATATGGGAGCTCCTACTGCAGCTCATCAGATGATTGTAGGAGATATATATAGACAGATATCAAATTATATAATTGAAAAAGGTGGCAAATGTCTACCTTTTATATCACCTACAGATGTTCAACTTGACTGTGATAACAAAACTATGCTTCAGCCAGATGTTTTCATAGTGTGTGACCCGAAAAAGCTTACTCCGGCCAGAGTATTTGGTGCACCGGAATTTGTAGTAGAGGTAATATCCAAGACTACCAAGTCCAGAGATTACGGCAAAAAGCTTGCTAAATATATGGATGCGGGGGTTAAGGAATATTGGATAATCGATAGGTTTAAGAGAAGTGTATTAGTGTATGACCTGCAAGGAGATGTATGTCCTGTTATTTATCCTATAGATGCAGACATTCCTGTTAAGATGTACGATGGTGAGTTAGTAATTAATTTGTCTAGAGTGATAGATATATTGGATAGTATGGAAGCTCAGGCATAGTAATATACAAGCATATTGCATAAGATGAGAGGTGAATTGCACCATGAAGAAGATTTGGGAATTTTTTGATAACTTAAATGAATATGTATATGTATCCGACATGGACACCTATGAGGTGGTTTACATGAACCAGAAGACTTTGACAGATTTTGGGTTAAAGTCAGTAGATGAAATAAGGGATAAAAAGTGCTATGAAGCACTTCAAAACTGCTTGGCACCTTGCTCCATATGTAATAATAAGGAACTTAAAGCAGGAGAGTTTAAGGAGTGGAAATATTATAATCCTTCTCTTGAGAAGTTTCTTATGCTTAAGGATACTATGGTAGAAGAGGATGGTCGAAGATATCGTATAGAGATAGCCATCGATGTGTCTGTTCAGGAAAAGCAGAAGGATTTGATACATAACTATAGGGATATGAGTGCCCTTGTTAATGAAGGTATAAAGATTGCCCTTCAAAATCCTAACCCGGACAAAGCCATAGATATAATACTAGAATATTTAGGTAAGGCACTTCATGCGGAGAGAACCTATATATTTGAGAAAAGATCTAATGGTCATGATGACAATACCTATGAATGGGTGGCTAATGGAGTAACTCCAGAGAAGGACAATCTGCAGAATGTTCCACCTGAGGCATGCTCTAATTGGTATCAGGCTTTTAGAAAACAGCAGAATGTTCTTATAGAGGATATAGAAGATATTCATGAAGAGAATTACATGCAGTATGAGATTCTGAAGGCTCAAAATATTAAGTCTATAGTAGTTGCTCCACTATATGATAACAAGAATGTAATAGGCTTTTATGGAGTTGATAATCCACCTGCCAAGTATTTGGAGTATAGCTCAGGGCTGCTTGAGATAGTGGGATATTTTATGGAATCTACTATTAGAAGGCGTAACCTGCTTAAGAAGCTGAAGGCAGCCAGCTACAGTGATTATCTCACTAAGTTTGGTAATCGTCACGCTATGAATGATTATATAGAGAATTATCTTCCACAGAACAAGTCACTGGGAATTATCTATTGTGACATAACCGGACTTAAGAAGATAAACGACACAGAGGGTCATGAGGCAGGCGATAAGCTTATATTAGATGCCTGTGGCTGTATGAAGAGGGTGCTTGGAAAGTATAATCTATACAGAGTAGGAGGAGATGAGTTCCTATGTCTGTGTGTTGGAATCAATAAGGACACCTTGGAACAAAAGCAAAGTCAGTTAAAAGCGGATATGGAACAGCATGCTGTGGTTATGGCTGTAGGCTCCGCTTGGTTCGAAAATGGTTTTATTGATTTAGACAGAGCCATCACTCAGGCAGAAAAATGTATGTATGAGGATAAGATAGCATACTACGAATCACATGGAATCGAGAAAAGATTGATATAAATAACTTTTTATGAAAAATGCTTTCCGTAGTTTGCGTTTCTAAACTGATTAGGTGTAAGTCCGGTTTCTGACTTAAATACATTTATAAAATGGCTATGTGAGGAAAAGGAAAAATAATTACTAATATCTGAAGGTGAGTAGTCGCTGTATATAAGCATATTTGAAGCGGCTTCTACCTTCAGTTTTTTTATGTAGTCCCCGATGGTTAGACCTACCTCTTTCTTAAAAAGCTTGCATAGATAGGTTTTGTTAAGGTCAAGATGTTTAGCCAGAGAATCTAGAGAAATCTTCTCGTGAAGATGATCTTCTATATAATCTATGCATATGGATATTTGTTTGGAAAAAATATTCTCTCGGCTAAGCTTTTTCATCCTCTTAGTAAAATCGAAAACAAGGGTTTCATGAAGCTTGGCTATCGCCTCCTCGGAAGTCAGTTTATCCATACGCTGAATATAGATATCACTTAAGGTATAGGCGGTTTCTGCCGGCATACCACCCTCCATACAAAATCTTGTGATTAGAGCTACGGTAATTGTAAGATGGTATTTTAGATTTCTAAGCATATTGTCTGATAGAGTTCCTAGGTTTTCGTTCTTAAGAGGAAGCATAAGCTCTTTAACCTTATTCAAGTCCCCAGCCTTAACTGCATCGTAGAAGCTTAGCTCGCGGTTGTAGGCAAGGTGGGATATGTTATGCTCTCTATTTAGAAATAATTTGTGGGATAATATTTTGTTTGTTTGGTTTGATTTGTCCGGCATACTTGTTCTCCTTATAGATAGCTTCCTTATATATAATTAAGCTATTAAAAACTATTAATATATTTATAAAGGGTTAAATAGACAATAATGCTGTTATGGATAATATTTTACAATAAAAACAAATATTTTGATATAGGAAAGATGAAAATTTTGATAAATTTTTATTATCATAAATCGGAACAAAAAAATCTAAATGGAGGGATATTATGAAAAAGGGAGTAAAGATTTGTGTGGGAATTCTAGCCATTTTGGTCATAGCGGTTGGTATTGTAACTGCTTCCTTAGTGGGAAAGGATAACAAAATCAATGAAGAAGCAACTGAGAGAGCTACAGTAAGTGAGAAAACTAGTGAAGAAGTTACTACACAGGCAACTTCAAATGAAGTGGATGAGGAGGTTATTATGGGCAGTGATTTGTCCTACGAGGGGTATAATCTTGTGTGGGAGGATAACTTTGACGCAGAAACCCTTAACAGAGATGACTGGAATGTAGAGCTTCACGAACCAGGCTGGGTTAATGAGGAGTGGCAGGAATATGTGGATTCAGAGGAGAATATCTACATTGAAGACGGTAAGCTTGTTTTAAGACCTGTAAAGACTACAGATGCAGAGGGTAATGATTACTATACTTCAGGTAGAGTAAACACACAGAATAAGAGAGATTTTACATATGGAATATTTGAGGCAAAGCTTAAGGTACCTGAGGGAGTGGGTTATCTTCCTGCATTCTGGCTTATGTCTACAGATGAAAATGTGTATGGTCAGTGGCCAAGATGTGGTGAGGTTGATATTATGGAGGTTCATGGTAGTGACACAACCACTAATTACGGAACAATCCACTACGGAAATCCACATAATCAGAGTCAGGGAACATATACACTTGAGGGTGATACATTTTCAGATAGCTACCACATATTTACTGTAGAGTGGGAGCCTGGAAAGATTAGCTGGTACTTAGATGGTAACTTATATCACACAGAGTCAGACTGGTACTCAGTTACAGAGGGACAGGGAGAGCTTACTTATCCTGCTCCATTTGACCAGCCGTTTTATATTATCTTAAATCTTGCAGTTGGTGGAAGCTGGGTAGGTTATCCAGACGAGACTACGGATTTTGAGAATGCCAGATATGAAATAGATTACGTAAAGGTTTATCAGAGAGATTCTTATGATGAGAACGTGACAAAGCCTGTAAAGGATGTATCCTTTAGAGAGCCGGCTGAGGATGGAGAGCTTTTAATTAACCGTGATTTCTCTGAGGCAGAGGATTTAACAGATGAAGAGGTTTGGAAGTTCCTTCTTGCAGAGGGCGGAGCTGCAGAGGCTTCAATTGCTGATAACGAGATGACAATTACTGTTGATAAGTCAGGCTCCTTAGAGTACAGTGTACAGCTTGTACAGCCTAACCTTCCTATCAGAAAGGGCGGAACCTATGAGATTACCTTTGATGCTTATGCAGTAGAAGAGGATAGAACTATGATAGTTGCAGTTACTGCGCCTGAGGTTTCATGGATTAGATACTTCCCAGATACTAAGCTTGACTTAACTACTGAGAAGCAAAGCTATAAATATCAGTTTGAGATGACAGAGGAAAGTGATCCACACGGTCGTCTTGAGTTTAATATGGGAGCAGTAACATCTACATCAGACATTAAGATTAGCAATGTGTCTGTTAAGGAAATAGCTTACGTGGAGCCAGTAGTAGATAACTCAAAGAAGGTTCTTGCAGATGGAAACTTTATCTATAACGGTAAGTTCCAGGAGGGCGAAAAGCGACTTGGCTTCTGGGAGATAGACAATCAGGCAGGAGCTACTCTTTCAAGCACAGATTGGTATGATGGTAGAAAGCTTAAGATTGAGGGCGCAGGCATTTCAGCAGATAAGCCACTTGTATTTGCACAGAGCGACCTTGCTCTTATAACAGGTAATTATGTATTTACAGCCTACTTGGAGGGTGAGGCTGGTAAGACAGTAAATGTGTTCGTCGGTGGCGAAGCAT
Organism: Wujia sp.; assembly: GCA_045543915.1. Lineage (GTDB taxonomy): Bacteria > Bacillota > Clostridia > Lachnospirales > Lachnospiraceae > Coprococcus_C. Next base: position 13,146 of record JAZPXZ010000045.1, read on the forward strand.
TTGACATAGTATTAGAGGAAGGTAAGACAGTCTATACTCAGAAGCTTACATTATCTGGAGAAGTTACAGATAAGACATTTTCTATAAAGTTTGCTGAGCCGGGAGATTATCTGATAGATAACATCAGCCTAGTGGAGGACAGTTTGATTAAGAATGGTAGCTTTGATGCAGGACTTTCTGGTTATGAGCCATATGCTTACACACCAGATGATGTAACTTGGGTAGTGGACAGTCTTACAGAAAACAATGCAGTGGATTTCACTATTAATAAAACAGGTGGAATGGCTTGGAATATTCAGTTAAAGCAGAATGGTATAGAGCTTGAGCAGGGACAGTGGTACAGACTTACTATGGATGCTAAGTGCTCTATGGATAGACAGATTATGTTTGCTCTTCAGAAGGACGGAAGCAGAAATAATGACGACTGGACACCTTATTCAGGAGAGAAGGTTATCGACCTTACCTCAAGCTATCAAACATACACCATCGAATTTTTGATGGAGGATGAAACAGACCTTAATGCAGTTCTTAGCGTATCTATGGGTGCTGTAAATGGACCTATTAAGGAGCAGCACAGAGTATTGATAGACAATATTCTTCTTGAGAAAATTGATGAGCCTGAAAACGCTGAGTAAGTTGTTCTGCTGTCGAGATACGGAGTAGCGAAGAGAGCAGTTTACAACTTACCATGTGATAGCTGTCCACGATTGGCGAGTGCGTAGCACGATGACAGAGTGGAAACAGCGAACCACTGAAGAGTTAATTGCAGAGCAAAATGCAGCAGAAGAATAACTTGTTATAATTTTCTACAAATGATAAAATATTGGTATTATGGAGGGCAAAACTATGAAGCTATACAGAGGAATTAATTTTGGTGGTTACTTGTCACAGTGTGAGCACACACTTGAACATTATGCAACATTTATTACCAAGGAGGATGTAAAAAAGGTTAAGGATTTAGGCTTTGACCACATAAGACTTCCTATTGATTACGAGGTTTTAGAAACCAAAGAAGGCTTTGAATATACAGAGGGCATTGCCTATGTTAATCAGTTTCTTCTCTGGTGTGAAGAGTATGAAATGGATGTGGTATTAGATTTGCACAAGGCCTATGGCTATGATTTTAATGATGCAGGAGATCCAAGCAAGAATAACCTTTTTGAAAATGAGGAGCTACAGAGACGATTCGTAGAGCTTTGGAGTAGACTTGCACAGCACTATGGAAAGCTTTCTTATGTTGCATTTGAATTACTTAACGAGGTAGTAGAGGAGCATGTGGCAGATAATTGGAACAAGCTTATTGATGTAACTGTAAATGCCATAAGAAGATATGCGCCTAATACACCTATTATCTATGGCGGAATTCAGTGGAATAGTGCAAGAACTCTCAAGCTTTTAAATAAGCCACAGGATGACAATATTATCTTTACATTTCATATGTATGAGCCACTTATCTTTACTCATCAGAAGGCGCACTGGGTGCCAAACATGCCTATGGATAAGACTATCGAATATCCTGCAACTATGGATTACTACAAGGAGATGTCTGCCCTTATAGGCTACAAGGGCAAGGATGTTACAGTGTCAAATTGTAAGGAGATGGGTAAGCCATTTCTTATAGAGATGGTTAGCGAGGCAGTGGAAGCCGCAAGAAAAGTAGGTGTTAAACTTTATTGTGGTGAGTTTGGCGTTATAGACAGAGCTCCTGTAGAGGACACACTCCGTTGGTATAGGGATATATTTGATGTGTTTAAGCAATTTGATATTCACGCAGCAGTGTGGTCCTATAAGGAGATGGATTTCGGTGTGACAGATGAGCACTATGCTCCTATAGCAGATGAGCTGTTTAAGATACTTACAACCTAATAATTTATTATAAATGGTATTAACTCTCAGAGGGCTCCGGCGGAAAACTCTGGGAGTTTTTTAATGACAAAAAAGGTTGAATTTAGTATATTATATATATGTTATTAATCGCAGGAATTATGTGTAAGGGGGATATGATATGGGTTTTATTTTACCAATTGCTGTAGTATTAACAATTATAATACTAACAAAACAGGAAGGATTGAATGGGGTAGAAAAAATAGAGCAGGAAGAAAGTGCGCCTGTGATACGAGCAATGAAAAACTTTGGAAAGAAGATGGCAATATTTATAGTGATTTATATTTTCACTACAATAATTTTGGCCTGCTTTACATCAGCTATACCTCTTTCCTGGTTTGACGAGCTTATTAGTTATATGGGGATTTCATGCTTTCTCATACCACCTATAGCTTTTCATACATATGTGGGAGTATTTCATTTTAGAACAAGAAGGTTATATAAGGCAAATGAACTAACAGAGGATGACCGCAGGGCACATGTTGCAAGCGGTATTGCGTTCTATATATGCACTGCGCTTTTTATTTGGGTTGTGTGGCTTGCTATCGGAGTATTTACTGGAGAAATCATGTTAATGTAGGGGGAAGCCGATATGTTTTTTATTCTATTGATATTAGGTTTTTTATTGGGATTTAAATTTTTTGAGTCCATCAAGTTATACAAAGCAGCCAAGGGGGAAAAGAATGTAACAAGGTACGAAGTAATTACTTTGTGGGGATATGGATTGGGGTTTGTAGCGGTAATTATGATGATTATACCGATTGCCTTAGTTATGGATTGGTTACCAGACATGGGGTTCTTAACTGAATTGTTGTTTGATTTACTTATTGTATTTATTAACTTGGGATATATAATACTTCCAGTAGTAGAATGTGTATTTATGGGTATAGTACATTTTGCAACTATTAGACCATACAGGCAAAAAAAACTTAATCATTTGGAGGATAAGATGCACATAACTTCTGGAATAGTGTTTTATACACTTATAGTATTATTTTTATTGTTTATGTGGTTTTTACACAGCTTGAGTGGACAATTATCACACATGTAGGAGGAATAAAATATGAGCGACAAAAAATTTTATACGATTTTAATGATTATATTGATATTAGGGGTGATAAGCACAGTTGCCTTAACTATATATACAGCTCAGCTTTATGATAAATGTTCCATCATTTCCTATATTGCAAATGAGCCATTTTAGGGAGGGCATAGTATGAAGAAGATACATAATCAGCTCCTTGTAATAGTAGGGTTAATAATGTTTTTTGTATGTCTTAATATGGGAATTTATAACCTGTTTACAAAAAGATGTATAAGTGATTATAGTGATGGGCTAAAGGCAAAATCCATAGAGCTAGACAGATACCTACCATTTGTAGAGGATTCAGAGGTTGTGAAGGTGGATTCAGAGCTTATGCTAGAAGGTGATTTGCCTGTTTTGGATGGTGCTGCGGCATTATATCCTATATTTTCAGCTACTGTACATGCTATATATCCGCAAGATTGCGTGGATTTTGATGGGGAGAATTTTACAGAGGAAAGCGCTCTTCAATATAGAAACACAAGAGGGGCATATAAAGCTATAGTGGATGGGGAGGTGGATATAGCAATCTGCGTAAAGCCTTCTGAAGAACAGCTTAACTATGCCAAGGAGCAGGGGGTGGAGCTAGAGCTTGTGCCTATTGGCAAGGAGGCCTTTGTGTTTATAGTAAATAAGAATAATCCTGTGGACGATTTGAGCGAAGATGAAATCCGGGATATATATGCAGGGGAAATAACAAATTGGTCTAAGGTTGGTGGTGACAAGAAGCTGATTAGTCCAATCCAGCGAAACCAGGGAAGCGGAAGTCAGACCGCTATGATTTCATTTATGAATGGTAGAGAAATGCCAAGGGATTACAATAGCTTTCTGGGAAGTGCCATTGGATTTTCCTTTAGATTCTATGTGGAGGGAATAGTTGAAGATGGTGGCGTGAAAATGCTATCGGTAAATGGTGTATATCCTAATGTGGAAAATATAAAGAATGACAGCTATCCGGTAGTGCAAAATATTTATGCAGTATATAGGAAGGACAATACTAACGAAAATATACCTATAGTCATAGATTGGCTTCTATCAGATGAGGGACAGCAGATGATAGAGGATACAGGATATGTGGGAGTAAACTAGCTTATGATGATGTGATACTAACATGTGGTAAAGGCCTAGTTAAGAACATGTATGCTTTATTGACTATAACATATGCATTTGATATAGTTACCCCATTAACTTCTGGGAGATATAAATAATGATGGATGAAGGTGACGGGGATAATTATCCCCAGACCAATCAGTTTATAAATATAAAGGGACATAGCCTGTGCTTGCGGGAGTGAGTACAGGCTATGTCCTTTTGCGCATTTTAATAATTGTATATAAATGAGTTTAGTACTTGGGCTTTATGGTCTGGGTGATATATTGTGACAGTATGTAAATATAATAAATAATAAGGAGTTTAAAAAGTGGATAGTTCTATGTTACTTATGATTTTGTTACAGGTGGTTTTAATTGGATTAAATGCGGTGTTTGCTTGTGCAGAGATTGCGATTATATCTATGAATGATAATAAGCTGGCGAAGATGGCGTCAGAGGGAGATAAGCGTGCTGTAAGGTTAGTTAAGCTGACTAGTCAGCCTGCAAGATTCCTTGCGACCATACAGGTAGCTATAACCTTATCTGGATTTTTGGGAAGTGCATTTGCCGCAGAAAACTTCTCAGATCCTATAGTTAGGGCCATTGAATCTACGGGAATAAACATTCCGGGGAAGACATTGGATACTATAGTGGTAGTATTGATTACTATATTATTGTCATACTTCACCTTAGTATTCGGCGAGCTTGTACCAAAGCGAGTTGCCATGAATAAGGCAGAGTCATTAGCCCTTGGCATGTCACGTATGATAAGTAGTATATCAAAGGTGTTTTCGCCTCTTGTTACAGTTCTTACTGCATCAACAAATCTTGTACTTAAAATTCTTGGTATTGACCCTAATGCCCATGATTCAGAGGTTAGTGAGGAAGAGATTCGTATGATGGTGGATGTTGGTAGTGAAAAGGGAGCCATCGACAATCATGAGAAGGAATTTATACAAAATGTATTTGAATTCGATGACATAACAGCGGCGGACATAGCCACACATAGAACAGATATGACCTGTCTTTTTCTTGAGGAGAGCCAGGAGGAGTGGCATAAGATTATTACTGACACCAGATATAATCTCTATCCTGTATGTGATGACAGTGCTGATAATGTGGTGGGTATACTTCAGGGTAAAGAATATCTTCGGCTTGATGATAAGACAAGAGAAAATGTTATGAATCACGCAGTAAAACCGGCATATTTTGTACCGGAAAATGTAAAGGCAGATGTACTTTTTAGAAACATGAAATCCACACACAATCAGCTTGCAGTAGTTCTTGATGAATATGGTGGATTATGGGGAATCGTTACTATGAATGACTTGATAGAGAAGCTAGTAGGGGATTTAGGTGACGATGAAAATGGAGAAGAAGTGGACGAGATTATTATAGAAAAGAAGGACGATGGTAGCTTTAGAATCAGCGGTCGTGCCACCATAGAGCAGGTATCAAAAGTTTTAAATATTAAACTGGATGATGAAGAGCATGAAACCTTCAATGGTTATGTGTTCAGCCTTCTTGGTTCAGTTCCTCAGGATGGCAGCAGCGTTGTTGTGGAGTCTGATGAGCTTATAATTAAGGTAGAAGATATTCAGGAACATCAGATAAATAAGGCAATTGTTACATTTAAGAAAAAAGAAGAGGAAGTACAAATAGAGCAAGCTTAAAAAGCGGTATATCAAAAAGAGGAGACATATTAAAAATTCACATCAAGTACGAAAATGTAAAATTGGGTATTGACAAGAATGATAATATGGCATATTATGATGATATCAAATTGATATCACAATGAATTGAGGGAGGAAAAGATTATGAGTGATGAAAGCAAAATCAAAACAAGTAACATCGAGGAAAGAGAAATTACTAAGGCCAATGGTGGCGCAGCTTTATTTGGAATAATTTTAGGATTGTTTGTATCCGTAGGGCTTATTATTGCGGGTGCGACCTTGGTTGAAAGAAAGGGAGCTATAGGCGGAATTACCATTGTATTTGCATTAGTTCTCATGACAGTATTTTGTATTATGTTTGCTGGTCTTAAGGTTATACATCCTAATGAGGCAGCAGTTTATACCTTCTTTGGTAAGTACTATGGAACAATCAAGAACGCAGGATTCTATTTTATAAATCCTTTTGTTACCTGCTACAATCCATCAGCATCATCAGCATTTAATGAGCTTGCAACAGCATTTACCAAGCCTGGATTGACTGATAAAACAGAACCAGGAGTTGGTACTAGTCCAAGTGCTAGTATATCTAAGAAGATTTCAACTAAGACAAATACATTAAACAATAGAAAGCAGAAGGTTAACGATGCTCTTGGTAATCCTGTTATCATTGGAGCAGCGGTTATCTGGAAGATTGTAAATCCTACAAAGGCAGTGTTTAATGTAGAGAATTACAACAAGTTTCTTTCAACACAGTGCGATGCTATTATAAGAAATAACGCAAGACTTTATCCATATGATGTTATGGATGATGATTCAGATGAGAAGACACTTCGTGGAAGCGCAGTTGAGATTGCAGATAGCATGAAGGCAGAGCTTCAGGAGAAGGTTACAGAGGCTGGTATAGAGATTAAGGATGTTAAGATTACTGACCTTGCTTACTCAGATGAGATTGCAGCAGCTATGCTTCAGAAGCAGCAGGCAAGAGCAATTGTGGCAGCTAGACAGGATATTGTAGAGGGCGCTGTTGGAATGGTTAAGATGGCTATCGACCAGCTTAACGAGGAAGAGGTAGTTGTTCTTGACGAGGAGAGAAAGGCAGCTATGGTTAGCAACCTACTTGTAGTTCTCTGTGGTAGCAAGGAAGCACAGCCTGTTGTTAACAGTAGTTCAATATATTAAGAATGATGGAGAATTTTTGAATCTGGGGGATAAGCCTGGGGAGGCTTGGTTCCATATAGGGGATATTAAGAAAAATGTTGAAAATTGGAATTTTACTATGTACAATCGGTATAGTGATTGTAGGGAGGTGAAGGCGTGAGCAAAGAACTAGATATGGATGCGAGGGAGAAGGAATTAAATGATCGCCTTCAGCGTTTAAATCAGCTGGAAGAAGATATAAAGAATAAAGAAAAGCAGATGAAGGAGAAGGAAAAGGCTAAAAAGCAGGTGCTTCTTCGTCTGGCACCAAGTCTGTGGGAGGACTTGGCAAAGTGGGCAGATGAGGATTATCGTTCCATCAATGCTCAGATAGAATATCTCTTGGCGGAGTGCGTGAGAAGGCGCAAGGGATAGTATTTTTTACTACAGCAATAATTTTGGCTTTGGTGGCTTTGGTGTTTGCTCTGATGTTTACTGGAGTTATGGATTTTATGTAGAAATAATATAATTGATAGTTGCACATAATATAAGCAGATGCTACAGAAATTGTAGTATCTGCTTTTTATTATAAATCATAAGGAGAATAATTATGTGCACAGCAGCTACCTATAAAACAAAGGATCATTACTTCGGCAGAAACCTAGACCTGGAGTTTTCCTACAAGGAAACTGTAACTATAACTCCTAGAAATTATCATTTCTCGTTTCGAGGATTAAAACCTTTGGAGTGTCATTATGCCTTAATCGGTATGGCTTACGTAGTGGATGATTATCCGTTATATTATGACGGAACTAATGAAGAGGGGCTTAGCATGGCAGGGCTTAATTTTCCTGACAATGCCTACTACCCACATTTTCAGGATGGAAAGGATAATGTGGCACCCTTTGAATTTATTCCATGGATTTTAGGACAGTGTAAGAATGTGGAGGAGGCAAGAGAAAAGCTTGATAATATAAACTTATATAATGAACCATTCAGTGAAGACCTTCCACTTTCTCCGCTACACTGGATAATTGCTGACAGGGAGGAGGCAATAGTGGTAGAGCCTACAAAGGATGGTCTTAAAATCTATGACAATCCTGTGGGAATACTGACCAACAATCCACCATTTCCATATCACATGATTAATATAAGCAATTATATGCGCTTGTCCAAAGAGGAACCAACTAATACTTTTGCGGATACACTTCCTATAAAGCCTTATAGCAGAGGTATGGGAACTATGTTCCTTCCTGGAGATTTGTCCTCGGCATCTAGGTTTATAAAGGCTACATTTACCAAGATGAACTCGGTGTCTGGGGAGGGGGAGAAGGAAAGTGTTAGCCAGTTTTTTCACATTTTAAAATCTGTGGAGCAACAGCGAGGTCTGGTGCATATGGGGCATGGAAAGTATGAACTGACAATATATACCTCTTGCTGTAACACTGATAAAGGGATATATTATTATACTACCTACGACAATAGTCAGGTGGTTGGTGTTGATATGAATAAGGAAGAGCTAAATGGTGATAAGCTTGTACTTTACCCATTGTTTGTGGAAAAAGATATGAAAATAATAAATTAGAATTATGCATATTAGTACAAAGTTACAAAGTTAAAAAATTTGACAAAAACTCATACTTTTATGCAATTTCATTTCCGATAAATAATAAGACTCACTAAAGTCATAAATCCATTATTAAGTACGAAGGAAAATATTTAGAAAAATATGTTAAGAACTATAGAATTATTTGTATTCTGGTATCCTGCCATAATGTCAGTGGCTTGGGTAGTTGGGGGAATAATGTTCTACTTCTGCAATGAGAGAAGGAAGCCGTTGCCACTTTATGAAACACCCATGGTTTCAATCTTGGTGCCATGCTTCAATGAGGCGGACACAGTAGAAAATACTGTTTACCAGCTTTCTAAGCTGGCATATCCTAACTATGAGATAATCGTTATTAATGACGGAAGTAGCGATAATACCTCTGATGTGGTTAAAGGGCTACTGGATAAATACGACAAGCTTAGATTTATTGATTTAAAAGAGAATAACGGTAAGGCAAATGCGTTGTATCTGGGACTTTTAGCATCCAACGGTGAAATACTGATGGGTGTGGACTCGGATGCTTACATAATGCCGGATGCCTTAAACTATATTGTGCCACATTTTACAAATCCTTATAATGGAGAACGGGTAGGTGCAGTTACAGGAAATCCTAGAGTTAGAAATAGAAGCTCTCTTCTTGCTAAGCTACAGCTTTGCGAGTACGCAAGTATAGTTAGTCTTATAAAGCGTACCCAGAGAATATGGGGTAAGGTTATGACCGTGTCAGGAGTGGTTGTAGCCTTCAGAAAGCGAGCTCTTATGGATTGTCAGCTTTGGGACAGAGATATGATTACAGAGGATATTGGTGTAACCTGGAAGCTGGAGAAGAAGTTCTGGGATATTAGATATGAGCCAAATGCCCTTTGTATGATGCTGGTTCCAGAATCTATAAAGGGGTTGTTTAAGCAGAGAAAGAGATGGACTAAGGGTGGTATGGAAATCCTAAGGCGTCACTACAACATTTTCGGAGATTGGAAAACACGCCGAATGTTTGTTGTTTATTTAGAACAGATAATAACTATTGTGTGGGCCCTTTGTTGGCTACTTATGCTTATCATACTTCTTATTGGCTGGTTTACCTTCGGAGAGTGGATGGCACTTCCGTACATTTGGAAGAGTCTCTTTTTGTCAACTGTATGTATGATACAGTTTGTGGTAGCTATGATACTTGATAGCCGTTACGATAAAGGATTGCTTAAGAATGGAATAGTGGCTATATGGTATCCATTTTTGTACTGGTATATCAATGCACTTATAGTAATTTGTACACTTCCAGAGTTGTTTAGAAAGAAGAAAAAGCTGGCAACTTGGGATAGCCCGGATAGGGGGTTGAGTTAGATGAAGGAAAAGGATGAAAACTTTACGAACCCTTTGCCTCAGAAGGTTGACTACAATCTGGAGGAGCATTTTATATATGGTAAGCAAAAGGGCTGGAAGAAGGTTATAGAGTGGATACTTACCATAGCAGCTTGGGCACTACTTTTATCATATATTGTATATTTGGTATATGGAATGCTGGCTGTAAAATATGGCTGGTACCTTCCGGAGTTTACTATCTACAACCGTGAAATGATAATGGAGATAAGAAAATATTTCTTTATTCTCTTTATAGCAACTCTAATTATCATAGTCCTATTAATCTTCTGGAAAAATTACAACCTAAGACGCTTTGGAAATCTTCATAGAAGAAAGTTTAGACCTCCGGTGGAGGACAAGGAGCTAGCTGATATGTTTGAGCTGGATATGGAAACGGTTAAGAAGATGCAAAGCGATAGGTACATTTTGCTAGAGACAAATATTGTTCCCGAGGAGCTTGGAATTGGAGGCAAGAATCCTAAGGAAGATAAATATGATGATGAGAAGGAAGAATACAATAGGAAGAAATATAACCTATAAAAATAAACGACGCGAGATGATAAAATCTGGCGTCGTTGTTGTTTTTATTGTAATAATGACAGAACACTTTCATGCTGTTGGTTTGCCTGTGTTAGCATAGCTTGCCCTGCTTGCTCTAATATGTTTAACTTAGTATGATTTGCGATTTCGTCAGCCATATTTGCGTCTCTAATAGAAGATTCAGCAAAGCTTAAATTCTCGTGGTAGTTCTCTAAGCTATTGATTGTAAATTCCAGTCTGTTCTGATAGGCACCCATACGACTTCTTTCTCCGCTAACATAATTTATAGCCGAATGAATATTTTCTAGTGCTGAGGATGCCTTGCTATGGTCTGACACATCTACGGCAGTAAGACCCATATTGCCAGTTGCCAGTGCAGGAAGTTCAATCTTCATATTCTGACCGGCATTGGCCCCTACCTGAAGGTAAAGAGACCCCATTTTCTCGAGGTCATCATTGCCTGATGAAGTAGCAATACCAGGACCTATTTTACCATAGTCACCGGAAGGAGACACATCGGTACGGTTATCATATATTATAAGCTTGCCATTTTCCACAACCATTTCAGTGAAGTGGTTGTTTGGGTGACCACCATTGGTTGCATCTATTATTTTATTATAAATGTCATCTGCAGATGTAGCATCCCCAATACCTACATTGTATATGTAGTGAACTCCGCTTTGCTCTGTAGAGTTTGTGGTTTCATCAGTAAAGTTAATGCTGTAGTGGTTAGAGCAAGTGCAACAGGTTGAGAAAAAACCGGAACCCACAGCATCTGCTATGGCTTGAGACTTGTCTGCTTCGGAATCAAAGGCGGAAAAATCTAGTATGGTTGCCGGGTGATCCCCATCTATAAGGGTGTAGGTTTCTGCCATTAACCCATTTGCTTCAGAAGCAGCATCGATAGAACCCCATGCTGGTAATCCTCCTGAAATGGTTGGAGGAGCAACAGTTCCTGTATAATTACCATTACTTCCTTTAAGAAGAAATCTATCGTTGAATTTTGTCTTCTCAGATATTTCGTCTATTTCTGTGAGAATTTCATTAATCTCAGCTTGAATAGAATCACGATCCTCGGTTGTTAAGGTATCATTAGCAGCCTGAGTACAAAGCTCGGTCATTCTGTGAAGCATGGAATGAACCTCTGCCATTGCGCCGTCAGCTGTTTGAATAAGAGAGATTCCGTCCTGACTATTGTCGGTTGCCTGAGCTAGATTACGAATCTGATTTCTCATCTTCTCTGATATAGAAAGACCGGCAGCGTCATCAGCGGAACGATTGATTTTATATCCTGAAGAAAGCTTCTCCACTGTCTTGTTCTTGGCACGATTATTTATATTAAATTGTCTGCAGGTATTAGCTGCTAACATATTATGTACAACTACCATATTTGCTTCCTTCTATAAGCTTATTATTCACAAATTTTATATCGGAAAAAGAAATATGATAATTAATAGTTTCGTTTCCGTGAATAACGCATGATATGTGATGAAATCTGCATTTTTGGAGAGTGACTTAAGTGAAATATGGTGAAAGAAATTATATAATCATATAAATTGCACATAATAAGTTATTAGTGTAAAATAGCTAGGTAAGCATCGGAAAGTTTAGAAAAAATGAATTTAAAATGGAGATATATGACTATGAAAAAAGGAATTATATTTGATATGGATGGAACTCTCTGGGATTCAGCAGAAGGTGTGGCAAAGTCGTGGACCATTAAGGTTCAGGAAATGTATCCGGATGCAAAGGAAATCACAGAGGCAGATGTAAAGTCCGTTATGGGACTTACAATGGATAAAATTGCAGACAAGTTCTTTAGCTGGTTAAATGAGAAGGAGCGCTATGAGCTGCTTGATATCTGTGGAAATTATGAGAATGACTATTTAAGAGAGCATGGTGGAGTTCTTTACCCTGATTTAGAGCAGGTTCTAACAGAGCTTAAGAAGGAGTATCATCTGTATATAGTGAGTAACTGCCAGAGTGGATATATTGAGGCATTCCTTGACCACTATGACTTCTGGAAGTACTTTGAGGACATAGAATGCTATGGTAACAATGAACTTCCTAAGGGTGATAACATTGCAGGTATCATAAGACGTAATGATGTAACAAACGCAGTTTATGTGGGGGACATACAGGGTGACTATGACGCCACTATGTCAGCCAAGGAGCAGCTAAAGGATGAGGGAGTTAAGCTTGACTTCATCTTAGCAGATTACGGCTTTGGAGATGTAGATGCAAAGGTTAGTAGGATAGGAAGCTTTAAGGAGCTGCCACAGGTTGCTTCGGAAATACTAGACTAAAGTATAATAAATTCACTGTACTATACCGATACAATTATAAGAAAAGGATTTCTGTACGCATTTCAAGGAGGAGATGGCTATGAATGTATCTAAGGTTAACAATTTTGCAGGCTTTATGAATACCTACGAGGCATATAAGATTCCAAAGGAGCACGAATTAGTTAAGGATATTGCTGAGCCTATGGAAACTGAGGATGGCTGTGTGTTGGTATTAACTGAGGAAGCCAGCAAGAGATTACAGCAGGATAAGGAAAAGGTAAGCGAGATGCTTATGGCAGATGTACAATTAGCATCTGCAAAGACTCAGGCAGAAGGTGCCAAAAAGTACGGCGAGGATATGGGCAAGCTGCTTACTGTGTTTAGACTTATGTGTCAGGGACACAATGTTCCACACAGTGATGAGAAAAAGCTGATGGAGTTTGATGACAAGATGTATCAGGCTGCCAAGAATGCTCAGATGATGGCTCAGCTAAGAGAAAAGCAAAAGCAAAAGAACGAGAAATCCCAGTGGGATGAGGAAGAGGAAGCCGAGTTTAGAGAGAAGATGGATGCACTCAATCAGGATGTTGAGGATGCTACTCAGAATATGAGTGCTGGTTCTGTTGCATTTTCAGAAGCTCAGAAGGCTAATATAGTGCCTATAGAGACTAGCAGTGCCGATATAGCAGCTATTGACAGTGTCAGTAGCTTAGGCGGTGGCGTAGTAGGCGCTAGGGTGGATTTTACGATATAGCAAGTTTATAGATATGTGAAAGTGAAAAAAGCTCCCGAAGGGAGCTTTTTTATTGTAGCTAGCAATTTATTTAATCACTATTTCTTTCCAAGCTTAACAAATAGTAGCGGTACAATATGTTAGTGATAAATATCATAAAAATCAATAAATATGCAACTGTATCAATTAAGCTTCTAAGATAGAGAACAAGTAAAACAAATCCTACACTTTCAAGCAATATTATAAATTTTTTATCCTCAAGCTTTCCCATTTTAAATAAAAGGTAGCGGATTCCTATTGCTAGGGGAGAAAAAAGCACTGCTAGAATAACTAAGAATATTGTCTGCTTATTAGTAGACAATTTCTTTAGAGCTTCCTTTTCGCTAGTATCAATGTCTAAGCTTTTGTATAACAGAACTAATGACGCCTCATCAGGTACGCTTTTTCCTAGTTCCCACTTAGAAATAGTCTGTCTGGTAACATACACACAATCTGCTAAATCCTGCTGTGTCATACCTTTTTTAGTTCTTGCCTCTTTTATTATTTGTGAAATTTCCATATATTCCTCACTCTTTGCTGTTATTATCTAGACCGTAAATTGCAAGGGTCGCGCCAATACATATTATAGCAAGTCTTTCATTTTCATTTGTTGATAAAATTCCGTGTACACATATAATAGCAAAAAAGATGATAAATATCCACTTGAATATACGAGGATGTTTGTTTGACATTTCTACAATGTATTTTAAAATTGGAAATATCAATAATCCAGCCACACCGAATGCCACAATGGGAATTGCCTTCTTAAGATAATTTTTTTTGTTTATTGTTTTCAACATAACCAAAACCTCCTTGAATAATTTTTATACTTTCATTGTAGAAATATGGTCTGTAAAAGTCACGCAACGCTTATCAAAACTAGCGCAACGGATGTATTTTGTGAGATTTTTTCAAAAGGATACACAAAGGATACATCCTTACATTATATTAGTCTCAATACAATGGAAGGAGTGAGAAAGTGGATCAACTAAAAGACCAAGGAAAAGAGCAATCTGCTCAGGGAAAAAAGGTATTAGTAGAAGTGGAAGACCTTTACAAAATCTACAAGGTTGGGGATGAACGAGTAAGAGCCTTAGACGGAGTAAGCTTTGACATCTACGAAGGGGAATTCATAGCAATAGTTGGTACATCAGGTTCCGGAAAGTCCACATTGCTTAACATGCTGGCAGGCTTAGAACCGCCTACCAAGGGTATGATAAAGCTTGGAAGTAAGCGAATGGATAGGATGAAGGAAAAACAACTGGTTAGAATGAGAAGAAAGCATATGGGCTTTATCTTCCAGTCCTACAATCTTATAGGAACCATGGATGCCAAGGAAAATGTAGCCATGCCGCTAATGTTTAGAGGTGTAGGTGCTAAGGAAAGAGACAAGAAAGCCAAGGAAATTCTAAAGCTGATGGGACTTGGAAAGCATATGAAGCACCTGCCAAGTCAGATGTCAGGAGGACAGCAGCAAAGAGTGGGTATTGCAAGAGCACTTGTAACAAATCCTAAGATAATATTTGCAGATGAGCCTACGGGAAATCTTGACTCAGGTACAACTAAGGAGATACTTACAATTCTTAGGGACACAGTTAATAAGAAGAATAATACCTTGGTAATGGTAACCCATGACAGAAACTTAGCACAGGTTGCAGACAGGGTTATTCATATAAAGGACGGAAAGATTAGAAAGATAGAAATTAATGCTAACAAGAAGGAGATAATTGAGGATGAAGACTATTAAGAGAACGAAGAAGATTTTAGCGATAATGATGTGTATGGTGATGCTGCTTGGCTTTACGGTTATAGCATCAGCCGAGACTACACCAAGACTTATTATTACAGGGTTTACCACAGACAAGGACGAGGTAAAGAGTGGAGATACATTTGAGATGACTGTCTCAATCCAGAATGTATCTAAGAAGTCAGATATTTCAAATATTAAGCTTACATTTTCAACAGCAAACAACGAGATTGTGCCTGCATCAGGCTCAAGTACAATGTACATAGAAAAGATTGCGAAGGAAGAAATATATGAGCTTAAAGTAACTATGAAGGCAGGCGCAGACCTTTCTTCGAAGCCTTATGTAATGGATGTGAAGTTCTCATATGAGGACAGATACGGTTCACCTATAGAGGATGCAACCACACTTGTAATTCCTGTGGTTCAGAACCAGAGAGTAAGTATTGGAAGTCTTGATGTTCAGTCTCAGGCAATTATGGAGGGTGATGAGACAGATGTTTCATTTACAGTAAACAACCAGGGTAGAGGTGAAATCTTCAATGTTAATGCAAAGATTGTAGGTGATGGAATCGAGGCAACGGAGGCCTTTGTAGGAAATGTTGCATCAGGTGGAACAGGCTATGTGGATATTACAGTAACAGCTATCGATTACACTGCAGCAACAGGTACTGTACAGGCCGTTGTTACCTTCGAGGATAGCGTGGGAAATGAAAGCCAGATTACACAGGATATTGCCCTTGAGGTGCTTGCATATGAGGAGCCGGTAGAGGATATTGGTGCTATGGATATAGTAGAGGAGCCGGCTGGTATTAATCCAGTGGTGATAGCTGTTCTAACAGTTGTTGTTATAATTTTAGTGGCAGTAGTAATTAAGAAGAGAAAGCAGAAGAAGGAAGAGGAGCAGGATGAAATTTAGTGATATTTTAAAGCTAAGTATAGATAATCTTCGCCGTAGAAAGTGGCGAACTGTTCTTACAGTTTTAGGTGTTACCATAGGTACCATATCTGTAGTTTTAATGCTTTCACTGGGCTTTGGCCTTAAGGAAACCTTAAATGCGGAGCTTAACGCAGGTGGTGGAATCAACGATATAACTGTAAGCTACAATGGTTCTGATGAGGATATGTACCTATCGGATAGTAAGGTAGCGGAATTTATGGACCTTAAGCAAATTACAAAGGCAAGTCCTAAGCTATCTGTAGCCATTAGAGTAAACACAGGAAAATGGGAAAACTCTATATGGGTAGAGGGTGTAAGTCAGGAGGAGTTAGAGGCTATACCTTTAGGACAGGGAACTTGTCCGAGTGAAGGAGAAGAATTTCAGATTATCGCAGGAAATATGCTTGTATTAGATTTCTATGATTCAAATACTTTTGAGTATCCTTATTGGGATAACAATGAGATACCTCCTGTAGATATGATGAAAGATAAGCTGTATGGCAGAATAATGAATGTTGAAAGCTTTGATGGAGTAAATCCAGATTCACTGTATTCTAAGAGGAAACAGTTAAAGATTGCAGGTGTAGTTGAGGGCGGTCCAGAAACATACAATGCATACTGCTACATGGCATATGTTGAGATAGAAACATTAAAGGCTTATCTAGAGAAGGAATTTAGAGGGGAAATACTTCCTGAACAGCCTGTTGATAGAAATGGTAATCCATATAAGGAGTGGATTTACCCGTCTGTAAAGCTTACCGTGTCAGATACTGCACTGGTAGAGGACACAGTAACCTACTTCAGAGAGATGGGGTATCAGGTTTCCAGTCAACAGGAGTGGATTGAGGAAAACAATAAGGTTTTTGATATTGTACAGCTTGTGCTTGGTGGTATAGGAGCGGTTTCCCTTTTGGTTGCTGCCATAGGTATAACAAATACCATCACCATGTCCACCTATGAGCGCCGTAAGGAAATCGGTGTTATGAAGGTTCTTGGCTGCGACATAGAAAATATTGGAGCTATGTTTGTGTCTGAGGCAGGCTTTATAGGCTTCCTGGGTGGAGCAGTTGGAGTTATACTAAGCTACTTGCTATCAAAGGTAGTAAATATTGTAGGAGCATCATTTATGACAGAGGCCATAGGAGTGGCAGGAAATCTCTCCTACATACCACTTTGGTTACCGTTTGTGGCAGTAGGATTTACTATTCTAGTAGGTGTGGTGGCAGGATACTTCCCGGCTAGAAAGGCTACAAGAATTAGTGCTTTGGCGGCTATTAGAAATGACTAGCAAAATATTGGCGAACGGACGTAAGCTTCCTGAGAGTCATGGCATCTCAAACACGCTTGCGCTCTGATGGCTCACGTAGCGGTACTAAGCTCGCCTGCGCTATTGCTAGGCTCGCTAAGGACCGACGTGACCATATGGTTTTCCATGCCATGCTCTAGGGGAGCTTACTGTGTATGGGCAGGGCACAATTTACTTGAAGATTTAACTCTCTTGGTTTAGACTATATGTGACAAGCTTAGAATATTTTATTTTTTCAACTTTAACATATAGGAAAACAGGGGAGATACGAACCATGGCATATAATTTACTTCTTGTGGAGGACGACAAGTCCATAAGAGAGATAATTACAGATTTTTTTCAGGGGAAAAGTGAAGGAGAGATAAATATAAAAACCGCCAGCGACGGGAATGAAGGCTTGGATTATATCTATGAGGAGGAATTTGACCTTATTATGCTGGATATAATGATGCCTGGGGCTGACGGTTTTTCTTTATGTCGTGAGGCACGTAAGAAGAGCATAGTGCCTATTATATTTATCACCGCCAGAGGTAGAGAGGAGGACATTCTCTACGGCTACGATTTAGGCTGTGATGATTACATAGTAAAGCCATTTTCCTTGGCAGAATTATACGCAAAGGTTAATGCATTGTTAAAGCGTTCCAAGGGATTGGTGGCAGGAAATGATATAGTATGTGGGGATATAATCATAAACCCTGCCAGATTTACAGTTATATCAGCGGGACAAAATATTGAGCTTCCACCTAAGCAATATGCACTGCTAAAATACCTTATTGATCATAAGGATATGGTGGTAGAAAGAGAAGCCCTCTTAACTAGAATCTGGGGATATGACTATGAGGGTAATGATAGAGTGGTGGATAATCATATCAAGAAATTAAGAAGTGCCCTGGGTGAGCCGGGAAAGCAGATAAAGACAGTAATCACTAAGGGTTATAAAATTGTGGGGTGATTGATATAAAATCTAGATTAAAAAAACAGAAAAGGAAAACCTTTAAGGGTATATTGATAAAAAAGCTAATTAGTACATTTTTGGTTACCACATTGGTTCTTTGTGTAATGTCAATTGCATTATTTCAGGTGACGTTATATTTCCTTGACAGCAACTTTTACATGGAGGAGACTTACTCTCAGGATGCGGTGAGTTCAGTCTATGATAGTATGCTTAAACAGGGCTTTGCCATGGATAATCCTAAGGATATGGAAGAATATTATACCAGATTAAAGATGAGATTTTATTCTAATGATTATATGGCTACTGCCCTTTTGGATGGTGACACATTAGAGCCCATTTGGGATGGTAAAGAAACTGGAATTGCAGTTATAAAAGGTAAAGATAATCTGGATGAAAAGTATCTGTATTATGAGATGGAAGGGGAAGTGCCGGATAAGTACAGAGAGCTTTATATGTATGTTCAAAATGGATATATGTTTGCTGAAATGGGGAAGGATCCTGTGGATGAGATAGTTGACATATACATTAAGGATAGAAAGTTTGCCTTGGGAAAAGTAAAGCTGACAGAGTATAAAAAGGGTAAGAAGGTGGTTACAGAATATGATTTTACACCTGAGGATACCACAGGATATACGCATATCCCAAATGATGAGAATGTAGATATAATGGTTTCTATGGTTTCAGGAAATCCAAAGGATTCCTATCTGTATAAAGCTATGCAGGAATATATACAGAGCTTAAAAGATGGAAGATATCAGTTTACTGCCTACAAAGGCTTATGGGATATGGAGACACAGTCTAGCTCTATGGTATTCCTGCCAGATGGTAGTAGAATAGTGATATGTAAGATGTTTTCCGTAAACCTATTGGAGGTAGCCTGGAAACAAATTATTATAGAATATATTATAATATACATAGTTGTACTGGCATTTGCAGCTCTTTTCGCTCGTACAAAGTACCTTAAGCTAAAGTCAGCTTATGATATGGAGGACTATCGAATAACTATGACCAACACTATGGCTCATGACCTAAAGAGTCCCCTTATGTCCATATCTGGCTATGCAGAGAATCTTAAGGCAAATATTAATACTGACAAGAAGGAGTATTACGCCGACTCTATATTGGAAAATGTCACTTATATGAATGACATAATCGCAAATGTATTAGAGCTTTCCAAGGTGGAAACTGGAACATTAAAGCTTAATAAGGTAGAGTTAAATGTAGAAGAACTAGTTGTAGAGTTAGCTGACCATTATAGGGATGCCTTAAATGAGAAATCTCTGGAGCTTAAGGTGGATGGAACACTTAAAATAAAGGCTGATAAGATACTTATCCATCAGGCTATGGATAATATAATTGGCAATGCAGTTAAGTACAGCAAGGAGAACACTACCATTGAAGTAAGCCTTGAGAAAAACAAGGGTAAAGGCTTAATATCCGTATCAAATGTTAGTTCCCAGGATATTGGTAAGGATGCTGAAAATCTATGGAAGCCATTTGTAAAGGGTGATAACTCAAGAAGCAATAAGCAGGGAACAGGAGTAGGTCTTGCAATAGTTAAGAATATACTTGAACTTCACGGCTATAGATTAAAGCTTAGCTGCGAGGAAGGGATATTCAAGGTAAGTATAAAAATTTAATAGGACAAGGGAATCAATGAACTTTCTTGGCCGGCCTGCCTAGGGTCGGTCCACGCTGACACTAAAACGGTCAGCTTAGTCCCGACCACTGTCGCGGCCGGAATGAAGTTGGTTGGATTCCCTTGTCCTGTTTTTTATAAATTTTCACATAACAGGCCAGCCAGAAAAGAGACATCTCCCATCGCATAGATTTACTTGTTGAGAAAATTTTCCATAAAATTGTATTTTGAATTCGTATTTGTTATTATAGCCTTATGTGAACGTTTAAGGAGGATTAATTCGTGAGATTAAAGGATTTAGAGGGATTTAATCCCATAACTATACAGTGTCATAATAATCCTGATGCTGATGCCATCGGTTCAGGTTACGGATTATATTGCTATTTTAAGGATTTAGGCAAGGATGTTAAGCTGGTTTATAGTGGTCCAAATCAGATAACCAAGTCCAATCTAAGACTTATGATAGAAAAGCTTAATATTCCTATAGAATATATTGACCCGTCAATAGAGGAGAATCTAAAGGTGGAGGGTCTTCTTATTACCACAGACTGTCAGTATGGTGCTGGAAATGTAACCAAACTTAAGGCAGATTATGTGTCAACTATAGACCACCATCAGGTCGAGGTAGATGGTGGTGAGCTTACATACATTTATCCAGGACTTGGTAGCTGTTCAACTCTAGTGTGGAAGCTTCTTCGTGAGGAGGGCTACAAGATTACTGATGACAATGGTCTTGGAACAGCTCTTTACTATGGGTTATTTACAGATACTAACCAGTTTGCAGAGCTTCACAATCCTTTGGATAAGGATTTAAGAGACAGTGTGGAATTTGACAACGGTTTTATCACCCTGTTTAAGAATTCCAATATTACCTTAAATGAGCTTGAAATCGCAGGAGTTGCCATGCTCCGCTATAGCCTTAATGAGGATCATGAATTTGCAGTAATTAAGTCTCAGCCATGTGATCCTAATATCCTGGGGCTTATCAGTGATTTCCTACTTCAGGTAGATCAGATAAAGTGTTGTGTAGTATTCAACGAAACAGGAGACGGCTACAAGCTTTCCGTAAGAAGCTGTATTAAAGAGGTAAATGCAGGAGAGCTGGCAGCATACTTAACTGAGGGAATTGGCTCTGGTGGTGGACACTACGAGAAGGCAGGAGGATTTATCAGTAAGAAATTATTTACCAGAAGATATGACTGCATACATGCAGAGGCATATTTCAATAATAGAATGAATGATTATTTCCACGAATTTGACATAATTTATGCAAAGGATTACCAGGCAGACATTAGTACTATGAAGATGTATGAGAAGAAGAAGCTTCCTATCGGTTATGTTAATACATGGGAGATTCTTCCTATAGGAACTCCTATTATGATTAGAACCTTGGAGGGGGATATTGACCTTACTGTGGAAGAAGATTTAGTTGTTATGATAGGTATAAAGGGAGAGGTATATCCTAATAGATTAGAGAAATTTAAACGCTCATACAACTTAAGTGAAGAAGAGTATTCCTACAATACTATGACAGCAACAGAATATGTACCAACCGTAAAGGTGAAGAGTACAGGAGTAACCTTAAAGCTTATAGATTATGCTAAGGTGTGTGTACCTAGTGGAAGTGTGAAGATATTTGCTAAGCCTCTTGAAAAAGGTGTAAAGGTATTTACAGCATGGGATAAGGAAAAATATATGTTAGGAAAGCCGGGGGACTACCTGGCGGTTAGAACAGATGACTTCCATGATGTGTATGTTGTGGAACAGCAAATATTTGGCAAAACCTATGGAGAAGTATAGGAAGTTGCGGATGCGTTAATTCGAAAGGGGAAAACTATGGCAAACGGATATAAATATGATGCATTTATTAGCTATAGACATGCTGAGTTGGACAAGTTTGTAGCAGAGAATCTGCACAGAAAATTGGAATCCTACAAGGTATCCAAAAAAGTAATCAGTAATGGAAGAACTAGGCGTAGTAAGATTGAAAGAGTATTTAGAGATAAGGATGAACTGCCAATTACTAATAATTTGGAGGATCCTATAGTTAAGGCTCTTAGTGAGTCAGAGTATCTTATTGTAATATGTACTCCTAGATTAAAGGAGTCAGTGTGGTGTAAGAAGGAGATAGAAACCTTTATTAGTATGCATGGCAGGGATAAAATATTTGCTGTGCTGGCAGAGGGAGAACCACATGAGTCATTCCCAGAGGAGATACTTTATAGAGAAGCACAGGTTCAGTATGCTGATGGAACTATTGGTATGGGACTTGTACCGGCTGAGCCACTGGCTGCTGATGTACGTGGAAAAAGTAAGAAGGAAATTCTTAAAGCCATGGATGTAGAGGTGTTAAGACTTTTAGCACCTATGCTGGGTGTTGATTTTGATGATTTAAAGCAGAGACACAGAGAGAGAAAGTTCAAGAAAATTATTTCTGCCACTGTGGCAGCAGCAGTGCTTTGTCTTGGAATAGGTATAGCAAGTACTATAACTGCATTACATATCAATAAGCAGAAGGAACAGATAGAGGCTCAATCTGTAGAGATTAAAGCTCAGGCAGATGAGATAGCTTCACAATCGGATGCAATCTCTGCGCAAAATGAACAGCTGCTTAATATTCAAGCTAAGAGTATGGCAGAGGATTCAATGAAGCTGTTGGAAAACGGTGACAGGGAAGCTGCGGTAGAGACAGCTGTTTCGGCATTAACAACCTACGATGGTATAGATATGCCCTATACAGCGGAAGCACAGTATGCGCTGACGAAAGCATTGAGAGTGTATGATTGCGGTGTGACCAGTAAGCCATATATGACATTAGAAATGCCAGATATAGTAGAGAATTTTATGATTAGCTATGATGGAGTGTGTGTTGCCATATTGGATAAAAATGACACTTTATGTGTATTTAATACTGAAACTGGAGAGAAGCTTTATACGGCAAATACAAGTAAAGCTGTTAATTCAGACAATTGTTATTCCTTTTTAGATGACAACACCATAATGTATATTGGGGATGATGAATTATTATATGCATATGATTATGTTAATCAAAATATGGTAACCTCATTTGATGTTGGCTCTAAATGTTCCATAGTAACCTCTTATGATGCCAAATACTATGGTGTTGCAGGTTTTAATGAAATAACAATATACGACAAAGCAACTCATCAGCAGGTGGTTGATATTGTTTCAGATGAGTGGGGAAATATAGATTCAGATATGCTAATAACAAGTGATTCTAAGCTTATATTTTCACAGGAGATGGTAGAGGATATAGCCACAGTTGACCTAAATAAGAAGGGACAGCTTGTGCATATTTATGATATAGAAAAGAAGGAATATATAGCTACCATAGAAACAGATGATAGTTATATAGAATCAATTTCTTATATGGATGGAAATGTATATTTTCTTGGAATAGAGTATTATTTTGATGAAGAGAATATATATGCAGATACAGGAGATAACACAGACCTAGTAAAATATAGCTGTGACGCTCAGGAAATAGTTTGGGAATGTAATATAGAAACTCATACACTTGATGAAATTAATCTACCATTTGTTGACGGTGGTCACATTATGTTGAACGACAACAGACAGGTATATATTGTAAACGATGAAAGTGGGGAAATAGTTTCATCTTATGTGATGGGAGATGATATTGCAGGAGCAGCTATCTATACAGAACAAGATATGTTTGCCTTGTTCGACGATAAAGGACTTTATTATGCTGTTGAACCAGGGTATGAAGAGCCTGTTCCATATGCTGACTTTTTTGAGCAAAACTTTAGTAAAGTAGAAGGGTTTGGTATAGCAACCTATGGTTTTTTGATACAGCCATATAATGATACAAGGCTGGTAGTATATACTGAGACAATGAGTAAGGATGTTTTGAGCTGTGAACCAAGTGAGTTGGATGCAGAAAAGGTCAAAAAAGAGGAAGATCCTGCTGTGGTAGCTGAGGCTATGGGAATTGAAGGCGCAGAATTAGTTACCGATATAATATACAGTAATGATGAAAGCATAATGTACATTGCCTATGAGAACAGAAGATTGGATATTTACAATAATGCAGATAAAAGTCTGATAAAAACCATATCAGGACTAAATGATAATATATATTTGTATTATGGAGAGGATAAAGCTGGAAATACCTATATATCAGGTGGTAGCTACGGATATATTTTGGATAAGGACTACAATCTGATAGCGGAAATTGAATGTCTGGTAAATGTAGATTTTGATAATAACAGGCTGATTATACAAGACTATTTTGACTATTATCAAATACCAATATATTCAACAGAAGAGCTTATTGAACTTGGAAAGAAGGATATGGGGGACATCTAACTCATGCTGCGCATGAGTTAGCTCGCTTTGTCGCGATGAATATAAAATTACGGACTAATGAGCCATGCATCTAACTCATGCTGCGCATGAGTTAGCTCGCTTTGTCGCGATATACATAAAACAAGAGGAGCACTTACTTTCAAGTAAACTTGAGTAAGTGCTCCTCTTGTTTTATGTGCATGGCTCGTTAGTCCGTAAAGTTGTCAAAATATCCCTGTATAAGAATGATAGGTGTACCCTTATCTCCTGAACCACTTGTAAGGTCGCAGAGTGAACCGATAAGGTCTGTAAGCTGTCTAGGAGTAGTTCCCTGAGAAGCCATATTTCCAACTAGGTTAGAATCCTTCTCCTTGATACTCTTAGAGATAGCCTCCTTAAGCTCTGCTCCGCTAAGATTTGCAAAATCATTGTCAGCAAGATACTTGAGCTTAAGCTCGTTAGGAGTTCCGATAAGACCACTTGTAAATGCTGGAGATACAACTGGGTCTGCAAGCTCCCAAATCTTACCCTGTGGATCCTTGAATGCGCCATCGCCGTAAACCATAACCTCTACATGCTTGCCTGTTTTATCAAGGATGTCAGCCTGAATTCCTTCAACTAAATCCTGACACTCTCTAGGGAAAAGCTTAATCTGATCCTCTGTTGACTTGTTTGAACCAAGTAAGCCGTACTTAGTGTTGTAGCCACTTCCGTTAACTGAAGCAGTTAAGATGTCATCAAGACCGCATACAACCTTAGCGCCACCTTCTTTAAGAAGTCTCTTGGTTCTTACTCTTGTATGAATATCACAGTTAATGATGCAATCAGCATAATTAAGGATAGCCTTAGCGTTGTTAGCAAAGATAACCTCTACCTCAGCGCCTGCTGCTGTAATAATATCTGAATAGTACTGAACATAATCAACACCTGTAAACTCATGCTTATTCTCACCGAATAATTCACGATATCTCTCAAGTGTTAAAACATCTGTGTAAGGATTAATTCCTGCCTCGTCTAACTGGTCGTAAGTAAGGAGTGCGTTACCTACCTCATCACTTGGGTAGCTTAACATAAGAACAACCTTCTTAGCGCCCATTGCAATACCCTTTAAGCATATTGCAAAACGGTTACGGGAAAGGATAGGGAAGATAACACCGATAGTCTCTCCTCCTAGCTTAGCCTTAACATCAGCTGCAATGTCGTCAACTGAAGCATAGTTGCCCTGAGCTCTAGCAACGATAGACTCTGTAACTGCGACTACATCTCTGTCCCTAAGTGAGAAGCCTTCGCTTTCAGCTGCCTCTAATACACTTGTTACAGTGATTTCTCTTAAGTCATCGCCCTGTCTAATAATAGGACCACGAATACCTCTTGATACAGTACCAACTTTTCTTTCCATGGTATATACACCTTCACCTTCTATTTAGAATACGTGTAGGTAGCACTCGTTGTGGGTGCTATCGCAAAAAACACATTCATATTATACATATATGACAAGTCTCTTGCAAGAAAAAAATGTGTCGAAATGGGTAAAAGTTAATTTACCACAGTAAAGTGATACCACAATAACGCGGCTAATAGTTGTTTAATATTTCCTTCATAAAGAAAATATTAACTCCTAAGCCAAAGATTATCAAAATCATAGCAATTACAGCAACGGAGTTTTTCTCAGATTTCAGTCCTCTGTAGGCCATAATAAAAGCAGGGATAAGTATGATAATACCAAAGCTTATTTGCAGGAAATATACTAGGCAAATATTAATTACCGCTATAACTAAGGCAATAGTTGCTGATTTACTGTTTTGGTAGTTAGCCTGCTTTTCCATCTCCTCATATATGTTTGATTGAAGTGCACCACTACTTTCAAGCTGGTCACCGCCTACTGATGGCTTGTACCCAGCCTGAATCTGATTTATTAATCCCTGAACTAAGGAGTTCGCCATAATATAATCTTTGGAACCAGGGGCCAAGCTTTCTAAGGACTGTGGTTTTTTAGGTGTGTTGTAGTATGCGTTGATATGTATCTCTGTTTCTTTAATATAATATTCCATGCAAAATGATTTGGTAACCAGAGGATTGCCCTTTCTCCAATACTTGTTTTCACCTTTTTCGATATAGGTAAATCCATTGTTAGTTAACCAATTTGTAATAGCTAAATTAACTCCATTGGCATTTCCGTTGTACTTTAACCTGAAATATGATTTTACGTGTTTCATAATGACCTCCTAAGTGAATGTGTTTTATTGTTTTATCAACCTAGTGAGTTTACTACATATAAAAAATGAATAAAATATCTTCCAAACCAACTGCGCTTTTTTGCAAACGAAAATCTTGGTTAAGATTTACTTTTTACATATTATAGGTAATGATATATAATTTATTTGTTCAAAAGATAAAGAATTCTTAAGGAATTAAAGATGGGAGTAGGAAAGATGCTTTTTTTGATGAAAGCTGGTATGATTGCCACTGAATGTCTGAGTGTGATTGTTAATATTTATACGGTACATAGAAAAACAATTAGTAAGGAAAAAAGCAGTTTATGGTTGCTTATTACATATGTTACATATTACCTCATTATTTCTTATTCGGGATTTCAAAATGTGGTATTTGATTTGGTAATTCTTGTGATTATCTTGATTTGGTCAGCATTTGTTTTTAAATGCAGAAAATTAGAATTGATATTTAAAGATATAGTAGGCTTGATATTAACGGGAGTGCAGCAGGCGTTTTTTGCATATATAATTATAAATATTTTACCGGAAAAGTGGATAAATGAACATTTAGGTTTGGTTTATTTTTTTATGTCTGTTCTTTCCTTTGTATTGGCATTGTTATTATATTGGTTGGTTATTGGCAGAAAAAGTAAAAAAGTTAAAGAGCAAAATGTTGAGTCCAGACTATTAATTATATATGTGATATTAGCAATTGTAGCCATAACGTCATTATTTATGCTGAAGCAACGGTTTATTGAATTAGGGGGAATATATACAGATGCATATATGATTTGTGGTTTCTTCGTGGTTGTTGCCATATTCTTTGTTGTTATTAATATGAATACGGCAAAGAAACTGACCCAGAAGCAGCTAGAGCTGGAGATAAATAATAAATATATGAAAACCTATGAGGACCTAATACTTGAGATTAGGCGTAAGCAGCATGACTACAAGAATCAGCTGTCGGCTTTATACAGTATGCATCTTGTGGCAAAGGATGATGAGCAGCTTGCTAAGCTTCACAAGGAATACGGAGAAGAATTAGAGGAGAGAGATTCCTTTGATAGTATATTATATCAATGTGATAATCCTGTGCTCTGTGGCTATGTATATAGTAAGTGTATGAAGGCCTACAGAGAGGGAGTAAATATTGAGCCTGCTTTATGCTGGAGTGAAGGGGAGTCAACAGTTCCACAGCACAAGGTTATAGAAATGCTTGGAATACTCCTTGATAATGCTGTAGAATATCTTAAGGAAGCGGATTTTGCTGATAAACAGGTTAAGCTTAATGTAAGTAAGGAACAAAGCAAGCTTACAGTGGAGGTTAGCAATATTTCCCTTTATCAAAGCTTCCAGGATATAGATAGTATGTTTAAGCTGGGATATAGCACTAAGGGAGAGGGAAGAGGTATAGGACTTGCCTCATTAAAGACTATAGTAAAGGAATATAATGGTAAGCTTTCTGTGGAGAATGAAGAGCTTGAGGATATAAATTGGTTAAAGATTAAGGTGGAAATATAGGTAGGGTGACTTTATGAAGAAAATACTAATATTAGAGGACAACATATCTCATATGAAGGGTATGGTTAAGATGATGGAGGGTATTCCTGAGATTGAAATCTACGAGGCAACAAATATTAAGGATGCTCATGAGTTACTATTATATAATGATTTTAATCTGTTTTTGATTGACATTATATTAGATTCTCAGAAGACGGGAGATGTGTCAGGTATAGAGTTTGTTAAGATGCTTAGGGAGAGTAAGAGATATCAGTTTATTCCTATTATATTTATTACTGCCCTTAAAGATCCCTACTTAAGCACCTTTAGGGAGTTTCATTGCTATGCCTATATAGAAAAGCCTGTAAAGGAGGAAGAGCTTTTAAAGACCGTGAAGGAAGCTTTAGAATATCCAGAGCCAAATGCTGCGCCGGAGACGGTTTTCTTCAGAAAGGATGGAGTGCTTTTCTCTGTAAAGGCAAAGGATATAACTCATATAACCGTGGGAAGAAGAGGTGTTAATGTATATACTACAAAGGATTGTATGAAGCTTTCCTACAAACCCATATCAGAAATTTTAAAGGAGCTTAAATCAGACACATTTATCCAGTGTAGTAGAAGCACCATTGTAAATAGAGCCTACATAGAGAATGTGGACTTATCAAATAGGTATCTAAAGCTAAAACATAATGGTGAAATTGTGGAGATTGGTTCTGTTATGAAGAAATA
Organism: Wujia sp.; assembly: GCA_045543915.1. Classification (GTDB taxonomy): domain Bacteria; phylum Bacillota; class Clostridia; order Lachnospirales; family Lachnospiraceae; genus Coprococcus_C. The sequence goes on from JAZPXZ010000045.1 coordinate 41,932, forward strand.
CTTTAGACAGGGGTTGTAGAGTCATGATGTGGAAACATTTATTTGTTATTTGCCTCGAGTGTATAAGCACTTTTTTTAATATACATTTGGTGTACAAAGAGAAAATTAAGAAGGATAAGTGGCTCATTATATTTGCCGTAGTTTATGTATCGTATTTTGGTTTTCTGAGCTATTTGAGCCTTCCTGGATACATTGATATAATATCCCCTATTGCTATGGTTCTATGGGCAAAGAAGGTTTTTGGACGAAAATGGTCTGAAACATTTATAAGAACAATTGTGTTTATGGTGTTTACTGCACTGGAACAGTCTCTTGTTATGGTGTTATTCATAATGGTGTTGAAGAGTAGAGGAATGGAAGGATTTACGGTTGAGGCATATATTGCCATGATACTTGTGGTACTGTTTGTATCCATACTTTTGTATTATTTGATTCTGTATAAAAATATGATAGTTGTAATGAAAAGAATAGTTAAGCATAGAATTAATTTTATTTATGTAGTTGCTTTGGCTTTGGTTGTGTATTTGTTTGTCGTTATGAAGAGCACATACGAAAGTCAGATGGATGTATATGCTGAGGTATATATTATATGTACATTGGTATTGTTAGTTGCTATCATTGTAGTGTTAGGTGATATGAAAACTAAGAAAAAGCTATATCAAAAGCAACTGGAATTAGAGCTTAATAATAAGTATATGAAAACCTATGAGGACTTAATACTTGAAATTCGACAAAAGCAACACGATTACAATAATCAGCTGTCGGCTCTTTATAGTATGCATCATGTGGCGGAGGATAAGGAACAGCTTGTTAAGATGCAAAGGGAGTATGTGGATGAGCTGGTAGATAAGGATACTATGGATAAGATACTGTTTCAATGCGATAATCCAGTGATATGCGGATATGTATATAGCAGGTGCCGAAAGGCTCAGAGACAAGGGATAAACATAGAAACAGCTATGAACTTGGATGGTGATTTTTCTATTCCATTACACAAGATTATAGAAATCTTAGGAATATTACTAGATAATGCTGTGGAATACTTGCAGGAATCTGATTTTGCAGACAAACTGATTAATCTAGTAATAAAAAAAGAACAGGGAAAGCATTTTATCGAAGTGAAAAATATAGCCCAGTACCATAGTCTTAGTCAATTGGACAATATGTTTAAGCCAGGAGAAAGCACCAAAGGCAATGGACGAGGGTTAGGATTGTCATCCTTAAAAACAATAGTTAAGGAAAATAAAGGAGAATTGATTGTAGAAAATATAGAGGAGTATGGCAATAACTGGATTAAAATAACGGTTGTGATTTAGTATAATACACTAATTAGTAGTAAAAGTGGCATTCTTATTTTGAAGAGTGTCACTTGTTTTTTTGCAAAAAGTACATTTTTAATGTACCTAATAGTACATCATTGGTTTATTTAACTTTTTCCCGATTTAAGTATAATCAAAGTATATGGTTAATTGGGTGGTATTATGGCGAAGAAGAATATTCAAAAAGCGAATAGGGAATCTGGTGGCAGATTAAAAGGGGTCAGAGAAAATCGTAATCTGACTCAGGAAGAATTTGCTGATGAATTTGGTATATCGGTTTCTGCCCTTAAGAAGCTTGAAAGTGGAGAAAATGGTATATCCACTAAAAGATTGCGTCAGCTAAAAGCCATGAATATATCATCAGATTTTATATTATTTGGGGAAGAGCCTGACGGAGATAGAATAATGACAGAGATTGAAGGCTGTTCTAAGACACAAAAATTTGAGATTATGGTATCACTTATTGTGGATTTTGCTAAGGAAAAAAATAATTCAAAAGAGATATCAAATGAAGAAATAATGAATACAATAAATGCAGTGCTAGGCAGAGACAAGCTATGATAAAGAATGTATTGGTTGTAGAGGATAATGAAGTCCATATGGCAGCGCTGGAAAAGCTGCTTTTGAAAATTCCAAACTTAAATATTTTTAAAGCATATAATATGGCTGAGGCTTGTTATATGCTTTCTTTGCGTGAATATCATTTATTTATAGTGGATATTATTCTCGATACAAAAAAACCGGGTGATGTATCTGGTATGGATTTTGTTAGCCTGGTAAGAGATAACAAACGATATAGCTTCACTCCTGTAATTTTCACAACCTCTCTAGAGGATCCCAAGCTGCATGCGTATAGTGATTTGCATTGCTATCAATATATTGAAAAGCCCTTTGATGAAAAATATGTTAAAAGCATAGTAGTACAGGCTCTTAGCTTTCCATCGATAAAGCCAATGAAGGAATATGCGTATTTTAGAAAGGATGGAATCTTATATGCGGTACGAATAAATGAAATTGTATATATAACCTTGGGAAAACCGGGAGTCTGTATGTACATGGAAAATGATTGCTTGAAGCTTGGATACTATACAGCTACTGATTTGCAGCGGCAGCTACAGTCAAATGACTTTGTTAGATGTAATAGGAATATTATAATTAACAAAAGCTATATAGAATATGCTGATTTTGCTAATGGATATATAAAGCTGAAAAACATAGATAAGATGTTTGAAATGGGAGCAATTTGTAAGAAAAAACTAAGAGAAGAGTTTAAGAATGCTGAGTAGTGTATTAAGTATAATATTTGTTTTAGCCGAGAGTGTGTCTATGCTTTTGTGGCTACATATAGGATTTCAAAGGGATATAAGTGAAAGCAAAGGAAAAGGCACATTTATAATTATGTATGTGTTATATTTTTATATTACCAGTTTCATGTCCTCAGGTTTGATAACTGAAGTATTGCCTGCGATAACAGTGTTTTTATGGGTAAGACATCAATTTAGAGAAGGTTTTTGGGCTTCGGTTGTGAAGTATGTAATTAGTTCACTGGGGATGGGATTAATACAAGCACTTGCTTTTGGAATAATGTATTGCTTGGATAAAAGGCTTGACTGGTTAAGATTGAGTCACATATATTGCTTTGTCAGTGTTGTTAGTGTTTTAGGTACATTTGCTATATACAAGGGCTTCAGGAAGGATATAAAGCTTAGGCTAAGATTTGATAGGTATTCAGTTTTGGTTTTACTTTATGTTGTATGCATAATGGTTTTTATTAAGCTTGACTATGAAAGACATGATGGAATTTATAGTCACATGTATATTTTCTTATTTTTGTTGCTTGTTTTCTTTGTGTTAGCTCTTGTTAGAGGTCTTAGGATTAGTCATAGCCTAGAGCAAAAAAAATTGGAGCTACAGCTAAGAGAACAGTATGAGGAGGCCTATAGTAAATTGATTTTGGAGCTACGCAGAAGGCAACATGATTACAAGAATCAGCTGTCTGCCTTGTATAGCATAGGAACAAGCTGTCATGATGATGTACTAAGGAAGGAACAACATGAATATGCGAAAATGCTTATGGAAAGAGAGCAATATGATGGGCTACTGGCAGGCTGTCAAAATCCCATTTTGTCGGGATATGTGTACACCTTCTGTAATGAAGCCAGTCGAATAGGGATTAACATTAAGCCCCGGATTAGCTGCTCTAAAAGGGAATATAATATAGCTATGCATGAGATTATTGAGATTCTTGGTATATTGGTTAATAATGCCATAGAGTATTTGCAGGAAAAAGAATTTGAGAACAAATCTATTATCATAGATATATTTGAAAGAATCGATAAAATTCACATCGTTGTGTCTAATATAACTGAAGGTAAGAGCTATGAAGAACTAGGGGAAATGTTTCAACCAGGGCATAGTACAAAGGGCCAGGACAGAGGGATAGGTCTCTACTCCCTAAAGCAGATTGTAAAAAAGAATAAAGGAGAGTTGCTGGTTGAGAAGGTGACGGATAAGGATATCAATTGGCTTAAAATAGAAACTATATTTTAGGAAAAGTAAAAAAGCGCCAGATCCTCATCCGACCTTTTAACTTAATCCTCCATGGTTGGATACTTTGGCTCTCCTAGAAACCAGAAGCTGCTTAGGTTGCCGAACTTAGGGATAAATCCATTTAATATGAATGTCCAAAGTGACATGATTTCACCTCCTTTTTGTAAGCTATGTATAGCTGTATGGTATGTATTACAAGTAACCAAAAACCTATGTTGACAGGCTTATTGGTTGTTGTACTGATGTGAGCTACTACAAATATGCATATAATAATGGCCTCTTTTATTTTCACCGTCCTGATGAAATCCTTAGATGGGGTTGGTCTGGTGGGAGCTTGTATAGGGCTTAATATACAGGTTATTATTCCGCAGAGCATGCTACAACAAGTGGAAACTGGCTTGGGTAAAAATAAAAGAGAACCAAGGAAAATTCCAGATGATAAAAGAAGCAAGCTGAGTACTAAACATAAGAAATAGGTTTTGCAGTGGATACCTCCGCTGTACACTCTAAAGGAAACAAAGAAGAACAGCCCCCACGCAAATTCTCTGTGAAAACCTAATAGAAAGAATAGTATGAAGAATATTAGAGCCTTGCTTAAGTCAGATAAGGTGCCTTTTAGATAAAATAGAAGTAAGGCTTTTTCTCTTTTGTTTAAGTTGGTTGTTGCCATAGTATCACCTGTTTTTCGTAAGATGAGACTATTGTAAATTGGAAAATACAACTATTTAAAAAGTAGGAATGAATAGTGATTTATTAAGAACAAAAATTAACTTTTATTGAATATATGGTGGAAACATATAAAAAAAGCTTAGTTAGTTTGAAAAAATGCAGGGTTGGGTTTGTAAAGTAGAATTAGGAAAATAATTGTTATACTATAAAATGTTAAGAAAAAAGGAATTACATTTTAACGAACTGGTAAATGTAATTCCTTTATCTATTTTGATGTTTGATAAAAGCTAACTGTAAAGCAGGTCCATTTTCCTTCCTGGCTACTTACAGTAATATCTCCTCCCTGTCCTTCTACAATTCCTTTGGAAAGGGAAAGACCTATGCCGATGCTATTTTCGTTAACATTAGATTTTGCCCGGTAGAAGCGTTTGAATATTTTACTTTGTGACTCAGCAGGAATTCCTATGCCATAATCCTTGATATGTATCATGGTCATAACGGCTGTTGATTCAACGGTTATTTCGATGGTACTACCAATAGGTGCATATTCTGTAGCATTTTTAAGTATGTTGGTAAGTGCTTCGGCTAGCCAGTCTCTGTCGTGGTTAAGGACAAGGCTTTCTTCACAGGTAATGTTTATAGTCTGGTTTTTGGCCTCACTTAACATAGATACATTTTGTGTAGCCAGCTGTATGGTTGGTAGTAGCTGTTGTTTTTCTATTATAAATTCTATGGCTCCTGATTCAAGCCTTGCCAATTTAAGCAAGGAGAGAATTAACCACTCCATACGGGATAGCTGTTTACCCATAAGCTTTAACATTTCTTGTTTTTTACTGTCAGATACATTGGGATTGCACAACAAATCCTGATATATGGTTAGGGTTGATAAAGGAGTTTTTAGCTGGTGAGAGATGTCCGCTATCAGATCCTGGAGGAACAGCTTCTCCTTAAGCTCCTTATCACGGCTTTGTTTTATGGTTGTAACCATTTTCGTATAGGCGCTGTAAAACCTACTAATATCACCTTCTGTAATTTGACTAAAGTCGGGGGTGTCATAAATTCCTTCAAGTACATTTTGAGAATTGGATTGTACTGTTGATATGGCTTTCATAGGAACCCTGTAAAGCTTAAGTGCCAGGAAATATACGGCTATTCCTAGTGTAATAAATATTCCATAGCATATAAGATATAAGTTTCTGGTTTCTTCTTTAATAGCCAAGCTGTATTCCATAGGAGTATAGTTAATTCGACCGGTTTCTAACAGCTTTAAGTAATCTCTGTCTGTGGAAATCAGCTCAGCATAGTAGGCTTGATCAATATTGGCTACAAAATGCTTAACTCCAAAGTACAGCAATATGCCACATAAGCCTAAAACTATTAGGTATAAAATTGTAAAGGTTTTAATCTCTTTGTTGTTAAACATATAATTAATCCTATTTGTCTGAAATCATATATCCAACTCCACGAACTGTGGAAATATAATTCTTTTGGTTGCCCATTTTCTCTCTAAGTCGCTTAATGTAGACTGACAGTGTATTATCGTCAATAAAATCCCCATCGATATCCCAAAGCTGTTCCAACAAAGAGTTTCTGGTTAGGGTTTGGTTCTTGTTCTTAATCAGGGTGGTGAATAATCTAAACTCACTTGGGGTGAGATTCATATCCTCCCCATTATTGGTAGCCTTGTGAGTGGTTAGGTCTATTTTGAATGGCCCTAGTATAAGAGCTTCGTTGTTGCTAGCGTTTACTTGGCTTCTTCTAATATTAGCCTTGATTCTAGATATAAGCTCTCTTACGCGAAATGGCTTCGTTACATAGTCGTCAGCGCCAACCTCAAGACCTTGGATGACATTTACCTCGTCATCTAGGGCTGTAAGAAAAATAATTGGAATAGTAAAGCCGTCAGCTCTCACCTTTTTGCAAAATGAATAGCCATCTCCATCTGGAAGGTTGGCATCCAAAAGTACAAGAGAAAAATCTTCGCTATTTAGTTTTTCGCCGGCCTCTGCAAGGGTTGCAACATGTGATATTGTAAAGCCTTCGGTTTCTAGTGCAAAGCTTGTTGCCATAGCAAGCGGCAAATCATCTTCTATTAATAATAATTTATCCATAATATACTCCTGTAAAACTACTATGTACATTTTAACAGCTTTGTTTGATTAAGGAAACAATTTAGGTGAAAAAGTTTCTTACAAAATTGTAAGAAATAAATTCACTATATTGTAAGATTGACATTTTATTATATGACTATAGGGTCAGATAAAAGGATGAGCTTATGCTGCCCAAGACAGTGTTATGAAAGAAAATACAGATTAATTTAAGAAAGGCTAGGATAGGGAATATGGAAATAATTAAAACAAACAAGCTGTGTAAATATTACGGAGAGGGTGAAAAACAGGTTAAGGCAACTGATGAAATTGATTTAACAATTAATAAGGGAGAGTTTGTTGCCATCGTTGGAGCCTCGGGATCCGGTAAGTCTACATTACTTCATCTCCTTGGATGCTTAGACAAGCCGACTAGTGGAGATATATTTATCGATGGAGAAAATATTGCAAAGTTTAATGATGAGGCTTTGGCTATGACTAGACGAAGAAAGATAGGCTTTGTATTCCAGCAGTATAATCTGATTCCTGTACTTACAGTTAGAGAAAATATTGAGATGCCAGTTCTACTTGATGGTAAGAAGCCGGATAAGGAGTACATAGATGATCTAATTGAAATGCTTGGTCTTAAGGAAAGACAGAAGCATCTTCCTAATCAGCTTAGTGGTGGTCAGCAGCAGAGAGTGTCAATTGCAAGAGCACTTGCAAATAAGCCTGCCATTATATTTGCAGATGAGCCAACAGGAAACCTTGACAGAAAGAATGGACTTGAGGTTGTGGAAACTCTTAAGGCTTCCGCAAAGAAGTATCAGCAGACCTTGGTGCTTATTACTCACGAGATGAGCGTTGCTTCTGCGGCGGACAGAGTAATAGAAATATCTGACGGCAAGATAGTAAGTGATTCGGGAAATGCTGAGTAATTGGCGCTGAAAATCTGGAAAGGAAGATAATATGAAGAATTATAAGGAATTAGGAAATAAATACATAAAGCACAGAAAAAAGCGTGCAGTGCTAGTTGTGCTTAGTATGGTGCTTGCCACAATGCTACTTTATACTGTGTCTACTCTTTTGCTTAATTTTTGGAATGATTCTAAGGAGATTGAGGAGACATATAATAACTATCATGCAGAAGTTTATAACCTTGATATGGAACAAAGAGATAAGGTAAGTAATTATGTTACTGTGCGTAATGCTGATTTTGCCTGTGTGGATACAGAAACAGCCTTTGAAGATTATTATGGAAACTCCGTGAACTTCATATATTACTTTGACAATATGGATCAAACTACCTTTAATTTCAAGATTATTGAGGGAACACTTCCTGTATCACCTGATGAGATACTTGTGAGAAAGGATAATCTTCATAAGTTTAAGGATGATATTAAGGTGGGGTCAGTTCTTAAGACAGTGGTATATGATGAGGAGGGGAATAGTACACCAGGCAAAAGCTTTACTGTATCAGGTATCATTGATTACGACTGTGTCAATGACCTTGAAGTGTATAACAGTATATTTTACTCTCTTGGAACTGATGATATGAACATGTCAGCCTTTATAAGGTTTGACAAAAGAGGAGACTGGAATAAGCTTGCTTATAATCTTGCTAAGGATGTAGGAGTGGATGTAAGTAAGAATCATATATACTATATCAATGAGGCTATAGGAACCTTTTATTTAAATCCTAACTCTCAGGGAACCTCATATGCTGCTATGTTTCTTATGGTTATGCTATTTGTAGGATATATAGCAATGGTTATGGTAAGAGGTCTATTCACAGCAAATCTTTTCGACAATGTAAGAGAATTCAGCATACTTAAGGCTATGGGAGCCACTGATAAGAAGATTAAGGATATATTTAAGAGAGAGATTTACACTGAAGGGTTAATTGCATTTGCTATAGGTGTAGTGTTAAGTGAGATAGTATTCTTTATCCTTGAGAATGTTGTTCATGTGTATGGCTTTAACTTTGATTTTAGCCTACCTGGATTTATAGTTGGATTCCTGTTCCTATATCTTACTATTGCACTGGCTATTATAGAACCACTTAATGTGCTTAAGAAGGTGCCTATAGTTGAGGGTATTAAGAGCAACTATGCTATTAACAATGCAAAGGATAAGAAACGAGGCGGAAGAATCTTTAGAATCCTTGGAGTAGAGGGTGAGTATGCTTATAAAAACATTAGACGTAACAGTAAGGGATTTTGGAATGGTGTGGCAACCTTTGCAGTTAGCGTGCTACTTGTAACAGCTCTTATTACTGCAGGAGCAAATGTTGCAGAGATGATTGGTTTTGGAGTAGGTGGTGCTGACAGCGAGCTTGTATATGATTATTGGACAAGAAGTGCATCGGTGGATGAGCAACAGACCATAGATGAGTGGCAGGAAACACTTTCTGGCAAAGAGTTTATAGAGGCAGCAGATCCAAACTATAATTATATGACCTTTAGTACGGATGGTGAGGCAATAATAAAGTTTACTGATGAGGCTAAGCATGGTATGAAGGTATCAGGTTGGGAGCAATCAGAAGACCTTATGACTGTATTCCTTTATACTGATGAGCAGTTAGAAAAGCTGGATAAGTACATGTTAGATGGCGCATCAGCTATGGATTTAAAAGAGGGTGGAGCTATTATATGTAGCGAGTTTTCTTATTACGATGGGCTTACAGAGGATAATAAAACCGTACCACTTTATGACGCAAAGGTTGGAGACAAGGTAGACATTATTAATCCTAAATTTGTAGAGGATAAAAGAAGTTATAATGAGTTAAGAAAGGAAATTACAGATAAAGATTATATACAGGTTGAGATTAAGGGAATGTGTAGTCAGACTCTTATCTATGGAGGTACAGGAGATTTAATTATGTCCTATGACTATGTGATAAATGAGTTTGGCATTGATGCCAGTACTCTGTTTGGCGGATTTTTAATTAAAACTGACAAATCCTTCGAGATAACTGATATGGCAGCTCTTGAGAATGCCATATATGTGGAGGCAAAGCAGACAAATTATGAATTTATGAGCGAGGTTATGTGGCTTGATGCCCAGATGGGTTCTATGAAGGTTATAGTGGCATGTATAGCAGGATTCCTTCTTCTTATGGGAATTATAAGTGTTCTTAACAATATGATTAACGAGCAGCAGGTAAGACGCCAGGAGGTTTCTATCCTTAGAGCAGTAGGTATGAGTAAGAAAAAGCTTAATAAGATGCTTATATTAGAAAAGGTTATAATGGGCTTCTTTGCATGGGTTATAGGTACAGTACTTGGCGTAGTATTTGTAAGAGTGTTGCTGATAGGAATTCTTTATTTGAATGAAGCACCTATGGTATATAGTATAGGTGGATATATAGTAACAGGAGTTGCAGTAATAGCTATTATGGTGCTTATGTCCATGATAACAGTGGTTTCTATGGGTAAGATGGATATTACGGAAGGAATTAGAAATGCTGAATAAAGTTTAATAATAAATCTAATTTAATAATAAACTTTTCCATAAAGTGGTATAAACAATTTTATGTTTTGTGTCGAAATAGATATATGAAATTACACTTTGTAGGAGGACTATTATGTTAGATTTTATCTTCAGCTTAATCTTCGGTGGTGTTGCAGGTTGGCTTGCAGGCAAGATCATGGGTTCAAACTTTGGTGTTATTGTTAACATCATCTTAGGAATCGTTGGTGGTGCAGTTGCAGGAGCAATCTTTGGCTTAATCGGTATTCACTTTGCTGGACCAGTTGGTGGTATTATCAGTGGTGTTATCGGTGCTTGTGCACTTATCGCAGTTGGTAGAGCAATCAAGAAGGGCTAAGGCTTAGATGATGGGTGAAAAAACCTAAGATTAAAGTTTGGTCTTAGAGCAAAAGGTGGAACAGTCGGTGACTGTTTCACCTTTTTTGTGGTGATTTTGAACTAAAAAAAGGTTGATTATAGAAAAATTGATGTTTTTAAATATGTTTGTATTTGTAATAATATATCTATAGTATTAATTAAGGAGGGACTAGGTATGAATAAAAGTCCAAAGGGATTACTTATAGGAGTAGGATTATTTTTAGTTATAATTGTAGTAGGAATTGTATTGACAGAGATGCGAGTTGAGGATTATGAATATGGCGAACCATATGAAATGGTTGGAGTAGTATCTGATAAGGAAGCTGACAAGAACAGAAAGAATTCTCTGGATAGTAATGGAATTGCTAAAAATAGTGATATTTTAGATTATAATTATTATGTATATGTAAAACTGGAAAATGGAGAAGAAATAAAAATTCAGTGTACTTTAGAGTCGGATTATGATAAATATAAGGTAGGACAAAATGTAACTATCCTATGTCAGGAGATGACAAAAAAAGGTGAATTTATACAGATGGTATATTCCTTTAAGGAGTAGAAGCATAGTTTATTTTAAATCTAAATTTGAGGTATGTGAGCTATGAGTAAGATTCTTATAGTAGAAGATGACAATGATATAAATGGTATGATTAATGTAGCTCTTAGCAAAGAGGGATATGAGTGTGTAAGCGCATATTCCGGCACAGAAGGTTTGCTGAGACTTGAGCATGAGGATTATGATTTGGTAATCCTTGATCTTATGCTTCCCGGCGTAGATGGGAATGAGGTTTTAAAAAGAACCAGGGAGAAGAAAAACATTCCTTTTATAGTATTATCTGCAAAGGATGAATTAGATACCAAGGTTGAGCTACTTACATTAGGTGCAAATGATTATATGACCAAGCCATTTGAGATTAAGGAGTTACTTGCCAGAGTGCAGGTTCAGCTTAGGATGAGTAGTGTTATGGCAGCGGGTAGCGTTGGTGATATGAATGAAGATGGCAATGGTGCAGAGGGTTTGGTGGCAGGAAATGCTGTAAAACAAACCCTTGATTACAAAGAACTAAGCTTAGACTTAAATGGCAAATCCCTAGATGTAAATGGGAATCAAGTATCCTTAACAGCTCAGGAATACAAAATTATGGAGTTGTTCTTAAAAAATCCAGGAAAGGTTTTCTCCAAGAATGAGATATACGAGTACGCTTGGGATGATTACTATATGGGTGAGGATAAGACCATATATGTACATATAAGTAACATTAGACAGAAGATGAAGAAGTATACTGAGAATGAGTATATAGAAACAGTTTGGGGATTGGGCTTTAAACTTTAGATTATTCTTTAAATATATCTTTAAAGA
>JAZPXZ010000046.1:0-2633 GCA_045543915.1 Wujia sp.
AATATAATGTTTTTTGTATTAACACTCATAGTAATATACAGTGCTATATATTTAACCATATTCGTCCTTGCTCATAAGGATGCTAATATGATTAAGCCATTAACTCGCATGACAGTAGGCATGCTTATACTTCTAGTAATAACAGCTTGTGTATGTCTGTTTTTAGATTACTGGTTCTTTAGCTTTATCATTTTGATTGTAATCATCGGACTTATTAATTTCCTATTCTATCTTATGAAATATTAAAAGGCTGACAATTCTCATCATATAAGAATTATCAGCCTTTATCTTTATTCTATTCCAACAGCCTTCTTCGCCAACAAATCAGCTTCCTCATTACCCTCTATTCCGGAATGTCCCTTTACTTTTACAAAATTCAACCCTATTTTATGCCTTATACTGTTTACATAGTCGTAATAGGCAATAGTACCCTTTTTATTTCTCTTCCAATTTCCTAATGCCCACATCTCTATTCCAGCATAATCATAAAATATAGTAATTTCTGTAAGTCCTATCTCCAATGCTTTTATCATAGCCGCCTGACTACCCAACACCTCTCCAGCAACATTTCTCATAGCTGCCATATCTGGGTCATTTCCAGAACCACTCAAAAAATATTTCTTGCCATCAGCAACCAAAAATCCTCCATAGCCATATACTCCAGTTGACACATTGTATGAGCCATCTACAAAAGCATAGGGAGAATCTATAACAGCATCCTGTAATGATATATCAATAATATCTCCATTATTAAAGCAAATAACGCTGTTTTTCTTAGATGGATTGCTGGAACTTACATTTTTAATAACTACTGATTCTTCAGTACAAATACCTAAATATTCATTAGCCTCCTGCAAGGTTTTAAAACTTTTATATAATGCACCAGGAAATCCATCCACATTAGCCTTACATTCTTCCCATGTATTATATATACCGGGAGTTTTTCCTACCTTTACTGCATAAAATTTATTCGCCATATATACCTTCCTTCAAACAATAGGCGGAATATTAATTCCGCCTATAAAACAATTATGCTATATCAGCATATTCTCTCATATTCTTATTTACCTCATCTGTATGAAGTCCAAAATAAATACTAGAATCAACATTATTATATGCATTCTGCATTTCTTCAGCACAGGCTAGTGCAGATAAAGGAACTGCAATATACATATCATCAATAGATATTTCTAGTTCACCCTTGTTGGTTGTTATTGTATCCTCCTGTTCATTATAAGGTTCTGCCTTATAAAGCTCCTTAAGTGCCTTACTAAAATATGGCATTCCATCAGGAAGAGAAATATATCTCTTATTAATAAGACCTTCCTCGTAACCGTCCTTTAGAACACAAAGCTTCTTCTTAGCTGTCTTATCCATAGAACCTGCAACAAAGGCTCTCGATACATCTGCCATTATTTCCTCTCTTCTATCATTAGTAGGCGATACAAACATGATATTTGTCTCTTGAAGAGATGGTATTCTGTCCGAAAATGCAACAGAGATAAGTTTTTCAGGAGCATAAACACCGATACCAATCAAAGCGTTCTTATATACCTTTTCCATTACATCCTTTACTACAATTGGTCTGCCATTATCGATATTAGCTTCATTTCTTGTATAAACATCAATAATACCCTTTTTAACCTCATTGATTCTTGCTTCAGTAATGTAATCTGAAGGCAGGAATTCTTTATGCTTTGCTTCCTTAAGAAGATAGTCAATTGTTCTTTTTCCTCTTATGGCAAGGTCCTCAACGGCAGTTTTTAAGTCTTCATCAAACTGAGAGTAAATATCGTTAAGTCTTTCAGCCTTTGCCCGAAGCATCCTAATAGTATCACCGAATACATCCTGTGAATCTAAACCATCAACCAAAATTGTTCTTTCCGACGCCAATGCTTCCTTAACACAAGCATCATAATATCCGCTCTCAGCCTCTCTCTTAGCCGAAGGAAAGGCAAAAAGCTTCTTAGAAACCATTGCTTGTATAGATTCAATAATTCTACTATACTCACCTGTTGACTGATATGACCTCTGAAGCATCTCTAAATCCTTAACAGCTTTAATTATTCCGGTATCATACTCTAGTCCTACTATTCCCTCTGCACCTATCATATGCATAGCAATAAATGGTCCATGATGCTTTATCACATTATCAATTTCAACAGTAAGATTCTGAACAAGCTTGTTCTTAAGAGATTTCATGAGAATAGGAACATCACACTTAATATCATTAAGCTGTCTTGCCATTCCACTCCTGAATTTTTCTGTTCCCTTCTTTATATCCTTATATACAGGCTTCTCATACTGTCCAACCTTAATCAATCCTGGTAAATCTAAATTAATATCTGTTCCTGGCTTATCAGAAAGAAACTTCTTAATATCGCCTAAAGCCTTTTCTATTGTTAAATCAATCACGCTTTTTAATGGCTCAGCATCGTGAATTTTCTTATATGCTTCCATAAAAAGCTGATGTTCACATATATTTTCTATTTCCTTAATTGGTACTTTATAATCTGCTTCATTGATTACTTTGTAATACCCTCTTGCGTCTTTCTTAAAGAAGGTATCACGAAGAAGCTCTCTTTCCTCTCCAGGAATATCTGCACCAATATATTTGTTAGTAGCAAGCTTAT
>JAZPXZ010000047.1:0-3619 GCA_045543915.1 Wujia sp.
TGATGCTAAGGAGGGTAGCTCACCTATAGTAAACTACCCATCAACCAGCAATACAAATCCTATAGTTCCTGGTACCGAGGATGTAAATGTATCATACCGCACTCATGTACAGACCTATGGCTGGCAGGGCTGGAAATATAATGGTCAGATGTCGGGAACCTCAGGAGAAAGCAAGAGACTTGAGGGTATCGAGATAAAGCTTACCAACAGAGACTGTGAAGGTGGTATAGCCTATGCAACCCATGTGCAGACCTATGGCTGGCAGGGTGCAGATTTGGAAGACCCTACAACATGGAGACAGGATGGCCAGATGGCAGGTACCCATGGCGAATCAAAGCGCTTAGAGGCTATATGTATAGCTCTTACAGGAGAGATGGCGGATAACTACGACATTTACTACAGAGTACATGCACAAACCTACGGCTGGCTTGGCTGGGCCAAGAATGGTGACCCTGCAGGAACAGCAGGACTATCCAGAAGACTTGAGGGAATTCAGATAGTAGTGGTTCCTAAGGGAGCTAATGGTCCGGCTGATACATATATGGAGATAACATCCACTAGCCAGGATGCATACATAGAAAATTAAATAGTATTAGTAAGGGACACAAAACATTTGATTTGTGTCCCTTTTTTGATGACTAAAATCTTCAATTATGATAAAATGAAAATAGTGTTAATTTGAATATTTGAAATTGAATTTTATGCGTAATCTTAAAAGTTTTTGAAAAGGCGGTGTGTGAATGAAGAGGAAAATATTAAGTGTATTAGTTGCTTTGACATTTGGATTAGGAATGCTGAATGGCCCTGTTGTATCAGCCGAAGAGGAATTAGATAATCTAATTATAGATGAAAATAAGGCTGAAGAGATAGAAGGAGAAAATTATGGACATATTCCAGTGGGGTATACAGTACCTGCGTCTGAAAGCGAATCTGCAATTATAGATAACTACTCGTGGGGGTTACATGGTAATGGAACACTTCCGTCTAGCTATGATGCCAGAACTAAGGGACATGTAACTTCTGTAAAGAATCAGGGAAGCTATGGAACATGTTGGGCTTTTGCTGCTATAAGCTCTGCTGAAAGTGACGCAATAATTGATGGAAGAGTTGACGGAGTGGAAGGAGAACCCAATTATTCAGAGGCACAGCTTGCGTTTTTCACATATAATCGAGTAGCAGACCCTCTAGGTGGAACTACAGGTGATAAGGTAGAGGTAATTGCTGATGGCGAGAGCTACCTAACAATAGGAGGAAATTCCTATTTTACAACCATGGCATTAGCAAGCTGGATTTCCCCTGCAGATGAAACAACCATGAAGTATGAAGATGTTCCTACTAAGTACACGGGTGTCACATCCGTTGACCCAAGCTATGATTATGAGGCTTGTGTGGCACATTTGCAAAATGCTTACTGGATATCTATGAGTGACCCAGCTAGTATAAAGCAGAAGATAATGGAATATGGAAGTTTGGATTCCTCATTATGTTATAGTGACACATATTTGGAAGAGGTGCAAATCGACGGAAATGATACATGGTTGTTTTATAATCCATGTACATATGGTCAGAACCATGAGATATCTCTGGTAGGCTGGGATGATAATATTGATGCAGAGCTATTTGCCAAAACTATTGACAATGAAGAATATACTCCACAAGGAAATGGTGCGTGGCTTGTCAAGAATAGCCATGGAGCTACTAATCCATATAGTAATGATGGGTATTTTTGGGTATCCTACTATGATATAGGACTTATGTATGTTGACTCGTCCTATAATGTGGCAACTGCATTTGATTTTGAAGATGTAAATAATTATGACTACAATTACCAGTATGATGGATCCTATGCATTGTTTGAGATAAGTAGTGAAAGTGGTAATGATAGTGTGTATGCTGCGAATGTATTTACAGCACAAAATAGTGCTCAGCAGCTTGAAGCTGTGGGCTTTTACACAACGGTGCCTAATATGAAATATAGTATTCAGGTATACAAGGTTACAGAAAGCGGAACCCCTCTGGGAGAACCGTTGCTTTCTGAACCAGTTGAAGGTTTAGAACCATATGCCGGGTATCATACAGTGAAGCTGGATGAAAGGGTGGTATTGGATAAGGGAGAAAAATTCTCTGTAGTTGTAAAAAATACATTGACTACTGATGGCTATGTTGGAAAAGGTGCCTCAGCATTTGTAGATGCATCAAATAATGATGGATATTTTAAATACACGGCTACTGGAGCATTGGGTCAAAGCTACCTAAGCTATGATGGAAGTAGCTGGGAGGATATGTACGATAGATACGGTGCAAATATGAGAGTCAAAGCATTTACAAATTATAGACCGGTTGAATCCGTTTCTATAGAGTCTGATGTATATACTATAGGAGTGGGAGAATCGAAAGCTATAGCTGCCAATATAGCACCAACTAATGCAACCGTCCTTGATGTGACCTGGTTAAGCGATGATGAGGGAATAGCTGTTGTAGATGAATTGGGCAATGTAATAGGAGTAGACTCTGGTTCGGTGACTGTAACTGTCACATCCAAGGATGGAAATAAAACAGATACCTGTACTGTCAAGGTGAAGGATAGGTTTGCTACCCCTGATGCTCCTACCTTGAAATCTAGAACCCAGACAGAGATAACGCTTAATGAGTTGGAAGGGTGTCTTTATTCCAAGGATGGAATCAATTGGCAGGAAAGTAATGTGTTCACAGGCTTGAATGCAGGAACAAGCTATACATTCTATGCTAAAAAGTGTGAGAACGATGATTATTCTGAAAGTGAACCAAGCAAGGGCCTTACAGTTAAAACCTACTCTGCTGTTAGTGGAGTTGTGGTAAGTCCTATTAGTATCAATCTTGTAATAGGGACAGAGGAAGCTACTGCGCAGCTTTCAGCCACAGTAAGCCCTAGCGATGTAATGGATGACACAGTGTCGTGGACATCATCAGATGCAAATATTGCTACTGTTGACAAAAATGGATTTGTAACAGCGGTGGGTCCAGGAAAGGCGACTATAACAGTAAAAACTAATACAGGGGATCAAAAAGCTACATGTACGGTGATTGTAAAGAACAAATCCGATAAACCAGTAACAGGTGGCGATACAGGTAATACTGATGGAACAACTGGAGACGATACAGGCTCCACAGGTGGAACAACCGGAGGAGATACAGGCTCAGCCGGTGGAAGCAATGATGGCGAAGATGCTGGTACTGCAGAACCATTCATAGCACCAGAGATTAATGTTAGCTATCGAACTCACATCCAGACCTACGGCTGGGAAGGTGAGGATGATGACATAAGGACATGGGAGTCAAATGGCTCAATGTCAGGAACAAGTGGAGAATCTAAGAGGTTAGAGGGTATAAACATAGTGGTTAATCCGGCTGAAAGCTGCGAAGATTTAGACCTTGGAATTCAGTATACCACACATTGTCAGTCCTATGGTTGGTTACCATGGTCAGCAGACGGAGATATGAATGGAACTTCAGGAGAGTCCAAGAGACTTGAGGCTATAATGATTCAGCTTACTGGTGAGCACGCAGATTACTATGATGTTTACTACAGAGTACATGCCCAAAACTACGGCTGGCTTGGTTGGGCTAAGAACGGAGAGGC
>JAZPXZ010000048.1:0-48363 GCA_045543915.1 Wujia sp.
ATATTCTCCCAAATCGTAGACTTAAAATAATCCTTGGCACATAATCCAAAATAGTTATATAAGCTCCTGTCACTTGAATTAGTGAAAAATATAGGAAAGTCGCAATTGTGCAGGTCTTCTATCTCAGACAAAATAGCTTCCGTTACCCCATGATATGGATTGATTATATTTTCAAACAGCTTCTCCATATCCAGCATGTCATACAGATATTTAGGATGACTGCTGTAATCTATAATATCTGCATAGTTTTGTGTTGCCTGAATAACCACTCTTGCATCAGTATTATTAAACACCTGAAGGGCAGCCTTAAGCTCCTCCTTATTTGTTTTAAATATATAAAATGCATGCTCAAATCCGGATATTATATCGCTAACATAATTGCTATAATCCTGCATCTGGCCGTCTAATATAGGAAGATTCTTATTAGATGCCAGAACAAATTTCTTCTTTTTAAACATGATATTTTGATCATCCAGCTTCTGAATAACCTCATGCTCTATACTTTGGGTTCCCCCCTGGTTATTTAGTCCTCCTAACTGCAGCCCCTTTACTGCAACCGGCAAAAAGCCTATATTTACAACAGAGTCATAAAACTCCTTAACAAAACCATCAAATGCATTCCCATCCTTTTTGTCATAGCTATAATTACCTATTAATGTTTCAAAATCCACTATCATAGGATGCTCGCCATTTGCAATAATATTTTCACAGTGCATATCATTAGCACCTAGCATATGCAAAATAAACAGCAGCTGTCCAATGCGATTATAAAAGCAATGCACCTGATGCTTATGGCTACACTCTTCGTTTTCTATGTATTCAAACACCGTAAATCCTTCAAAATACAAATTCCTTAAAGTCTGTATTTTTACATTTCCCGTATGCTTGTTGTATTCAGCTATAAAATCTGCAAATTTCTTACCCAGCTCATCCTCATATGGCTTGTACACAAGCTTTGTGTCACCCATAGTTAGAATGCATACTGTTTTCCCCTGTCTATGAGTATCTCCGGAGCCACATTTTATGTGGGTGATTTTTGGGGAAGAAATGTTATAGAATGCCTTTATGTCACTATAGTTTTCATCCATATTCTTAAGCATTCCTATTATGCTGTTAGACAGAAAATCTATTTTAACTGATAGTCTGCGGGCTAAAACCGGATATTCATAAAAAAATGCCATCAGTTTTTCTCTGTCACTCAGCTTTTCTATTACGAAGCTTTTAATGGTGTACTTTTCACCCTTGCGCTTATTCTTCTCCTTGTTGTATTCGTACACTGAAGCCTTTGCCGCTAAGGTGAATACTGACTGGTACAAATATTGCTCAAGGGCACCAAACACATCTGTATCCACAGATATATGCTTAAGCTTCATGGCGGCAGCACTAATTTGACTTATCCCCCAATTCACAAAGTGCATAACAAGCAATGTCAAATCCCAGTTAATAAGTGTCCCAGGAATAACCACATCCTTACTCATGACTTGACAAAAAACCTTATACCAGCTTGAAGCACTGACTTTCCTACACAATTCATCTATTATTTCCTTATCAATAATGGCTCCCAGGTTTTGGATGGTATTGTTAAATTCCTGATGACTTAAGCCTCGAATTCCAATCATTTGCTCAATCTGCCTGTCATTTAATCTGCTTTTTATGCTTTTCCAGATTTTTATATTATCGCTTTCCACATTCACATTTTTCAGAATGGGTTGTCTTTCCTTAATTGTAAGAGCGTTAATCATTCTCTTAATATTTATTTCCTTCATGTCCATAGCTATTTTCTACCACCCTTTCCATGCATTTTTTGTCGGTTTATATTAAAAAATGCCGATATATCAAAGTCTTATTAACTTTAATATACCGGCATCACTTACTAGTTAATTATTTAAGTTTATCTATAGTAAAAGTAACGGCACTTCCACCTAAGGCACTTAGCAATACTTTTCCTGTTACTACAAAAAATGTAAGCGCAGCAGCATCAGTGTTCATAAGTTCTTCATTACTTAATTCTTCAAAAGCCGGACCAATTGAATCCAATGCAACATCGAAATTTTTCTCGTTATACATTTTTTCTCCAATCTAAACTTAATTTGTTGCAACAGTGTACGCAATAATTGATATTGATAAACCTACGTAACAACCTACGCTAGTGAACTTTGCTACCTTAACTGTATACTTGGCAACAACTTCCCAGCCGCCCATACCATCACTTAACTCCATCTCTTCTGGTGAAAGCTCCTCAAATGATGGTCCAATGCTATTTAAAGCTTCACAATCGTCGAACTTTCTATACATACGGCGCTCCTCCTTTCTCTTTAATTTATATAATTCAACTAAACAGTTGATTATACAGCTTTTTTAATTCCTATATAAACTGTCAGTTTTAATGCAATTTTTGTTCCTTCCTTTTTTATGCTAACCACATTGTAGGCCGGTGTTACAGGCTGTAGCTTTTCCCTATCTATGTAATGCTGTAATTCCTCACTTGCTTTATGTATGTTCTGGGAATCACCCGTATAGCTCAATTTGATAGCATTTTCTATTCTAAATATATCTCTATACAGTTCTCCTAGTTCGTACAGTGGCTTGTCCAGTGGTATAATTATTTCCACATCTGCCATATTTCCCTCCACCGAGTGTGTTGCTGTTATAGGATTTGCCACCCTTTTTCCACCCAAGGAAACAATCTTTTCTTCCATCTCCTTACAGGTGTTATCTACCAAATCCTGCTGAACCTTGGTTCTTAAAACCATTACATTATTCAATTCCCATAACTGTTTTTCTTCTATCTTTATCATTGCTTCCTCCTATAACATGTCCAATATTTATGACAGCCACTCCGGGGTATCAGGTCTTTTCTTTTCGTCTCTCTTAGTGTATATAGACAATAACCTATTTCTATTAAACTTTCGCGTACATTTTGTCGAGGGAAAATAATAATTATAAGACATAAATCGAGTGGTTGAGGGAATGTATTGAAAAGGGAACAATTGTACATTGGTCAAATGGATTAATATGCAAGCATAAAGTCGCTTGGCTCATTCTTAACACAAAAAATGAGGGATGATTATCATCCCTCAAAGACCTGCGATTTTAATATTTCACCTTCCTATTAGCAGCTATGACCTACGCAAAATACATATCACCCTCTGATTCAGCCAATGTATCACTATGGCAAGCACCAGCGTGCCCACATAAACTCCCAGATAAAATAACAGATCATTTTCTATTATAGAGTGTAGCTTTGTAATAAATATATTCTGCAGCAAATATATCTCCAACGCTCGCTTACCCATAAAGCTAAGCACAGAATTTTTAAAGCGAAGCTTCATGGTTATTAGGAAGAAGCTTAAGACAAATATTGCTACCATGGCACTTTGGGTCACTGCCGTAATTAGCTTATCCAAATTTGAGCTAGTGTAGTATCCAAAGCCATAGAGTATGTATGTTGAAGTTATGCTTATTAGTGCATTTATCACTAATGCTACAGGTAGTAGCCAGACATAATTTTTCTTTGCAAACCCAACTACATTTTCCTTATATTTTGCCACAAGAAGTCCTACGAAGAATAACCAGGTGGTGTTATACCACCATTCACCATAGAACCACAATCCCAGTGTGCTTGGAAGATTGTCATGTCCTAATAGCAGGCTCACTCCTGTCATTAGGGCTATAAATATTGCCATAGTGATTAAAGCTTTCCTATCCGATTTTCTCTTTCTAAATATTAAGTAAAATGCAATGTACAGCACTGCCAGTTCTACAATAAACCACATCTGATCGTTCATCAGCACAATTCCACTTATATATGCTACCAACTCCAGCGGTTTGGGGCTGTAGCCTGTGGCAAGATTTACAGCTATAAACAGCCAGTTGCATACAAAAAATGGCACCACTATAGCTGGCAGACGCCTTCTAATAAATCCATCTAGATAGTCTTCCTTTTCTAATAGGCTGGTCATAAGTCCGTATCCGGAACAGAAGAAAAACAGTCCTGTAAACAACACTCCAGCGTCTACAAATATGTTTATTAGACCCTTGTTGAATTGTCCATATTGAGTAACTGTCTGAGTGACATGATGCAGGATAACTGCCATAGCAGTAAAGCCCTGTATACCCTTCATGACAGAGTAATCCAGAAAGTCCTCGTGATTGGTTTTCTTCTTGGCCAGCTTACAGCCTGATAGCAGTAGGATGAGTAGAAATAGTATGTATATGGATAGGGGGATATTTTTCATAGGTGTTGGTGCTCCTTTCTCGGTACTTATATCAGGTATTATAGCATATACTTGTGCAACCAATAAAGAAAATATCAAGGCAGTAGTATATTATTGCGCATATATTGTTGCACACAAAAAAAGAGTGAACATTAGCAGACTCTATGATATAATTTTTCTGTCTACGATGAAATTTTCAATTATAAAATACACAGCTTAACTACGAGGTTTAATATGCAACAGCAACAGACCTACAATTTAACAGAGGGAAAGGTTTCTAGGCTAATCCTAAGATTCTTCGTTCCTATATTTTTCACCAATATGCTTCAGCAGATATATAATGTTGCTGACACAGTTATTGTAGGTAAAGGATTAGGGGATAACGCCCTTGCCGCTGTGGGAAATATGTCATCCCTGACTTATTTTGTTATTGGCTTTTCTAATGGCTTAGCAGGTGGCTTCTCCATAATTTTCGCCCAGCATTACGGTGCAAATAAATACGAAGTTCTAAGGCGTTCCATTGCCTCTGCTATAAAGCTTTGCCTTGTGATCACAATTGTACTTACTGCCGGTAGTATCCTGGCCTTAAAGCCTGTTCTTAAGCTTATGCAGACATCTACACTTATAATTGATGACAGCCTAACCTACGGCTATGTGATCTTCGGTGGTCTTATAGTAACCATAGGCTACAATCTATGTGGTGCTATTCTTCGTTCCCTAGGAGACAGTAAGACACCTTTTATAGCAATTGTTATATCCACTGTGATAAACATTGTACTTAATCTGGTATTTATATTTGTATTTGATAAGGGAGTTTTCGGCGTAGCAATAGCTACTGTTACAGCCCAGTTTGTTTCCATACTGGTCTGTCTTCGAAAGCTTAAAAAGATAGATATTATTCAGCTTGAAAGAAGAGATTTTAGAAGAAGCTTATCTATGGTGCTAGACCTACTTAAAAATGGAGTTCCTATGGCTCTTATGAATTCTATTACTTCTATTGGCATTATGGTTATCCAGTACTTTGTAAATGGTTTAGGTGTTGCATTTACCTCAGCCTACTCTGTATGTGGTAAATACATTAACCTGTTTATCGAGCCAGGCTGTTCTACAGGAATCGCAATGTCCGCCTTCACCAGCCAGAATTATGGTGCCGGAAAGTATAAGCGAATTCGTGAGGGACTTAAGGTTAGCCTTATCATTGTCACCATAGCATATATAATGCTTGGAGCTACCATGGTCCTTATTCCGCGAACCTTAGCCGGCTTCATGCTCACTGGAGAAAAGCCTATTAGCTTAGTGGCTGAGTTTATGCCTATATGCGGATATACCATGATTTTTATCAATTTCTTATTCGTATATCGAAGTGGCTGTCAGGCTATGGGGCACCCTTTTGTGCCTATGCTTTCAGGTGTACTGGAAATGGTTATTCGTGTTATGATTATTATACTGTTTGTGTCTGAAATGGGATTTGTGGCAACTGCCTGGGCAAATACTGTTGCTTGGCTTGGTGCGCTGGTACTAAACTTTGTGGCGTTTGAATTAAATCTGAGAAAAAAGCTTAGAAATCATAGTTGAAACACATAATAATATAACATCAAAAAAAATACCGAGCTACAAGGGTAAACTTGTACTCGGTATTTTTTTATCTACATAAGCTTTCAAAACATTTTTTATCCATTTAATGCGCCGCCACAGTACTCACAGCATCCATTTGCATCTGGCATAGTTGTTGCACCACAGCATGGACAAATTACTGCTGTCTTTGGTGCTGCCGCTGCTCTGGCATCCTCTCTTACCTGCCTACGTGCCTGAGTTAAGATTTTCTTAATCTCTCTGCCCATATCCTCGTATTCTCTGTAGTTTGGATTAGACTGTGGATTTGGTCTTGTTGTCATTCCGTTATGTGGATTGATTTCAACATCAGATGTATTAAGGTTAAAGGAAATCTCATCAAAATATGGATGATTAACCTTAATTATCATACGGAAATCGTAGCTATAAAAATAACGTGGTGGACGGAAGCTAACTTCATTTCCTTCGTTATCTTCTCTCATCTCCTCTGTTTGATGTTCATCAATATCTAAAATACAGCCTGTTACCTGAGAAAAATCAAGAACATCAGGATTTGCCTCCATAAGATTTCTCTCTCTTGTTACCATGAATTTGCCAGCATCCTCGTCCATAAGTACTTTCATATCAGTTCCCAAGGAATATGTAACATTAAATGCTTCCACTGCCTTTTTATTCTCTTCACGGTATGCAAGCTGTTCTTCAATCTGTGCAACAGTGCTACTTCTGCGTTCACTAAACCATGGTGATAGCTTTTTCGCACACTCCTTACACATATTACCATCCTCTAATTTACGATTGCCAAAAAGTCCAATCTCGTTATCGCAAAAAGCACATTCCTTTTTATCAAATAATTTACCAAATAATCCCATTATTAACTCCCCTTTTCCTAGTAAACTAAATCTCCATCATCAAATGGGTCTCCACACTCTGGACAAAACTTTGGTGGCTTCACACCCTTTTCAGGCTCCCAACCACATTTGTCACACTTGTACTGTGGTACTCCTGCCGGTTTCTTACTTCCACATTCCGGACAGAACTTTCCTTTATTTACAGCTCCGCAGCTACATGTCCAACCTTCTACTTCTGGCTTCTTACTTCCGCATTCTGCACAGAATTTTCCTGTTACCACTGCTCCGCAGCTACATTGCCATGCAGCTGTCTGCGATGTTGGCTGTGTCTGCTGCACTGGCTGTGCCACTTGCTGCACCTGCTGTGGTGCCGGCTGTGCCTGCTGTCCCATAGCAAACAAGCTTTGAGCATCTATTCCACCTGCATTTTGTACCATACCCATTCCCATCATTGCCATAGCAGGACCTGCGCCCTGATTGGATGCTGCCGCCTGTATAGCCGCTGCCTGTGCACCCACCATATGAGCTGCTGCCATTGTTGGATTTCTAAATGTTGCATTTCTCTGCAACTCCTTAATCATAGCCTCATCTTCGTCTGAGGCCTTTACACTTGAAACACCAAAGGACACAATCTCAACACCACGGAGATTTGCCCATTTTGCAGAGAGAATATCATTCAATGCATTTGCAATTTCCATAGTATGACCCGGAAGGGCACTATAACGGATTCCCATCTCTGAAATCCTTGCAAAGGCTGGCTGAAGGGCGGTAAGCAATTCAGATTTAAGCTGACTATCTATCTTATCTCTAGTATAAGACTGCTCCACATTTCCACATACATTTGTATAGAACAAAATTGGGTTTGTTATACGATAGCTATATTCACCAAAACAACGAATGGACACATCCATATCTAAACCAATATTGTTGTCCACTACACGGAATGGCACTGGACTTTGTGTTCCGTATTTGTTACCCATTAACTCTTTGGTATTAAAGTAGTATATTCTCTGATCATTAGGCGCTTCCCCACCAAAAGTAAAACGCTTTCCAATATTTGCAAACACATCATGAATACTTGTACCTAAATCCCCACTAAAAATGGATGGCTCTGTAGACATATCGTATGTATATTCTCCTGGCTCAGCACAAACATCAACAATTTTGCCCTGCTCCACAATAATCATGCACTGTCCGTCTGCAACCGCAATAACAGAACCATTGGAAATGATGTTGTCACCTCCAGATGTTTTTTTCTTTCCTTTTACCGCTAAAACATTCTCAGGAAGAGCTTCACAGTAAAAATAATCTTTCCATTGGTCTGCAAGAACTCCACTCGCCGCACCAAAAGCTGCTTTTATTAATCCCATACACCTTCTCCTTTTTTGTTTATTTTATGGTTTTTCACCATTTTCAGCTGTGCTCATCAAAATTTACATTATTGTAAATTTTGATGCTTCTAGCCAAATTCTAAGGGTAGGATAGCATGGTAAAATAATTATGGTCAAGGACCATTGGGGGTACCCATAGGGTACCATTTCTTTTATATAGTACCCTATAGGGTAATTTTGAGGTGATGACAATAAAAAAGCTGAAAAATCCTTTTTAAAAAAAGATTTTCCAGCTTTAGTTCAACTTGTTTCATTGGGAATCCATCTTATTCGAACTCTATAGTCGCTACTGGCTTCTTAGTAAGCTCATAACAAACTCTGTTTACACTTGGAACCTCAGTAGTGATTCTGTCCACAACCTTCTCCAAGAAATCATAATCAAGTCTCTCTATCTCAGCTGTCATTGCATCGATTGTGTTAACCGCACGGATAACTACCATATATCCCATGCTTCTCTCGTGGTTTCTTACACCTACTGCCTTGAAGTCTGGAATTACTGTGAAGTACTGCCATACCTTCTTGTCAAGGCCTGCCTTTGCAAACTCCTCACGAAGGATTGCATCTGCCTCACGGAGTGCATTGAGACGCTCACGAGTGATAGCACCGAGGCAACGAACTCCAAGTCCTGGACCTGGGAATGGCTGACGGTATACCATCTCTGCTGGAAGACCAAGCTCAACTCCACAAGCTCTAACCTCGTCCTTGAAGAGCTGTGCAAGTGGCTCTACAAGACCGAACTGAAGATCCTCAGGAAGTCCTCCTACATTGTGGTGTGACTTAACTGCCTTTGCAGTCTTTGTACCACTCTCTATAATGTCTGGGTAAATTGTTCCCTGTCCAAGGAAGTCGATGCCCTCAAGCTTTCTAGCTTCCTCTGCGAATACCTCGATGAACTCCTTACCGATAATCTTTCTCTTTTGCTCTGGCTCGTCCACACCTGCAAGAAGGTCTAAGAAACGATCTGTAGCATCAACATAGATAAGCTCTGCATCAAGCTGATTTTTAAATACATCGATAACATTCTCTGACTCATTCTTACGCATAAGGCCGTGGTTTACATGAACACACACAAGCTGCTTGCCGATAGCCTTAATTAAAAGTGCAGCAACTACTGATGAATCAACTCCACCTGAAAGTGCAAGAAGTACCTTCTTGTCGCCAACCTGCTTACGAATAAGCTCAACCTGGTCTGCGATGAAGTTCTTCATGTTCCAATTAGCCTCTGACTTACAAGTATCGAATACGAACTTCTTAATTTCATCCTCTGCTGGCATAGTATCGTACTTTTCGTCACACTTTGCTGTTGGATGATCTATAGACATCACAGGATATCCACAGTCGTAAATTGCTGGGTCAACATCTACTGCTACACCATCTACTACACGGTTCTCACCACCATTTAAGATGATACCCTTTACATTATTAAGAGCCTTAAGTGCCTCTGGCGTAATGTCGTGTGGGTGAATCTCACTGTACACGCCCATGTCACGAATCTGTCTTGCAATAACTGTGTTTTCTGTGCTTCCCATATCGAGAATAACAATCATATCCTGCTTCATTTTTGCTCTCCTTTTAATAAAAATAAGATAGTTGTAATTATATATCAATTTTTCTCATGTGAAAAGAATTTTTTTATGGTAAAAATGCGTTTTTTTGCATTTTTTACATATTCGATAATTTCGGTTTTTATAATTGGTAATTTTTCGTCATTTTATCAACTGACTCTCGACAAAATCCAAGAGATTATATAGAAAAACAAGGCCGGCCATTAAGTAAATTCCTCGTCCTTGTTTTTTATTTCACTTTATTATTTTCTATCTCTAGTCCAGACAGTTCCTGTAAGTCCTACCTCATCCTCATAGAACACAGGATCCTCTCCGGCCTTTTTCTTCATCTCATAATGCTTTAACACCTTGAATGCCACCTTGCCAAGTAGGAATATAGCCACAATATTAACGATAGCCATAAGTCCCATAGTTATATCTGCAATGTTCCATGCCAGCGTAAAATCTGCCTGAGCACCAAGGAATACAGCCAGCACACAGGTAACTCTGAATATGTTAAGAAGCATCTTGCTATTCTTGATAAATAATATGTTTGACTCAGCATAGAAATAAATTCTATTACAGCCTTACTTGTTTACTCAGTATTTGAGACTGTTTTTTATCGTTTTTTCACCTCATTTTCCCATACATTTTATTGCAATTTTACACATTTTATTTTATTCTATAATTACTGGAAAATGTGCTTTTGCACCTAAGGTAACGCCACCGGATTTGGCATTACCACAACTACTAATTTTATGGAGGTTTTTACTTATGGCAAGAACAGTTAAAGAGCTTATGGATATGATTAAGGACAATAATATCCAGATGATCGACTTTAAGATTGTAGACATTAACGGACAGTTCCGTCATGTTACAATCCCTGCAGGTCAGTTTTCAGAATCAACTTTAACAGAGGGTATCGGCTTTGATGCATCTAACTACGGATACGCAGTGGTTGAGAAGAGTGATATGGTATTTATACCAGACCTTGACACAGCAATGGTTGACCCATTCTGTGGTGTTCCTACACTTTCTATCACAGGTAATGCAATGGTTATTGATTACCCTAACAACAGACCTTTAGACCAGTATCCTAGAAATATAGTTTTAGCTGCCGAGCAGTATATGAAGGACACAGGAATTGCAGATACTATGCTTATCCTTCCTGAGTTCGAGTTCCATTTATTTGATGATGCAGGTTGGTCAGTTTCACCTGAGAAGATTTCTATGCACGTGGACACTTCACAGGCTTACTGGAATTCTGACACTGAGGGCAAGGGCTGTGTAGTTGCTCACCAGAAGAACTATCATGTTGCTAAGCCATTTGATACTTCTTACGAGTGTCGTTCAGAGATGTGTCTTGAGATGGAGAAGGCTGGAATTCCTATAAAGTATCATCACCCAGAGGTTGGTGCTGCAGGACAGTTTGAGATTGAGCCTATGCTTGGTCAGATGTCTAAGATGGCAGATGCCACTATGATGATTAAGTACATTATTCACAATACAGCTCTTAAGTATGGCAAGGTTGCTACATTTATGCCAAAGCCAGTTTACGGCGAGGCTGGAAATGGTATGCACGTACACATGCTTCTTCTAAAGGACGGAGAGCCAGTGTTCTCAGATGACAATGGTTACTCACACTTAAGTGAGACAGCTCACTACTTTATGGGTGGTCTCTTAAAGCACATTTCTTCACTTTGTGCTATCACTAATCCAAGTACTAACTCATTTAAGAGACTTGTACCTGGCTTTGAGGCTCCTGTTACTGTTGGTTATGCAACTTCTAACCGTAGTGCAGTTATTCGTATCCCAGCATACGCTAAGACTCCTAACCTAAGAAGATTTGAGATTCGTAACCCAGATGCTACTTGTAATCCATATCTTGCATATGCAGCTATTCTTATGGCTGGTCTTGACGGTGTTAAGAATAAGATTGATCCACATGCTAATGGCTGGGGACCATACGACTTTAACCTTTATACATTGTCAGATGAGGAGAAGGCTAAGCTTTCAAGTCTTCCTACTACTCTTGATGCAGCACTTGATGCTCTTGAGGCTGACCATGATTATCTTACTGCAGGTGGAGTATTCCCAGAGCAGCTTATCAAGAACTTTATTGCTAACAAGAGAAAGGAATGCTTCGAGCTTTCTAAGATTCCTCATCCAGCGGAGTTCGATAGGTACTTTAACCTGTAAATACTGACAATATGACGCCCTGCAACACACCATAGGGACTACGGCGACTGTAAGAGGTCACCTTCGCCCCTAGATGTGCTTGCAGGGCTGTTTTATTGTTTAAGCGACATTTTTACTTTCGCGGCCGGAATGTAGGTTGTTGCGCACATCCTAGTATTTTGTTATACCTTTCTTTTCCACACAGAATTAAATCACTTTCCCGAATATGCCACTATACATGGAATCTTGTTAAGCAATGCTTCTCTTTCCAGGCAGTATTCTATGGCTTTGTCGCTGTGTCTGCCCTTTAATAGGCCTTTTCTCATGGCTAGGGCAAGTATGTCTAGACTGTTTTGTTCTATAATGGTCTTCTGTAATGTTCCCAGTGGTTCCTTCTGATCATATGAGAAGCTATCCACCTTTTCCAGCCACATTAACTTTTCTAAACGACAACCATTCTCATCCCTAGTGTAATCTTTATCTTGAATCATTAGGTCAACGCAGTCAGCATCTATTATTATGGGCTTTCCTGTCAGCTTTTTATATATTTCCATAAGAATACCCACATCTCTTTTCTTTGATAAAAACATTGTGCCTCTGCGATGTTTATCAGCTGTAGATAGAGTAAACAGATGAAACAATGGTTGGTCAACAGGGTATATGTCTTTTATCATGCTCCACAATCTTTGTTCTAGCAATTCCTCCTTTTTTTCTCTTTCTTTTCTTCCCTTTTTGCCAAAGAATATATATCCCCCTTTCTTCTTGTCCTCCTGCAGCCAGGCATATCGGTTTATCAGCAAACCATAATATATATGTTCTAAATCCTCACCCTCATAATACTTATGTATCTCCTCATACATATCAAGCTCCCAGCTATCTAATGCTCCAAAGTCTTCTATCTTGTAGGTAAGATATCTATTTATTATCAAACGCTTCATGTTTCCTACACCATATAACCCCTGCTCTAATAGAATTTTGACAACGGAAAGTGAGATTCTTTTATTTCTATTCCCGATAATATCCCTCCAATTGTCATTGGGCACAGTTTTAAAATACCTTTTTCTCCTTTCTCCCACATATTTCAAGCTGTGAAGAAATGTATCTATATATTTCTGTTTTTTGAAAAGTATAAGTCCTGTATCATCAGCCTCTTCAAATGTAATATAATAAAACTCCACAGGTAATGGTATCTCATCATACATTCTGCTATATCCCTGCCCTCTTCTAAGTTCACCATACTGCTTGTGCAACTCCCTCGCAATCATAGTCCATAGATATAATCTAAGCTCGTCAGGCATATTAGGATCACCCATAATATAGTGTCCGACGGTAAAAAGCTTGGCTTCCGAAGTGTCAGTTATAATATGTCCTACTATAGGCCTACAACCTGTTTCTTCTTTAACAACAATAAGCTGTTCCCCAGACTCCACAAGCCCTTTAACTAAATCATATCTTCCCAGATATAATGCCAAAAGTAGTGGTGGTGCACATACCTGACAAATCCCTCTGTTAGGGCTTTCAAATATATCTCCCCAACCATCATCTGATTCAAAGTCCTCCTCATTTAAAATATACAGTCCCTGATTTACAAAACACAAAGAAGTATAATCCTTTTCAACAAGTGCACGCTCTACATTTTCCCTAGAGCAGTCCGCCAGATTGGACCTTGCAACCCCTTCTATTCTATGTGCTTCTATTTTATGATTGCTAGTATTCTTATACTTTACTGTTAACGGCATATCCTACCCCTCCTTACAAACCAACTTATCCATACTTTCATTAACGAAGCCTATTACTCGTCTTTCCACCTTTACTTCTCCTAGCTTTTCTATGGCACCTCTTATATCTGACGCCATAATACGCCTAGCTTTATTATCAGATTTATGAGACTTATTCATATAATGCCTTAAACTAAGCTCCTTGATTCCCATGTCCACCAGTCTTCTCATGGCTCTGGCATTACCAAAGCTTTCCCTTTCTTTTGCCTTAGCCTTATGTATGTATTCATATATTAGTGGTACAGCATTCTTATCCACCTTATATCCATTATCCGAGAACATTTCCACAGCAATCTGCTTTAACTCCTCTGCAGAGTAATCCTGAAACTCCACATTTCTCTTCACTCTGGAAGTAAGTCCTGGATCTAAATCATAGAATGACTTGGCTTCTTCAGGATACATGGCAAATATAACTGTCACATCCTCAAGCTCCTCCATATATCTCACAAATTCCTTAATCGCCTCTTTAACAAAGCCTCCTGCACCTTCGTTTAAGAAAAAGCCTGCCTCGTCTACAAATAGCACTCCACCTTTTGCCTGAGTAAAGCACTTTGCCACCTGATGGGCAGTGTGACCCACATATTTTCCTATAATATCCTTTCGGGTTGCCACCACAAAGCTTCCATTTCCACAGCCCTCTTCCTCTAAAAGTCTTGCCATAAGCTTAGCACAGGTGGTCTTGCCAGTTCCTGGCTTTCCATAAAAAACCATATGCTCTCTGCCACATTTTAAATCCTTGTTATTCATCTGCTCTATAGATACAGCAAGAAGCTCCTTTGCCGCCTGCTTTACTTCATCTAATCCTATTAGCTTGTCCAGGGTGTCTAAGGCCGAAGCCTTTTCTATAGTTACCAATGACTTAAAATCCTCCATATTAAGGATCTTTTCCCTT
The DNA here is from genome assembly GCA_045543915.1 of Wujia sp. Taxonomy (GTDB): domain Bacteria; phylum Bacillota; class Clostridia; order Lachnospirales; family Lachnospiraceae; genus Coprococcus_C. The sequence continues at coordinate 14,421 of JAZPXZ010000048.1, forward strand.
CCAGCCTCTATGGCTGCATCTACTCCCATATCTAAAAATGTAGCCACATCCTCCTCACTCATATATCTCCCTCTTTTCTTCATTAGGTTTTTTACCAGCTTAGTAATATTGCATTCCTTTGACAGGGTATATTCCGATTCCTTAATCAACTTTTCCATTACATTTACATAGTAATCCACCTTTAGCTCTGGTAGCTTTAACACCCTATAGCCCCTCTCATATATAATTCTTTGAACCTCAGGATTTCCTAACATTTTAGGTGGTAACTGTATATACTGATAAGGAAGCTCACACATAGCAAGAGAATTAAACACCGTTCTCCAGTCCCCTATCTCATCTGCTCCAGTAAATATTACTTGACTATAACCAGTTGCATTTATATTTGCCACTATGTTCTGCATAAGCAGCTCTGTCTTTTCCCCACCATCATAAAAGGGATAATCCACATGCACTAGCTTTCCATCATTATCATAATCATCAAAATCCTCATCATAGGAATCCCATGCCCATTCCTGCTCATCCTCCTGATAGTTCTCCATGGTGGATATAAGTATGGCGGTTTTCATAGCCACATTTCTATCATCAGTTGCCAAGATTAATCTATGTCCGCCCTCCTGCTCCTTTTTATTATGATAGGCTACGGCAGCATCCATATATGGTGCTTGAAACTTGCTAATTTTGTTAGTATTACTTCCCCAAATAAGCTGGTTGGGCAAGCCACCCTTGGTCATGGCCAAACCTCTTTCCGCTACCAGATAATCCTCTTTTAATCTTCTCATGTAATCACTCATATCTTATCCTCCTTAATCCCTTTTCTTAGTCCACAAATATCTATGCTTTTATTTTAAGTCAATGGATTGTGCATTTTTGCACAATATGATATTATTTCCCCATGAATTAATAAATTTTTTGGAGGTACCATATGAGTTCAAATATAATGTACATAATCAATATTCTCAGATTATTTAGCTGTAAAGAAAGACCTCTTACTCACTCTCAGATAACAGATTATGTAAACAAATGCTACGACCCTGCTGACAATAATTTCATCAACTTATCCACCACCAAAAGACTTTTATTCCATTACATATGCGATTCCATACACCTTAATGATATGCCTAATACTAAGCTACACGCTAATTTCAAGATTCATGTGGTAGAGAAAAATCCTTATGCCACAGCCTACTCTGAGGAATACATAGACATCACAGACCAGATTGCATTAGATGATGAAACTAAGAAGGGAAAAAGCAAAACCAGATACTATTATTATGAGCCCTTCGTGGCTCCAGAGGACTTATCAGACCTTATCAATATGATAGAGTGTCACCCTTATTACAACACCACTGAGGTTATCTCCATAACTCAGTCACTAAAGAACATTAGTCCGGGATACTTTAATCAGACCTCCTATCTGGCACCAACTAATAACAGAACCATAGACACCACCCTTAGGGAGAATCTTCACAAGCTACATCACCTTATATCTAAGAAAGAGGATATTAAGATTGTATATTGCTACTATAATGAGAATCTGGAATTAGTTCCTCTAAGAGGCTATGACAAGCCACACAGAATTACACCGTATAGAATAATGTGGGCAAATGGGTACTGTTACCTGGTAGCATATAATTCCTACTATAACGAGGAATCCAACTATAGAGTTGATAGAATAACCGAGATACACACCATCAATGATGGCTCTGCCAAGGATCAAATCGGCAAGCACCAAACTCTTCCTAACAGCATCGATTATGCAAAGACACACCCTGTTATGATTGCAGGGGAGACCACTAGAGTTTCCATGCTATGTAAGAAAAGCAGTAGTATCGTTAACAGACTTATAGATAGCTTCGGCAAAAATATACACATTAGACCTGCGGACAAAAAGAAGCTTGATGAATATTTTGCCAACAAATCGATAGATTACTCTCAGTGGCTAGATGTGACCTGTACTGAAACAAACGATTATGGTATAGCTCTCTGGGCCAAGCAGTACTGTACAGAATGTATATTATACTACCCTCCAGCTCTAGCAGAGCAAACCAAAAATGAGTTAAAAGAAGCGGCAGCTATGTATCCATAGCCACCGCCCTTACTAAGACTATGCTCCAACTGCGTAATTTTCTTTACACAGCTGGATATAGTCTTTATTTTTGCTGTAATGCAAAGCCCTGACAAACATAGGATTATGATTTATAATATGATATATCTTCTCTGCAAGGGTTTCATCCTTCATCCTTGCTAATTTCAATACATTTCCCATCTCCTTGCCCAGCTGCTTCATGGAAAGCATTGACTCCTGTTCATAGTCCTTGCAGAACTTTGCAATAACAGATAACACCTGTTCATCAGCATTATCGGCCTCCCAAGAAAAATCCACACCGTTCTCTGCTTCATATTCTTGTAGTTCATTTAGCCACATATCAAGAAGCTCATCCTCTAGTGGAGTTTTATTCTGATAATTACCACTGCTTATCCTCCATCTATCTATACCTGCACGACCTCCAAACAAGCCATTATTGCTAGCTTTTCTTTCAATTATCTGCTCATATACATAATTGCTATTTTTAAGCTCTCCTAATATATCATTTGCCAGATTCATATACTGTAGCTTGTCATTTAAGCCCTTATGATTACTGTCTATATGGGCTGTTATTACCTCTAGGGCATTCCACCATATTTTATAATTCTCATCCTTATATCTATCATAATACTTCTTTAGTCTTCCGTTTAAAATGTCTTCTATATCATTTGCAGTAAGACCAACCTTATTAAGCCTCCAAAATTTTATGAACTCACTAGCTATTCTATCGTCCTTAATAAACTGAGACACCACATTCTCATCTACATTTTTCCCTATACTCTCCATACCCTTAATGGCATGACTAAGGTTCTCCCAGCCTCTACAGGTAACTAAGCTCTCTTCACCCTTCTTGGCGCTTACCTTGTACATATCATCAGGATTTAGCTTTATGTACTGAACTATATTATCGTGATAATTCTTACTTATGGCATAGTCTAGGAATACCTCCTGGTCAAGCTCTATACTTATTCTTCTAATACGGTCTAGAATGGCTGCATCAAAGCGTCTGGCCGACTTGTTGTACTCTGGTGGATTACCACACAGCACTATAACCCACCCCTCCGGCAGACTGTGAGCACCTATATTTTTCGTCTGCAGAAATGCAAGCATTGCAGGAAGTATGCTATCTGACACACAGCTAAACTCATCTAACAAAAGTATTCCCTCTGTATGTCCTGCCTCCTTAGCTTCCATAACCTTTGCTATTATCTCTGACATGGTGTACTCAGTATATTTTCCACAATCCAAATCCTTAATCACAGGAAGTCCAAGAAGGGAATTCCTAGTGTGGTGGGTAAGGCTAAAGCTTACAAAACCAAGTCCCAGCTCCTTAGCAATCTGACTTACTATCTCGGTCTTACCTATGCCAGGACAGCCCTCTAGATAAAATGGTAATCTGTTTACCTCGTTCATCACATAATTCCCCTTATCATCCTTAAGAAGATACACCTTAATTCCATCCATAATATACTGCTTTGCATCCTTAATACTGCTCATCTCTTAATCCTCCTCTATTATCTTATAATTCACCCATTCTGGCGCCCGGCTATTCTTAGGCTTACCATCTATACACTCAGACTCTGGCAGAACAAAATACACAGGATAATCAGGTTTTTCATCGGGAAAATCCCCATAAGCATCGGACAGGTATATTAACCCATCTACCTGAATATTTTTTTCCGCAATAAGCTTTTTTATCCTATCAAACACCGGCCTAAAATCCGTTCCACCAAAGCCATATAAATCCATCTCCTCCATATCATCAAGCTCCTCAGGAGAGCTATAGCATTCCTCATACACGATTCTAGTATCGCATTGAAACAGATATATATTGTCGAATTTAACACTGTCCTTTACATCGCTTAGCATGGTACTTGTCTCCCTGACAAATCGGCTGGCCACATCTCCACTGCAGGAGCCACTGGTATCTATGGCTATGACCAAGGTATTAAGTCTTCTTAGCTCATTTACCTCACTTGGTTCTACTATTGGAACATCTCCATACATGTCAAGTCCATAGGTGTAAAGCATAGTGTCAATGGTGCTTACATCCTCACAGGCCACCTCTCTTTCCTTTATGAATTCCTTGAGAAAGGATCTATAGCTACCATTATCCTCCGATGCCTGTACATGTAATCCCAAGTCACCTCCACCATATCCATGTCCCTGTCCTTCTTGGTTCTTATTGCTTCGATTCACCATATCATCGATCTGTTTTTCCACCGATTCAGCAGACGTGTCCTTGCCAAATATAAACATTCTGGCTTCCTTCCATTTGTCACCAATACTCTGGCTACCAATACTCTGGTTACCAATATCCTGACTGCCAATCCCCTGGCTATCTGTAGAATTATTTCCTTCTAAGTTTTTCCCATAATTCTTATTCCAATATCCATGTCTATCTACCATAATGGACTGATAATTATCATCCCAAAACCTCCTAAGCTGTCTATCCTTTAGGCCTTTGTAGTAATCAGAATATCCCTTGGAATTCCCTTTTAGTTTTTCTTCAATCCCCCACCCAAATTCACCCATTCCATCGTATTTTTTGCTAATCTTATGGAGTAATCTGTGAACCTGAGCATCCATTACAGCCCAGGCAAGGTCCTTATTACGAAATGTAGGCTCATCCTGAAAATGCCCCAGCAAGCCATGCATTAGCATATGTACCAGTTGTTTCTCAATATCTACTATACCTTTACCCGTGGAGTGATGTTTAAACTTCTCCACCATAGCAATAACCTCATCTGGGTTATAATATATATCCTCACCATTGGTACATAGTTCTGTGTGCGAAGTTACCGGAACAAACTTAAAAATATTAATGGCATACATAAATTGATACAGCTCTGCCTTTACATTCTTCATAGCCTTATTGAGATAGGCCTCAGCCTTCTTTACCTTCTCGGTTCTTCGGCTATAGGGTGTAAGGGGACAGGCAGAATATAAAATTGATTTGATTATATTATTTAAATCTGAATCAAACATATTACCAGATATAGCCATGTCATTCACCTCCTGAGTGTAATGTATCAGATGGGATTGTGCATTTTTGCACAAAAATAAAAAAAAGGTATGTGTGACCTTATTTTGTCGCACATGCCTCTCTTAAATATTATAATTTATACTCTATATAATTTTATTAAAAAGCTACTTCCCTTCCCAACTTCACTTTCCACAGTAATATTTCCATTCTGCCTCATTATTATCTGCTTGGACATAGATAGTCCGATGCCCACGCTGTTGTTCGATGAGCCTGGTGCTTTGTAGAAGCGTTTGAAAATGTATGGAAGATGTTCCTTGTCTATTCCTTCCCCTGTATCCTTAATTGTTATCTCAGTAGCTAGATTGTTTTGTTCTACCTTGATGCTAACACTTCCTCCATTTGGGGTATGTTCGATACAATTTTTCACTATATTGCATATTGCTTCCAAGGTCCACTGTCTATCACATCTTATATAAACTTCTTCTGGACATTCCAGAGAAAGCTCAACCTCTTGTACCTCTGCAATTACCTCAAATATATCCATTACACTATCTAATATTCCCTTAAGATTTACATCCTTCTTCTTAAGTCCTAGCATATCCGCTTCTAGCTGAGATAATGTAAGAAGATTTTTAATCAGCCAAGTAATTCTCTTAGTCTGCTGGTCTATCTTTGCCACATAGTCAAGACGCTTTTCTTCTGACAGGTCAGGTGCCTTAAGCAAGTCTGTCATAAGGGTTATGGCAGTAAGAGGTGTTTTAATCTGGTGTGATATGTCTGATAACATATCAACCATATAGCTCTTCTGTTTTTTCTCTCCTGAATACATTTCCTTAAGCTGTGTCACCAGCTTATATATCTCACTTTCAAGGATTCCAAGCTGTCCCTCGCTAATTCCCTCCATAGCAGGAAGAGATAGATTGTCCTGAACTCTCATAAGATAAATGATTAGGTCTGCCAGCTTGTTCTCACGCTTTTTGTAAGCAACATAAGCTACTACAACCATAGCTACCATAGAAAGCCCAAGTGTAACCAGAACCCCTAGTTGGCTATGGGTTAATATACATATTATTATTCCAATTATAATTGCAACCACTGCAATTATAAGCTGTATCATAATTTCCATTAGTTTTTCCTCTGTCTTCTACCAGATTCTCAGTCGGAGTCTACTCATAACTCCCTAAGCTGTGAATCCATCTATCACACATTACTCCATCAGATATCCAATACCTCTAACGGTCTGAATAAGCTGATTCTCATCTGTATCCCCAAGCTTCTTTCTAAGTCTCTTTATGTACACGCTAAGGGTATTATCATTTACAAAGTCCCCAGCCTCGTCCCATATCTGATTAAGGATTTGCTGTCTGGACAGATTCTTACCTCTGTGCTGGATAAATATAAGCAAAAGCTTATACTCCATAGCAGTAAGAACTATTTCCTCGCCATCACGATATACCTTTGCGGTATTTATATTAATCTGGTTTTCTCCCACCATAACAATTCCATTATCTGAAGCTCCACCTGTAGAAGAACTGCTCATTGCACCACTTCTTCTAAGTATAGCCTTCATCCTAGCAAGCAGCTCCCTTATACGAAATGGCTTTGCTATATAATCATCTGCTCCCTGCTCTAGGGCAAGTACAGTATGTACCTCATCATCGCAGGCTGTGAGAAATAGTATAGGAATCTGACTTTTCTCCCTAACCCTCCTGCATATCTGATAACCGTCCCCATCCGGTAGCATTACATCCAGCAGGCATATGTTTATGTCTGTCACTGAGTCCACTATGTCAAATGCATCCTTCATAGTGGACGCATTTACCACCTCATAGCCCTCCTGCTCTAGGGATATCTTTAGACCTTCCATGATTATGGAATCGTCCTCCACAACTAGTACTTTCATAATAATCTCCTTCACATTTCATTCTTTTGTATATTTAAAAGAGCTCCACCACCCATAGGTGGCAAAGCTCTTCTTTTCCCCTATACTCACTCTTGATTATACACTTTCCCTACGTATATCTTCAATAATATTTTCATTTTTTTCTGTTTTAAAGCTTACAAATGTTACTGCAAAGAGGGCTACTGTTGCCGCAAGGATTGCCACAATATATATCATCCAAGGCACTTCTACCTTCACAGAGCCATACATATCCATCAATGTGTTCTTGATGAAGATAATTACCGGTGTAGCCACAATCACTGCCACAGCTACCGCTCTTATAAGTATCTGGACACTTTCTAAAGCAAGCATCTTTATCATCTGCTTATCTGTCATACCCATTGAACGAAGAACTGCAAATTCCTTCTTCTGAGTAGAGATTCTACCCTTTGTTGAATTGTAAAGGTTAAGAAGACAAATGATTGATGTGAGGGCTACAAAGCAAATTAGAAGGATTCTAATTACTGAGTTAAGGGCAGTTTTTAAGGTATTTGTATCAAGCATTTCCTTACCGTATACAAGTATTCCATCTCCATCATTTTTAACAGCTAATGCAAGCTCCCCAAGCTCCTTATAAAGCTCACAGTCCTGATTAGAGAATTTTACCATTACATCTCTAAATACCATTCCACTGTACTCATCAGTACATTTTATCTGTCTCATCTCCTCCATAGTATCAAGCTTAGTTATAATCCACATATTTTCTGTGTGTAGTGTAACATAGTCCTCTAAAGACTCTCTATCAGCTACTGCTGCCACAGTTACATTTATATCCTCATACTCCTTAGTGTCAGAATCATACACATGAAGTGGAAACTCATCTCCTACATTCTTTGCATATGCATTTTCAATATCATAGAACTTATAATCAGCTGTATCACCATATATCATATTATCTGTGGAAACCTCTGCAAAGCCTACAAGAATTACAGGGGTCTTAGTGTCATCATTTAATATAGCTTTATCTACGCCACAAGCCTTTGCTATCTGGTCAAAATGTGCATCATCAAATGTCATAACACTTACTTCCTTATACTTTAAAGGATGTGAGTTTCTCATTCGCTCTCTATCTTCTTCAGGCACACCATATGCATCAAATATATTTTCCCTTGCCTGGTTATACTCCTGTCCGATTACATTCTCATCCACAAAAGCCATATTGAAGTCATATATATATTCTACAACATCTTCTACATTTTCATCATTACGAGCCTTACCTATTAATTCCTGCATCTGCTCCTCGTAATCATCTCCCACGTAATTTTGTATCACAAAATCATTCTCATAATTCACACTTATATTGTCATCATCTGCCAACACATGAGATATCATAGTTGTAAGTAGGTTTGATGAAAATGCTGTAATAATAAGAATCATAATAAATACTGCCACAGCACCGATAATTCCTCTTGTCTTCTTTTTCTTTCTCTTTACTGAGTTTACTGCAAGAAGACCCTCAGCTTTAAAAAGCTTTATAGCAAGCTTATTTACCTTATGTGTTTTCTTGCTTCTGGAAGCATTTCCTCTGATACACTCTATAGGTCCAATCTTACCGATTTTTCTAGCTGGAAGGTAAGCTGAAATCCAAACTGTAAATACTGAGAATACTATTGTAAATAACACTCCAATAAGTGATATGTTAAGTGGCACCTTATCAAAGCTTACATTTGAATAAATACCAAGCAAAGTATCCATATAAGGCTTTAAAATTGTCATACCAAGCTTAACTACTCCAAGTCCTACTAAGAATCCAACCGGAAGGGATACAAGTAATAAAGTAAATGCCTCATAATACACACTGCTTCTCTTCTGCTTTCCTGTTGCGCCAACTGATGAAAGCATTCCAAGGTACTTGCTTCTCTCCTCAAAGGACATATTGAATACATTGTAGATAAGTATTACTGATGCGGCGATTATAATCACTACGAAGAATACTGTCATAATATCAACCATACCGCTAATGGTTGAGTCAGGTGAGTTACCTGAGAAGGCAAGGAGTATACCGTTGTATTCCATGTTATCATAGCCCCCTACAATCTCCTCTATCCCATTATATTCTCCGTCAAGCTTACTTAAGTTAAATCTGATTGATACATTAAATGTACCTTCTATAGTAGCACTATCATCCTGTAATGTAATAGCTGTGTAAGCTGCGGAAGAATCAGCCTCATAGATTGGTCTTCCCACAAAACCAACTACCTTGTATGTAGCATTAAATCCTGTATACTCTCTTACCTCTACAAATTCTTCAACAGGGTCTGTATCCTCTGGGGCGAAGTAGAAGAAGTTGTCCGGTGCCTCTACATAATCACCTGACTGTAGAACCAAATTATAGTATGGGAAAATAGTATTGGTTTTGCTATTTTCACTCTTGCTCAAAAATCTCTTAAAACAATCCACAGATATCTCATCCCCAATCTTAATATCTGCACCATCATTTTTTGCATCCACACAAAGAACTATCTCCTCTGAGTTTTCTGGGTATCTTCCCTCAACAAGAGCCATGTTCATCCAGTCAAAGTTTTCCTTGCTGTAGGCCTTAAGGTTAATGTAAGGTCTAACAGGATTTGCTGACTGCTCAAATACAGATAAATCATATCCTACTGATACTGCAGTCTCATCTACCGCATCAAGATTTTTTATTTTCTCATACTGGCTGGCATCTACATCATATGCATTGATATGCCACTTACCCTGTCTTTGTGATGCAAGTATCTCTAAGTAATTTACCGCTGTATCCTTTCCCACGAATACGCAGGTCATAAGCATTACCATAAATATTATTCCAAAAAGAGTTGTCATGGTTCTCTTCTTGTTTTTCTTCATATATTCCTTTGTTACCTGAAATACTATTTTCTTATTACTCATTGACCTTTCCCCCAAGTACTCTTATTCTCTCGTCTCTGGTTAACTTTCCATCTTCTATGTAAATAATTCTGTCTGCCTGTAATGCGATGCTCTCATCATGTGTGATAAGAATTAATGTCTGCTTCTGCTTTCTGTTTGACTCCTTAAGAAGCTTCATAATCTCCTCGCCGGTCTTTCTATCAAGGTTTCCTGTTGGCTCGTCAGCAAGAACGATTGCAGGCTTGTTAAACATGGCTCTTCCGATTGATACTCTCTGCTGTTGTCCACCTGATAACTGACTTGGAAGATTCTTTCTTCTATCTGTAAGTCCGATTTGCTCTACTATCTTATCAAGTCTCTCCGGATCCATCTTTCTTCCATCAAGTAAGTGTGGAAGCATAATGTTCTCGTCTACATTTAACACTGGCATCAAATTGTAGAACTGATAGATAAGTCCAATCTGTCTTCTTCTAAATATCGCAAGCTTGTCCTCATTTAAGCTGTGAATGTCTGTATCCTCGATGAACACCTTCCCGCTGGTTGGCTTATCAACTCCACCTAAGATATGAAGCAGTGTTGACTTACCACTTCCTGAAGGTCCGATGATTGATACGAACTCTCCCTTCTCTACGCTAAAGCTTACATTGTCTAAGGCTTTGATTTTGGTGTTCCCCTCACCGTACTCCTTAGTTAAGTTTTCGCATCTTAAAATCTCCATTTGTTTTTCCTCCCTAAATTCATACTTTATATTTGCTTTCTCCTTTGCTTCGGATAAGCACTTAATTTCTTAGCTTGATGTTACTATATCAGATTAGTTTCTATTTTAAATGACTGTGAGATGAAAAAATAGTGACATTTCTGTCACTATTGCAAAATACATAATTAAGTTATACAATGTTTTTGAAGAAAAATATAAAAGAGGGGTGTTATCAATGAATAATAAAATGCATAAGCTTGATTCGATTTTTATAGTCGGAATTGGAGTTATCGCAACATTAAGTTCAATGCTAGATATTTTGTCAAAGCAGGGCTTCCCTGTGTATTCTTGTGGAAGCATATATGGCTCTTATGCTCTATGGTTTATACTTCTAATATATTCTTCACTTAAGTTTAAAGAGCTGCAAGGCAAACCAAAATGTATTAAATGGTATACCTTCTTTTTGGTACCATTTATACATATTGTATTTGTAATAGTTGGCTTTGTAATTGGTATTTTGTTAAGTAAAATCTTTAATCTGTAGTAAACAAACAAAAAGGGGGGCATATCACTTTACATCCCGATCTGCCCCCTTTTATTTAGTTCCACTTTTTCCATATATCAGGTGTATAGCCAATAGTGGCAACCTTTCCATTTCTTACAATAGGAGTCTTTATTACCTGCTGGTTTTCTAATATTTTTTCTTCCTTATCCACTATGTATTTTATCAGTGCCAGTAAGTCTTTGTCCTTGTGGTTTTGATCTATCATGTTGTCAATGCCACCTACTGATTGTTTTACGGAGTTGAATTCTCCTTTGCTCATTCCCTTTTCTTTCATATCGATAAACTGGTACTTTATTCCACGCTCCTTAAAGTAGCGTTCTGCCTTCTTGGTGTCGAAGCATTTCTTTGTTCCAAATATTTGTATGTTCATCATCTGCACCTCTCATAGAATTTGTTAGATTTTACATCCCAGTAATTATTTCTTGATTCCTTTATTATGCTTACTTTATTTTATCTCAGACATTCCTTACCTTCTTAATCAGCTTCTCAAAGGACTCCTTAAATCTTATATCATCCTCTTCTGTCCTTTTTGCTGGTCCCTTCGTATGATGCTTGCTACTTGCCCGTCTAGCCTTCTTCGCCATATGCCTCTCCATAAGCATCTGGTCTATGTTTTCGTTGGTATACCATTTGCCACTTTGATGGATTCCATAAGCTCCTTTACTTAATATCATAGCAGCCACACCGTAATCCTGAGTTACTACTATGTCGCCCTTTTCGCACTGATTAACCAGTGCAAAATCCACCGCATCTGCTCCAGCACCAATTATCTTCACCTGACTGTAGTCGGATGTAAGGACATGGTTTGTGTCACACAACAATATTACCTCTATATCATTTTCCCTTGCCACCTGCTCTACAATTTTTATCACAGGGCAGGCATCTGCATCTACTAATATTTTCATAATCCTACACATTCTTAGGCAGGCAATTAATCACATATATTAGATCAATAATTGTCTGCACATCACTATCAAAGCTCATCATCATGAAGTTATAATCCAACTTCTTATTAAGGTCTACCTCGAAAGAATTCAAACCATGTATTGCCACATATAATCTGTTATTGGTAAATCTAAGGGCAAAGCTGTCGTATCTGTCCCACAACATCATAAGCTTTTCCATCATTTGAGGAGTAAGCATATAAAATGCATCATGAGGAGTACATGTAAACACCTTGAACCTTTGATTGAAATTCTCACTTTCAAGCTTTACAGGATAGTAATTATATAAACCTGGATGGTGCCTATAGTTCTGGGTACAAATTACTAATTCCGGCACATTCTTTCCTATGTAGTCAAATTCGAATACTCTTCCATAGAAGAGCTGTACCTGTTCGTTTTTCTGCGACACATATTTTATGTTTATATCACTTTGTCTAAAATCAACCCCTGCATAGTTGCCTCGCATATAGTCTTCCGCATAAAAGGAATTACCAAATTCATTTAGATTGCTAATAAGACCTGCTTCTTGTACTGACTGAACGGAGAAACCACATTGAGAATAATATTCCACATATCCAAGTCTATTAGACATAACCATTGGTACAAGAGTGGATTTGTATATTGCCCTTGCCTTCTTGTCCAAATCCTTTACAACGCAAAAGCTTCCGAAAATCACCAAAGAAAACACCATGCTAAATCCAATCAACAGAGTCATCACCTGGTCAGAATCCGAATTAGTACAAAATCCAATAAATCCAAACAAAGCAATAACTCCAAATGCAGTTATAATCGCAATAGCCGTATTTCTCCTTCTTCTTATGCTATCCAATTCCATCATCACTTGTTGAATATTCATTAACCTACTCCTGCTTTTCTAAGTACTCAACTGGTACAGCCTTAGTTAACCATACTCCATTCACGGAACGGTAAAATATATATCCATCCTTGTTCATTCTACCACTATTTACCTTGTAAAGCACTAGCCTTCCATGTCTTCTCCCTACATTTGTGGCTGTTTCCACATCTCCTGACAAATGCACATACAGTCTGGACTTTGGCACTAACCCTTCCTTATCTATGAACTCCATAAATTTCTGTCCTGTTCCATGCCACAGATATTCTGGTGGTTCCACCTCCTCAAGCTCCACATCCACCGGGATAGAGTGACCCTGGTTGGCTCTTATTAATGTCTTGTCCTCATTAAATGAATATCTCTGCTTATTATCTGTTTTTACGATTTCCTCAAGTTTTTCCATATCTATGTTATTTTTTGAATCCACTTCATTTATCCCTGCAATTAACTCATCCACATTTGCCCAGCCATGCTCATCTAGCTCAATATTTGCAGCACTTGGCTTGTGTCTTAGAATGAGACTTATGAACTTGCTTAATTCTGTTAATGATTTACTCATACTTTTTCACCTCTTTCAGTTCATCTATCTTTATACATACTATGTTTCATAGTTTTTTGTACATTATAGCAAGGTCAATACTTCATGGCAAACATTTATAATGGTTTTATACTACAAGAATGTTTCAAACATTACAAAACGGACGAGGAACTAACCTTCATTCCAGCCGCCACGGTGGTCGGGACAAAGCTGACCATTCGTAGTGTCAGCGTGGACCGACCCTAGGCTTACTCGGTCATGAAAGTATATTCTCGTCCGTTTTAGATTATATTTTAATTCACTTTACTCATTTGACTCTAATGATATCTCATATGCATCCGCAGTTCCTGTAACGGTGTAGTTAACCATCTCACCATCACACTCTACCTGACCCCTTGCCTCACCATCAGCAAAGTCTTCAGTGATGTCCACTGTCTGACCATATGCTACAAGTAGCACCTTGCCATCTTCAGCTTTAAGCTCTGCTGTATTCGACATTGAGCCCACCGTGTCCTCTGTAGATACATCTGATTCATCAACCATTGATACTACCACATCGTCATTCTCATCAACATCAAGATGCATCTCTGCTACCGTAGCGTCGCCCTCCTGCGTTATAGTAACATCCACCTCCTGCTTTTCACCATTGATATAAACAATTGCCTTCTCCACCCAAGTCTTTCCTGTTGCTGCATAACAGATTCCATTGCTTCCTGCAAATGCAATTGCAAATGCCATAAATGCTGCTGCATACTTTAACACATTTCTCTTATCAAACTTCTTTACTTCCTTATTCTTCATATCCATAACCTTTCCGAACAGCGCATCTGGTGCATGAATTTCATCATACGCTCCCCGTACATAATCTCTATTATTCATTTTCCCACGCCTCCTTCAGCTTTGCTCTTAACATTTTTCTTGCTGCCACAAGTCTGGTCCTGACAGTTGGTTCCTTAATATGTAATATTTCAGCTATCTCCTTAGAGGAATAATCCTCGTAATAAAAGAGGTATATAACAATTCTACTTTTGGCTGGTAGCTCCTTAATGGCTTCAAACAGCTCCTCATTTTTCCCATCTGCGAATTCCACCTCGTAGGAAGCTTCTTCAGACATCTCATCTGTGGAGCCTACATTTCTTCGCCAGAATGTGGAAAACAAGCTGTTGCACTCATTAACGCAAACTCTAATCAGCCACTTTTTAATATGCTCCTCATCCTTGAAGCTCACCTGCTTGGTAAGAAGCTTCATAAAGGTCTGCTGAACCACATCATCTGCATCCTGTGTGGACTTGGTGTAGCTTAGAGCTATCCTATAGATTGTATCAATATTCTCTTTTACAATGCGTTCGTATTCTCTGCTATCCAAGACCTCACCTCCTGACTTGTGATTTTGTTTTGTAGCGTTTTTAATGCGCATTATCAAAGGCCTTCAATATAATAACGGTTGAGAGAGTCGATTTGTGCGGTTTATTTTAAAAATATTTTTTAGACTACCATATCCCTTAACGCAAAGCAATCCCCAGCGGAATTAACCACTGGGGATAAAGTTACTGTCTTATATCTATTAATCCTGTCTTAATAACAGTTTTCTCAAATTGATCCGGATAATCTGCACCGGTAATATCAAAATACATATACGGCAACCAATCTTCTCTTACCACAAAACAATATGATGCTGTTCTTGTTTCACCTGCCTGAATACTCTCAAAATGATTCTTTTCCCACACATCATTTCCATTGTAAAAATATATTTCCTCTGGCACATTATCATAATAACTTGGGTAGGCTACATCATATTCTGTCTCTCTAGCAAGTTGACTTAAGCCATCATATATCTCGTAACTGTTCTCATCTTCCTTGACAAGCATTATACTACCATAAAACATCATATCTGATCCACCTGTATCCGAGGAATATTCCACCTCAATATAAACAAGCTTAACTGGAATAGTTTCAGTAGCCACAGTCTCATCTAAGGAATTCACTCCATCACCCACCATGCAGTAAGATACAGTCTCATCCTTTAGGTTTCCATTTCCATCTATAAAGTCTGGATTTTCTCCCTGATAATAATTAAATACATCTTTATTAATAACACTTAAATCGTCACACACTTCCACCTTGGTTACACTTGCTGTTATATTTCCCACATCACGGTATTGCCCCTGACCTTTTGGCATTGCAATATTATCTCCTACCTGATAAACCATAAGCTCATCCTTGGCTACCTTTGTATTTAGATCAAAGTCACTTGCTAATGTATCATCAACAATCACAACATTTTCCTCGGCATATTCTTCAGGTGGAAGGTAGGCAGGGGCTTCCATAACAGGGTTTAATCCTTCCGCCTCCTCCTTAGTTACAACATTAAGCTTAATCCCCTTTGCCACATTAATCATTTCTTCCTTTGTCATACCCGGCTGAGACCAAATATCTAGCACATAGCCTATATCATATGCCATATATACCTTTCTCATCCCATCATTAAGCTCTACCAAAACTGCTGTACCACCTGGCACTTCAAATTCCTCTGTGTTTATAACATTAACATCATTGTGAACATATTCCACACCTTCATGTATTCTCCACATATAAAATGTAAAGTGTCTGTTCTCTCTATCTTCATTCGACCAAAAAAACAGCTTGGGAACACCTAAATCCTCGTCAGTCCAATCCACATAAATATCCTCTGGCAAGTATCCTATATCAAGCTGAACATAATTTACTTCTTGCATAAGCTCTTCCCTATCATATGAAGCCTCAGCAGTTCCATCAATTATATTCTCGTTTTCAGTACTTACATTATCCAAATTCTCCCTCTCTTCCCCACCATCAACATCCTCAGACACAGTAACCTTAGTCTCTAGTCCATACTCACCCTTCTTCTCTGTGGTTATGGAGATAAGCTTAGATGCAGCATACACTGTAGTTCCGACCAATAAGGTTCCTACAAGGGCAGCTACCGCATACCTCACAAATCTTCTCTTTACAGCAGGTCTGGTTTCAGATGCACTATTTGTTATTTCATTATCCACTTGTTGCTTAATCATAGCTTTTATATCATCAGGCATCTTAGGGTAATCCTTCTTATCTATCTTCATCCTTTAATCCTCCCTCCAAATATAATCTTAGCTTCTCTCTGGCTCTGGCTAATCTCTTCTTAACCGCCGATTCAGTAGAATCAACCATCGCTGCAATCTCCTTAATTTTATATCCCTCTATGTAGTAAAGAACTATGGCTGTTCTATAGTCCACCTCAAGCTTCATAATTGCCTCGTAAAGCTCAGAATAACTGTCCGGCTCCTCATAGCCTAGCTCGTAGGTATGAGCCTCAATATCTTCTATATTTTTACTCTTTCTTAAAATGTCATAACACTCATTGATTAAAATTCTTGTTAGCTAGGTCCTAGCAAACTTATCCTTCTTAAGGGTATCAAGCTTCTCAAAGCCCTTAGTGATAGCCTCAGATATGGCGTCCTTACAATCCTCATCACTATATAAAATTGACTTTGCCACTCTATACAAGCTCTCCTGGGCATCTATAACAAGCTTGCCAAAGGCTTCCTTATTCATACACTTGATCACCTCCTAATTATAGTGTTGTATTCCGGATTACATTTATTAGACTAATTTAGGATTCAAAAAGTCCCACTATTTTTCAAAAAAATTATTTTGTATGTAAATAAAATATATGCACACACTATATCTAAAGCATTATATCAAATATGAATTTAAAAATGGAGGATATAAAAAATGGAAAATCAAGACACTATTAGACTACTTAAGGAATGTGACGCCGGCTCAAAGATGGCAGTTACATCAATAGACGATATACTAGACAAGGTTCAGGACTCTGACCTTATCAAGCTCTTTCTTGAAAGTAAGGAGCACCACGAAGCTCTTGGAAATGAAATCCACTCCCTACTCATAGAATATGATAGTGAAGAAAAAGAGCCAAATGTAATGGCTAAGAGTATGTCATGGATTAAGACAAACTTCAAGATGGGTATGTATGACCCGGACAAAACTGCTGCCGAGCTTATTACAGATGGTTGCGATATGGGAATCAAATCTTTAAACCAGTATCTTAACCAATACCCAGCTGCCAATGACAAAACCAAGGAGCTATGTAGGAAGCTTATAAAGATTGAGGAAGATTTAAGAGAAGCCGTGAAGAGTTATCTGTAGTGTAAACTTTAGAACCTAACAGGCGAATCATAGACTTAGTTAACTCATTGCAATACAGTAAATACCATTATGTGGGTATAGAAAGATGTATTAGCTGATTCATACCCACTACATTTTCAAAAGTTTTCATATTATGGGTATATGCAAAGAATAACCTGCTGATATACCCATAATTACATACTTTCACTACCTTACTTGGGTATAGAAAGATGTAAACACCGTCTTATACCCACATTCTCATAAATCTCTAGATTTTTCGGGTATTTATAACATAAATTCACTCTATATACCCAAATCCACCAAATCAGCGCATAAAAATGGGTATACAGAGTTCTATATCCCTCTATATACCCAAAAATCTCATATTAACAAAAGCATCGGGTATTATGAACCCAAAAGCTTTCTCCATACCCAAGATAGATTCTACCTGTCCTATCTATCCTGTCTATTCTATCTCTTCACAAAGTACTCCTCATACCACACAAGGAAGGTATATATTGTCCATACCTTTCTCCACAGGTCTGAGTTTCCTCCTATGTACTCTTCGTATATAGCCCATATTTCATCCTTCTTAAAGAACTTATCAGCTATATCACTCTTAAACTTATCTCTAACATCCTGATTGTACTTTTCATCAGCCATCCAATATCTGATAGGAACAACAAAGCCTAGCTTCTTTCTAAATGCTATCTCCTCAGGAAGCTTTTTAAGTGCTGCCGTTCTAATAACCAGCTTATTTTCCTCTGCATTAATCTTATATTCAACAGGAAGTCTTGATGCTATATCAAATATTCTCACATCTGTAAGTGGCATTCTCACCTCAAGTCCTGCTGCTGTAGACATATTGTGAACATTAAAGTAGATATCTCCCTCAAGCCAAATCTGAATATCCACATCCTGCATCTTCTCAAGAGGAGCAAGATGCTCGTTCTCCTCATATATTTCCTTGCAAAGATTAATAGGAAGAACGCTCGGGTCGTATTTCTTAAGAATTTTCTCCTTCTCGTCCTCCTTCATAATAAGGGTATTACCTGCATAGAAGGTCTTAAGATTCTCACCGTATCTCTCCGCATTCCTGTACATATTATATCCGCCGAAGAACTCATCTGAGCCCTCTCCCGAATAACAAAGCTTAGACCTTTTTGCAGTTGCTCTGCATCCAAGGGCAAATGCAACCGCTGACGCATCTCCAAGTGGCATCTCCATATTATACATAACCCATGGAACTATATCAAAATACTCCTTAGGAGAGATAATGCATCTATTAATTTCTCTTCCTAAAAGCTCTGCAGTTTTTGCTGCAAGAGCTGACTCATCAAGAGCCTCAAAATCATAACCACAGGAATTAGCTACCTTTGCATCACTCATGGCAAGAACATAGGATGAATCTACACCTCCTGAAAGGAAGGAATCTGCAACCTCATCCTCATCCTTAACCTCTTTCATAATCATCTCTAAGGTATTATGAAGCTCATCTGCATACTCCTCTAAGGTCTTACTATTATCAGGCTTAAATTCAGGCTTAAAGTATCTGGTAATTACAGGTGCCTCATCCCCCGCCTTAAACTCCATATATCTTCCCGGTAAAAGCTTTTTGATACCCTTAAAAAATGTATCCTCTCCCGGAATATATGTAAGAGTAAGATAAATCTGAAGTAAATCCTCATTAAGCTCCTTCTTATAGCCCGGCATCTCAAGAATCTTACGAATAC
Organism: Wujia sp.; assembly: GCA_045543915.1. Classification (GTDB taxonomy): domain Bacteria; phylum Bacillota; class Clostridia; order Lachnospirales; family Lachnospiraceae; genus Coprococcus_C. The sequence goes on from JAZPXZ010000048.1 coordinate 33,779, forward strand.
TTGTACTATACAGAAGCTTACCATCCTCTGTCATATAGTAATAAAATGGCTTTGTTCCAAACTGGTCTCTTAAACAAAACACCTTGTCTGTCTCATCATCATAAAGAGCAAAGGCAAACATGCCATAGATATGGTCTGCCATTTTTCCTGCCCATTTCTCATATGCCTTTACAATTATCTCAAGCTCCCTTGCTTCTCTAGATAAGGTAGCATCAACACCAAGTTCCTGACAAAGTGCCTTCCAATTTCTAATATGTCCTATGTATTCCTTTACTGTTATCATCCTGTTGCCTTTCCTTAATTCTTCAATTTGTCATACCTTTTTGACTACATTCCAACCAAATCATCTATTACACCCTTAACAAGTGCAGCAGAGCCATAAGCCTTTACAGGTCTTCCTGTTTCGTCATATTCGGTTGTATATTTAAATCTAAATGGTATCTTACCTACTGTGAGTGGTACAACTATCTCATCCATGCTTTCTCCCGCATCTATGCCCTTCATATACTCTCGATACATATCTGCATAATCCTGCGGAATTATTCCCATCTCTATTAGTGGCTCAGGATAATTAGTTACCAGTGCCGGAAGTCCCAAATCTCTCATACATCTAAAGCATGGTCGCATTTCTTTGTTAATAATATTGTACTCCCAGAAATATACATTTACCTGTTCCACAGCCATCTTGAAGTTCTTCTCAGCATCAAGTAGCTCCATATACCTAAGCTTCTCTGAGGTAACATTTCTAATCATGGCATAAAAGAGATAATTTTCATCACTCTTACCTATCATACTTACAACTGCCCTTATGCACATACGCTCTGAGCCACAGCATGGAGAATTCACATTAATCCAAACCTCGCACTCCTGCTCCTCCATAGTCTCAATGGCTCTATCCAGCATTCCTGCGTACACCTTCTTAGAGTTATCCTCCAATGCTTCCATAAGATTAAGGTTGATAATTTCCTTCTCCGACAGATTCATGCCAAGCTCTCTAAGATACTTTTGATTAACTCTAAGCATCTCTACCTTGCCATCATGATAATCAAATATTGCTGCAGCGCCTACATAATTGCTGAAAATAAGAGTTTCCTGAGATTTTGGATCCCAGAAATCGCAGGCATTTAAGGTATCTATAAGTCTCATCTGAGGGACTGTCGCACCAACTGTGCTTCCACTAAGCATCTGCACGAATTCCTCTTCCGGTATAGGTCTAGAGTATAAATATCCTTGAATGTAATCGCATCCTATACTTCTAAGGAAATCCGCCTGTTTAACGGTTTCAACTCCCTCGGCAATAACTGGCATACGAAGCCATTTTGCCATTCTAACCACAGAACTAAGTATTGTTCCACCTTTGTTGGACTGGGCCTGTTCCGACAAAAACATCATATCTAGCTTAATAACATCAAGCTCTATATCCTTAAGTACATTTAGCGATGAGTATCCACTTCCGAAATCATCCATCTCCACTATATATCCGTACTGGTGTAGCTTCTCCACAGTCTGATTAACCACAGCATTACTTCCCATAACAGCCGACTCTGTAATCTCCACTCTAAGATATTTGACCGGCACTTCATACCTTGTTCTAATTTCCTCTAAGCGCTCAACAAAATCCGTAAGATATATATCATGTCTGGAGAAATTAGTTGATATAGGAACCGTTACAAGCTTGTTATCTAAGCATTTTCTCTGGAAGGCACACACCTGCTCGAAAACATACATATCAAGCTTTGTAATAAAGCCATTCCTCTCAAATATTGGAATAAATACTCCTGGGGAAATTATTCCCTTCTCAGGATGTTTCCAGCGCACCAAGGCCTCCGCTCCTAACAGCATACCTGTGGAGTGACTAAACTGTGGCTGATAATATACTACAAAATGCTTATCCTGAAGAGCACTAGACATCATACCTACGATTTCCTGTTCTCCAAGCATAGTATTTCTAAGCTCCTCAGTATAATAATTATATTTTATGGTATAGCTACCCTTAATCTTAGCCTGAGCCAAAACAGCTCTATCAATCATTGTGTCCACAGAGTGAACCCTTCCTCCGGTAACATATATACCCATATTGCAGGCTATCTCAAATGGTACATCAAAATCTATAATTTCCTCTAATATCTGATCCACTAGGTTCTGCAATTCTTCACCCTTTGCATGTACAAAAAACATAAATCTGTCTGCTCCAGGATGACTAACAACTCCATCCTGTACAACACTTTTCACAACCTGAGCTATGTGAAGAATAAGCTTGTCTCCTGTAGTAGCACCAAACAAATCATTTACCGCTTTAAATTTCAGCACATCAAAACAAGCCATAGCATATTCACCCGCTATAACACCTGCCTCATCCCGCTTTATCCTATCGCTTACAAGCTTTTCAAAACCAAATCTGTTAAGAAGACCTGTAAGCTGATCGTATTCTGACATTTGTGCCAGATTCCTCTGCCTAACCACATTGTTGTGAATATCTGTAAATGTAACACTAATTTTGTCCCCTGGAACAGGGTACACAAATCCAACTCCACACCACCTTGGCTGTCCATCCACTATAAATGGCAAGTCCTCAAAGTATACCTCTGGATGCTCCAAGATAGATATATCAAGGATTCGCTGTTTTATAGTATCTGCAGTATCTTGTGTGGAATATCCTCCTTCCACCAGAATGTCCCAAAGGGCACCAGGCTTGTCTGAATTTTCCTTGTTATCTCGATTAGGATATGTAAACTCCTTATTTTTACAATCATATATAACTAGCACATTGTGATTGTATGTATGCTCCAAACCATCTTGTACCTTATGAACAGTCACCTAATCTCCCCCTTCTTTGTGAAATTCCATCTATTGCTATTATAAGCTATTACTTAACTATGCTGTATAACACATATATTTTCTACGCTTTATATATCAATTTCTTTTGCCTCAGCCACATATTTCTGAGTATACATAAATACTCTATCATTGTCCTGAATCACCATATTTCCGTTTGGAATAAGGGATTTGTTTTTACGCTTTATCAATACAATTACTGAGTGTCTGGACAAATCTAAATCCCGAATTTTCTTTCCACACCAAGGATTTTCATCTTGGATTACCAGCTCCTTAAGTGTAATTCTTTCGTCCTCCTCATAAGGCTCCGCACCAATAATTATTACATCATCCGGCTGTATTACAACATCACCTCTTGGTACGATAATGTCATCCTTTCTCTTTATAACCGCAATAACCATACCAGAAGCAAGCCTTGTGTCTGCTATTCTCATACCTGCCCATCTATCAGTATCCTTAACCACAACCCTTATAAAATGCATATCAATCTTATAGCCATACAAGGATTTCTTCTTAATGCTTGAATACTGGTCAACAAATCCCGCAGATATAATACCTGTAGGAATAGCAACCATACCCACTCCAAGGAAGGTAATAAATATACCAAACAGCTTACCCAAAAATGTAATAGGATATATGTCTCCATAGCCTACTGTTAGCAGAGAAGATGCCGCCCACCATATTCCAGAAAAGGCATTTTGGAATACCTCCGGCTGAGCCTCATGCTCTAAGCTATACATACATAAGCTTGATGCAATCATTAAAACCAATATAATAAATACAGATGATATAAGCTGCTGCTTCTTCTTACTTAGAACCTCTGTGATTACACTTATGGAATCATGATAAGCATTAATTCTAAAAAGTCTTAATATTCTTACTATTCTTATCATTCGGAAGGCTACAGTTCCTGCTGGGAAGAATATAGGCAAATAGTATGGTAGGAATGAAAGCAAATCCACCACACCTGAAAAGGAGAAAATATATTTTTTCAAAGCATTTTTCTCATTTTCCTCTGGATAAAGACACTTAGCTGTTATAAGCCTAAATATATAATCTATAGCGAAAAAGCCAATGGTAATCTCCTCTATAAGCGTCAACCAATTACCATAATCACTTCTAATTTCCTGGTAGGTTAGCATTATACTTACCGCCAAATTCACTATTATGGAGGTAATATTTATATAGTCATACGCCTTACTTACTCTGTCAAAATAACTACCAATCTCTATTATCTCAAATAATCTCTTTCGTCTTTTCATCCACTTCTTATTCATTCTGCAATCTCCTTGAATCCACGAAAATTATCTATATAATCAGCTTCCTTTGTTATTGATTAAAAATGTACATTATTGTATAGATTTTAATCTTTTTTGTGGTTAATTGCAAGATGAGAGAACACATATCTCAATTATTAAAAAGAAAAAACTCCCAGATTCCCCTGGGAGATAATAATTCTTCAAATATTAGTACACAAATCCGCACACTCTGTCTTTACGACCGCCTTGGAATATATTGCTACCTTCAATTCTTTCTATGGCATTCTTAACATCCTCATATGTTATAGTCTCATAGGCTTTTTTAGTTCGCTTCTCCTCTGGAAGCTTCATTACTCTTGTAGCTGCGAATAATGTGGCATTCTCAAGAAGGCTTCTAGCTTCACGACCATTTCCAAAGCTTGAGTCACTCACTCTCTTGGCAAAATGTGCCCTAACCATATCATCCACACTATGGTCTAGCTTGTATCTAAAGCTCTTTGCCTGACAATGAAGAATATCCACCATCTCATCAGGAGTGTAGGACTGAAAATAAATAGTTGAATTAATACGGCTCTTAAGCCCTGGGTTACCGTCTATGAACTGCTTCATACGATTATCCTTTTCACTTACATCCATTCCACCGTATCCCGCAAAGAACACCAGCTTATCCATGGCATGCTCCTCAATCTCTATAATCAGCTGAGCCATGGCTTCCTGACTAAATGAGTCAGATTCCTTACCATCTGTCATTAAGGAGTAAGCCTCATCTATTAGAATAATGTCATAATCTTTAAATAAAGCCTTAGTTTTAGGAGCGGAATGTCCCACATACATACCCTTAAGATCGGCCCCATTTACAGAGATAAATCTGTTACCTGTTATAAGCTTTTGCTCACACATCATATTGCCCATAAGCTTTGCTACTGTAGTCTTAGCGGTACCAGGAGCTCCAATTAAAAGGTGCACATTGTGAAAATTGCTCTTTCCCAAACCAAGTTCCTCTCTATTTCGATTGTAATTCATCAAATCCACAATTTCTCTAACCTGTTGTTTAACACCTTCCATTCCAACAAGCTCCTTCTCAAGGCGCTCACTGGACTTTATTCTTCTTTGTTCTCCATCCATTATACCTATGGACTTAAACTTGCTTAGAAGAGCAAAATCATCCTTGGTAAGCACATTAGAATTACCCTTCTTGTTCTTAATAACATATTTTAGCACAAGGGATATAAGCTCCGATTTTGAAGGTCTGTTAATCTCAAGAATTCTTTTAATCATAGTCTTCTTAGGGAACTTCTTATCAAGCTTAGCATTAAGCTCCTCTAGCCAATCATCAAACTGATTAGCTCTATACTTTTCCAGTTTCTCTTCAGGCTCATTAACAACCATAAAATCCGCTGTATGCTCCAACACAAATGTACATATCATAGAATCATCACTGAAATCCTCATAGAAGGGACTCTCATCTGCCAGCTCCGGATGACTTAGAAAAAGATCTTGTATTATAATATACACATTTCTGTTGGTGATAAATCTATCCATTACCTGTTTTAAATGACCAAATCCATTTATCCTATCAGCATGACTAAGAAGTATACATACAGGTTCATCAGTACAGCTATGCCAGTATGGCTTTCTAGGATTATCCACATCTGCCTTTGCCATATTAAATGGTCCCCCAAACACTATATGACTATCCGCATTATGACCTACAACATCATATAATCTTAGTACCGGAATTTTAAATGGACTTTCACAATATGCTTCATCATCCTCATCGTCCAGATGACCATACTCAGTAATCTCATTAATATCTGTAGCTTCACCTTCTGTGATTTCATCATAGCATACTTGTTCCTTTTCCTTGCGATACATACCTTCTAAGGCTGATACCACTTCAAATGGGGGTTTTTTGATACCCAGTCTTTCATTCTCCATGGCTGCAAGATAGCTAACCGCCATATATCCATCCTCTTCATTACTACAGCTAATTATTACAACCCTAGATAATCCCTTTTCTTCCATCTCTAGGCATTCTTTAAAATGTACTGCACCTTCCCTAATATCCTTTTTCAGAGAGGCTTTATTAATACTATCTGGAACACTTAAATATTTTATTTTCTCCCCTTTACCATAATCTGTATATCTAACATTGTAATCCGGCAACAACATACTTAGCTTTGACATACTAATCCCTCCTTTAGTACCTACATTAACTCTTTTTCCATCCGCTATATCAATCCTAGCACACAGAAAATATTTTGTCCTTCAACCTGTAGTTTAATAAAGGTGGGTATACTCCTATAGCTAACTATTTGATTTTACCAATTAACTCTCTACATATTAAATGTGCTACATAAAGCTTGTATAAAAGTCTACTTGGCTGAGGTGGTATTTTTGCCTCGTAATTAAAAAGCTCATCCCCTATACAAAGGGAGTAATACACCTGTCCCGGCACTGATTCTGTCTTATTTGCAGGATCTATATTCCCCATTGTACCGGTTACTCCTATTCCTATATCCGCCTGGTATTCCCCCTTACAGGCCTTAGCCATTGCAGCTGCAGTTTCCTTTGAGTAGACTGAATATTTTTCTATAATCTCAGCCGGAACTCCCTGCATCACTTTGGCGTCATTGCTATATGTAACAAAGGCTCCCTTCATAACTGCCGACGATCCCTGTGTATCAGTAATTAATGATGCTATCTGTCCTGCCGTAGCACTTTCCATAGTAGTTATGGTAAGGTCCTTTTCTATAAGTAGCTGTGTCAGCATTTTATAATCCTCTCTTACCTGCCTTTCATTACACACTGGAAATGGTCTCCCTATAAAATTCTCCCTCATTTATTTTCCTCCTTATATGTAAACAGATGAAGCAGGAGTTCCTACTTCATCTGTTATTATACATTAATTCATCTGATAAATAATATCTATAGCCTTATCAAGCTGATTATCTTCCTCACGAGAAACATTTACTGCACTTTCCTTACCATCCGGAAGTTCAACCACATAGTCAGGCTCAACACCTACCTCATGAATATCATTTCCTGCTGGTGTGAAATACTTGGCAACTGTAAGCTTTATAGCTGTTCCATCTGAAAGTGGCAATACGGACTGTACTATACCCTTTCCAAATGTAGTAGTTCCTACAAGCTCTGCCTTTCCGGTATCCTTCATTGCTCCTGCAAATATCTCAGATGCACTTGCACTGTTGCCATTAACCAGCACAACCATAGGCATATCTAAGGATTCCTTATCAGTAGAATCATACTGCTGAATTATTCTTCCAGACTTATCCTTAGTTGTAAGAATAGGTCCCTCTTCCATAATAAAATCACACATATTTACAACAGAATCCAAAAGTCCACCTGGATTATCTCTTAAATCCACTATAATGCCTTTTACATTCTTTGCCTGCATGTTCTTTACTTCCTGGATAAATTCCTCATCCGTATTCTCATAAAACTGTTGAACCTGAATATAGCCTATGTTGTCCTCTAGGATTTCTGCATTTACAGTAACATTTTCTACCACTCTTCTGGTTACATTAAATTCCATGTAATCATTGACGCTTGGACGATAAATCTTAATATAAACCTCAGTGCCTTCCTCGCCTCTAATCATATCTACTACAGTAGATAAATCCTGGTCTATTATCTCAACATCGCCAACCTGAACAACTATATCCTCAGCCATAAGACCTATCTCTTCAGCCGGACTTCCCGGTATAGGTCTAACTATTGTTACTGCCTTGTCTGCTCCCTGAGTTACAACTGCTCCAACGCCTACATACTCTCCTGAATTTTCCTCCATAAGGTCTGCAAATTCCTCTTCTGTATAATATACGGAATACGGATCATCAAGTCCAGCCATTATACCATCGTATATCGCTTCCTCCTGAGCTGCCTCATCAGTTTCAAAATAGAAGTATGCGTCAATGTAATCGTTGATTTCTTCAACCTTGTCCTCTACTTCCTCATCGTACATACTAAAGGAACTATCCCCACCATTAGCTGATTCCTTTGATGAGCTTTTACTTCTCTCCAACAAAGCACCACAGCCTACTAGGGAAAAGCACATAACTCCTGCAACAGCTAATGCCAATATCTTTTTCTTATACAATCCAATCTCTCCTAACTACTGCAAATATGGTAATGGATCCACATAGCTTCCATTAATTCTTAAGCCCAAATGACAGTGTGGTCCAGTGGAATTACCTGTACTTCCTGCAAGAGCAATAATCTCACCTCTAGCAACGGTCTGACCATAGCTTACACAAAGTGATGAATTATGCATGTAAACAGTTGTTACTCCACCACCGTGATCAATAAGTACATAGTTACCCATAGAGCTACTATATGCCGCACCAATTACTACTCCGGCTTCACAGGCTACAATAGGTGTACCTGTTGCACAACCAATATCAAGTCCCTGATGAACAGTTCCCCATCTAGGTCCGAAAAGTGATGTTATAACACCGCCTGTTGATACTGGCCACTGTAGAGTACCTCCAGTGTAGTAAATCTCAACATCCTGGCCTGCCTGAAGTGCTTCCTGACGAGCTCTTTCTGCAGCTGCCTCCATCTCTGCAATAGTGGCATTTGTAGCATCAATATCCGCCTGTATAGCTGCAATCTGCTCCTCATAATCCTCTATGGAAGTAGCATAATTTGCGGCCTGAACCTGCTTACCCTCAATCATAAGCTCTACAGCTTCCTTATTCTCAGTAACCTCTGCCTCTATCTCCTCGATAGCTTCAAGGTTAGTCTCAAGCTCAAGCTGAGTAGTTGCTATAGTCTTCTTGATTTCTATCATCTCATTCAGCATGTTTGTGTCATAATTAAGCACCTGCTCTGCATACTCATTCTGATTAACTATGTCTGCCACATCTGATGATGTAAAAATAGTATCTAAGTAGCTTACATCTCCACTTTCATATGCATACTGAATATGAGTCTTCATGGCCTCATACTGAGTTGCCTCGTTTTCCTTTGCCACCTCAAGCTCACCTAATGTCACCTGAATATCTTCCTCTATTACCTCTTTTTCTGCCTCCAGCTCAGTAATCTGAGCAGTATATTCTGCAACCTGGTCATCTAATACCTTTATGGCATCCAAAATATTAGTTTGCTCTGACTGAAGCTGATCAAGTATCTCCTGTGCTGCGGCCTTCTTACCCTCAGCTTCCTCAACCTGCTCCTCCAGCTCAGTAATAGTGCTTGCATAAACGGTTGTGCACATAGCACCAATTGTAACAAATGCTATTACTGCCCAAAATTTCTTAATAAACTTTCGCATCAAATCACCCCTTACTATACTTTAAGATGCTTTCTAGTAGTCATAATACTACCTATTAAACCAAGACCTATACCAATAGCTGCTGATACAGGAATAAGAACTGCAAATAATTCGTTAATAGGAACAAACGCAAATAAATTCTGAACCACTGCAAACTGTCCTATAACATAGCTTACTACATTATCATACATAAGGTACACTAATCCTAGAGGAATAAGTGAACCAACCAGACCAATGGCAACACCCTCTACGATGAAAGGTGCTCTTACGAAGAAGTTGGTTGCACCTATAAGCTTCATAATTGCAATCTCTTCTTTTCTTACTGTAATACCAATAGTAATTGTATTACTGATAAGGAATATAGATACCAATAACAGTATCACAATAATTCCGATAGAAGCCAATGTAACAACGCTGTTAAGGGCTTCTACACCATCTGCCACAGCCTGAGAGGTAGATACCTTTCTAACTCCCTCAAGTCCCTCAAGGTACTTAACAAACTCAGCCTGTTTATCAAGCTGCTTCATGGATATTGTGTATGATGCACTGTTCTTAAGTGGATTGTCACCTGCAAAAATCTCCATGGCCTCTTCGTAATTATCCTTGAATTTCTCCTTTGCATATGTTTCCCAAGCCTGCTCAGGGGAAATGTATTCTACAGTATTAACCTCTTCTCTAACTCGAATCTGCTCACCGATAAGCTTAATATTCTCATCAGTAATGCCCTCCTCAAAGAATACTGATATGGTTACCGTATTCTCTAAGTCATCCATCGCACTTCTAAAGTTTACTATTACACAATAAAAAATACCGAACAAGAAAAGACAGGACACAATGGTTCCTATAGAAGCCAGTGAGAAGAGAAGATTTCTTCTAATATTCTTAAGTCCCTGTCTGATGCTGTATACTACTGAACTAATCCTCATCTATATACCCACCCTTCTGTTCATCACTGATTATTTCACCCTTCTTTAAGGTGATAACTCGCTTTTGCATCATATCAACTATTTCTTTGTTATGAGTAACAACAACCACAGTTGTTCCCTTGCTGTTGATATCCTCTAATAATCTCATTATATCCCATGAGTTCTTAGGATCAAGGTTACCTGTAGGCTCATCACAAAGAAGTAGCTCTGGCTTATTTACCAATGCTCTAGCTAGGGCAACTCTCTGCTGCTCACCACCAGAAAGCTGTCTTGGATATGATTTGTATTTGTCAGCAAGACCAACCAATGCAAGCATAGCTGGAACCTGTCTTCTGATAAATCTTGTTGGTGTCTCTATAACTCTTTGAGCAAAGGCAACATTTTCATAAACTGTTCTATCCTTTAAGAGACGGTAATTCTGGAAAACAACCCCAAGTCTTCTTCTAAACTTCGGAATATGCTTCTTCTTAATCTTAGCATAATCCATTCCATCAAATCTTATCTTTCCTGAAGTTGGATCAAGCTCCTTAAGTATAAGCCTCATAAGTGTAGTCTTTCCTGATCCACTAGATCCTACTATAAAGACAAATTCACCCTTCTCAATGTGAATATTAATATCATTCAAAGCGTATGTCTTGCTAGAAGGATATTTCATCTTAACATGTTCTAATCGTATCATAAAAATTTCTCCTGTTTTTTTAATCTGTCTACTTGTTTAACGATAGAAAATCAAAAAAAGTGACATATATTTATAATATAGCTTGTAAGCATATAATTTTAGTAATCAAGTGATTCCATATACTTCATATACTTAACAACCATAAGAGCTATCTTAAATGTAATTGCATCCTCAAACACTCTAAGATCAAGTCCTGTGCTCTTCTGAAGCTTATCAAGACGATACACAAGGGTATTTCTGTGAATGTAAAGCTGTCTTGATGTCTCAGATACATTAAGGCTGTTCTCAAAGAATTTGTTGATTGTTGTAAGTGTTTCCTCATCAAATTCATCAGGTGACTTACCATCAAAAATCTCCTTGATAAACATCTTACAAAGTGGAATTGGCAACTGATATATAAGTCTTCCTATACCAAGGTTGCTGTAAGCTATAATCTTTCTGTCACTATAGAAAATCTTTCCTACATCAAGGGCAAGCTTAGCCTCCTTGTAAGAACGAGAAACCTCCTTTATCTCATTAACAATTGTACCATATGCAACATTAACTGCTGACATAGCTTCTGTGTTAAGCATATCAACTATAACCTTTGCCGTCTTGTTCATATCGTCATAGGTCTCGCTTGGCTTAACCTCCTTAACAAGAATGATATTCTTCTCATCAACTGCAGTAATGAAATCCTTTGTCTTGCTTGAGAACAAAGTTCTAACTATCTCAAGCACATTTGTGTCCTTCTCATTCTTAGTTTCAATAATAAATACTATTCTCTTCACATCAGTCTCAACATGAAGCTTCTTAGCTCTATTATATATATCAACCAAAAGTAAGTTATCAAGAAGAAGATTCTTAATAAAGTTATCCTTGTCAAATCTCTCCTTATATGCTACCAAAAGGTTCTGTATCTGGAAGGCTGCAACCTTGCCAATCATATAAACATCCTCAGCCTCACCCTTTGCAAGAATAACATATTCCAATTCATTCTCATCGTATACCTTAAAGAAATGGAAGCCCATCATAACTTGGCTGTCTGCTGGTGACTCAGCAAATGTTATAACTGCATCCTCATAATCGTCAGTATCTCTAAATGTAGATGCCAATGTTTTTCCTTCTGTATCCATAACACAAAGGTCTGTTCTTGTTATGTTCTTTATCCCCTCAATTGTATCCTGCAGTATCTGATTTGAGATCATCTTATCACTCCTTACATAAAAGTTATTCCACTACAATCTGTATATGTAGATTAATCATAAACCCACTCATACAAAGTACATTGTAACCTAAATTCAAGAAAAAAAAAAGAGGAAATACACAATTTTTGTGTATTTCCTCGAATTTTCACAAATTCTATATGTTGACTAGTTAGCTACTACTTCCTCAGTCTCCTTATCGAAGATATGAATCTTGCTAAGGTCAAATGCGAACTGAACTGTATCGCCAGGTCTAGCTGTTGTACGAGCGTTAACTCTAGCAGTGATATCGAACTGATCGATAGTGAAGTATAAGTAAACTTCTGCACCTAACATCTCGTAGATGTTGATTCTAGCATCGATTACACTCTCAGGTGAAGACTCGATGAATAACTGCTCATCATGAATATCCTCTGGACGGATACCAAGAACAACTTCCTTATCAATAAAGTCACCAGCGATAAGCTTAGCAGCCTTTGACTCTGGAACCTTGATTGAGTGTGAACCGAACATAAGTAATACATCAGTACCTGACTTAACAACCTTACAGTCGATGAAGTTCATAGGTGGCATACCCATGAAACCAGCAACGAATAAGTTACATGGCTTATCGTAAAGGTTCTGTGGAGTATCGATCTGCTGGATGATACCATCCTTCATAACTACGATTCTAGTACCAAGAGTCATCGCCTCTGTCTGGTCATGTGTAACGTAGATGATTGTAGTCTGGAGTCTCTGATGAAGCTTTGAAATCTCAACTCTCATCTGTACTCTAAGCTTAGCATCAAGGTTTGAAAGTGGCTCATCCATAAGGAATACCTTAGGCTCACGAACGATTGCACGTCCCATAGCAACTCTCTGTCTCTGACCACCTGATAAAGCCTTTGGCTTTCTGTCAAGAAGGTGCTCGATATCAAGAATCTTAGCAGCCTCATGTACCTGCTTGTCAATCTTCTCCTTTGGTACCTTTCTAAGCTTAAGACCAAATGCCATGTTATCGTAAACTGACATATGTGGGTAAAGAGCGTAGTTCTGGAATACCATCGCGATATCTCTATCCTTTGGCTCTACATCGTTAACCATCTTGTCGCCGATCCATAACTCACCTGAGCTGATATCCTCAAGACCTGCGATCATACGAAGTGTAGTTGACTTACCACATCCTGAAGGACCTACGAAGATGATGAACTCCTTATCCTCGATCTCCATGTTGAAGTCCTTAACAGCGTTAAATCCGTTAGGGTAAATCTTGTAAATATTCTTAAGTGATAAACTAGCCATTTAAAATTTCCTCCTTAGATTAGCTTTTTTTACTCACCAACATGAGACAATTCTACCTCAAATCAAATATAAAAACCATATTATTATTCCACAAATTAATTTTAAAAATATTGTTGATTTTGTATATGAAATATTTTTTTTGCATTTTTTTATTCATTTTCCACAAAGAAATCGGTTTCTCAGCCTCTGTATCTTGTGAAACCTTCACCAAAAGCCTCTCTAATATCCCCAACAAAACAAATTGCATTGGGATCAATTTGGTAGGTTTTCTGTTTGATTTTTACCATTTCACGACTTGACACAACGCACATTAGCATATTTTTCTTATTCTCAGTAAATGCACCGGTTACCTCAACCCTTGTAGCACCTCTACCCACAACATTTATAATATATTCACTAATACCGTCAGGATTAGAAGAAATAATATAAAGCAGCTTCGCTCTTCCCGGTCCCTCAACTATACTATCTGATACTTTAGTTACAATAAAAATAGCAATGAGGGCATATATACCTTTGCTTAGGCCAAACACACCAACTCCTGCAAATACTATTATTCCATCTATCACAGCCATAATCTTCGGAACAGAAAAATACCTAACCTTATGATTTATCAAAGTTGCCATAAGATCTGTACCTCCTGAGGAAGCATAGGCTCTAAACACAAAGCCCAAGCCGCCACCCATAAGCACACTACCAAGAATTATGTCAACCAGCAAATCCCCTGTCAAAATATCATACACAGGTATTACTGCAAGAAAAATTGTAAGTAGCACATTAGCCACCAAAGTTCTTGCAAAGGATTGCTTGTCCAATACCTTATATCCTATTAAAAACAAGGGCAGGTTTACAGCAGCATTTATTACCCACATAGGAACTCCAAAAAGATTTTTAAATATAATAGCCAGTCCCGTTACTCCTCCTACAACCACTTCTGTTGCATCAAAACACATCAAAACAGCTACAGACATAACAAAGGTTCCTAATATTATATAAATATACTCCCTTGCTGTACTTAACATCCTTTGCAATAATAATTCCTTTTCCTTCACATCCGCTTTCATGTCAGTCCTCCCTTTTCTATTGTTAATACCTATTAGTCTTCCCCATATAAACAAAAGAACTCTC
>JAZPXZ010000049.1:0-39804 GCA_045543915.1 Wujia sp.
ATACCTCTTCTTCTTTTCGAATATTAATTCTTTCTTCCAATTCTACGCCTTCGTATTGTACACTCAGCTCTTGTCTTATTGCTTTGTCGTCAAAGGAGTTTAGATAAGAGTGATATTTAAAGTATATGTCTTGTTCCAGATTAGTAAAAACTTTATCAAAGTTTATAAATATAATTTTGTCCTTAAGGCATTGTTTATCGCATTCCTGTCCTCTTTCGGATAATATTTTTCTAATCTGATAAAAAAGAGCAGTATCATCGACCATTTCGCAATTTCCGCGCACAAGGTCTGTTTTTTCAAAAAGATTGCTTAAATCAAGATGGTAATCAACTAAGTTAGTAGTGGCTGGAATACTAAAAATATCATTTTTATATATGGTTCTTTTAAACTCGCTTTTTCCTCTGATAAGAATCTTTCCGCCTTCTAATGTATATATTTCAAATTTTTCATTACTCATGTTTATTCTCCTTTGCAAAATTCAAAAATCAAACAATATAAATTTAATTATTGATTTTAAGTATAAAATTTGAGTTATTTTATGTCAAGCATTTGTGTAATATTGGGTCCCCAAGAATTGGAGATGAGGATGTGAAGTTCTAGGCAAAAGAACTGCCTAGAGGATCCTAACGATTATCTATAGATATATAGGTCCCCCATTTTTGGGGAAAGGAGGTGATGATAAAATATTTGATTTTGTAACCCGTTAACCTAACATTTATTAAACTATGGAGGTATTCACTATGAATAATAACCAACTTATCACAACCCCTAATGATGTAGCTTATGTAGAGAAACTTTTAAACAACCTAGCACAGGTACCTATTAATAAGATACTCTTACCATCAGAATCTGGAGAGGTAAATTATTTATTAGGTGCTGTGATGGATAATTACAAGATATCTTCGACAATGATTGATAAAATAACCGTTGAGGAGTTCATGAGTCTATTTTTTACTTATTGGTCATTTCTGTTTCCACCTGAAAAATATAATGAAACAAATGAGTGTTACAGATATAGAATGATATATGATTTTTTACATGCTATGGCTTGTGCATATGATAAATGTACAGAAGTACATGATTTATTGGATATGAATTATACAATATTATATGAGAGTATCATACTTTTTAAAAGTGATAAGGAATACTTAGAAGAAGTAAGAGAGCAAAATTCTAATCTGAAAATTAGACCTAATGTATCCGCATTACATTATCTCCAACAAAAAATGGGTAAATGTAATATGGTATGGGTGCCAGGAACACCAATTGATAAGTATGTTAGTGTTATGCTTAACGCTTACAAAGAGCTGCATTATGCGTTTATGCCTATGTTGAGTTTGGCCTATATCTTTGAAATCTGCGAATACGAAGAAGATATCTGATACATTCTTTGATACTAAATAATAACATGGAGGTGGAGCTTATAATTTATATAAGACTCCACCTTTTTTTGCGATTATAACGGTTATATGTAATAATAGGTCCCCCATTTTTGGGAAAAGGAGGTGATAATAAACTATTCGATTTTGTAACCCGTTAATCTAACACTTATTAAACTATGGAGGTATTCACTATGAATAATAACGAAATTATCGCAACACCTAACGATGTAGCTTATGTAGAGAAACTTTTAAACAATTTAGCACAGGTACCTATTAATAAGATACTCTTACCATCAAATTCTGGAAATGTAAATTATTTATTAGGTGCTGTGATGGATGAGTACAAGATATCTTCAACATTGATTGATGAAATGACCGTTGAGGATTTCATGTGTATATTTTACATTTATTTAGCATATGTATCTGAATATAAAAAGGATAAAGAAACAGGTGAGTGTCCGTGGTTTTGGATGGTATTTGATTTTTCACATGCTATGGCTTGTGCATATGATAAATGTACAGAAGTACATGATTTATTGGATATGAATTATACAATATTATATGAGAGTATCATCCTTTTAAAAAGTGATAAGGAAGACTTAGAACAAGCAAGAGAGAAATTTCCTAATCTTAAAACTAGACCCAATGTGTCCGCAATAGATTTCCTCGATTGCAGAATAGATGATTGTAACATGGTATGGGTGCCAAGAACACCAATTGATAAGTATGCTAGTATTATGCTTAACGCTTACAAAGAGCTGTACCATGCGATTATACCAATGTTGGGTATCGCATATCTCGTTGATAACCCGAAGGCTAGCCAGGTAAATGAAAAATATTTTGAAACTAAATAATAATATAGAGGTGGAGCTTATGATGTAGATAAGACTCCACCTTTTTTGCGAATCTAACAATCACATATTGGTTATAAGGTCCCCGTTTTTGGGAAAAGGAGGTGATGCCAAAATATTCAATTTTTTAATCTGTTAACCTAACACATATTAAACTTTGGAGGTGTTATTATGAGAAAAGAACTATTATTACAGCAGGAAAATTTATTTGCAGCTGTCTACACATTGATTGATGAATATTATCGATTTGGTCATTTATATAATGACCAGGGTGAATTAACTAACCGTTATAAGATTAGCTATCTTGGGGAGGATGGTTTGCTTTACGATGCCGACTCTAAGCTTTTAGATGAAGATCCTTTTGAAATCCATAGTTATATGGTTGCTAATAAGTATTTGGATGTACATAACAACAAATACTTTGATGAGTTGGATCAGCAAGCTGTGATTTCACTTACGTCAGAAGATGTTATACAGCATTATATAGGAGGAAATATTAAGAAGCTTATAGCTATTCTTCGTGCAGGTAAAAGCTATGCCTGTATTGAACCTATAGGCTACAACATGAGTGATGATTATATCACCCTGATTATAACACAGGTTTGGAAGCATTTTGTAGTACGAACACTGGATTGTCATGATATCAAGAAGAAGTTCTTTCTGCCAGGCAATGATTATTACTCGGATCCAGAGGTTTCTTATAAGTGGGATATGCTTCCTTACTATGATAAGATATCAGATCCTGAGGATATAGTA
The DNA here is from genome assembly GCA_045543915.1 of Wujia sp. GTDB lineage: Bacteria > Bacillota > Clostridia > Lachnospirales > Lachnospiraceae > Coprococcus_C. The sequence continues at coordinate 2,990 of JAZPXZ010000049.1, forward strand.
ATAAAACCATTCTATTTTTCGCTATCACTTGACGAAGAGGAAATGTCCAAGACGCTGGTTAGAAAACAGAAGAAGCTTGCTAGACAGAAGGATATAGCAGAAGTTATTAATCTCAGAGCGATTGAATCCTTACAAGAAATATACAAGACGATTTATGGTGAGGCAGATAGTTCTTCATCAGATGAGTCCGTTGAGTAATTTTAGAATTTGTTGGTAGTAACAAAAGCCCAGAGATATAACTGGGCTTTTGTTATGGTGTGAATTAAAGATTAATATAGGAGGTATTCACTATGAAGAATCTATTTGAAGATTTCCAGGATTTTGAGATTGAGTATCTAGATGATGATAAGGAGGATGATAAGGAACAGGACGACCATGGTGATGATACCAAGGAACAGGACCACCAGGAGGATGCCTATGTAGCTGCTTTCTTGGAAGAACTAAATAGTTTGCCAACCTTAGAGGACAAGGAGAGACATCTCTCTGAGGAAATTCATAAGCTAGAAAGCCTGGTGGAGGGATGTAGAATGGATAAGAAGAGATACCAAGAGTGCAAGTATGAGATGTCCAATAAGGAGTTTTTGTTGTTAATATGTGACATGATGGCTGCATTCGCGGAATCTGAAAATACTTCAGCGCTGGCTTATGCTGGAGAATATATGGGCTTTAAGGTGGAGATGGAGGCTCTTGAAGGTACGCCTTTTTGTTGTAATATCATAATTAGTAATGGAAATAATAAGCCACATTACATTTATTTTGATGGTAAGCATAATCGTATAGAATATATATTGTTAATGAAGAAGACATTGGAAACTTTGGATGAAAAAGCCTTGTCGTGTCACAAGAAGTTAGAAAAGCTATACCAGCTTAAGCTGTAGAAAGAGGAGGTAACAAGATATGAAAAATGTAATTACTTTATCTGTTAATAGTACCATAAATGATTTAGCACCACTTTATGTGGCTGCCATAGAGAAGGGAATTCCCTTCTCTATGATCCCAGCTCCTATGCTTTGGGGACCTCCAGGAATTGGTAAGTCTGATAGTATCAAGCAGATAGCGGAGCAAATTCATCTTAAGTCTGGAAAGGAGGTATACATTACAGATGTAAGACTTAATCTGTTTAATCCTATTGATTTAAGAGGCATTCCCGTTGCAAATGAGGATAAGACTCTTGCAGTTTGGTTAAAGCCAAAGATATTTGATATGAATCAATCTCAGGAGGTTGTAAATATTCTTTTTCTTGATGAGATATCTGCTGCTCCTCAGACAGTTCAGGCAGCAGCATATCAGATAACATTGGATAGAATGATAGGAGAGCATAAGTTACCCGATAATTGTATTGTTATAGCAGCAGGTAACAGAACAACTGATCACTCAGTAGCATATAAAATGCCAAATGCTTTGGCTAACAGACTTATACATATTGAGGTAGCCTCTGATTTTGAGTCTTGGAGTAATTGGGCTATGCAAAACAGTGTACATCCGCTTGTATTAGGATATCTTGCCTTTGACAATTCAAAGCTTTATCAAGAGGATTTGGATGTAAATCAGGTGGCATTTCCAACTCCAAGATCTTGGATGTTTGTGTCCAATATTTTGAAGCTTATGTGTAGTGAGGAAGATGAGAGTGTTGACAAGCATTACAGTAAGATTGCAGGCTGTGTAGGAACAGCGGTAGCCACAGAATTTTTAGCTTATTGTAAGACACCTAAGTCACTACCTATTGTACAGGACATATTTGATGGCAAGAAGGTGGAATATCCTAATTCTATGGATGTTATTTATACATTGATTCAGTCTATGGTTAGTTATATCAAGTGTAAGCTGTCGGTAGATAGAGAGAGTATAACTATAGCTCAGATGGAAAATGCCATTAAGTTTGTAAACAAGTTACCTGCCGATTATAAGGCCTGCTTTAAAAGTGAGATTGAAAAGATAGAACCTTTGAAGGGTAAGCTTTTGGAATCTATGACACTAGAAAACTGGTCAACAAAAATAAAGGGCTGGATGTAATTCCAGCCTGTAGCAATTAAGAAAGGAGTTGCCTATGGATAATATTAAGACAAATAGTATAGATAAGAAAGCTATATTAAATAGACTTATCAGTGCTAGAGTTAAGTTGGTTGAGGACTATCCCTTCTTTGGAGTTTTAGCTATGAGTATGAAGATGTGCTTGGGAAAGATTGGTACAGCAGGAACCGACATGACGAAAATAGTATGGGATCCCAACTTTGTAATTCGTTTAAGCGATGAAGAAATACAATTTGTAATGATGCATGAGGTGCTTCATTGTGCATTAAAGCATTGTTTAAGAGGAAAAGAATATATTAAATTATTACACAATATTGCCAGCGACATAGTAGTAAACAGTAGTATTATGCATAGTTTGGGTGTAAACAAGTTTATTGTAAATGGAGCACCGGTTATGCATCTTGCACCTGATGGAACTGAAGGATATATGCATACAGTCGAGGAGGTATATAAGATGCTGTGTGATAAGGACAACCCAACAGTAGAGGATGTATTAAAGGCTTTAAAACTGGTAGAAGATTGTAATCCATCCACTATTGATAACCATGACGGTTGGGAAGATATATCCTCTGATAATACATATCAAAATACACTGTGGAAGGAAATGCTTAAAAAGGCAATTTCTACAGATCCTAATTTTTCCAATGAGGTAAGCTCGGTAAGACATTTGATGGATGAGCATAATAAGGAAGCTCATATTAATTGGAAGGAAGTACTGCATGATTTTATACACGCAGCGAATGATGGTCAGGATTATATGTTTGCACCCTATGATCGAAGATTTTCAGAAAGTGACTTTATGCTACCATGCTTAGGTGAGATAGAGTCTGAGGCGGCTCAAAACATTTGGTTTGTGGTAGATGTATCAGCTAGTATGAATGATAATGAGTTGGCAGCTGTGATGGCTGAAATAGATTCTGCTACGGAACAGATACCAAAGCTTGAGGGGTTATTATCATTTTTTGATACCATAATCTCTGACCCCATAAAGATAAAGGGGCCGCTTCCACAAAAGGATTTGACAGTTAGAGGTGGTGGTGGAACAAGCTTTTATTGTATATTTGAATACTTGAAGGAGCATATGTCGGACAATCTACCAACAGCGATTATTATTATGACTGACGGATATGCTGATTATCCACCAGAAAGTATGACCTTAGGAGTACCAGTGTTGTGGATTGTCACATCCTCATGTACAGATATACCTTGGGGAATGGTTACTAAGATGTAATACAGTTGACCTGGAGTAGTTATCCTCGTAAAAATTACGGGGATAGCTACTCCAGGTTTTATTACGCGCAAGCTATATGGAGAAACAGTAAAGTTTCGCAAATTCTGCGAAATATGGGAGGGACACCCTACAATAATGTGTAACCCCCAATACACCTAAAAAAGAGAAAGCTATGCAGGGAGCCCATATGGATTCCTTGCATAAATAGACATAAATCTTTGTTGCTGAAGAAGGATAAATAATTTATAATCAAATACAATATTCGCAAATATTACGAAAGCGCTATTGATGAGATATATAATATAACTGAAGGGATAATATATAAGAAAACGCAGAAAGGATGAAGGCTATGGAAGAGAACCATAAGGATTTGGCAGAAGTTATAAACTTGGATGAAGAAACTATGGATTCCAGTGACAATGTCATTAAACTAAAACAGCTACATAAGCTAACAGCTGATGAGGAAACAGCTCTGTTTGAAAGAATCAAAAAGGGCGATATATCTGCTAGAAATGAACTAATCATAAGCTATGACTGTCAAAATATGCTGAGCTACTTAGCATATAAGTATCGAAATATTCCAGGTAAAACAAGAGATGACCTTATTTCTGACGGATGTTATGTACTTTTTAAAATATATAATAAATTCAATCCGAAAAAAGGAGTAAGATTTGCAACCTACGCACAGAAAAATGTGGAAAATCACTTTAAAAAACTATACAACCAAGAAAAAAAACTCTCATTGTCTAAATCTCAACAAAAAGAGATGAAAATGGTAGAGACAGCTTCCCAAGAATATAGAAATGTATATGGTAAGGCACCTTCTAATGTTGAGCTTGCAGAATATATGGATATTAGTATAGATAAGCTTAATGAGATACTAAAATATAGTAATAATGCACCTTTTGCAGGTAGCTATAACTTTGATGATATGGCAGAAAACTCTATTCAGTTTTCAGATATGGCAGTAGCTGGTTCGTCCTCAACTATGTCAAGTGTTGAAAAACAGGTTATAGATAATGAAATACAGGAAGAGATTAGTCAAAAAGATGAAATCAAAGAGTGGCTTATATCTTTGGAAGATATGATGTTTGACATTAACGATGATTCGGTAATAAATGGTCGTGAAATCATAGAAGCTTTACACGGTCGTGACATTATGGAAATATTGGATGAACCCTTTGAAGGTGTTGATATGACTCCCAAAGAGATAGCGGAAGAATTGTCAATTTCTATACAAAGGGTGAATGAAATGGTAGAAATCATTATGAGAGATGGCAGAAGCAATCAGGGCGTGATGGCGCTTAAGAATTTTTATATATCAAGGGGGTAATTAATATGGAAAAAATGCTAAATAATATTGTAGATGCTGAGAAAAAATTTTCTGACATTATGAGAAATCTTAAAGGGCTAAACACTCCTTTAAAGGATTATGTTTGTGATGAAAATGGAAAGCTATCTGATGAAAAAATAGAAAGCTTTTCCAATAAAATACTTACAAATATTTATACAAGTGATTACATATATGAATATGTAGGAATTAAAGACTCCTACGGAAGGTGCTTAAAGGATTATATATACCTTGTGCTTAGAGCATATAACGGATATGGAAATACAGTTGTGACCTTTGCTGATCTTTTGTCTAAGCTAAAGATTATTAGAGGACAATTTTCTTTTGAACAATATAAGGACCAAATTCAGTTTGAAAATGCGGAATATAGAGAAGTGCAATACAATAGGCACCTAGAGGAGGATCCTTATAATGATGAAGAAGTACCTTATGTAGTGCCTTCTGGCTTATTCGTTGATCTTAACGAGAGCTATTATTATCTGACTGGAAAGTACTATATAGATGAGCACTTTGATGAGATTGAAAAAAGAGTCTTAGCCAGAGAAAAATTTGATGAAGAAGTAAAGGCCTTTGTTGACAAAAAACAAGCCCAGCTTAATCTAGGGATACCTAGTCTTGAAGAGTTAGATGAAAAATACAAGGGAGAGGGAAGAGAACCCTTGTGGAATGATGATGAATATATTCCAAGTCCTGATGAGTACTACTATTATAAAGAAGTTAGAGGTTACACATTAAATGACTTAGGAGAGCACTACAATGATGAATGGGACCAACACATTGATTACGAAGATGAAGATGAACTAGAGGCCTGCGATGACAGTGAGCAGGATGATGTGGATGAAGTAGTTGTATATGATGAAGATATAAGAGATGTAAGGAAAGAAGAAAGAATTAATCAGTGGAAGAATAGCATTAAAGATACAGAAAAGTTTGTAGAAATATATAAAGAATTTCGCCAGCTTGCCTTTGCAGTAGATTTGAGCTATGTACAGCTTGAGAATGCCATGGTGTACATTTTAGCTGAGGACGGCAAGAATAAGCTTAATAGTACAGAGGATTTTCTTAAGGTATTTATTGCTTTAGATGATGCATATATGGCAACTAAGCAGATTATGAATTAGAGGGGTAAAAATATGTTTGTAGATGAATATCGTAAGAAGCTGTGTGATAATTTTATAAAGTATAAGGGGAGGGAGAAGGACTCTTTTCTCTGCAGATTCTATAGAGAAGAGCACGAGGAAGATTATCGGTTAAAGCTTAGAATATGGAAGCTAGAGCTTCAGGAGACAGGCGAGATTTATGATTTACACCCATATTACATTAATATGCTTGAATATGTTAGAGAAAGCGTTAATGTAAGGACAGATAAGGACAATGTGAAGCTGTTCGAATTGCTTGGCTTAGATTGTAGCAAGGGGATAGAAAAGGCAGTTAATGGTAAGCTTAAAACTGCAGATATAGTAGACAGAGCTTGTATTTATAAGGCCATAGAGCTTGCTATAGCTATAGAGAATAACCACACAGTAACAGTGAAAAAGGACAATCCATATGTTTTACTTAAGGAGACATATATGGATTGTAAATTTGGAGAAAAAACAGTAAATGATGTTTTGGCTGTTATTAGAGAAAAATTTACAAGCGCAGCAACAGATGAAAAAAGCGGTAAAGTAACATTTAAGGTTTTACCTAAGTATAAGGTAAGTGATGAAACTGGAATTAAATTGGGAGATGCATCTAACGGTAAGCTTTCAGATAAGGATTTAGAGGCTATGGTTGAGGAACTGTTGGATTCATATTTAGTAGTTAAGGCAAAGGATGCGCTTTATAATATGGGTTGCTCACCCAACAAAGATCCCAAGAAAGGTAGAAAAGCAGATTTATCTCTTAAAATGGTGTCCGCATTTTTTGATGAGTGTAATATTCGATTTGACAGCAATTCATTTACCCCGAAAGAAAGTTATAGCATAGATGTGAAATCTAAGGAATTTCGAAGTAAATGTGTTGACATGAATTTAAAATTACAAGCTGAAAAAAATCAGGATGTTGTACTTCCCTTGCATATGGATTTATCTGGAGTGGGAATATACATAATAGGTAGGTCTAAAATTCCTTATGCTGAAATTGATAAAGAAGATATGAAGGCCATAAATGATTCTGTATGTTGTTTTGCTTGCATTAGGCAGTTGCCAGGATTAATATGTCAATCTAAGATAGAAGGATTAAGTAATAACATAGATAAAATTATTCATTGCTATGAAAACTCTATAGCAACTAATATGCATCAGTACAAGAGGAACAATGGATATTTTAAGGAGCTTGCAAGTAGTGGGTTTAAGGATTACTTTAAGGAGAAATATCAAAATAATGTAAAAATATTAAATCTAAAAAATCGTCGTATGGGAAATAAAGAGTAAGCTATTTTTAGGAAGCTGCCAGTATACTGGTGGCTTCTTTTTTACTCAACTATATTTTCGTAAAAATAACGGAATTACCTGTGGTCTCACCTATAATATTTACAGAAGGCAAAAGCCACCAAGAATAATTAAAAGGAGGTCGATACCTTATGACCAAAGAATACAATTTAATAAACCCTATTAATTATCTAGATACTTCAGTGCACATACCTAAAAAAAAGAATGCATTGGATTTCCATGTTGGAGACGCCGTGATGATATGTCAAGGACGTGATGGCAACTACGGAAAACAGATGCATTCTAATCGTCCAGGTATAATTCTTAAGATACACGGTAATGACAAGCTTACCGTTGTGTTTGCTACAACCTCAAAATTACAATCTGGCAAGCATCAATTCAATGTGGATGTAGTAATTGAGGGTAAAACAGCAGTAGTTAGATGCGACAAGATAGCTACAGTACATATTTCCAGAGTGTGTAGACATATGGATACACTTTCTGAAGATGAATTGATTGCTGTTTTAAAATCTATAAGAAAGTACCTTCAGAAAAATAAACATATGGAGGCCTTTATTGATCTTACAGATTATGAATCTTTTTATAAGAGAGGTCATGTGTACAAAATCAACAAAACTGCTCCCAGAGCAACAGGCACGGAGCTTGGTCAAAAGTCCTATGGATTAATAGTAAATAATCCGGCATTTCTAACCAAATGTGGAAATGTAAAAGAGACGGATACCTTGGTAGTTTCCTATGGCATAACTCAGGAGAAATATGAGATGGCGGCTAATAAGGAGGCTTATGTAAAGCATTCTATATACAGTTTACAAGAAAAAAAGTTAAAGCTTTTTTATTTTAATACCAGTGAGTTATATGAGGTGGATAGAAAACGAATAAATATGGATGACCCTATGTCTTATAAGGGTCAGCTAAAGGACGATGAGATGAAGACACTTAACAAAATTATTGAAAAATTAACAGATATAGAACCATGTTGAGCATCGCCCCACCTAGGGTGGGGCAAATATCAAAGAACAAGGAAAGAGAGGATATAAATATGAAGAGAGACTTAAATTCTATTTTATTAGAAGCTAGAAAGGTAACTATTTCAGATCAGGCACAAATAATAAACTGTATTGAAGCCTTGGGCAGAAGAAGTTTGATTAGTCTAATTACATCCCAAAAAGCCAACAAGGTTAAGGCATGGTATGAGAAAAAACCCACCTTGCTTACAGCCTTAGCTCATTACTATGAAGAACTGTGTGACTTAACCGAGGATGAAGTGCTTTCCGCTATTATAAATATTTCGTTTGTGGATTTTATGTGTATTTTAGACCGCATAAAGAAGTGGGATTATGAGGGTTTAAGAGATGACTTTATAAATAGACATTTTTACGATCTAATATATATTTACCTGTTTGATATTCTTACCGATGCTAAAGGTCGTGGCGACAAGGATGTGTCTGATTTTTTTAGAGTTGATGAAGCTCAACTGTATGCTCTTATTACTGCGAAAACAACTATAAATTATGTTCCCACAAAGTCAGCTATGATAGGAGAGTCACTTGCTCAGGTAGTATGCGATGAGTTTATGTGCGTAAGTAAGGACTATGACATTAAGAAGGCGCTAGCTATTTTTAAGTTATTGGCAACGGATAGAAAAAATGTTGTTGAATAACCAAGAACCCAAGTGGCGTGTTTCGTAAAAACTGCGAAACACAATGCCCTGGCACATATAATATTAATGTAACTACAAACATGTCAATTTAAAGGAGGAATTTCTATGATGAAAACAACAAAAACAGAGTATGGATGCAGATACATAGCTGCAGATGTTAAGGTAAGCAACGACACTTTTGTAACTGGTCAGAACAATCATGACCTTATTTGCGGTCCTTCAGGTAAGGGAAAGACGGGAGGCTATGTTGTCCCCAATCTTCTCAATCCGTCGGAGAGCATGCTGGTAGTTGATACCAAGGGATTGTTATACAGACAATATACTGAAAAATTGAAGAATAAGGGCTTTAAGGTAACAGTTGTGGATTTGGTAAATCCTAAAAATTCTACTGCAGGCTACAATCCACTGGCTTATATAGGAAGAGACAGAAAAGGAAAATATAGCCAGAAGGATATGAAGAGCGTGGTGGCGTCCATTATGTTTGAAAGCTACAGAAATGATCCTTACTGGTGTATGTCAGCCAAAAAGTATCTGTCTATGATAGTATCCTACATATTGGAATTCTTGCCTAGTAAGGACCACAATATGACATCTGTTGTAGCGATTCATCAAGAGGTATGCTCAGGAAATATGTTGGACATTCTTGCTGGTGCTGCAGATGCAAATCCGGATTCTATGTTTGCGGGAAATTTCAAGCAAGTGGTAGGTCTTAAGGAAAGTGAGAAAACCTGGGCATGTGTTTTGGACTTTGCATCAACAGCTCTTGATGTCTATGATGTAAAGGAACTTAATATTCTGTGGACTAAGAAGACTGTGAATTTTAGCGATTTAGGTAGAGAGAAACATATTTTGTTCGTTAATATTAGCGATATGGATAGAACCTATGATGGTATTCTTAATCTATTGTATCTTCAGGCTTTAGAAGCCTTGATTACAGAAGCGGATAAGAATCCTGATGGAAGATTAAAGCAGCCGGTGAGATTCATAATGGATGATTTCACCAGCGGTGCTCCTATTAAGGATTTTGACAAGATAATTTCAGTAATTCGTTCAAGAGACATCTCTGTAAGCCTTATAATTCAGAGTTTAAGCCAGCTTGAGACTTTGTATGGAATAGGTGAAGCGAAGACCATTCTGAACAACTGTGATCATTTTCTATATTTAGGTGGCCAGGATAAGGACACCATGGCATACATTGCTGATAGAATTAACAAACCTAAGCACATAATTGAGAACCTGCCTAGTGACAAGGCATACCTTTTATCATCAGGGCAGCCTTACAGATTAGTAGACAAGATACCACCGTACAGCAAGGTGGAAGACCTGATTATGTAGCTTAGAGTGCTGAAAATTGGTAATGGGTTGTTTCGTAAATATAACGAAACAACCCAATTAGCACTCTATAATTTTAATGTAACCCCTAAGGATTTATTTTAGAAAAGGAGAATAGAAATTATGACAAGATATGCGAAGGAAACAGCAAAGGGTATTGAAGTATTAGCATTAGAGGATGTGCTTTATTCTAGCAGAGAGATATTTCTCACTGAGGAGGTTAATACGGAAACTTCAGTTCAGCTAATTAAAGAGTTGATGGTGCTAGAGAAGCTTGATTCTATGAAGGAGGTGACACTTTATATCAACTCTCCTGGGGGAGAGGTTATCAGTGGAATGGCAGTATATGACTACATCCAGATGATGAAGGCGCCGGTGAAAACTGTGTGTATTGGTACGGCAGCAAGCATGGGTGCAATGATTTTCCTGGCAGGCGATAAGCGTGAGATGCTACCACATACCCGCCTTATGATTCACGATCCTGCTTATGGCGGTGGAAATATGGCTGGCAAGAAGCCACATGAGCTACAACAGTATGTAGAGAAGCTAAAGCAGACACAGGATATTATAGTGGATATTATTGCCCACAAGACTGGTAAGACCAAGGAGGAGATTAGAGAGAAGACCAAGGATGATTCCTATTTTAATGCTGAAGAGGCTATAGAGTATGGTTTAGCAACTGGTATAGTAGGCGAGCCTAATGATATCTTAGGTAATGAAAGTCTGGTACTGGCCTAAGAAGTAGGGATATGTAGTAGTAAAGTGGTGTTTTCAAAAAATACGAAAACACCACTTTCTTTGCTCTATAGCAACATGTAAATAAACAATAGTTTTCTAAATTGACAAAAAGAACATTGTCATTCACCACTTCCAAACCTCAATGCAAAAAGTTTGATTTTCTCCTTTAAAAATATATAGTCAAAAATTATAAAATCAAGTACGGATTATCAGTATATATTTGTTTTTTTATGTGAAATCAATATGAAATATTAGGTCCCCGAAAGACGGAGACAAGCAATTAAATATAGCGACTAGATGCGGCTAAAAACATCTAGGGTATATCCACAGAAAGGCTGTTATAAAAGCGTCTGGGGAGAAACTCACCGAGAGTTTTCAGAACTAAAAAATATTTTTTTATAAGGAGGAAATTATTATGTTTGAAATTAACAAAGAATATGGAGTGTACTATGGTTATAATTACTATCCTAAGAGAAGATATGGTTGGACTGAGGAATCCCAAAAGATATTGGACTACAAGGATGGCAAAGAAAATGCTGTGGAAGAGATGACTGATGATTTTTCGAAGATTATAGCTAGTATTACCAACAAGAGTACTAATCCTTATGTTGCATTAGTGGCAGTGCCTACCTCTAAAGTAAACAAGACTTCATCTGTTAGAAAAAGTATTACGCGAATAGCAAAACGTTATGGAAGAACCTTTGATTGTGGTGATATGCTTGTAAGAAATACCAATATTCTCAGTGCCCATGAAGCAGGTGGTTTTTGTTACAGACCTACAAGACAGATGCATATAGACACTATAAGCTTTAATAAGCCAGAGGTTTTTGGTGGTAACATAACATATAGCAATACAACATTTATTCTTATGGATGATGTTTGCACATTAGGAACTCAGCTGTCTGCCTGTGAGGAGATATTAATGAAAAATGGAGTTCCACCACAGAACATAAAAAAGGTGGTGCTGGCAAAAACTGTACCGCTGTACTATAAAAAATAGCCGTACTTAAGAGTATGTGACAATTTAACTAAAATAGAGCTAAATGGAGTGTGGCACTTGCCACACTCCCATAGCTTGGAATATAATTGAGCAGTAAGGTAGTTAGAATATGAATATATGATTATTTTATGGAGTGAATATGAAGAAATTTAAAGAATTATTATTTTTAAAGAATTTAAAGGGTATAGGCAAGGCAACCATATACAGGAGATACTGGGATGCATTGCAGAAGACTGAAAGTGAAAAAGAGCTTGTAGATATAGTAAGAGAAAGGGAATCTGGTATATCAGAAAGCGACATTTTAAAAGCCATGGAGGTGGCAGACAAAATTTATGCACTGGTGAGTAAGGATCCTGAACTTCAGGTTATAACAGTGTTGGATGAAATCTATCCTATCAGGCTAAATGCTATGAAGGATAAGAGACCGCTTATATTGTACGCAAAGGGTAACACGGACATATTGAATCAGCCTAATATTGCAATTATTGGAACAAGAAAACCATCCCAGTGGAGTCAGGCTGTTGAGAAACGGATAGTAGGAAAAATCCTAGAGCTTTCTAACCGAGTTATAGTAAGTGGATTGGCTCTAGGCTGTGATAAAATAGGTCATGAGACCACTGTAAAAAATGGACAGAGTACAGTAGCGGTGTTGCCTAGTGGAGTTAATGTTATTACTCCGGCATCTCATAAATCACTTGCTGCAGATATAGTAAATAACAATGGTTGTCTTCTGTCAGAATATGAGCCTGGCGTAGCTGCTACTAAGTCAAGCTATGTTGAAAGAGATGCCATAGTTGCAGCTCTTTCAGATGGTACATTTGTCATAGAGTGTGATGTAAAAAGTGGAACTATGCATACTGTGAGGTTTGCCCAAGAATTTCTAAGGATGCTTGCCTGTTATAAGTGTGATAATCCTAGTAAGGGCAACTATGCTGGCAATGACTACATGCTACATAGTATGGATGCTGTAGGAGTGGCTGACACGGAGGATTTGGAGATGTTTTTAGATAAGCTTGATGAGGAGAAGACAGAAGTGGATGACAGGACTGGAACTCAGATGACCATAGAAGGTTGGATAAAGAAATAAGGAGAGCTTATAAATAATTAGATATTTGTTGTTACAAGGGAATTCGCGTATGCGGATTCCCTTTTTGTGCGACCCCCCAAAGGTCTTTAATATATGTACTCCGTAATATTTACGGAAGAAAGAAAATGGTAATGTAGTATTTAAACCAGCAGAGAAATGTGTAGATTACTGCATAATATCTGCAAGATTAATAATTGGGAGGTAGAACTATGAGAGAAATTAAATATATACCAAATTCAGTATGCTGGAACATAACAAGTAGATGTAACGAAACCTGTAAGTTTTGTTACAGAGAAACCAATATGAAGGATTTAACCTTTGAAGAACAAAAAAAGGTTATTGATGTTCTTGCTTCTGTAGGAATACTCAAATTAACCTTTGCAGGTGGTGAGCCTTTGTTAATTCCAAGAATCAATGATCTTATCCTTTATGCAAAGAGCAAGGGATTGGTGGTGTCTATGACCAGCAATGCTATATTGATTGATAAGAAGCAGCTTGAGTTCCTTCTAGAGAACTTAGATTGGTTAACATTATCTCTTGATGGAGCCACAGACGAGATACAAACTCTTATGACCAGACATAGAAAGCATGCAACAAAGGTTAAGGGAATTCTCGAATATGCATCAGTCTACAAGAAGGGAAAATGTCGCATTAAGATAAATACTGTTGTAAGCAAAAAGAACTACAAGAGTGTACAGGATATAGCTCATCTTGTGAAGAAATATGATGTTGCTCGTTGGAAGCTTATGCAGTTTACTCCACTTAGAAGCTACGCTAAGGAAACTGAGAGAGAGTTTGAAATCAGAACTGATGAATTTCTCGTTGCATATAACAAAGCTAAGCTTGCTATGGGCAATATGGTGAATCGTGTGGAAGCTACTAGCAGCGATATTATTGAACAAGAAACATTTACAGTATTTCCTAACGGAGATGTAAGGGTTGCGAAGAATCATCAGGAAAAGACCATAGGAAATCTACTTTTGGATGAACTGGGTAAAATATGGGAAAGAGATGGTCGAGAGTACAAGCAATTAAACATGAGAACAGGATTTCTTGAAAGAAATTTAGATTTGATGGCGTGTTAAAATAATATCATTAGGTGCAAGGAGGTATTTATATGGAAGATATATTGACTAAATTCGCTCAGAAAAATTTGGGAATGAATGGCCCAGTAAGCAAGGAAGAGATAGAAGAGTTTTTCAAGGAACTTATAAAGGAATATAGTTGGAGGATGATTGCCAGAATGGGCAATGGAGAACATAGGGATGATACCTGGGATTACTTATATACCGATGATATGGGAATAGGAATTACATTAAATCCAAACATCAAGGGCTTTCGTTTTAGTAAAAATATAAAGCTAATCTACAAGTTTAGCTCACATGAGTTTAATCCATGGGATTATGTATGTGAGGACGATTCAACACATTTTGAGAAGAAATATATAGAATTTAGAGAGATGGTTAAAGAAATGGGATTATAAAAGGGGAGAGATGTTAGGAAAATTAATCAAATAACTCCTGCAAATATGTTAGATTTTTCATATAGCAAATTATGGAGAAATGGTTTAGAATATGTAGCATTGATTGATATAATGATTTGATAGTAATACAAGGAGATTGCGTATGAAGGATCTAACATATGGCTACCCAGCCAAGGTAATTATAATGTTTACAATTCCTATAATGCTAGGATACATATTACAGCAACTGTATAGCTTAGTGGATTCAAAGATTGTATCTGAGTATGTAGGGCCGGAAGCATTGGCTGCTATTGGTGCCACAGTGGTTGTATCCAATCTTATTATAGGCTTTATTAACGGACTTACTCAGGGCTTTGCCATACCTATAGCAAATAGCTTCGGAGCTAAGGACATGGACCGCTTAAGAAAGAATGTAGCAGGAACCATATTGCTAACCTTTGGTGTGGCAGCAGTATTAACTGTTTTATCTTTGATATTTATAGAGGATATTTTGATTGCTCTTGGCACACCTATAGGAATCAGACAGGATGCACTTGATTATGTAAATATTATTCTAATGGGAATAATTTTTACAGCCATATATAACTGCAGCTCAAATATCCTAAGAGCAGTGGGTAACAGTAAGGTATCCCTGTACTGCCTTATGGTATCAGTTGTTGCAAACATAGGATTGGATATACTGTTTGTAAAGGGCTTAGATCAGGGTATAGAGGGAGCTGCCTACGCAACCATTATCGCCCAGGCTATGTCAGCAGCCTTGTGTGCAGGATATCTGATCAAAAAATATAGGGAGATACTTCCTAAGGGCAAGGACTTTATTCCATATCAGGGAATGTACGGAAATCTCATAACAACAGGACTATCCATGGGACTTATGGGATGTATAGTAAATATTGGTACAGTTGTGCTTCAGGGTGCCATCAATGATTTGGGAACAAACATCATAACCGCCCATACTGCATCCAGAAGAGTGTTTGATATAATGAGTGTTACGGTTTACACCTTTGGTATAGCTATGACAACCTTTGTCAGCCAGAATATGGGTGCGGGAAAGCCGGAGAGAGTTAGACAGGGTGTGCGCCATGCAAATATAATAGTGACTATAATCTCAACAGTGCTTATAGCTTTGGTGTATACCTGTGCCAGACCGGTATTTCAGTGGGTTACTAGCACAACTAATCCGGAGATTGTAGACTCCTCTGTAATGTATGCCAAAATTAGTGTGTTATTCTTCTACGCCCTAGGACCACTCTTCGTATTTAGATGTACTTTGCAGGGCATGGGAAGAAAGATTGTGCCACTTATATCAAGTGTTACAGAGATGCTTGTAAAAATTCTTTCAGCAATGTTTTTGGTACCGGCACTTGCCTACAAGGGAGTAGCATTTACGGAGCCTATTAGTTGGGTACTGATGACTATAATTTTAGCTACAGCATATTATACAGGTAAGCCTGAGAACTATTTGAAGCTACAAGAACACTAATAAATAAGATGAGTTTTGTCTAAGTACATAGTAATATAAACTCAGTGGCAAAGATAAAAAACTATCTTCAATAAATTAGATAAAAGTGGTATACTATTAGTTAGCGAATAAACATGATGGTATTATATTGGGTTGGTTCATACTTGATGTGGACAGGCTAAGATATATCCAGACAAGATACTATATAGTAGAGAGGTAAAGGGTTATGGAATTTATAATTATTTTTGGTGGTATAGTTGGTATAGCTATAATAACAGCTTTGGTTGCATCTATTGCAACAGTAACATCTGTATCAGCATTTAAGAATTTAAAGGATGAAGATTCAGAGGAATAAAATTTGTAGATAAAAAAGACTACACTTCATTGATTATGAGGTGTAGTCTTTTTTTTACGCAAATTCCCTACAAAAAATTACCCTAAAGCTCACCATATCAGTTGAATTCTGTTACTTTAATGTGCTATAATCTTTTTTAATCATTGTAAGTTGGTGTAGCTGTGTCTACACCTAATCAAAAGGAGTGATGCTATGGCAAAAGTCAAACAACCAAAAAAGGTTAAGGAACCGAAAGTCCCTAAGCAGCCTGTAGAGCCATTTGAGGATAAGGCTTCTAAGAAAGAGCGTAAGAAAACCGCGAAAAAAGAAAAGAAGCTTACCAAGAAAATAGCCAAGCAGCTGAAGAAGGAAAACAAGCTACTTAACAAACGATTAGCCAGAAGGCTTGGCACACTTGCCATATTACTCTGTATTATCTCATCGGTGCTTGAAATTGTGGAGCGTAACCGACAGATATAATAGCTTTATTAAAGTATATAAAAGAAAGTAGAAAGGAACTAGACAAATGAACAATTTTGACGGATTACTTGAGAAGATTTCTTCATGCTCTAAGAAGAAGGTTGCTGTTGCAGTAGCACAGGACGACGCTGTACTTGAGGCAGTACAGGCAGCTAAGGAGAGAAACATTGCTGACGCTATCTTAGTTGGTGATGAGGACAAGATTAAGGAGGTTGCTGCATCACTTAACATGAGCTTAGATGGCTATGAGATTATTGATGTTAAGGATAACACAGAGGCAGCTTTAACAGCAGTTAAGCTTGTTCATGATGGCAAGGCTGATATGTACATGAAGGGCCTTATAGATACTAAGGGCTTCCTTAAGAGTGTACTTGACAAGGAGGTTGGTCTTAGAACTGGTAAGCCTCTTTCCCATGTTGCAGTTTTCGAGGTAGAGGGCTTAGAGAAGATGCTTTACCTTACAGATGTTGCATTTATCCCATATCCAACTCTTGAGGACAAAGTTGGTATTATTGAGAATACAGTTGAGGTTGCTCAGGCTTGTGGCGTTGAGTGTCCTAAGGTTGCACCTCTTGCAGCAGTAGAGGTTGTTAACCCTAAGATGCCTGCTACTGTTGAGGCAGCAGAGCTTGCAAAGATGAATGAGGAAGGCAAGATTACAGGATGTATCGTAGACGGACCACTTTCTATGGACCTTGCTATTGACCCTGAGGCAGCTAGACATAAGGGTGCTACAGACAGAAAGATTGTTGGTGATGCAGATATTCTTCTCTTCCCAGATATTCACGCAGGTAACCTTGTATATAAGGTTCTTGTACATACTGCAAAGGTTAAGAACGGTTGTATCCTTACAGGTACCAAGGCACCAGTTATTCTTACTTCACGTTCAGATTCATTTGAGACTAAGGTTAATTCTATTGCACTTGCAGCTATTGTTGCAGAGGCTATGGCAAATAAGAACTAATAGCATATATTAAGAATGGAGGATTTTTAAAATGGGTTATAAGTCACTTATTATCAATCCTGGTTCAACTTCAACTAAGATTGCAGTTTTCGAGGACGAGACATTAGTATTTGATCAGACATTAAGACATGCTACAGAGGTTATCGAGAAGTATGATTCAGTAGTAGCTCAGAAGGACTTTCGTAAGGAGGTTATCGCATCAGTTTTAGAGGAGAATAACTTCGATGTTAAGACCTTAGATGTTATCGTTGGTAGAGGCGGATTCCTTAGACCAATTCCAAGTGGTACTTATGAGTGTACAGATGCACTTATTAAGGATCTTAAGGAGGCTAAGAAGGAGCACGCATCTAACCTTGGTGGTATCATCGCTAGAGAGATGGCTGACGAGCTTGGTATTCCAGCTTACATAGTTGACCCTGTTGTAGTTGATGAGATGGATGATGTAGCTAGAATTTCTGGACATCCAGAGCTTCCAAGAACAAGTGTATTCCACGCACTTAACCAGAAGGCAGTTGCAAAGAGATACGCTAAGGAGTCAGGTATTAAGTATGAGGATCTTAACCTTATCGTAGTTCATATGGGTGGCGGTGTTTCAGTTGGTGCTCATAAGGGCGGTAGAATTATTGATGTATTTAATGCTCTTGACGGTGATGGTGCATTTTCACCAGAGAGAGCTGGAGCAGTTCCAGCAGGTGAGCTTGTAAGACTTTGCTACTCAGGTAAGTACACAGAGAAGGAAATGATTAAGCAGTTAGTTGGTAAGGCTGGTTACAACGCATACCTTGGAACTAACGATGCAAGAGATGTTGAGAAGGCAGTAAAAGAGGGTGACGAGAAGGCAACTCTTATCTACAATGCCTTTGTATATCAGGTTGCAAAGGATATCGGAGCTCAGGCTACAGTATTAAATGGTAAGGTTGACCGTATCATCTTCACAGGTGGTATCGCATATCAGAAGAGTCTCATTGAGGATATGGAGAAGAAGGTTGGATTTATCGCTCCATTTACAGTATATCCAGGTGAGGATGAGATGTTAGCTCTCTGCCAGGGTGCTCTTAGAGTGTTAAATGGCGAAGAGGAAGCAAAGGTTTACTAAAATAATTATAAAATAAAGGGAGGTACATTTTATGGATAACAATATGAATGGACAGCAGGATTTTTCAGGAGGCGCAGATATGAGCCAGCAGATGGCACAGTCACAGTATAACCAGCAGATGGCACAGCCACAGTATGGTCAGCAGATGCAGCAGCCATACGGCCAGCCACAGTACGGTCAGCAGATGCAGCAGCCATACGGTCAGCCACAGTATGGTCAGCCACAGTACGGTCAGCCACAATATGGTCAGCCATACGGTCAGCCACAGTACGGTCAGCCAGCTGTAAAGCAGGGTCCTTCAGCTATGGATAAGCTTAAGGGTAAGGTTGGTTCTATGAAGGGAGATTTCTCTAACAGGACTAATCAGCTTGGATTAGGACTTTGGTGTATACTTGGTATTGTAGGAGCTATGCTTCTTATATTTGCACCATTTATGAATTTTGCAACAGTACACTTTAGTGAGAAGGTAGATGGCATTAAGGTAAGTGCTGCTGACGGCTTCAATATGTTTGAGCTTTCTAAGCTTAGCAACAGTGTTGACAATGTAATTGATTACTTCAATGATGAGTATGATGCTGATATCGAAAAAAGCGATATAACAGATGAATTAGATGATTACGAGGATGATATCGTTGAGGAAGTTGAAGATGAGTTAGATTACTATGATGTTAAAATTGATGATGGTCTTGTAAAAGAGGTATTCGGAATTGCTCACCTTGCAGTTAAGGGTCACCTTCCACTTTTAATCGCACCATGGTTAATTATTATCTCTGGTATCTTATTATTTGTAACAACAATTACTAGAGACAAGAAATTAAAGATTGTATTCTCAGCAATACCACTTGTTTGTCTTGTATGGTTAATGCTTTGTTCAAGTAACTTCTTCTCAATCATGGGAATTGGTGCTTTGACACTTGTAGCAGGTATCGCTCTCGGTGCAGTAAGTGCATTTAAGGATGTAGCATAAGTCCCTAGACAAATGAGAACTGGTGAAGGGGTTTTTCACCAGTTCTCTAGATAGGGGGATTCATTATTAAGGAGGATAAAATGGATAATTTTAACAATGGTAACAACGGTATGCCGGAGGATGTTACTACCATGGTTGACAATATCGTTAATCAGGATCCGGCAGCAGATTTAGCAAATCAGATGAATGTAGATTTGGGTATGACAGGTGAAACACCAGTCGAAGCTTCTGCTGAAGCACCAGCTGAGGGTGGTTTAAAGCTTGCTCAGGGTACAACAGTAAATCCTGCACCACAATTTGGTCAGCCAATGGGAGATATGAATAATATTCCAAACTTTGGTCAGCAGCCACAGTTTGGTCAGTCAGCGGATGTGAGCCAGCAGCCACAGTTCGGTCAGCCAATGGGCGGATTTCCACAGCAGCCACAATTTGGCCAGCCACAGATGGGAGTAGCACCACAGCAGCCATATGGTCAGCCAATGGGGGCAGCGCCACAGCAGCCACAGTTTGGTCAGCCAATGATGGGTATGGCTATGGGACAGACACAGTTTAATCAGCAGCCATATGGTCAGCCAATGGGTATGAGCCAGCCACCACAGGGTGGTAAGCCACCTAAGAAGCCTAAAAAGCCATTATCAAAGGGTGCAATCGGCGGTATTATAGGTGGAGGAGTAGCGTTAATAGCTCTTATTGTATGTGCTATTATTTTCCTTCCTAAGCTTTTCCCTTCAGACAAGGAGGTTGTAGTTGATGCATTCGAGGCAACCTTCGGAATAGAAGTTGATGCTGAGACAGAGGATATTCTTGGTGCAGAGGAAATTGCAGATAAGTTTGCAACTACCGGTGGAGTTAGAGACATTTCTATAAGTATAACAGAGCCTTCACTTGATGAAACAGTAACTGTTAGAGCGGTTGAGTCAATTGATGTTGCAAATAAGCTTGCCAACTCAACATGGACAATTAGCATGAATGACAACAACTTCTTGAATGCTAATCTTGTAATAGATGAGACAAATACTTATTTCCAGGTTCCAGAGATTATTAACGGATATTTTTCACTTCCAAATGAAAACATATTCCAGGCACTTGAGTCTTCAGAGCTTGGTCAGGCTATGGGTCTTGAGGGTATGCCAGAGTTCAATATGGCAGACATGTACTTTAACATTGCAACTTCAAATACAGCTACAGAGATTAATGGTGAGTATGTTGCCATTGTAGAGCAGCTCTGGGACAGCATTACCTATGAGAAGCAGGGTAAGGCTAAGGTTGATGTAAATGGTAGCACAGTTACAGCTAAGGAGTATTTCGTTACAGTACCTGAGGATAGCATAAAAGAGGCTATTGAGAGCCTGTGGGATGCAGCAGTTGCAGAGCTTGCAGCAAATCCTGAATATCTTGCTCAGACAGGAATGGATGCAGCAACTCTTGAATCAACTATGGGTTCATACGGAAGTATGATAACTAGCTTAATTCAGGGCGACCTTGTAATTAAGGTTTATGTTAAGGATGATAAGATAGTTAAGCTTGTATGTGCAGATGACGTTACAATTTACGGAACTCCGCTTGAATATGATTTCTATCTGGACATTGATGACAAGAAGATGTCAGGTGTATTTGACATTAGTGTAATGGATGAGTCAGTTGGATTTAAGTTTGATGTTGACAACTTAGATACAAATCCTTCAGGTAAAGTAACAGTTTATGCTGCAGGAGAGATAATCGATGTTAACTTTAAGCTTACAGACAATTCTTCAGATACAAAGACAGCTTGTAATTTATACTTTGATGTGGTTTATGGCGGAACAACATATGTAACCTGTGATACCACTGTAAATGCAGATAACAGCTCTAATACCTTCGACGGAGATATGGTACTTGACATTATGGATGAGGGTGAAATTGGCTTTGAGTTTGCAGGTGCTATTAAGGATATTAATAAGGGTGTAGGATATACACTTGAGCTTTCAAAATGTGATGTTCTTGCAAATGGAGAGAAAATGCTTGGTATGACCATGGCTGTTAAGGTAGATACTTCTACACATGAAGCATCTGGTATTGATAGTAGCCTTCCGGTTTATGATGTTGTATCAATGACCGAGTCAGATTTTGAAACAATTGTAGCTGAAAATGCTGATTTAGTTCAGGCATGGATGGATGCAAATCCAGATTTATTCAGTGGATACGAGGAGCCAGCTGAACCAACAGAGCCAGAGGAACCTGAAGAGGATGATATGATTCTTGAGGCAGGTGGCAAGTCTGTTGAAATCTTAGGAACAATTGATGGATTTACCTTAGATTATGTGTCTGACTGGTATATTTCCTATTCCACTGAGGAATGGTCATATATTGAGTACTCAATTTATGAGGGATGGACTCCAGAGGAGGTAGTAGATTTTATCTATATTCCAGAAGAGGGAGTTATAACTCAGGAAATTGGCCAGACTATGGAGCTTGACGGTGAAACAATCTATTATTCCTATGTACAGGATAATGAGTACGGAAGTATTTTATCAAGCTATGTGTTTGCAAAGGAAATAAGTGAGGGAGTAGTACTTTCAGCTTCTATAGGAATATATGATGAGGACGAACCAGTAGAGTATACTAAGGAAACTCTTGTTGAGACACTCAGCACTAAGTATTACCAGATTATAGAGTAATAAATGTTGAATATGTAACTTAAGCACTTCTGTAAGGCAAAAACTTACAGGAGTGCTTTTTTCTTTTGATGAAATGTGGTAGAATGTACGAGACTTGTATATTTCTTTTTGTTTGGAGGTACATATGGAGCAAAAAAATTCATTTCCAATAATAAATTATATTGTTTCCTTGCTTGGTTTAGGTCTTATGGGATATCTGTCATATATGATGATTATGTCTGCGTGGGGCTTTATCTATAAGATGCTGATTTGGATATTATTCGATGGTATAGTCAGTCTGCAGGTTCTTTTGCTGGCACTGAGTATGGGTAAGAGAGATAAAAATCCACACCTTGATTACAAGCCAGTTATTGGTTTTAATATTTTTATGCTGGTAATCTACGGAATAGGTTTTATCGCTTATCATGTATATTTTATTATGGTAATTGTGGAATATGTTAAGTTTATATTTTAAAGCACTTTAATCACAGCTAGGAAGGACAGCACAATAATGAAGGAAATAATAATTAAGAATAAAAAAATATGTAGTGGTGGATTGCCATTAGTATGTGTGTCTCTTATGGGAGAAACTATAGAGGAAATAAAGTCTAATTTGTACGATATACTATATGAAGCAAAAGCTAATAGAATAGATATTATAGAATTCAGAGGAGACTATTTTCGAGACCTGGAGGATGATGTAAAGCTTGCAGAGGCACTTGAGTTTATAAGCACAAAAGCCTCTGATAAAATAATATTATTTACAATTAGAAGCCCTAGGGAGGGTGGCGTAAACAGAGACTATGGTAATAAATCCATAGAAGCCATCAATAAATATGTTATAGATAATGCTTTGGCAGATATGGTAGATATGGAGTTGTTTTCTGTTGGTAAAGATAGTATCTTACTACAGCTGGCAAAGCATCGTGGGGTCAAGATTGTTATGTCTAACCATGATTTTGAGAAAACACCTTCTAAGGAGGAGCTTATTAATCGCCTGTCAAGGATGCAGCAGCTTGGTGCTGATGTGGCAAAGATAGCTGTTATGCCACATAGCGAGGATGATTTGCTTTGCCTTCTCCAGGCAACTCTAGCTATGAAGCATAGTAACACTCCTGTTGTGACTATGTCTATGGGAATAAATGGAGCTCTTAGCAGAGCTACAGGTGAAATTTTCGGAAGTGCCATTACCTTTGCCTCTGTTGGCGAGGCTTCTGCCCCGGGACAGATTCCCATTAAGGAGCTTAATGAAATACTGGATAGTATACATAGCTATTGTGTAAGCGATTAAATATATACCACATAAGGCTAAAGCTGATACATAAAATGGAGTGACTGACTGTGAATACAAAAAAGATGTACATATCATGATGTGTACATCTTTTTTGTATGCCTTCGTATATTAATATTTATTCCTCAGTCTTAGCTGGAATATTCACATCCATCGGGAATCTAACACCCCAGGTTTTTCTAAGACCGTCACAAATTCTCATAATTCTAAGAGTTTCCTCGTGAGTCATTTCGCCGCACTGATTAGCGCCAACGATGATGGCATCTCTTGCTGCAAGGAACTCATACTCGTAACCACTTATTTGTCTGTCAGGCTTCTTTGCTTCAAATACCAGCTTATGGTCGCCCTGATATATGCGGAAGGCTTCAGGGTTGTTAATGTTATCAATCTCAATGTATCCCTTGTCGCCGTAGATACGTGCATTGTTATCAGGCTTGTACATCATAGTTGTAAATAGGGTGGCACATTTTGCACCCTTATAATTCATCTGAATAGTGCTCTGACCATCCACACCTGTGTCAAGCTTAGCGCAGGATGAAGTGATTGAAATAGGCTCAGTTCCGAACAGCATAGATGCAAGGTTGATAGGGTAAACTCCAAGGTCTAAGAGTGCACCACCTGCAAGCTCAGGACTTAAGATACGAGCTTTATTTCTAAGGTCATAACCAAGAGTACAGGTAAGACCTGTTACACGACCAATAACACCCTGCTCAATCTGCTGAAGAAGCATTCTGTACATAGGGAGGAAACGAACCCACATAGCTTCGCCACAGAAAATGTTCTTCTCGTCTGACATGGTAAGAACCTCAGCTGTGGTTACGCTGTCATAAGAAAATGCCTTCTCTACCAGAACAGGCTTTCCTGCCTCAAGACACATCTTAGCCTGAGCAGCATGCTCAGAATGAGGTGTTGCAATATAAATGAGCTCCACATCAGGGTCGTTAACCAGCTCCTCGTAGGAACCGTATCTCTTCTCAATATCATACTTGTCGCCGAACTCATTGGCCTTATTAATATCTCTTGAAGCGATAGCATAAGGTGCAAACTGATTCAGCTTATTAAGTGTATCTGCAACAACACCGGCAATCTTACCGGCGCCTATAATACCAACTCTAAAATCTAACATAATATATCTCCTTTATTGTTTTATGCACACTAATGTAATTATACTGTAAACAGCAAATATATTCAAGGGAAGAGTGATATTTGGAGTTAAGGAAAGCCAGTGTAGCTTTCTTTTTTATTCACCAATAGCCTTATACCATAGGTTATATTGACATTTCAAGCACTTTTAGGTTATACTAGAAACTTGGTGGAGTATATGTGCTGATAACTTTCATTCAGTAGCCAAAATAATAGAATTTAATGATATATTTTCTGTTATCTTGGCTACTGTATGAAATATCACATAGCTTAATATATATAGAAAGGAATTTTTGAATATGTACGAAAAGGTTTCTACAAAGCTCAACTTTGTTGAGAGAGAACAAAAGGTACTTGATTTCTGGAAGGAAAACAAGGTATTCGAGAAGAGTATTGAAGAGAAGCAGGATCTTCCAACATATACATTTTATGATGGACCTCCTACTGCAAATGGTACACCTCATATAGGTCATGTACTTACTAGAGTTATCAAGGATATGATTCCTAGATACCAGACTATGAAGGGTCACAAGATTATACGTAAGGCTGGATGGGATACTCACGGTCTTCCTGTAGAACTTGAGGTTGAGAAGCTTCTTGGAATAGATGGAAAGGATCAGATTGAAGCTTACGGCTTAGATCCATTTATCACTAAGTGTAAGGAATCAGTTTGGAAATACAAGGGTATGTGGGAGGAGTTCTCCGGCAAGGTTGGTTTCTGGGCTGATATGGATGATCCATATGTAACCTACCACAACAATTTCATCGAGTCTGAGTGGTGGGCATTGAAGAATATCTGGGATCAGGGACTTCTTTATAAGGGCTTTAAGATTGTTCCTTACTGTCCACGTTGTGGTACGCCTCTTTCAAGTCACGAGGTAGCACAGGGCTATAAGACTGTTAAGGAGCGTTCAGCAGTTGTTAGATTTAGAGTGGTTGGTGAGGATGCGTATTTCCTTGCTTGGACAACTACTCCTTGGACACTTCCAAGTAATGTGGCACTTTGCGTTAACCCAGATGAGACTTACTGCAAGGTTAAGGCAGCTGACGGAAATGTTTATTATATGGCAGAGGCACTTCTTGATAAGGTACTTGGCGGCTTAGCTAAGGATGATGAGAAGGCTTACGAGGTTCTAGAATCATACAAGGGTACTGATCTTGAAAGAAAAGAGTACGAGCCACTTTTTGCATGTACTAAGGAGGCTGTTGCTAAGCAGAGCCAGAAGGGTCACTATATTACCTGTGATAATTATGTAACAATGACTGATGGTACTGGTATCGTTCATATAGCACCTGCATTTGGTGAGGATGATGCTCAGGTTGGTAGAAAGTACGACCTTCCATTTGTACAGATGGTTAACGGTAAGGGTGAGATGACTGAGGATACTCCTTACGCTGGTAAGTTCGTTAAGGACGCTGACAAGGATATCTTAGTTGACCTTGACAAGGATGGACTTTTATTCGAGGCTCCTAAGTTTGAGCACGAGTATCCATTCTGTTGGAGATGTGATACTCCACTTATCTACTATGCTAGAGATACTTGGTTCATCAAGATGACAGCAGTTAGAGATAAGCTGGTTAAGAATAACAATACTGTAAATTGGATTCCTGAGGGTATCGGTAAGGGAAGATTCGGAGCTTGGCTTGAGAATGTTCAGGATTGGGGTCTTTCAAGAAACCGTTACTGGGGTACTCCACTTAATATCTGGGAGTGTTCATGTGGTAAAAGACATGCTATCGGTTCTATCGAAGAGCTTAAGAGCATGAGTAATAACTGTCCAGATGAAATCGAGCTTCACCGTCCATACATTGACGATGTAACTCTTGTATGTCCTGACTGTCAGGGCGAGATGAAGAGAGTGCCAGAGGTTATCGACTGTTGGTTCGACTCAGGAGCAATGCCATTTGCACAGTGGCACTATCCATTTGAGAATAAGGAAATCTTCGATGAGAATTTCCCAGCTGACTTTATCTCAGAGGCAGTTGACCAGACTAGAGGTTGGTTCTACTCACTTATGGCTATATCAACGCTTCTCTTCGACAAGGCACCTTATAAGAATGTAATTGTACTTGGTCATGTGCTTGATAAGGACGGACAGAAGATGTCTAAGTCTAAGGGAAATGCAGTAGACCCAATGGATGCATTGAATTCATATGGCGCAGATGCAATTAGATGGTACTTCTATTCTAACTCAGCTCCATGGCTTCCTAACAGATTCCACGAGGACGCAGTTCTTGAGGGACAGAGAAAGTTCATGGGAACACTTTGGAATACTTATGCATTCTATGTGCTTTATGCAAATATTGATAAGTTTAACCCAACTGAGTATAAGCTTGAGTACGACAAGCTTCCAGTTATGGATAAATGGCTTCTTTCAAAGCTTAATACTATGGTTAAGACAGTGGATGAGGCTCTTGGCTCATACAAGATTCCAGAGGCTACTAAGGCTCTCGCAGACTTCGTAGATGATATGAGTAACTGGTATGTAAGACGTGGTCGTGAGCGTTACTGGGCTAAAGATATGCCACAGGATAAGATTAACGCATACATGACTCTGTACGAGGCACTTGTTACACTTTGTAAGACAGCTGCCCCTATGATTCCATTTATGACAGAGGACATCTACCAGAACCTTGTAACTCGCTTTGACAAGACTGCTCCTATGTCAATCCACCTTTGCGACTTCCCAGTGGCAAATGAGGCTTACATTGATGCAGATCTTGAAGCAAGCATGGATCAGGTTCTTAAGATTGTAGTATTCGGTCGTGCAGCTCGTAACACAGCTAACATTAAGTCACGTCAGCCAATGGGTAACATGTTCGTTAAGGCTACAAAGGCTCTTGATGAGTATTTTGTAGAGATTATTGAAGACGAGCTTAACATTAAGAATGTTACATTTAAGGATGACCTTTCAGACTTTACTTCATACAGCTTTAAGCCACAGCTTAGAACAGTAGGTCCTAAGTACGGCAAGCAGCTTGGTGGTATCAGAGAGTACCTTGCAAATGTTGATGGCAATGAGGCTATGGCAACATTAAAGGCTGAAGGAGCACTTAAGTTTGATGTAGCAGGCACAGAAGTTGTACTTGCAGAGGAAGACTTGCTTATCGAGACAGCTAAGATGGAGGGCTATGTGACAGAGGGTGACAACTACACAACAGTTGTTATCGATACAACCCTTACTCCAGAGCTTATCGAGGAAGGCTTCGTAAGAGAGATTATCTCTAAGGTTCAGACTATGCGTAAGGACGCAGACTTTAATGTAACTGACAGAATTAAGGTTTATGTTGAGGGCAATGATAAGATTGCTGAAATCATGAACGCTAATGCTGATGAGATTAAGGAAGTTGTTCTTGCAAATGAGTTCGTAGTAGGCGCTATGGGTGGCGTATCTAAGGACTGGAATGTAAACGGCGAGAAGGTAGTTCTCGGTGTTGAGGTAGTAGGTTAAGAGAAATCTGTATATCGGATGTTCTATACGGAAGATATTCCAGATATAAGAAGTTCAAGCTACCGTGCTTTTGGCGCGGTAGCTTTTTTATTACCTTCAAGAGCATCCCGGGCATATAGGAAAAAACCTACCGCCACTGCCCGGGGAACCAGGAATACAAAAGCCAGAAACAAAAAAACAGTCACCAACCCCATGCAACCCATTTCAGCCAGTAGGGTGAATAAACACTTATAGGTAAAATATATAAAAAATTTGTCATAAATACATTTTATAGGTAAGAATACACGAAAATAAATTAAATCGTTGTATAAACTGCGAAAATTTGATAAACTAAACAATGGTTTATTCCAACAAAATATAAGAATTAACAATTCACCCCAATGAATACACGAGACTAAAGAAGAATTGTTGGAAATTATTAAGGAGGGCAAACAATGAAGAAGATGGCTGACTTTGACAAGGAGAGCTTCAAGAAAGAGGTCATTAACAACGTTAAAAACCTTTTCAGAAAGACTATTGATGAAGCAACTCCACAGCAGGTATTCCAGGCAGTTTCATATGCAGTAAGAGATGATATCATCGATCGCTGGATTGCAACTCACAAGGAGTACGAGGAGAGAAACGCTAAGACTGTATACTACCTTTCAATGGAGTTTCTTATGGGTAGAGCACTTGGCAATAACTTAATTAACTTAACAAGCTATGAGCAGATTAAGGAAGCTCTTGATGAGATGGGATTTGACCTTAACTTCATCGAGGACCAGGAGCCAGATGCTGCACTTGGTAACGGTGGTCTTGGTAGACTTGCTGCTTGTTTCCTTGATTCACTTGCAACACTTGGTTACCCAGCATATGGCTGTGGTATCAGATATCGTTACGGTATGTTTGCACAGGCAATTGAGGATGGATATCAGATTGAGAAGCCAGATAACTGGTTAAAGGATGGTAACCCATTTGAGGTAAGACGTCCAGAGTACGCTGTAGAAGTTAAGTTTGGTGGATATGTACGTACAGAGTGCAGAGATGGTAAGAACTACTTCGTACACGAGGACTATCAGTCAATTCGTGCGGTACCATACGATCTTCCAGTAATCGGATATGGCAACAATGTTGTAAATACACTTAGAATTTGGGATGCTGAGGCTATTCAGGAGTTCAACCTTAATTCATTTGATAAGGGTGACTATCAGAAGGCTGTTGAGCAGCAGAACCTTGCTAGAAACCTTGTAGAGGTTCTTTATCCAAATGATAATCACTACTCAGGTAAGGAGCTTAGACTTAAGCAGCAGTATTTCTTCGTATCAGCTTCTATCCAGAGAGCAATTATGAAGTTTAAGGAGACTAATTCAGATATTAGAGATCTCCCTAACAAGGTTACATTCCAGCTTAACGATACTCACCCAACTGTAACAGTTGCTGAGCTTATGAGAATCCTTGTTGACGAGGAGTGCTTAGAGTGGGATGAGGCATGGGATATCACTTGCAGAACCTGTGCATATACTAACCACACTATTATGGCTGAGGCACTTGAGAAGTGGCCTATCGACCTCTTCCAGAGACTTCTTCCAAGAATCTACCAGATTGTTGATGAGATTAACAGAAGATATGTTAAGCTTATCGAGGATACTTATCCAGGTGACCAGAACAAGGTTAGAAATATGGCTATCCTTTATGATGGTCAGGTTAAGATGGCTCACCTTGCAATCGCAGGTAGCTACTCTGTAAATGGTGTTGCTCAGCTTCACACAGAGATTCTTAAGAAGAGAGAGCTTAAGGATTTCTATCAGATGAGACCAGACCAGTTCAATAATAAGACAAATGGTATTACTCAGAGAAGATTCCTTCTCCATGGTAACCCACTTCTCGCTGCTTGGGTAACTAAGAAGATTGGCGATGGTTGGATTACTGACCTTTCTCAGATGGCTAAGCTTAAGAAGCATGTTACTGAGAAGAAGGCTCAGAAGGAGTTTATGGATATTAAGTATAAGAACAAGGTTCGTCTTGCTGAGTACATTAAGGAGCACAATGGTATTGAGGTTGATCCTAACTCAATCTTCGATGTACAGGTTAAGAGACTCCACGAGTACAAGAGACAGCAGCTTAACATCCTTCATATTATGCACCTTTACAATGAGTTAAAGGCTAATCCAGATATGGATTTCACTCCAACTACATTTATCTTTGGTGCTAAGGCTGCCGCAGGTTACAAGACTGCTAAGCTTACTATCAAGCTTATCAACGCTGTAGCTGATGTAGTAAATAACGATGCTTCAATCAAGGGTAAGATTAAGGTTGTATTCATTGAGAACTATAGAGTATCAAATGCAGAGATTATCTTTGCAGCTGCTGATGTTTCAGAGCAGATTTCTACAGCTTCAAGAGAGGCTTCAGGTACTGGTAACATGAAGTTCATGTTAAATGGTGCTCCTACTCTTGGAACTATGGATGGTGCTAATGTTGAGATCGTTGAGGAGGTTGGCGTTGATAACGCATTTATCTTCGGTCTTTCAGCAGAAGAGGTTATGAAGTACGAGCGTGAGGGTGGTTACTACCCTATGGATGTATACAACTCAAATCCGAAGGTTAAGAAGGTACTTGATCAGTTAGTTGATGGTACTTACTCAGAGGATAAGGAGTTATTCAGACCACTTTACGATACACTTGTTAAGCAGGATGTTTACTTTACTCTTAAGGACTTTGATTCATATGCAGAGGCTCAGAAGAGAGTAAATGAGGCTTACAAGGACAAGACAGCATGGGCTCAGATGGCTATGCTTAACACAGCTTGCGCTGGAAAGTTCTCATCTGACAGAACTATCGAGCAGTACGCTCAGGAAATCTGGAAGCTTGAGAAGGTAGAGGTTAAGCTCTAATAGCAAATACATTATAATATAATATAAAAACAAGAAGTCCTCAGTGCAAGGTATGCTCTGAGGGCTTCTTATTTTATGTGATGGAAATAAAAAACCCCCGAGCATACTATGCCCGGGGTAAAAATAAAATAGAAAAAAAGGAAGTCAGTGTCAATGCACTGATCAAAACCCACAAGTAATGATTCTTTTGGTCTTTGATCAATTCACTGATATTAAAATGTACCTGTGGGGAATGCCGAACACCTCCCCAGGTGATATCGGCACAGGCATTGATAAATATACAAAGTTTTTGAAAAAATCGAAGGTACCAGGTTTGCTCAGGTTAACCACCTTCCCCAAGCAAACATGATTAAAATTGTTTCCCCTAGCATGCATTATGGGGAATTGAAGAGTAGTCACGGTGAGCCGCGCTCCTCGTAGGCTGCGTACACGCAGTTGGAGGAGAAGCTAATACCGCTTTCGTAAGCGTTGGTGGACCTAATGGCTCCGGCTACCACCCCATCACCATTTACGCCAGCTACTACTCTAGCGTGTACCATGTGGGCAACCACCCCCACAGGTACTGCATTGGCTACCGATCCAATGCTTTCGACTCCGGCTACCACCCCATTGTCGAAGGTCGCTTTGAAGTTAGCTTTGTGACCTACTTGGCCAATGGCCACTACGCTAACGACCATCGCGAAGAAAACTGTAATAACTTGAAAAATTGACATTGTCATAACGAACACCTCCTTCCTTAGCCCTTTTCTTCGGCTTTGTTCTTCTTGAGGCAAGCTCCTTTGCCCTTGCTCTAATGCTATTATATTCAAAAAGGAAAAGTACCCTTCACACAAAAAATGAAAAAAGCATCATTATTGTACTAGCTTAGGTTATGTAAATAAACACAGAAGCATATTATATATGTAGATTTATTTTTATAGACGAGGCTTATATGAGAGAGAAGCTTACAGTGGGACTGGCAGGCATAATATTGTTATTTCTATTTCCCTGCCTTATTACTTTATTTATAAATGGAAGACATAGTATGGTAACGGTGGATATGATTAACTCAGGCCGGGATGTTCTTATTAATGTGAATGGAGAAAATGTACTTATGGATGTGGAAGAGTACATAGTTGGAATTATGCCTGGAGTAGTGGATTATGGCGCTACTAAAGAATATATGGAGGCTCAGGCAGTGGCAGTAAGGACTAGGATATATTATGCTATGGGTGATGGAACTGTAGTAAATGAAGAGACATTGGGGATGGATTATTATAATGAGGAAAAATATATGAACAAATATGGTATGGACAACTATCAAGCAATAAAAGCAACCTTTGAAAGGGCAGTGATTAATACTGCGGGCCAAACAATAAATAATTAAATTTGCATTTACAATAAATTGAATAAAATAACAATATATGTTCATACTACATTTAAAGCATTAAAAATGTAGGAGGCATATATGAATAAATTAAAGGAATTTTTTAGATCTAAAGCATTTTATATTGCGTTTGGCACAGGAATAATAGCATTTTCAGGTCTGCTGCTAGTGTACAATTATTCTGATAATCGTCAGGGTCTTATTAAGGAGAAGGCTATTGACCTTAATCAGCCTGCTGAGATTACTGAGGAGGAATTCGCTCCGGCAGAGTCAGACGGTGTGTTGACAGGAGATGATATTGCTTCAAATGAAGTGCAAAACACTAATATAAAGGAAGCAACCACTGAGGCAGAGCTTACTACTGAGGAAATGTCAGAGAAGATTGCAACAATGACGGACAGTGGCATGGAGATGGTTCCCGTAGTAGAGGAGGAGACTCTTTCTGTTGGGTCAGATTATGCAGAATCTGTTGAAGATATAGCTGCAAAATATAATTATGATGGAAGCGTAAGTCTTGCGTGGCCATTAAATGGTGATATTATTATTCCTTATAGTATGGACACAACAGTATATTTTTCCACACTAAAAACCTACAAATGTAACCCGGGAATGCTTATATCAGGAAGTCAGGGCACAAGGGTAGTATCTGCCTATGATGGAGTTGTAGAATCTATTGTAGAGGACAAGGAACACGGTTCTGTAGTTACTGTTAATATGGGAAATGGTTATGTGGCAAGCTACGGACAGCTTATGAATATAAGTGTTGCTGAAGGCGATGAGGTGGTTTTAGGACAGGCTTTAGGTGAAATCGCACCTGTAACCAGCTATTACACAGAGGAGGGCACTCACCTTTACTTTGAGATGACCAAGGACGGAGAACCAGTAAATCCTATAATATATATTCAGTAATAACATAATAAACTGACTACTTACAGCTTAAGATAAAGCTAAAAGTAGTCAGTTTTTATGTTGGTTAGTATTTGTCATATGTAGTTACTGCTCTTCTATACAGTCATTACATAAACCTGAAAAAAGAACGGTGGTTTCCTCAATTTTAAAGCAAGAAACCTCTTGTGCCTTAGCAATAAGCTCAGGAAGTGGTTCCATATCAATATCCTTGACAGCATTACAGCATCTGCAACAGAAATGATAATGAGGCTCAACACAGGCGTCGAAGTGGTCTGTCTTGCCATCTACAGTTAGTCTTAAAATAGTTCCTGCAGAAGCTAGCTGATTTAAGTTACGATATACAGTAGCCAGGCTTATATTAGGAATATCCTCTCTAATGTATCTGAATACCACATCAGCAGTTGGATGATCCTTCCTAGTTTTTAGAAATCTAAGGATAGCCTCACGCTGGCTGCTATATTTTACAGGTGTGCCCATTTCAATCACCTCCTTAATAACGATAATTATTACTATTATTACTTTAAACTATTTGGAATAATGTGTCAATATAAAAATTATAAATTTAAAATGTAAAATATGGTTAATTTCACTACAAAATGGTATTTTTTTCTTCTTATTTAATTGACATAATGTGATTAAATGTTATATTCTATTAATGTAAGAGCTTACTTTAAAACATTACATTAATAACTTTAGTTTAATAACCTGAATACATATGAATGGTCGTATTATATCGGTGACCTTGAGGAGACATAGGATGAGATTTGTTGAGATTAAGGAAGAACTGAATAGAGAATCTGGTATGAGGGTAATAGATTCATTGCTTAATGTGGGATTGCTTCCTTCTATGATTATTGATAAGGATAGTCACGAGATTTTATACCAGAACAAAAAGGCTGTGGAGCTTTTAGGAGACAAGGTTGGTATGCTTTGTCATCAGGTTATTTGCTCCAAGGAGACTCCGTGTAGCAACTGTATACTGCCGAATATGACTGGTAATGTAGCAATCTACGACTGCTATATGGAGCTACTTAATAAGAATGTAAGATGGATGTTCTCTGATATATCATGGTTTGATGATAGAAATACAGTATTTGCAAAGCTGGTGGAGCTTGGTGAAGAGAATATTACATCTGATGCCAAGTGGAAATATCTTAAGGATATGGATCAGGAGCGTAGAGACACAGATGGACTTACCCATATTCCTAACAGACAAAAATTCTATAAGAATGCAGAGGAAATTCTGGGAAGTGATATTGAAGGGGATTATGCGGTAATATTATTCGATATCGATAGATTCAAAAGCATCAATGACATTCACGGATTGTCCAAGGGTGACGAGGTACTACTGCATATAGCAAGAGCCCTCAAGGACAGCTTTGGTTTTGAGGATAATTACGGCAGAATGCATTCGGATTTATTTGCATATATTCTTCGCTATGAGAAAAAGGGAGAGATTATTAAGCAGATAGAGAAGCTTCGTAAGAGAATAGCTCATAACCAGTTTGATTTTGATATAAATACCTCCTTTGGAATATACCTTGTGGAAGATAAGCATGTACCGGTTAACCTTATGTGCGATAGAGCCATGATGGCTGTAAAAACCATTAAGGGTGATGTACTAAAGTTCTGTGCCTTCTTTGATGAACAGTACAGGGCAGATATGCTTAAGGCTAACGAAATAGAAAAGGATATGCAGGAAAGCTTAAGACATGGTGATTTCAAGATGTATTTGCAACCAAAATACAGATTGAGCGATAATGTAATGGTGGGAGCTGAAGCTCTATGCAGATGGATGCATCCAAAGAAGGGTCTTATTCCGCCTATGGACTTTATTCCTTTATTTGAGAAGAACGGATTTATTCTAAAATTGGATGAATATATGTGGGAAGAGGCATGTAAAACTATTAGGCATTGGATAGATATGGGAGTAGAGCCCATACCACTATCTGTGAATATTTCCAGATATCATATTAAGCACAATGATTTGGAGTCGGTATTCACAAGGCTTATAAATAAGTATGGAATAAGCTCATCTATGCTTACCTTGGAGCTTACTGAATCATTATTCTTGGATAATCCTGAGGAGCTTAACCGAGTTATGTCAGGTCTGCAACGAATGGGTTTTAAGCTTGAGGTTGACGACTTCGGCGCTGGATTCTCATCCCTTAATATGATAAGAAACATTACTGTAGATACCATTAAGATGGACAAGGATTTCCTAGATAACGAGATAGCCACTGAAAAGGGTAAGATAGTGGTTAATCACACCATAGATATGGCCAAGGATTTAAATCTTCAAGTAGTTGCAGAGGGTGTTGAGACACAGGAACATGTGGAGTTCTTAAAGTCATCAAGATGTGATGTGGCTCAGGGCTATTACTTTGCAAAACCTATGCCTTTAGATGATTTTGACAAGTTATTAAGGTAAAATACCAATAATAATTATGCAAACTGTGCACATAAATAGTAAAATAAGTAAAAATAAGAGAAAAATTTGTCACTAAAAATGCATATATAAACTTGACATATATAAATACCTATTGTATATTGAACAATATAATAAATGAAACAAAAGGAGATACGACTATGTTAGAAAAATTGAAAGAAATCATTGCAGACCAGTTAAATGTAGATGCAGCAGATATCGAGCCAGCTACATCATTCAAGGATGACTTAGCAGCTGATTCACTTGACCTTTATGAGATTATTATGGCTATCGAGGAAGAGTACAGCATCGAGATTCCTTCAGATGATTTAAATTCAATCGCAACAGTAGAGGATGTTATGAACTACCTTAAGAACTTAGGTGTTGAGGAGTAATCCAAAGCTACATAGTAAGATATAAAAAAGGAACCGTACCCACGGTTCCTTTTTTATATCTTACTATCTATAGATTACCTTATAGGAAGTTGGAAAGTCGGCTAACCCTGACACAATTGTGCTTGGGGTTAGTCTTTTTTTCGGCTTGATTCTATGGGTGTTTATGCTACACGCTACGCTGTGGGGATTTTGTAATGCCCAGGCAAGGTTATGGGAGGTTCACGGCCACCGCCGCAAATGCGCCATCCATGGCTTGTTGCGGCTATTTTGGCACCCGTGCCAAAATGTGGCCTATTATAAGAAGCTGGGCAAACAAAATCTACCCACGACTTCGCTATCGTAGCTTTAAACACCCATAGACTTCAAGCCTTACAAATTCGTGAGCCAAGCACAATGTCAGGGCGTCGACTTTCCAATGCCTTTGGCAAGGTATCATTATCACCGAAGGTGATAGTGAAAGTTGAACCGGTACATTCTTTGTGCTGATACATATGTAATTTTAGTTGGAGTAAAGTGGGGATATCTTGCTAACCATAGCATCAAGGATTAGATTTTCTAGGTCTGAATTAGTAATACAGGGGGCACAGGCCGACAGGATGTCGGCGTAGCCTTTGGGTACATGGATGTACCGTCAAAGGCGGCCCCGTCACCTTAAGATAACTTTGTTCAGACCG
>JAZPXZ010000050.1:0-11774 GCA_045543915.1 Wujia sp.
CATTTTCTGATAATCAAAAAAATGCCGAGACTTCTTTTCATTCTTCTTTGCCCATAAAATGGTTTCCGTAGAATGTGTGAAGCATCGACATGCTAAGT
Source organism: Wujia sp. (assembly GCA_045543915.1). Lineage (GTDB taxonomy): Bacteria > Bacillota > Clostridia > Lachnospirales > Lachnospiraceae > Coprococcus_C. The sequence continues at coordinate 99 of JAZPXZ010000050.1, forward strand.
TTGGTGGTGGATTTGTTTTCTGCCATGTTATGTTGTTAATTATTTTGAAGCCTTCCTGCTCCAATGCCATACCAATCGAATATATATTGTGTAATGTTCCCGATATCCAAATCGTGCCGTTAGGCTTTAGTACTTTCTTACATAACTTAATCCACTTTCTGTTAAACTTGTGTTTCTCTTCTACACTGGTCCCACTTTCGGAAAGCTTATCCCATGAGCCTTTATTTACTGAAACCATCTTCCCACCCTGACAGGTGATGCCGTCATTACTTAAAAAGTAGGGCGGGTCTGCAAATATCATATCTACAGATTCCGGTTCCATTTTTGTTAGAATTTTAAAGCAATCACCTAATATCAGTTGTGATTCTTCTGTCTCGTAATATAATGGCACTTTCTTTGCATATAAGTTTTCCATTATCCCGACTCCTTTAATAGTTGCGTATAATTACTTCTTCTCCAACTCTATTGGATGCATCAGAATTAATCATACGCTTAACACTTACAACATCTATCTTGTAGCCTTTACCACCATACAACTCATTTATCAAATCTGTGTTATGATTTGTAAGCATACAATAGCAACCTTTGGCTGTTAAATCGTCAAAAAGCTTTGCTAATCGTTTATGGCTTTCTATATCAAATCCTTCTTTTGTATATGACTCAAAAGAAGTTGGATTTAACGGTGCATAAGGACTATCAAAAAAAATAAAATCTCCCTTCTTTGCATCTTTGCAAGCTTCTTCAAAATCACCCTCAACAATAGTCACTCCTTGCAAATAAGCCGAAACATCTCTTATCAAACTCTCATCAATTGATACCCGTCGACTATTGTTATACGGAACATTAAACAAACCTTTTCCATTCACTCTATGCAAGCCATTAAAACAATGCTTATTAATAAACACAAACAATGCAGCCAATTCTACATCATACTCTGACTTCATAAGTTTATCATTATAATGTTGTCTCATTTCATAATAATACTTTTTTCCATCTTCCCACATTTCTGCATCAAGCTTATTAACAGCTTTGATGAATTCGTCTGAATTATGGCATATCTGTCGATATGCATTAATCAAGGACTTGTTAATATCATTTATAAGTGCTTTTTTAGGCAACAGTTCAAATATCACTGCTCCGCCACCTACAAACGGTTCAAAATAATTATTAAATTCCTTTGGCATTCTCTCCTTAATCTGCGAAATCAACTGTCTTTTTCCACCAGCCCATTTCACAAACGGAGCAACATTCGAATTGTTCATTGTAATTCCTCTTAATCATTTCCATCAAAGATGTGCTATCTTGTTTATGCATATGATTATTATAAGATGAATTATATAAAATCACAATGAAAAGTTTTGAAATTCAAGACTTTCATTTATCACTTTTGAAATACAAAAATGTACTCATGTGCCAGCAATAAAAACTTATTATCTTTCTTACTCCAATAAGCTGTAGACCGACAGTTATGTTGCTCTTTGATTATTATTTCCTTACTTATAAAACCCACCTTCAAGAAACACTCCATTACTCTAAACCCCAATGGTATTACATTACCATTTCGTCTTATATCGCCCAACATTACAGCACATATTTTACCTTTCTTCAATACTCGATAAGATTCTTCTGCAACCTTACCTATTTCGTATATAAACGCATCTATGTCCAACAAGGAAATATCTCCTTGAATATCTTTACTATACCTAATTATGTTGGCATAAGGCGGATGGGTACATATCATGTCAAAGTAATTATCCTTGATAAAATCTAGATTTGTAGCATCACCTTTTTTCGTATGGATTCTTGAATTTGTGTCACATTGGAATTGTATATTTGCTTCAGATATCGAAACAGACTGCGGATTGATATCAACACCTACCGCATTGCGATTGAGTAGTTTTGCCTCGACCAAGGTTGTACCACTACCCATAAATTGATCTAAAATCCAGTCTCCTGGATTAGAATAGCGAAGTATCAGATTTCTTGGAACATATGGTGACCAATTTCCACGATATTTCCCCGAATGTGTTGCCCAACTACCCCTGTCTGGAAATGACCAGATAGTTGTTTTTTCTAGTTCAAAATTAGTTTGCATTATGCTACCTCCTGCACATTTGCAAACCCTCTCCAGTGAAATAATAACATATGTTTGATTATATAACAACAATTTTAAAAATATCTAATCCCTATCATTTGTAGCAACTGGTTTATTAACATTGTTTCTTTAATCATTTGGACTGCTATTATTTTCTCATCATCGTTCAATTTATTATACTCATTTTGAATTTCATTTATATTATGAGTAAATTTTGCTACGAACTCTTCACTTTCTTTCTTGTTATTTCTAGTATTAAACATATGTATGTTCCTCCTTTAAGCTGATATAATAGTAATATTATATCGAAAAAAATAAAAAATCTGTCGATTTTCTTCATTAATGTGGCTAATTCTACTTTTTTACTGTTTCTTTTCCATTATCGTTATTTTCTAAAGTGTTCGAATTCGAACACTTTATCCACGGATTATCTGCGGAACCTATAGAGCAGCCTCCCCTCCCCTTCGCTACGCTTCGGGTCGGCCATCTATAGATTCCTATGGAATCACGGACACAAAAAAGACACAACCACAAGTAAACTTGCGTTGTGTCTTTTTTGCATCCGCGTTTCTTGTAATCCTACACAGTTATCTGCGACCCGCAAGAGCTGCCTCACAATTCCTTCGGAATCGTTCGGCCATTCTTGCGGTCCTATGACCAAAATTGGGCATACAAAAAAGCCCGTGAACACAAGTGTTCCGGGCTTTGTATGTCCAATTTGGTCGCAGATAACTGCTTATCTCTTGCTGAACTGTGGTGCACGTCTTGCTGCCTTGAGACCGTACTTCTTTCTCTCCTTCATACGAGGATCTCTTGTTAAGTAACCAGCCTTCTTAAGTGCAGGTCTGAACTCCTTGTCAGCCTCTAATAAAGCTCTTGAGATACCGTGTCTGATTGCACCAGCCTGACCAGTGAATCCACCGCCGTGTACCTTAATGAGAGCGTCATACTTACCAGTTGTGCCTGTTGCAACAAATGGCTGCTGAACGATTACCTTAAGTGTATTTAAACCGAAGTACTCGTCCATGTCCTTCTTATTGATAGTTATCTTACCAGTTCCTGGTACGAGATAAACTCTTGCTATACTGCTTTTTCTTCTACCTGTTCCGTAAAATCTTGTACTCTTAGCCACGAATGTTTCCTCCCTTATTAATACTTAATCTCTAAAGCTTCTGGCTTCTGTGCCTGCTGCTTGTGCTCTGGGCCAGCGTATACATGAAGCTTCTTGATCATCTGTCTTCCAAGTGGTCCCTTTGGAAGCATTCCCTTAACTGCAAGGTAAATAACATCTTCTGGCTTCTTAGCGAGCTTCTCCTTAAGAGTCTGCTCCTTCATGCCTCCAACGTAATCTGAGTGATGGTAGTAAATCTTCTGATCCATCTTCTTACCAGTCACCTTAATCTTATCAGCATTAACTACTACTACATAATCACCTGTGTCAATGTGTGGTGTGAATGTAGGCTTATTCTTACCTCTTAAAATGCTAGCGATCTCTGATGATAAACGACCTAATGTATGTCCTGTAGCATCAACTACATACCACTTTCTTTCAATGTTTGATGGGCTTGCCATAAAGCTCTTCATTGTGGTTCCTCCTTAATTAAACTAAAATGTAAATTGTATGTTAATACATTCTCTCCGGGGCATTGGCTAGAATATATTATTCATCTATCCGGTACAAAAGCACGCAAAAAGAGCGTGATTTCGCACATCAACATTTGATATTATATTATACGCACCCGGCTGTGTCAATGAATTTTTTTACAAAAAATGCATCTTTTTTCCCGGTTTTCCTAGGGATTTCTATATAAAGTGTTTTCAAATTTGCAAATACTAAATCTTGTATTGCAATGAGCCACTACGACAGCCACTATAGGTAGTCTATCCCAACCAATGTCAACCCACAGGCCTCCGCCTTTGGTCCTGCTGCCGCTCTATCTCTTGCCTCAAGTATCTCCTTTACATGCTCCGGCTCATACATTCCCATTCCACACTTAAGGAGCGTTCCCATTATGATTCTTACCATATTATACAGGAAACCGTAGCCCTTTATGGTCATGGTAACCATATTACCCTCTTTGGAAAATGTTATCTCTGTCACATGTCTTACAGTATTTTCCACCTGGGTTCTGGTTGAACAAAATGACTTAAAATCATGCTCTCCCACCAAGTAGTTGGCAGCCTGCTGCATCTTATCTATATCAATATTGTAATATACAAATTTGGAATAAAGTCTCACCATAGGGTTTGGAAATCTTGAGTTCCATATCCTATACTGATAGGTCTTAATGGTATCACAAAACCTTGGATGGAAATCCTCTGCCACCTCACAGGATTCTTGAATCCTTATATCCTCTGGCAATCTCTGATTAAGGGCAAAGGAAATTTTCTCCGCAGGTATTCTAGTCTCAGTGTCAAAAACAGCTACATTTCCCAAGGCATGAACTCCTGAGTCTGTACGACTTGCTCCTATAACCTTAATATCCTCCCTGAGAAGCTCTGAAAGCTCTTTATTCAGGATTTCCTCGATTGTTATTCCGTTGTCCTGTATCTGCCACCCGTGGTAGTTTGTACCATCATAGGCAACGATTAATTTTACTCTCTTCATTATATCTCCATCCTATAGCAGGCCTAGGTTCTCGATTTCCTGCTTTTTACTCTCTAATATATGTATCTCGTTGGCATTATCAGCTTTCTCTCTGGCAAGCTCTCTTCTCTTCTTATAAAGAGGTACAAGACTATGGGTAAATGCGTAATCCTGAATCTGCTTATGGTCATGCTCCACCATATAAAGCACAAGAGGCATTCTGCACACTGTAAATAGCCAAAACATATATGGCAGCATTATAGCACACCATACCACACCTAATATATGCATAATCGGTCCTGAGAACATACTAACTATAATAGTAAGTATTGCTCCAATTAGTATAAATGCTGTGATTTTATCTCTAACATCTATAATGCCAAGATCTATATCTATTATGCCATCCTGAAGCTTTTTATCCTCAAGCTCTAATCTCGCCTTTTCTCTTTCTGCCATCCTAAGCTCTTCCGTTACATTCTTCAGCATTTCCTCAGCCTGAACATTACTGATTTCTTCTTTTTTGATACTAAATGAAAAGCCTGATTTGGAAGCTTGAGGAAGGGCGTCAGCAGGCTTCTCCCCGAGGAACACCTTTGCTTTTTCCTCTAGTAGCTGAGTTCGTAGGTATAGCTCTCGTTCTCTCTTCTTAGCACTAAGATGCTTAATCTCATCTTCGATGGTCTTAAGCTCAGTCTTAAGCACAGTTATTCTTTCCTCAGATTTTCGTCGTTCTGTTTCAAAGGTTACTGCGCCCTTATTCTCATCCTTATTTCTTGAAAATACATTAAATTTGCCAAGTAGCTTTAGCTCCGGAAGCCAAAGCTTTATGCATACTATACCGCAGAAGAAAAATCCCAGCAGGGATAGCAACATAGAAATCATCGCTCCTTCGGAGTATCCTTCATTTTTATGCTCTATTACACTTGAGACAAAACCCACTATACAGCCTAGCTCCACCAAGGTAAATGGAACGATATACATCATCCTGGACCTTGCCTTTGATGCGGTAAGCTTCCTTCTTCTATGAATATACTTTAGCTTAAACTCCTCGTTGCAAAGCTCAAGCTCAAGCATTACCTTACTTTCGTTGCATCTATTAAGACGGTCCGCAACCTTAATTAATTCTGCATCCTCACATTGTGCTAAATCCCAACCCATATTATTTCTCCCCTTGTAAATATATTTTCCCCTTGGCATTAATCTAAAATTTAATGGCCATAAAAATTCCAAGCACCACCACAAGTAGCACTACCACATATCCTATCACATCTCTCATATCATACACAAGTGGCTTAAGCTTTGTTCTTCCCTTACCTCCGGTATAACACCTAGCGTCCATAGCCTCACCAAGATTTGCAGCTCTGTCTATGGAGTTTTGAAACAAAGGAACTAAAACCTTACTCATTGCTTTAAGCCTCTTAATTGGACCACCCTTTTTAAAGGATGCTCCTCTAGCCTCCTGGGCTTTTATTATTCTATCTAGCTCCTGACTAAGCACTGATAGAAATCTCATGGCAATGGTTATGCCCATGGCCACATTTCCACTTAGGTGAAAGCATTTCTCCAAACCATCTGTAAGCTCTGTAGGGGTTGTGGTGTACATCAGAAGAGATGACATAAATATCATCAACACCATTCTCCAAACTATAAAGCCAAATTTCACTAAACCAGCTGTAGTGGCAGTCAAGCCAAGTATAGTTACACCACCTGTGCCGGGTGTAGTAAAAATGTTTATACCAGAGCAAAGCACAACCACAATTAATATACTCCTGCAGCCTCTTATCATATAGCTTACAGGAACATGGCTTATGACTACTGCTGCCAAGAAAACTACCGTAAGCATGCCGAACAAGGCTACATTTCTATCTAGCAACAGCAATATTATATATAAAATTGTAGCTCTTAGCTTAAGCCTTGGGTCTAGTCTGTGCATTAAGGAATCTGCACTGTAGTACTGACCTAAGGTTATATCCTTTAGCATCCTTACCTTAACTCCTTGCAGTTAACAATATGTTTTAAGCTGTTCACATTAATTAACATTAACCTCTTAATGTGTTTCTATCTTATACATTTAATTATATTTTCAATGCCCTTTTCCATATGGATTTCCACACAGTCCACCGGCATTCCGGCTAATCTAAGCTGAATAAGAAGTTGCATGACAACTGGAATATTGGCCATATAATCACTATCCTGTCCATCATACCACTGCTTATAAAAGCCCATAGCCACATCTCCATCATAGCTAAGTTTTCCACCTTCTAAGACAATCAATCTATCTGCCCTATCAGCAATAGCCTCAACATCATGACTAACCATTAATATGGTTAAACCTGCTTCTCTGTGGATGGCATCTATTATATCAAGCATTTCCCTTTTTCCTACCGGATCAAGACCTGAGGTTGGCTCATCAAGTATCAGATACTCCGGCTTCATGGCAAGCACCCCGGCTAAAGCTACTCTCTTCTTTTGACCGCCACTAAGCTTGTTTATAGGCATATCGTAGATGTCATCCGGAAGTCCCACCAGCTTAATTGCCTCATAGGCACGCTTTTCTGCTTCAACCTCACTTACTCCCACATTTCTAGGGCCAAAGACCACATCCTCGTATACATTTTTCCCGAAGAGCTGCTGGCTGGCATATTGGAATACATAGCCTATCTTGCACCTTAGGGCTTGTATGTCAGTAGTCCTGTCATTTACATCTATTCCGTCCACATACACCGTTCCAGAAAGTGGCTTAATCAGTGCTGGAATGTGCTGAAGCAGTGTTGACTTTCCTGTTCCTGTAGCACCAACAACTGCCACATACTCCCCCTTGCCCACGCTAAAGGATATATCCTCTAAAACCATTTTCTTGCCATAGCCGCAGGAGAGCTTATCAACCAATATAGCATTTACTGGATCTATCTTCCTATGCTCAACCATAGGCTGTGGTAGCCTCACACCTAGCTCAAAGGAATATGGATGCTCCTTCTTAATACGGGCAACCATATCCTCCACTGTAAATATACTTTTATCTCTTATAACATTATTCTCTAGAAGTATCTCCCTAATTTTCACTATCTCAGGATAGTCTAGTCCGTAGTCAAAAAGCTTGCTATCCTTGGAAAATATACTTTCCTTCCTACCCTTTGCAACCAGCTTGCCCTGATGAAGCAGATAAATTGTATCTGCATATAAAAGCTCCTCCATCATATGGGTAATCATGATTATGGTTATACCCAGCTTTTCATTAAGCAGTTTCATAGTCTTGATAATCTCTAATCTAGACCTTGGATCCAGCATACTTGTAGACTCATCTAAAACTATACACTGTGGCTTCATAGCAAGGACACCAGCTATGGCAACCTTCTGCTTTTCGCCACCGCTTAATTCATTTATCCTTCTATCCACATATTTTTCGGCACCATCAGTTCCAGCACCATAAGCCACAAGTCCTGCCTGCTCCACTGCATTTATTACCCGTTCCCATAGCTCTTCCTGAGCCACACCTAGATTCTCAGCACCAAAGGCCACATCCTCTGACACCACACTTCCTATAAGCTGGTCGTCCGGATTCTGGAACACCATGCCTACAGTCTTTCTAATATCCAATATATTGTCCTCATCTAGCGCATCCTTACCACCGATAACAACAGTACCCTCAATAGGCACCAACAGTCTATTCAGTATTCTGGCAAATGTACTCTTACCGGAACCATTCTTGCCACACACACCGATAAATTCACCCTTTCTTGCATCAAAATTAATCCCACGGATAGCGTTAATCATATCTGTGAGATTACCCTCTTCGTCTCTGTCGAAATATTCAAATGCAAGGTCACGAATTTTTATCATAGTACTTTTTGTGCTCTACTTTCTCATTTTATATATTCAAAATCATTTTACTTTTTCTGTATATCTACAATTTGGGAACCCCATACATCCATAGAATTCTCCGTATATTCCGTTTCGTATCTTTAGCTCATTACCACATTTTGGACATGTTTTCCCGAACTTGTTCCCTTCTGGCTCCTGCTCCTTTAGCATGAACTCATAGCACTGCTGATTCATAATACAATCATTTAATGCTCTATGGGCACCCTGGGTGCTTATGTTATAATGTGCCGCTATATCTACTAGCTTGTGAGAACAAAGCTGTGGCAGACGCTTTCTAGACATTTGCAAAGTATCAATATAATCATTGGATACAGTAATTCCAAGAAGTTCTTCCGCTTCTCGCCATATAAACTTCATATCAAAGCCTGCTATGTTGTGCCCCACTAAAACCATATCACCGATAAAGCTGATAAACTCAGGCAAAACCTTCTCTATTGTGGGCTCATCCTTAACCATAGCATCTGTTATGCCATTTACCGCAGTTGCTCCATAAGGTATAGGTCTCATAGGATTTACCAATGTGGAAAATGTGTCTATCACCTGACCATTTATAACCTTTACCGCTGATATTTCAATAATAGAATCATTTTTACAGCTTATACCTGTGGTTTCTAAGTCAAATACCACATAATCTGATACATATTCTGTTTTGTTTGTTCCTCTTGAATTTCCTTCCATAGTAACCTCTTACATCTCATCTCCACTGTGTATGTAATGTAGCTTATCTCCCATAATCTCCTTCATTATAGCAAAAGGCTCTTCACCTGTACAATGCCCTGTGTAAAATGTGGTGTCCATTGCCCTAAGCTCTGTGGCGATATCCTTAATATTCTCCACATCCTCATCGCTGTAACCGTTTTTCTTCATAAGGTGAAATCCACTTATAACTATATCAGGTACTCCTTTGTACAGTTTCTCAAACTCATCCAATATATTTAGTATTCCATTGTGGGCGCATCCAGAGATAAGAACCCTCTTGCCATCCTCTTCTATTACCACATACTGCTCATGGCTGAAGTCATCCTGTATAAATGAGTAGTCCTTCTCTCCATGATAGCTTCCCTTCACATCACCAACAGCTTTACACTTCACCGTTAACTCCAAATTCCCTGATGGAAAATGTCTTCTCCCCTTCACACCTGCAAACACGCTTATCTCATCATCAATTCTTACATTTCCATCAATTAATCTTACCTGAGACAGCTTAAGAATATCCTTATCTATACCAATATACTTCTCTATTGTGTCATTAGTGTGATAATACTCTCCACCTGCATTGTTCTGCATATAAATAGGTGCATTCTCATTAATCTCAGCAAATTTCATCAGCCCACCGGAGTGGTCATAATGTCCATGGCTAAGCATAGCCATATCAACCTTAGACAAATCCACTCCTAAACTCTTAGCATTTTGGGCAAATGCGTCTGATTGACCTGCATCTATTAAAAGCTTATGGTTCTTGGTCTCCACATATAAACTAAATCCATGCTCTGAAATTATATTATCTGCCAGTGCAGTGTTTTCCATAAGACAAATTATCTTCATCTAATATCCCTCTCAACATATTGATTTTATGACAATTTTTTCAATAATTCGCTAATTATTTTATCACTCCATATAAAAATAGGCAAGCAACCCTATTTTAGGTTGTTTGCCTATTTATTCACACTAATTGTACTCAATAGTTATTGTAATTCCAGCATCAAATGTCTTAGAAGATATACTTATACTCTCACCTTTTTTCAATTTTACCTCTGTCAAATCATCAGCGTTCATATTAATGCCTTTACCCTTTTGTTCAACAAATCCCTCTGTAATGGATATTACTATGTAGTCCTCCCTAATCTTCTTTACAGTAAGTGTACCAAAACTACTATCGCTTATCACATCTCCTTTTTGAATGTCACTGTAAACGGTTTTCTCTTCACTAGAACCCTGATCATTCCATTTATTTTCTGTTATAGTGACTGTTCCACCAGCGTTTGTTTCACCAGATTTATCGCATCCAACTAATACAAATAATAAAATCAATGTCAATTGTACTAATATAATTTTCTTCATAATAACTTTTACTCCTTTTATAATATAATTCACTTATGATTCTACAAATCATTCTATATATAATACGAATAAAAGTAATTGTTTTATGTGCATTTTTTCATTGTAAATATTATAGTTTAGATAGGTATAGTATTATCAATCCACTTTACCAATCCCAGCTCCATCTACTTCTTCTTTCAAGCCTTAAATGTTTCTTGCTTTCCTCTATAACATCCTCCACTTCGCCATCCACATCCAGTTCCCATTTGTCAAGGTAGGTTAAAAACCTGGGATTTTCCATAGAAAACTCAACAGCAAAGGATGTCATTATACACATTGCATCTTTACCCTCACAGCGAAAAAAACCTTTACTTATTTCTTTGACATTATTCTTGTTAGCATATGCTCGCATAGGCGCAAGTAGCCTATCCTCTGTAAGATTTTCTTCTCTCAATCTTTCTTCATTAAATACAAACTCCAGTGTTGCATAGGATTCCTCTTCAACATATGGTTCTTCTTCAGGAATAACCACATCTTCATATATTTTCATACCTAATCTTCGATAGTTTTTTATTGCTTCTATTATGCAATCCTCCACTACTCCATCTATATTAACCTCCCACTTTGTCAGATACGATATATAACTCAAATCCTCCATAGTATGATTAACCGAAAACATAACTATTACCCACATTGCATCACTTCCACTTTTGGAAAATACACCATACTCTGTTTCCTGAATACCAAATTTCTTTGCATGCTCCCTCATAGGCTTTAATATATCATCTGCGGTTTTTCCATCCTTTTGTAGTTTCTCATAATTAAATTCAAATGTCATAGTAGTCATAATATCAACCCCCTCTCAATTACTACATTTGCCTAAATCATATACCACTAATAGTATTTACTCAATAAACCACAGGTTAAAAAAACAGGTACGATTATGCAAATCGTACCTGAGCTTACATCATTTTTCTAATTCTACATATTCCTTGAAATCTTCAGCAAACTGCTTAGGACTTTCATAAACATATCCATCAAGCAAAGCCTTAACCGCCGGGTGGTCAAATAC
>JAZPXZ010000051.1:0-16298 GCA_045543915.1 Wujia sp.
GACAGGATGTCGGCGTAGCCTTTGGGTACATGGATGTACCGTCAAAGGCGGCCCCCGTTACCTTACGATAACCTTGCTCAGACCGTAGAAAATCAATCCGAAGACTGCGTGTTAGCAGATACCCCACTACTCCAACTAAGAATAAAAATCCCTAGCACAAAGAATGTACCAGGGATTCAACTTTCACTCAAACTTCCTATAAGGTAATCTATGAGACAAAAAAGGTGGCAGGTGCTAAGCACCTGCCACCTTCTGTAAGGTATGTGGGGGATTAACCCATTACTACCTCTACTGTATGAGTTGCACCATCTCCGAATGCTGGGATAACATTACCTTCAACAGCTTTGCCGTCTACAGTCATGCTCTTAACACCCTTGCATACATGATCTGGATTAGAAACCTTAATGTCATAAGTTGCGCCACGGAACTGACGTGAAGCAGTAAGACCATCCCAAGCTGAAGGGATTGAAGGATCAATCTTAAGACCATCGAAATCAGGCTGTACACCTAAGATGTACTGAGAAATTGCTACCATGTTCCATGCAGCAGTACCTGTAAGCCATGAGTTCTTACCCTGTCCAAAGTTCTTTCCTGTCTGTCCTACATCAGAACCTGCATCCTTACCACCAATCATCTGTCCATATACATATGGCTCAGTCTTGTGAAGCTCTGAGTGCTCCTCAGTAAATGCTGGAGCGATCTCTGAGTAGTACTTAAATGCCTGATCACCTTCACCAGCATAAGCAGCTGCACAGATAATCCATGCATTGTTGTGAGTAAAGATACCTGCATTCTCCTTGTATCCACCTGGGTAAGTTGAGATCTCACCATACTGGATGTAGTACTTAGTGAATGCTGGGTTATTAAGTACAAGACCATGCTCTGTATTAAGACGCTCATCGATAGAAGCGAGAGTCTTCTTAGTAACCTCTGGGTCAAGGTCTGACATAATTGCGAAGCCCTGTGGCTCAATGAAGATCTGTCCTTCTTCACATTCCTTAGAACCCATCTTCTCGCCGTAAGCATCGTATGCACGGAGGAACCAATCTCCATCCCATGCTGACTCCATCATATTAGCCTTCATCTTATCGATTTCAGCCTGAGCTGCAGCAGCCTCATCATCCTTACCAAGATGCTTAAGGATTGCTACATAGTTAGGACCTGCGTAAGTAAAGAGTGCAGCAACGAATACTGACTCAGCAACCTTAGAGTAACCACCCTCAGCAGCAAACTTAGGGTTAGTGTAAGTCTGGAAGCTCTCACCTGGAGTATCTGAGAAGCATGAAAGGTTGATACAATCATTCCAGTCAGCTCTCATAGCAAGTGGAAGACCATGAGGGCCTAAGTTGTTAACAATCTTGTAGAATGATACCTTAAGGTGATCAAGCATTGGCTGAGCCTTGCTCATATCATTGTCATAAGGAACCATCTCATCTAAGAGACCCCAATCACCAGTCTCCTTGATGTATGCAGCTACTGAAAGGATGAGCCATAATGGATCATCTGAGAAGTCACCACCGATGTCGGCGTTACCCTTCTTAGTAAGTGGCTGATACTGATGGTAGCATCCACCATCTGGGAACTGAGTTGAAGCAATATCAATAATTCTCTCTCTAGCACGATCAGGAATCTGATGAACGAAACCAAGAACATCCTGGTTAGAATCTCTGAATCCCATTCCTCTACCGATACCTGACTCGAAATATGAAGCAGAACGTGAAAGGTTAAATGTAACCATACACTGATACTGATTCCAAATATTTACCATACGGTTAACCTTGTCATCTGGAGTATCAACATTTAAGATTCCGAGAAGCTTATCCCAAGTAGCTTTAAGCTCTGCAAGACCTGCAGCAACCTTCTCAGGAGTGTTGTACTTGTCCATCATGGCAAGTGCCTTTGTCTTGTTAATAGTCTTTCCGTCAGCCTCAAACTTCTCATCAACTGGCATCTCAACATAACCAAGGATGAAGATAAGAGTCTTTGTCTCGCCTGGAGCAAGAGTAATCTTCTTGTAGTGTGAAGCGATTGGTGCCCAACCATCTGCAAATGAGTTAGTAGCCTGACCTGCCTCTACAGCCTCTGGGTTGTGGAAACCGTTGTAAAGACCGATGAAAGCATCTCTGTCAGTATCATAACCATCGATAGTATCATTAACAGTATAGAATGCGAAATGATCACGTCTATCTCTGTACTCTGTCTTGTGGTAGATAGTTGAATCCTTAACCTCTACACGACCTGTAGAGAAGTTTCTCTGGAAGTTAGTGCAGTCATCCTGTGCATCCCAGAGACACCACTCAGCAAATGAGAATAAGCTGAAAGTCTTCTCAGCAGAACCTGTGTTAGTAAGTACAACCTGCTGAACCTCACCTGCGTAGTTCTGTGGTACGAAGAAAGTAACCTCAGCCTTAAGGTTATTCTTTGAACCTGTGATAATTGTATAACCCATACCGTGACGGCACTCATATGAGTCAAGAGTTGTCTTAACTGGTGACCAACCTGGATTCCAGATTGTGCCATTATCATTGATATAGAAGTAACGACCACCCATATCAATTGGAACATTGTTATAACGATAACGAGTGATTCTTCTAAGACGAGCATCCTTGTAGAAGGAATATCCACCTGCTGTATTAGAAATTAATGAGAAGAAATCCTGTGTTCCAAGGTAGTTAATCCATGGATAAGGAGTCTTAGGTGATGTGATGACATATTCTTTGTTGGCGTCATCAAAATAACCGAATTTCATATTATGTACCTTCCTTTCATAAACACTGCCAATATTATATAATAAAAAAGCCTAAAAGACAACACAAATTGTTATTGTTACTAAGCAAAATAGGCAAAAAAACAGCTATCATGTTAATTGATTAAGGTCAATTGATGATAGCTGTTTTTAAATTAGTTTATTCTACTATATTAGATTCATAATTATATGTATCTATAAATGATGTGACACGTTTGTTGAAAAGGGTGTCGATAGTTTTGTATCCGTAGTAAGTATATTTTTGACCATTGCCTACATCAACAGTTACCTCGTATTTGTCAAACTGGTATTCATAATCAGAATAATCTAATGTGCATGTGCCATCCTCTAAAAGCATAATATTATTAAATGATGTACAATGATAATATTCTGAGTCATGATATACATCTTCTTCAGGGAAGGATAGGGTTGCGGTGGTTTTATATACCAAATATATAGTGTTATATCCCAAAGTATAATCATCTATACCATCCTTAGGTGAAAGGAAATAGCAACCTACATATGTATGACCTGTCAAGCCCTCTGGTTGTGCCCAGTAATTCGCAATATGTGCATAGAAGGCATCTTCGGCTTCCTTTTTCATCTTGTTAAGAGTATCTTCAGGTATTTCAGATAAGCTACTAACATATTTTCCTAAACCAGCTACGGTGTATTCTTTTTCGGTTGTGGTTAAGAGAATACCATAATTATCAATATAATAATCTACATCTTCACCCAATGTAACAACTACGGTGTCGCCATTTGATAGGTTTTGATTGTTGGACAGGTAAAAACTCATATTTTTTACATAAGAGTCAGAGGAATTGTTTTTGATTTCAGCATATCCGTTTGGTGCGATGCCTGAGAATACTACTTCAATGTCAGCAAAAGGATCAAGAGTCTGAAGTAGTTTCAAATCCTCTACGGTTAAAGTTATTGTATCAGTTTTTAATTTAATGTGGTATTTATCATGGGCTTTCTTGCTGTTGAAATCCAATGTAAAAGTAACAGTATCTCCGTTACTAAGGTCGTAGCTTTTATCAAAAATTCCTCCTTCATAACAGTCATTTAAGAAGTTTTCTTCAATAGAATAGCCACGTTCCTTTTTACCCTCATATATTTTGATTTTTTCATCGAAATCATCACAGAAAGAGTCATAGTCAAAGGAATAGGATACTATTCCTTTTGTGTCATAACCACTAAAATCAAAAGAGTAGTATTCGGTAATATCTATTGTAATAATACGATTATCAAGGTAATACTTAACACCGAGTATAGCTGCTATAACAAGAATTAAAATGGTGGAAATTAAAGCAACACATTTCTTATTAACGGGCTTTTTTTGTTTTGGTTGGTTAGGTTGTGGGTAGGCCTGCCCCATGCTATATTGTGTATTTTGATTTTGTCCATATTGCAGATTTGGATCCATACCATATTGACCATTTTGTGTGTTTGGATATATATAGTTTTGCTGATTTTGAGGTACATAATTGTTGTCTGTAGTATTCATACCTTATCCTCCAAATATTGTATTTGTATAATAAATAAACTGCCAATATTATATAATAATAGAGTAAAAAAAACAATAAAAACCCCGATTCAAAAGACGAAATAATAATATTGTAGTGGTTAATAATTATTAGTGGAGTATAATAAAATAGTAGAGGCTGTGCCAAATTCGACACAGCCTCTACTATTTATACTGTATATACCTTCTGACTAATAGTCTTGCTCTGTCCCGGTGCTAATTCCATATATCCTGACTCATCAGCAGGAAGTGGCTGGTTAGGAGCATCAATAATCCATGTACATGGCTCTGGACAGAAGTAGCCCTTATCTCCATGGTCATTCCAGATAACCCAGAATTTAAAGTCCTTACAAACCTCATAGCAGATTCTTTTCTTAGACTTCACATCTGTTGCAACTGCGCCATAGAAAGGCTTTCCGTCAAGAGTACCTTCCTCGGCGAAGAATACATCGTTATTAATATCATGAAGCACAGGAATCTGAGAGCCTGTTAAGTACTGCTTGTCGTGATCAGTCATTCTAAGGAAATCACCTGTTGGGATGCATGACTTAGAAAGCTCCCACTTGTCTCCTACAGGAACATAAAGTCTCATATCAAGACCATCACCGTCTTTGGTGAAAGGTCCATTCATAGCAGTGTGGTTGCACACACCGTAAGGAAGCTGCTTGTCTGAAGTATTAGTCATGGTAAACTCATAGAAAAGTCCATCCTCAGAAAGAGTAAATGTATACTCAGCCTTAAAGCTTACCGGATAAATACTGAAGAACTCATCCTTCTCGTCGTATATATACTCAGTTTTAGCAATTGCGTTTACACCCTTAACCTCAGCGCTTACAATTGTGTGCTCTCTCTTATGAAGGAAGCCGTGGATGTGATTACCAAGAGGGTCGTTAAGTGGGAAATTGTAGGTTGCATCTGAAACCTTTAATACTCCGCCTGCAAGCCTGTTAGGAAGGTATAATGTTGGTAAGCCATAAACCTCCGCTGAAGCCTGAAGCTGCTCTACAGAAAGCTCTTCGTCGTATCTGAAGATTTCAATGTCGTTGTCGGTGTCTTGCATTCTCATTACATTACTGCCCAAAAAAGGAGCAATTACTGCCTTGTACTTACCAGCGGTAAGCTCGATAACCTCTTTGCCCTTATAGCTGGTAACATTAGCTGAAAAACTCATAAATATATCCTCCTTATAAATCAAGTCCCCATTAACCCAGAAAAAAGTATGTAATTATTAAAATTCAACAATAGCTGGGTAAATATTCCTGTAAAAATAAAAGAATAGATAAATAAAATAATAGCATATCGCACAGACTATGTCTAGACGCATAAGCATAAAAATTAGCTGTCAAAATGGACAAAAATTAATGACGCACAATGGACAATTTGTAAGAATAAAATGTAAAAGAGAGAAAATAAGCAGTCTCATTAATTCCACAAAAGTAACTAATCCTGACTCCTTAAAATATTGATTGATAATTTAGAACGCTACGGGGACTGCTTTATAATAAAAATAACCCATATATGGATTCATATATGGGTTATAATTTGAATTTTATCTGGACAGGCTCCTTTAAGGATTGTCCGCCTTTAGATTTAACCTGAGTGGTAATGTTGAGAGTATATTGTTCGCTGGTGGCATAGGCCTCGATGCCTTCTATTTCAATGGTTCCTTTTTCCATATTGTAATTAATATAGGAGCGAAGCTTCTGGTTCTGGGAATTTGTAACATACATGGTGTTGTTATTAACGGTCTTTGGGTCAAGTGGAATATTAAATCTTACCTGCCATACAAAATTCCCTGTTTTAAATCGAAGATTCTGCTTAACCTTATTGGATAGGTTAGATGGTATATCTGAAATTTCAATATGATTATATGCCATAGGCTTACCTCACAAAAATAATTTAATCTAAGAAAAATTTATCACAAAATGTAAGAGATGAAAAGTGTCTTTTGATGTAAAAATTTAAAACATGGTATTTCTTTACTAGTCTGATAAATCCCTTTACAATAATAAATGTTACAAAAATGTTACGCAAATGTTAGGAGATGATTAAATGAGAGAATTTAAAAGTAACTCCTACAAAAGATATTACATTGCAGGCTTGGCAGCATTATTGGTTATGGTGATTATTGGAATATGTGGATATTTGGATAAAAGAGTATATAAGGTGTACATTCAAAATCGACTGGTGGGAATTACATCAGAAAGTCCGGAGGTTATTGAAAAAACCTACAACCAGGTTAAGGCCAAAAGATATGCTCAGGGAGCAGACATCATTAAAGAAGATATTAAAATTACTGAGGAGAGTATGGGAAGCAATCAGCAGTTGGTGGACAGGGAGGAGCTTGCCAAAAGATTATATGTTGAGCTATCTGAGCCGGAATTAGCAATAGTGACTAATATGACTCCAGGCAAAATCGTGGAGAAGCAATTTCCTATGGAAACAATTTATGTAGAGGATTCCGCGTTATATGTGGGAGAATCCAGAGTGCTGTCGGAGGGGCGAGAGGAAACGAGAAAATTCGTGGTAAAAAATGTTTGGCGTGAGGATGGTTCTAGTAGTCAGCTTATTGTGGAAAATGTAGTTGAGGAAGCAGATCAGCCAAGGGTAATTGCTATAGGCGTCAAGGAAAGACCAGCTTATATTGTTCCTGTTGATGATTATGTGCTTACCTCATGCTTTGGACCTAGATGGGGAAGGGAGCATCAGGGAGTAGATCTTGCTGTAGCCTCAGGAACTCAGGTTCATGCAGCTGCTGATGGCGTCATTGTGCAGTCCGGTTGGAATGGTGGATATGGAATAAGCATATATGTGGATCATGGAAATGGGATTATAACCAGATATGGACATTTGAGTCAGGCCTATGCTCAGGTGGGAAGACAGGTAAAGCAGGGTGAGGTTATTGGTTTGTCTGGAAACACGGGAAATAGTACAGGACCTCATTTGCATTTTGAAATAAGAATAGGAGATGTAGCGGTAAATCCAGAAAGCTACATTGATATTGAATATTAAAAAATACTTGCACATAACAACTTTGTGTGGTAGTATCTGTTATAAGATGATGTAGTAATGAAAACTACATCACAAGGAGAAAGGGGCGATTTACATGAGTGATACTATTAAAAGATTGAAGGATCCTGGTAGTGCCATAACACATTTTATAGCCATGCTAATGGCTACATTTGCAGCTACTCCACTTTTGGTTAAGGCTTTATCTAAGGGGAAGGATTCAGCTATTTGTTGCTTTGTTTTCATAGTAAGTATGATTCTTTTGTATGGTGCCAGCACCATTTATCATGCCTTTGACAAGGGTGACAGAATTAACAAGATACTTAAGAAGCTGGATCACGCTATGATATTTGTTCTCATAGCCGGTTCCTATACGCCTATTTGCTTGCTGGTAATCGGCGGTAAGGTGGGTGTTAGCCTACTTACCTTAGTGTGGGCAGTGGGAATTGTAGGCATTGTATTTAAGCTTTGTTGGGTGACCTGTCCAAAATGGCTTTCATCAGCTATGTATATAGCTATGGGTTGGCTGTGCGTGCTGGCATTTTCACCTATAGTAAATAGTATGACTAGGGAAGCCTTCCTATGGCTTGTTGTAGGTGGTGTGATTTATACTGTGGGAGGAGTGCTTTATGCTATTAAAACTCCTAGGGTTAGAGCCTTTAACGAAAGACACAAGTTTTTTGGTACTCACGAGATATTTCATCTTTTTGTAATGGCTGGAAGCCTTTGCCATTTTGTTCTTATATACAATTATATTGTATAGGAGACAGGTATAATAAAATTGAAAATCAGCTTTAGAATTCCTCTGGAATTTCCGATACTTATAGAAGAAGTATATGGAATCCGGAGGATTTTTTATGGCAAATGGTAATGGAATTATAAATACAAGTATTAATCAGAACTTCGGCTCTGGTATTAGTATAGGGGCAAACTCAAACTACGGTGTAGGTGGAGTGGATTCTCTTGGAGAGGGCAGGGAGCTTAATAAGACCGGCATGGAAGATGTGGGCTCTATCTTTGCCCGCAGCGAGAAGACAGATAGACCAAGCACAACTATGGAGAATTTCCAGGAGTATATGAAGGATAAGCAGGAACAGGCCAAGGAGGCAGGACAGGATTTGGCTACCAAGGAGAAGGAGGCCAAGGAACAGGCCAAGAAGGTAAGTCAAAGTATATCCTCTGAGGAGCTTCGTCAGCTTGAGATGATGGGTATAGATGTTGATACTGCAAATATGACCGACATTATGGGTATGGTGAATACCTTAAGATACAACGCTGAGACCCAGGAAACCGCAGAGCTTATGGCTAAGATTGCGGTGGATAAGGGACAGCTTGATTCTGTAACTATGATGGGGGGGAATGTATCCGTAGGTGGTACTAAGATTAGCGGCGTTTCAGTAGGAGATATTCTTGTGGCAGAAGAAACAAAGACCCAGGAAGTGGCTACACCTAAGGAGGATGTGACTGCTCAGGTCAAGGATGCTCAAGACAAGGCTGTGAATATAGCTACAGCATTTGATGTTAAGCTATCCGACACAGAGGCTATTTACCTTCTTAAGAATGATATGGAATTATCTAAGGAGAATATTTACAAGGCTCATTTCAGTGGTATGAAGCTGGCGGAGGGAATAAGTGACAAGGTGCTTACGGATATTGAACCGCAGCTTCTTAAGGTTATAGAGCAGGCTGGCCTTGAGGTGAATCAGGAATCTATGGAGGCTGCAAAGCTACTTATGAGTAATCAGGTTCCTGTAACCACAGATAATCTTAGAAAATACATGGATATGAAACCATTTATGGGCAAAACTCCAGAGGAGGCGGGAATACCGGACATGGTGGCTGAAATATCTGAGGAAATGGTTGATGTTAAGGCGGCTAAGCTCTACGAGGAGGTTAGAAGTATTGATGTTAGACACATTTATCAGATGGCCACTGAGGGCAAGACTGTAACCATAGCATCTGCAGTAAAATACAGTATGTCCAAAGAACAGCTTTCTAAGGGTGATATAGAGTCCTCGTATAATAACCTTGAATTTAGTGACGCTAAGGCGGTTACAGCTATGCGTCAGATGGAGGAAATACGACTTTCAATGACAAGTGCTATGGCAGGAAAGCTAATAAAGCTGGATATGAATGTGGATACCAGAGATTTGACAAAGGTTGTAGCCATGCTTAAAAACATTGAGCTTAATATGACTAAGGAAGCATTTTATTCTCAGGGAGTTAATCCAACTGAGGAGAATGTAAGCCTTTATCAAGAGGTTAGCGCAAAGGTTAATGCTATCGGTAAAGCCCCAGAGGGAATAATAGCAGCTCCGCTTATGGGTGAAGCCTTTACCATTGAAGGCTTACATAGAAGAATTACTCCAGTTGCTGATGCTGAAAATGGAGCAATGAATGGTCAGACTAATCAGGGAACACAGGGCGGCTTAGTGTCTGAGGCCCAGATGGAGACTGTAAGAAGAAGCTACGAGTCAGTTGGAACTGCACCAAGAAAAGATATGGGTGATAGCATTTCCAAAGCCTTTGCTAATGTGCAGGATATCCTTAAAGAGATGGATATGCCTGTAAATTATGAGACTCAGCGAGCAGTTAGAATTCTTGGCTACAATCAGCTTGAGATAACTGAGGTTAATATTAATCAAATTATGGATTATGACCGCCAGGTAAATGATATGCTGAATACATTTTACCCTGAGGCAGTTATTGGTATGATTAAGGAGGGTATCAATCCTTTAGATGTGCCTATAGATGAATTAAATAAGAAGATTCGCAACAGAAATTACAATAATGGTGTTACTGAGGCTAAGAATTTCGCCACATTTTTAAGAGACATGGAGAAGCAGGGTGCCCTTACTTCTGAGGAGAGAGAAAGCTACATAGGCATGTATAGAGTGATGGAAAAGCTTTCTAAGTCAGGTGATAGAGAGGCGGGCTATCTCTTCGCAAATGGAAGCAGACTAACGGTGAGGAATTTAATAACCGCTATGAGAAGTCGCAAGGCAGCAGGCGTGGATATTGGCATTGATGACAGCTTCGGAATGCTATTGGATGTAAGCGTAGATGGAAAAAGAATGGACCAGCAGATTGAAGCCGCATTTGGTAATGCTTCAGTGGGGGATGTGGATGAAAAAAATGGTCTGGATGAAGCGTATAAGCTGCTTAAAGATAATGTGGAGAAATTCATGGAGGAAAACTCTGTTGAGATATCTGCCGTGAATATAAGAGCAGTAAATGCGATGCTGAATCAGCCAGGTAGTGTGTATTCTCTTGTGTCTGAGCTTCTCGGAAGAATGAAATTCAGAAATGACACCACCGAGGAAATGGTGGACCAGGAGATGGAGAATATTACGGATTCTATATCAGGAGAGGATATTCCTGTGGAGTTTACAATGGAAAGCCTCCTTGAGTGCTTCCGTGGAAGTGAGGAAATGTCCTTAAAGTATGAGGATTTAAGATCTAGTGTTACTGAGCTAATGTACCAGTGGGGTGTTGGAGGAACACTTTCTCAGATGGATATTGCAACCATAAAAACTGTAAATGCTGGCTTTAACATAATGTCTGCTATGGCAAAGCAGGACAAGTTCCAGGTTCCTGTGCAAACAGAACAGGGAACAAGAGTAATGAATCTTACCATAAAGAAGGATGGGGCAAACCCGGGTCTTGTACAGGTTGCCATGGATACAGAACCTTACGGACATCTTGTTGTAAGCTTAAAGGCTGGTGAGGACGGAAGTCTTTATGGACAGGCTTTATCAGACAGCAGTGAAGGAAATTATGCCCTTAAGGAGGCAGGGGATATATTTAAGGCTGAGCTTGTGGCGGCAGGCTATAACACTGATAATGTGGAGATAGGAAGTCAGAGAGAGGTAGAGCTTGATAGGGTAGATGGTATAACCTCCGATAAGCTTTATCAGCTTTCAGTAACAGTTATTAAAGCTTTATCCGGAATACTATAAAAATTTAACTCCTAGTTAATTGCCATAATAACTATATATGTGATATAATGTCTCCGCGTGTAAATTTTGCTCATGGTTTAGAGAGCAAAAAATACTATATTTATATTAATGAACTTTAAGTTAGGAGGATAAATTATATGGTAGGATTTGATAAGAAAATCATATTTGAAAAGCTTAATGAGGGAGACAGAGTAAATGTGCCAAAGGACTTAGCAGGAAGTTCAAGAGAGGTAAAGGCTACTGTTGTAAAGAAGTTTCCAAATCATGTTTTGTTCTTAAGTGATACAGGAATTAGATTTTGTTTAACTTACTATGATTGTTCAGGAGTAAGCCTTTGCTAATAGGGTTATTCTTTCGGGTCTTTTCCCTAAAAGTGGTTAAGAAACCTCAGCTTTTCTCCGATAAAGAATATAGCTGAAAACAAGGGGAGTGCAGGCTTGTCACAGGTCTAAGGCTCCATTCGGAATAACCAATACCAGGAGGGATGGACATGAGAATTAATCACAATTCATTGGCACTTAATGCCAGCGATCATTTTGCAACTATTAATAAGAATATTGCCAAGTCTATGGAGAGACTTTCATCAGGATATAAGATAACCAGCCCGGCAGATGATGCAGCGGGACTTGCTATTTCAGTTAAGATGAGCTCTCAGATTAGAGGCTTAGATAGAGCAGCTCTTAACTCAAATGATGGTATATCTGTTATACAGTCAGCTGAGGGTGGTATGAATGAGATGCATTCTATTTTGACTAGAATGAGAGAATTGGCAGTTCAGGCGGCCAATGATGTTAATTCAGAAGAGGATAGAGATGCTATTCAGGAGGAGATTAACTCTCTCACAGCAGAATTAGATCAGATAGCAGAGACAACCACATTTAATGAGCAGGAGCTTCTTAATGGTGACCTTACCAGAAGAACTTTATCATCTGACTACAATGTTCAGACAACATATGTTTCAGAGGAGGTTCATGAGGGTGTGTATGAGCTTGAGATTACAGCTATGGCTACTCAGGCAACTGTAACAACTGGATTTTCTTATTCAGGTGCAACAGTTACAGCAGAGCAGGCAGGTACAATTCATGTGAATGATTTCCTTGTTAGTATTGAAGAGGGAATGTCCATGACAGATGTATTTAGTAAGCTTCAGACACATTTGGCCAAGATAGATGTTGATGTGTTTGCTTCAGCAGATGGCGGTGATACTACTGCAGATTTTACATCAGGTGCTGCTGTAATGTTCAGAAACCAGCATTATGGCTCTGAAGAGCAGTTAAAGATAGGTGTGTCTAATGATGAGCTTGCAGCTCTTCTTGGAATACCTAGTGAACAGGTTGTATATGGTACAGATTGTGAGGCAAGCCTTACTGTTACTGATGAAGGCTTTGCTGCATCAGCTACAGTTGATGCTAAGGGTAACGATCTTGTCATTACAGATAGAAACGGCTTTGAGATGAAGATTGAGGCAGATTCTGATACCTTGGATAAGGGTACAGGTGCTGTGTCTATAGAAGTATTTTCAGCCGGAGTTATGATAATTCAATCCGGAGCATATTCGGGAGATGAGGTACATATAGATATACCTAAGATGAATGCTAAAAGTCTGGGAGTAGATAACCTGATAATGTACACTCAGGATTATGCAGCAAAAGCTATTGAGGCTATTGATAGTGCAGTTAAAATGGTTTCAGATATCCGTTCTAAGATGGGTGCCTACGAGAATAGATTAGATGATGTACATAGTAATCTTGAAGTACAGGAGGAAAGTATTACAGCCGCATATTCAAGAATGATAGATACAGATATGGCCGAGGAGATGACAAATTATACTCAGCAGGATGTACTTGCACAGGCAGCCATATCAATGATGCAGAAGTCTAATGAGAGACCGGCATCTATATTGCAGCTTTTACAGAACTAGTAGGAGGTGCCTATGACAAAGGAACAGATTAAGGAATTTACATTAAGAACTACGAATAGTAATCACAGTGGTTTAATATTGGTTCTGTTTGATGTGGTTGATGTATATATTTCCGACTCTATACTTGCTTATGCTTCAGGAGATAATGAGGGCTATCTAAAGAACATTCGATTGGCAAAAAAGTCTCATAATGAGCTTATGTCCTGTATAAATCCAAGGGATGAGTTAGGCAGGAAGGTTCTTAGTATATTTAGATTTATCTATGGTAAGCTGGCTAGCTCAGAGGCTAAAAGAAAGCCGGAGGAGTTAGATAGATGTTTAGGCATGTTGCATAGCTTAAGAGTGGGCTTTGAGAAGCTTCACAGCATAGATGAGGAGGGTCCTGTTATGAAGAACACTCACCAGGTGTACGCAGGACTTACCTATGGTAAAGGAACCCTTAGCGAAAGCACCATTGGGGATACCTATAACCGAGGATTTAAGGCATAGTACATATATAAGGAGTACAGATATGATTAAGGAAGATTGTATTTTTTGTAAGATAGCAAGAGGAGATATTCCTTCAGCTACAATAGATGAAACTGATGATTTCAAATGTATATTGGATGTTGCACCTGCTAACAAGGGTCACGCTCTTATTATTCCAAAGGAGCACTACGATAATATTTTCCAGCTGGATGCCAAGGTTGCAGCAAAAATATTTGAATTTGCAACATTAGCGGCTAAGGCTATTAAGGATAAAACTGGATGCGAAGGAATGAATTTGGTTCAGAATAATGGAGCGGTAGCTGGACAGACAGTTAACCATTTTCACTTGCATCTTATTCCAAGAAACCAGGGTGATGGGGTAAATATATCATGGACACCTCAGGAAACAGTGGCTACTGAGCAGGAGGCTCTGGCTCAGGCTATAAGCACAGGAATTAACGAAACCTTATAGATTTAAGGGGATAAAAGAAGATAATACTATAACTAAAAAATCGGTAAAAGTTCACAGAATTTTACCGATTTTTTGCGTCAGTTTATATTGACACATGGCTAATACAAAGCTATACTAATGGAATATTGTGGATAGGGGAAATGTAGTTGTGGAAAACAATAAAAAAACATCAAAAAAGAACAGCAAACTGAGAAAGAATTTAAGAGTAGCCGGATACATAATATGTGCATTGTTGCTGGTAGCTATAATAGTGACGGCTGTATTTGCCATAAAGCTGAATGTTCTTCCGGTAGCACTTTTGGTTATATTGATAATGATAGGACTTGTGGTAACAGGAATGTTTACTATATGTCAAAAATGGTTAGTTCCGGGAATTATTACTAAGGTAATAGCCATCATTATGACGGTGGTGCTTTTCCTCGGTAGTATATATATGAATGTTACACATAACGCCTTAGAGAAAATGACAGGTGTTTCTACCCAGATAAATAACATACATGTTTATGTTTTGGCTGATGACCCTGCGGAGAGCCTAAGCGATGTGAAGGATTACCAATTTGGTATTCTCAGTACCTTAGATAGAGAAAATACTGATACAGTTATCAAGGGCATTAACAAGGATGTTAAGAAGGAAATATCCGTAGTTGAGTATGATAATGTATTACAGTTGGCAGATGCCTTATATAGCGGAGAGGTTAAGACCATAATACTAAATAGTGCGTACATAAGCTTTGTTACAGGTACGGAAGGCTACGAGGACTTTGAAAGCAGAATTAAGTCTATATCCAGCCAGGAAATTGTAGAAGAGGTTGAAACTAAGAAGGAAGATAAGGATATTGAGTACACTGGAGATGAGGTTGTTGCCATATACATAAGTGGTAATGACTGCGAGGGTGTTCCTGAGGTTAACGGTAACAGTGATGTTAACATCATTCTTATTGCAAACCTTAAGAATAGACAGATTCTTCTTGTAAGTACCCCAAGAGATTTCTATGTACCATTATCTATATCTAACGGTCAAAAGGATAAGCTTACTCACGCAGGAGCCTATGGTATAGATGTTTCCGTAGAGACCTTAGAGATGCTTTATGATGTGGAAATTGATGACTATGTAAAGGTAAACTTTACAGGCTTTATTAAGATAATTGATGCTCTTGGTGGAGTAAATGTATATTCAGAGTACGACTTCTATACAGAGGATATACATTACAATCAGGGCTATAACCAGCTTGATGGATATGAGGCATTAATGTTTGCCCGTAACAGAGGAGCATTCGAGGATGGAGACAGACAGCGAGGTAAGAACCAGATGGCAGTAATTGAGGCTGTTATTAAGGAGATGGCTACCTCTGACATGCTTAAGAATTATAATCAGGTATTAGATGCAATTTCGGATAGCATGATTACAAGCATGTCATATGAAGAGATTTCCAACCTGGTTAAATTCCAGCTTAACAATATGCAGTCCTGGGAAGTATTAAAATACAGCGTAAACGGATTTGACAGTGCAAATACAACCTACAGTTTAGGAGGAACCGCATATGTTATGGAGCCAGACTACGAAACTGTTGAGCAGGCAAAGGAGTACATCAAGCAGATGTACGACGGCAAGAAAATTGTCATAGGTGAATAAATTACATTATCAGAAGTTGGAGTGAAAGTTGAATTCCCAGTACATTCTTTGTGCTGGGAATTTTTTGTTCCTAGTTGGAGTAGTGGGGTATCTGCTAACACGCAGTCTTCGGATTGATTTTCTACGGTCTGAGCAAGTTTATGGTAAGGTGACGGGGGCCGCCTTTGACGGTACATCCATGTACCCAAAGGCTACGCCGACATCCTGTCGGCCTGTGCCCCCTGAATTTCGAATTCAGACCTTGAAAATCTAATCCTTGATGCTATGGTTAGCTAGATATCCCCACCTTACTCCAACTATAATTACATATGTTGCAGCACAAAGAATGCACTGCGCCAACTTTCACTATCACCTTCGGTGATAAAGCTGCTTTGCCGAAGGCATTGAAAAGTCGACACCCTGACATTGTGCTTTGCTCACGAATTTGTAAGGCTTGAAGGCTATGGGTGTTTAAAGCTACGATAGCGAAGTCGTGGGTAGATTTTGTTTGCCCAGCTTAAATATACAGGCCACATTTTGGCACGGATGCCAAAATAGCCGCAACAAGCCATGGATGGCGCAT
>JAZPXZ010000052.1:0-52311 GCA_045543915.1 Wujia sp.
CCCATATCATTATCGTATCCCCCATATTCTTTGCAGACTTATAGAATATGCATTTGATTTCTCTTGAATTTGACTTTTTAAATTTCTTGGAAGTGGTGTTACATAAAATTCAGATTCTCCAAACACATAATTCCATGCACCTATTGCAACCTCATTACAGTTATTAGTAACTATATTGTGATAATTCATAAATCACAATATCAATACAACCAGTGATCAAGATACAGGAATAAACCAAATCCATCTTCAAAAAATTCTTCAATATGATTTTTTATTACCCATCCCATTGCTACAATTGTACAAATTATACTAAATATAGTTAATATTTCTTTTTCACTTTTAATACAATATGGATCTTTTTGTATTAATCTATATATTATTTTATATATCAGCACAGGATATACTATAAATAAATTAATAGGTTCAATTAAGAAAAAGCTTACTGCTGAAATAATATGATTAAATGAAGCTGTATTTAAGGCAGCTGTCACAATAAATGCTTCCCAAAAAATATGTATTCCAATTATTTTTAAAAATATTTTTATAAAACTATTCATATGGCTCCTTTAATTAATTCCTATAATTTTTCTAATATCAATCTCATAACATCCATCATAATTTGATATTCTATTTTGGGGAACATATACTTTACTTATTATACATTTAGCCAAAAAATAAATAAGTAGGTCAATTGCATAATTGACAGACTCCAATATATATACTTTTCAACTATACTTTGACACGGGGTTTTCTTATAAACCATACAGATTATACAATTAAAAACAAACGCAAATATCGTTGCGCAAAGCAATCCATTGTCATATGTAAGGTAACAAAAATTATACAATATATCCGAATTTGCGTGTTCCAACAGTACAATCAACAGATAAAGAAAAAACCATCCTATATGAATAGCTATATTAAGTGCTATTTTTTCAAAAAGTCAATCAATCCCCATATCATTATCGTATCCACCTCATTCTTTGCCGTCTTATAACATGCTTCTGTATTTTGTTTTACATTAAAAAAAACCAAATACAATTTATATTATAATAAGCAATATAGTTTGACCTAGAGATATCATCCAATAGACAGATGTTCCTAATTTAGTATTACAAGGATTTTTAGAATAAATCTTATATATAATAATATTGAACATAAGTCCACAAAACAAAGAAAAAATCAGCTGATTATTGAATGTCCAGTTGCAAAACTTATTAATCCATTCAATATTTATTATTATTTCTATCGTATCTATCAAAACATACAACAATAACCAGCAAATGTGTATTACCACATTTATTACTATTTTCTTTACGAAATCCACAAAATCCCATATCATTATCGTATCCCCCATATTCTCTGCAAGCTTATAGAATGCCAGTTATTCTTACTTTGAATTTGTTTCTTAAGTCCTTTAGGAAATGGTGTCATATCAAACTCATCAACATCAAATGTATAATTCCAAGCACCTATTGCAACCTCGTTGCAATTATTAGTAACTATATTATAATAATTCCTTCCCTGATGATACGATATCATTTTACTCAATTCCTCTTCACTTATTTCATTGGAATATGCGACATTACTTACATATACTTCTTGCTTGTTTTTTTTATACTCGTTTATTTCCACTGCAACTTCTCTATTATAATAAATACCTCCATCATCTACAAAGCCTTCATCCTCCTCTGTCTCTAAAATAGCTCCACTACCAAAACCCGCAGAAACGCTAGAATTTCCTATAGTCACACATTCTCCTCTATTCAAGTAAACTGTTCCTGATTTAATTCTTTCATAAGAGAATTTACCATTATGATCAGAAATACTATAACCTCCCGTCAAGAAATACAGACCCAAAGAGTCTTTTACATAGCTTTCGTACAGCAAATAAGAATGCCCCAATCGATTATACTCACTTGCCACTATCGTCAATTTTCCAACAACAATCTTTCCTGCCTCATCTGAATAAAATCCTAAATCAAAAGGTCTATTATCAACATCATCCTGAATTCCATCTCCATCAGTATCTATATTAGTTGGATCCGAATTCCAATTGTAATACGACCTATATATACTTTTAGATATAGAGTATTTTGTTGGGCTGTATACTAATTCAGGTATTATTTCTTCTCCGTCAAGCAAATTGTCACCGTCTGTATCCTCGTCGTAAGGTCTTGTATAAATCACTTGACCATTCTTTAGTCTAATTCCTTCTTTTTCTACTACATCATAAAGCATGTCTCCATCAGAGTCCGTTGTGTCGAATTCCTTATTATAAAAAATATTATAATACAACTGAGACAATTCATCAAAGTCCTCCAAAATATAGACATGACCACCTGTTTTTTCAACCAGTTCAACAAATTCATCATATTTTGAATCTCCACCCAAAAGAATTACATCCAATTGTATATTATTACGCAGTAATTCTTTTTCTGCAGAATACAAATTTTCATAATAATGTGGTTGCGCTAACATTATTATTCTTTTACATATGTTTTCATCACCCACTATATCATCTGGAAAACTCCATGCTGCACCTAGTAATGTACTTGAAATCGAAACAACTCCCCCATCATAATCGTCTATTGGAATAAGTTGAGTTTTCAAATATTCCTTATCTTGACTGAATTGCGAGCGTGAGGTTAATCCATAATTAAATGTATAAATACTTACCTTCTCATTGTCGGACATACTATTAACATAGTTCTCTACAAATCCTCTTCTATAACATTCTTCTTCATAATAGTAATCACCATTAGTATAATATTTTCTTACTGATATAGGATCTATTTCAGAAATACTTCTATTTGATTCAATCAAAAACATCGTATAGTATTCATCATAATTTTCATGTCCTCTAATACCATAATTTTTTTCTTCAGCCCACGCATCATACCATTCCTTTTGATCAACAATCATGTACTTGCTGAAATGATTTGTTTTAACAGATACCCAGCCAAGATGAGAATTATGATTTGTATCTAATTCCACAAACTCGTAATTTTCTTCATCATACCATAAAAACATTAAATCTTCAAAAATTGTATCACCCAGCTTTGTTTTATCAATCTTAAAGGTAATTGTTGCCTCTTCAAATTCACAAGTAGTTGTAATTTCAAACGGTTCACCTACAAGACCTACAACATTAGCGCAAAATGTGTCTTCCTCCATTACACTTTTTATAGATGTATTTCCTTGTAAATATCCCGCTCCACTCACTTGTACTGAAATTGCTTCCACAACACACTCTTCATTTTCTACCTGATATTCATAAGTTTGCTTAAATATCTCATCACAATCAAGTATACCATCTCCATCTGTATCAGTTAAATTAGGATTCAAGCCTAAACCTATTTCATCTCCGTCTATAAGAGTATCTCCATCAGTATCCTCCAAAAGGGGATTAATAAAATAAATGTTGACTTCATCTCCATCCTTTACATTATCATTATCTGTGTCCTCATATACTGGGTCTGTTTCCAATTCCAGCTCCTCCAATGTAGTCAATCCATCTATGTCTATATCCTCATCTCCATCTTGTACTCCATCCTCATCACTGTCCATTTTTGTTGGATCTAATAAGCATACTGCAATTTCATAATAATCACTCAGACCATCCTCATCTGTATCTACTAAGGAAGTATCACAACCATAATATAATTCATAGTAATCCTCTATACCATCCTGGTCCGTATCTGGCATAATAGCACTATATAACCCATTTTGATTTTCCACAAAAATATGGTTACTCTCTATCTTTTGACCATCTACACCATAGCAAAGAGCGTATACTTCCATACTGGTAAAATCACCTGTAAGTGGGGATTCAATATATCCATATTCATCAGTATTTCCTATAAGCTGATAATCTCCTCCATCCTTAGAAGCATAAATCTCGCAGTTTTCACATTCTATAGATGCCATAGCTTCAAGTATCAGTGTATCAGTTTCTTCATCAACACTTCCATATATTATGGCGATGTTTTCAGTATCTAGTATGTCTTGTTGGTTATCGTCTGTTTCACCACCTTCACCGTTCTCATCATCTTTGTTCTCATCATTCTCGTCTGCACCCTCTGTTGCCACATACTCCTTCAAAGCAACATTCTCTATCAGCTTGCCTGAGCATCCCGGCTCCACCATAAACCCAAAGGTTACACTTGCCCCTGATGCAATATTCTGATTATAGCTCTCACAGCTAAGCTCATATTTTCCCTCTATATTAGCTACAATTACTGCATTCCATATCTGGGTAATTAGATTATCACCATATTCAAACACAAGTCTCCAATCCTCTATGGCAACATCCTTATTATTGGTAATAGTAACCTCTGCCTTATAGCCTTCACCCCAGTCCTCAGTTATCTTATAATCTACAGTATAATCCTCACTCCTAGTTTCTATCTCATTGCCAAGTATAGTGTAATACTCCGGATATTCTGTAAATGGCTCATACACAGTTATACCGAAGGATACACTTTCCCCTACTGCTATATCCTGATTCCAACCAGCGTTCTTAATAACATAAAAGTCCTCATGTGTTTCACTTATAGATGCATTCCATATATTAGATATAGTCTCGTTAAGTGGAAATGTGAGATACCAGTTTTCAATTACACTGTCACTTGTATTAGATATAGTGATGGTAGCGTTATAGCCTGCATCCCACACACTATCTAATTTGAAATTCACATCAAAATTCTCTGAGTTATATGTATTCTCGTACTCAAAGCTTTCTCCTTCATTCTCCCCAGCTGTTGTAGCTGACACTTGGCTATCTGTTGCAGTAGCCTGCTCCTTGGCCTTAACAACTCCAGAAGTACTAGCGAGTCCTGCTATATTAAGACAGCCTAGCGTCATAGTAAATGTTAGTAGCAATACTAATATTCGTTTTAGTGTTACTCTTTTGTTCATTATAGAATCCTCCCTTAAAAAATTTTAGGTCATTTTATATAAACCAAAACATCATTTCAATCCGTAATACATAAGTGATAGTCTAAAATGCATAATTGATATTTGTTGGTTTACATAATTCGCCTATATACTTGATAATTAGGTCAGTAAACAATAACACAAAAACACAAAAAATTTCGCCACTTGTTGAAAATAATAGATAGAATGTTGAAAATAATAGGTCTAGCATAAAATTTCAGCAAATCAACATCTATAAAATTTCTTATTAGACATAAAAAAGAGATCATAATTGAAGTTCACAATTATGACCTCTACATTTGATAATAATATTTATTTATCTCATATCAATTCAAATAATAAATCTATCCTTAATACCCTTCCTTCATGTACTCTATCAGCCTTCCGTAAGAATCCTTCAATGTCACTGTTGGCTCCCAGCCTAGAGCCTCAAGCTTCTTACTTGTTAAGAACAGCTTCACATCCTCTGGATATCCGTACACTGCAAGAGACTCTGGTATATCGAATTCCACTGTAATCTCATCAGCTGCAAACTCCTTGCATACCATCTTAGCCATATCTATTACTGTGGTGTGAGATTCTTCATTTACCACATTGTAGGCCTCTCCCTTTTTACCTCTTAGGAACATTACGAATAATGCCTCAACCACATCACGGATGTAGCAGTAGTTTTTCTCTGCTAAGCCCATGGTATGAAGTACAATATTCTTCTTATTGATGGCGCTGTTTGCAAACTGTACGAATACTCTGTTGTCTGATTTTGGAATTCCAGGTCCGAAGGTCTGGGCAAGTCTTGCGCTACACACATCCACATCATACTGAGATGCGTAGCTGTTACATAGACACTCGCAGATTCTCTTACCCTCCGGATAACTGCTTCTTACATTTGACAGGTCAATATATCCAAGCTCTGTTTCATCCACTCGCTCCTTGTCCACTGTTCCATACATCTCCATGGATGACAGATATACAACCTTTGACTTCTTCTCTATGGCAAGCTTTAGCATGCTGGTAGTTCCAGCATATGCAATATGGATGGTATCTACAGGAGTGTCCACCATCTGCTTGGATGCAGTTATGCTTGCACCGTGCATAATATAATCTATTGCACCAGGATACTCACTGGAAACCTTATCACACAGAAGTGGGTCTGTCATATCTGCAACCAGGTACTTAATTATATTCCCTGCCTCGCCTAAATCTTCGAATACCTTCCTTGCTTTTGCCTCATCTCTTACTACTAGAATAAGGGTTATTCCTAAGTCATAGGCAGCATTTGCAAATGCTAAGGCCTTAGTAAATACTGAGCCTACCAGACCTGTAGCTCCTGTAACCAAAAATGTCTTTCCTTTAAATTCCTCATACTCCTTAAAGCTATTGCACAGGTATTGTAAATCCTCTTTTAAAATCCTGTTCATGGTAGACCTCCATTCCTAAAGTCCAAAAATCTGAGAGTTTTCTCTTGCCTCATAAATTGATCTAAATATATAAAAATCAGTTGGGTTTGTTATCTTAATATTCTCCACAGGACCAACCACTGTATGAAGTATATGTCCGTAGGTTCTCATCATGGTTGCTGAGTCAATCATATTATCGTGACCCTCACTTAATGCCTTCTCGTGCACAGCTATGATATCCTTAAGGAAGAAGCTTTGTGGAGCCTTTGCAGTATAGCAGCTGTTTCTGTCAACCACATTGCTAATCTCCTTGTTATCATTTACCTGAATTATGGTCTCTGTGGCAGGAGTAACTGTAATGGCAGACCCCTTCTCCTTAACCATATTTATATTGTCCAATATAAGCTGCTCGTTAATTAGCGGACGGACTCCATCATGGATAAGCACGATGCTATTAGAAAAGCTATCTCCTGCAACCTCCTTGGCTGCGCAAAGACCATTGTAAATGGATAGCTGACCGGTACTTCCTCCCGGAACTATTTTCTCTACCTTGGTTATGTTGTGCTTTGTAAGCATCTTGCCAAACTTCTCAATCCAATCTTCGATGCAGACAACTACGATTTTATCAATCTCATTACAATTCTCAAAGTATTCAATGGTATGAATAATAATTGGCTTTCCATTCATCTCCAAAAACTGCTTTGGTCTTGACTTAGTATTCATTCTTGTTCCGGAGCCACCGGCAAATATAAGTGCTATATTCATATTCAAATCCTCCTATCCAGATATCCTTTGTTTTCCTGTTATCAAAAGGTACAGCAGCATATACTTCTTCTTAAGGAACAAATTAAGCACTATGTACCCGGTTTTATTATTAGCCTTTAACAGCTTCATAGGCTGACTATCTTCTCTTATGTCCTTCTTAAATTCCTCAAAGCAGGAGGCCTTGGCAAAGCACCTAATAAAAGCTATTCTATCCTTAAGCCTCATCTTAACCTTTACGGGACTTACATATCTCACCATGGTATATATTCTCTTGGACAATTCATCCGGCCAGAGAAGAGGATACTCCTTATCAATACCATAATCCTTCAACATCCTACCCTTGTGATTAAGACACTTTACCAGAGAATCCAAATTGTTCATGTCTGTCTTCCCGCTGGTGCTGTGAGCATATCTCATTATCCAATTATAATACACCTTGGTATTAAGTGCCACTGATGGCTTATGGCTATAAATCTGGTTTATAAAGTCAAGATCCTCATATCCAAATCTCATAGTCTCATCGAAGGTAATGCTATGCTCATTAAGGAAGCTTCTCTTATATATTCCTGCCCACACACCTTCTCCGGTTCTATTAATGTGGTTAAAGCCCTTAATAAAATCCTCTCCTTTGATAAATGTATCAGGATAACCCTTTGTATGATCCTCAGATATAACCTTATCATCCTTTATGGTAGTCACTCTTCTTGAAAAGCGCACCACATCTGCATCATATTTCTTAGCTAGGGCAATATTGTCCTCCACAAGCTTATCTAGTATGGCATCATCATTATCGCAAAAGCCTATATACCTTCCTCTGGCCCTAAGAAGTCCATAATTTCTAGTGGCGCATATGCCTTCATTTTCCTTATGAAACACTCTTACGCGGCTGTCCCTTGCGGCGTATTCATCACAGATGGCACCACTTCTATCCTTAGAGCCGTCGTCAACTACGATAAGCTCAAAGCTATCATAGTCCTGACTAAGTATAGTTTCAATAGTCTTCCCAACATAATCCTGAGAATTATATACTGGCATAATTATACTTAGGTCTATGCTATTTTCCATTATTTCCTCTGACATATCCGGCTCCTTGCCTAAGCTAATTCTTAGCTTTTCTCTTAGTAAAATATTCTATCATTAAGAACAACAAATCATTCCTCATAACAAGCAGTGCTATAAAGTAAAGTATAGCTCCTATTATCACTGTTGCAAGCATTATTAAATAAATATTTCCTGTTATCGCTGACACAAGGGCATACACTCCTACTATAAATGCCGATGCAACCAAAAACTGAAGGGTGGATTTGATTAATTTCCTTATGTCAAATTCCTTACGAATCATTATTACACAGTATACAAGTATGGCAGCCTCGGCTACACAGGTGCTTAGTGCCGCTCCATTTCTTCCTATAAGTGGAATGGTTATAGCATTAAACACCAAGTTTATGCCTGCTCCTATAAATGTAGCTATTCCCGCCAGCTTATCCATTCTATATGGCACAAATACCTGATTAACAAAGAAACCATTCATGGCGGCAAGCAAAATATCTATCAGTAATATTCTCAAAGTAATATTGGTGTCTAAGAATTCATTACCTGAGAACAAATATATGGCTCCCTTGCTAAGGCAAAATAGTCCCACAACAGAAGGGATTGAAAGCATAAGTATTCCCTTTGCAGTATTGTAATTTAGCTCCCTTACCTGACTTTGGTCACCGTTATCCATATAATAGGAAACTCTAGGAATCATAACTGTTCTAATTGACCCAATTAAGGTAACAACCACCGTTACAATCTTAACTGCGGCGGAGTAAAGTCCTACCTCCCTGTCATCATTGCCAGTTATCATTCCAAGCATGGACCTATCCATTACCAAATATATGCTAGATGCCACATTCATGGCAAATATGTACAGCATAGGTCTAATATGAATCCACATATCCTTGGTAAAGGTAAGCTTAAGTCTCACATATTTTCTGCCGGTGAAAAAATTCATTATATTGGTGCCTACATTTGCAAATACAATAATGGCTGCATACTGATGATAGTCACCCTGATCCTTTACAAATAATACCAGCAGCACTATGGATATAACCTGAAATACCACTGTTCTTATGGCAATATATACATAGTCCTCATAGATGTTAAACAGCCAGTCAACTCCAAGGGTAGTAAGCATCATAGATGTGCTAAATATAACCAAAAGCCATCTGTACTCCCTGAAGGCAGGCAATACCAGCACTATTATGCTGAGAAGATAGCCTATTATCATAGTAACCACATTGATGCTAAACATCTGGCTGGCAAATTCTTCAATTTTCTTCTTGTCATTGCGAATTCTTGCACCCTCTCTTATGGCATATGCGGATATACCAAATGCTGCGATAAGAGTGAAGTAGGTCATAGTCGCCTGAGCATAATCAACCTTTCCAATATACTCCGGTCCTAAAACTCGCATGGCATATGGGAAGGTAATAAGTGGAAATATTACTCCCATAAGAGTCTTAATAAAGCTAAATATAAAATTAATGCTTATGCTCTTTTGCCCTGTCTTTTCCTTGCTCATATATACACCTGTTATCTACAAATTTTAGAAGAACATATTTCTTAACACATCAAACATAATACTAACACTTATAAGCATTGGCGCAGCAAGCACCAAGCAGTTATATATCCTAGGTGAAAAATCACATTTTACTTTCCTACTGTTAAGTAACAGGAAGGTTGGAAGCATAAGTGGAATGTAATATCTTCCCTGAACTCCCACTATCTCATTAAAGCCAACTGCTGTGAAGCTCATGTAAAGTGCAGTCCAAATTAAGCAAAGCACTGCGAATACCAATGTAGCAGATAAAAGCTTTACAACTGGCTTAATATGATACTCAGACATATCTGTCATGGCAACAATAATTACTATAGCTCCAATTACTCCGATATACGGATATTGTCCCATATGACCAAAGAGACCTAAGCCGCTTATATCAGCCATAAAGTCAAACATATTGGTCATAATACTCTTTAGAAGTAGATTTGCATAGTAAAATTTATTGTTAAGAATAAAGCCCAGCTGACCTGATACGCTGGTTAGCTCACTTTCTCTCTTATCTCCGGTGTCTGGCGGATTAATAAGGGTTGGCAGAATCATTATGGCCACTATGAGAAGACATGTTATAAATAGACCTGCCTTCATAATGTACATAGTCTTCTTATCCTTAAATCTATCCTTTGGCATAAACACAAAGAGCATAAACATTGGAGCATAAATCATCTTAATACTACACACTATGAACATGGACACAATAAAGGTTATATACCATTTCCATGTAATCTTTGTGTCCTTATCTGCAAATGCACTGAGCACAAGAGACATTCCAAGGAACATAAATGCATTAAGAGTTGCATCATAGGAATATGTACTTGCTGCAACCATAGCTGTAGGCATCAGAGCAATAAGTGTAAGTATTCTCTTACCCACCTTTGCATTCTTAATAGCAAAATATGTTACTGTCACATACATAAGAAGGTTAAATATTCTTCCTAGCAGGTATGTAACCGGGAAGGGCAGCTTAAACACTCTACCTATGTTAATTCCTATGGAAGAGGCCAGATGTCCCACATCCTTTATCTCTCTAATCTGAGCAACCAGCACAATATTACCCTCTACAGCATCTGTGTAGTTAAGCTCCTTGCCCATATTTTCATTAATCTGGGCATTTTCCTCTCTGGTCTGAGGGTAGCAGATTTCCTCCACCTTATCGTCATTAAGGTATCTCTCCATAACATCGTTGGTAATTACCTTGCCTGTTACACTCATAAGGTAGGCTCCCCTAAAATGATAAGCCTCATCCCAGGCTACCTTCATGGTAGGAAGCACACTTAAGATAAGTGTCCCCATAAGCAAAGCAATAATCAAAAAGCCATTCTCTAACCTGCTTGTGAATACAGAGTTAAATAATATCATAGCGGCCAACACAGCCACCACCAAAAACACCATTACAAATCTTCTCAGATTTACAGATGTCTCATTTATGTACTTAAAATCTGAAATCTCAATACCCTTTGCACTTTCATCAAAGAACAGGTCAACAGACCCTACTAAGCTATCCACTCTTACTGTGGAGGTATTAAGGTATCTATTATTTTGGTCCATAATTGTATCTGCATTAATGTAGTCCTCTGTTCTAAAATGAACCACATGTATTCTGGTTGTAAAGTCCCTGTTCAAATCAAAGCTATAGCTAAGCTTATTCACATAAGGCATTGATGTAACAATCTCAATAT
Source organism: Wujia sp. (assembly GCA_045543915.1). Taxonomy (GTDB): domain Bacteria; phylum Bacillota; class Clostridia; order Lachnospirales; family Lachnospiraceae; genus Coprococcus_C. Next base: position 11,382 of record JAZPXZ010000052.1, read on the forward strand.
GTCCTGAATCTCCGGTCATTACATACTTGCCATCTATATACTCAAAGCCTGTACATTTTACATCCTGCTCAGCTATTTGAAATGCACCTTTTTGATCCTTAGGAAGTCTTAGATAGCTAAGGTTAAAAAACACCTCTATACCTATGGCACATACAAGACCAAGAATACACATTATAATTATCTTTGTTGAAATTTTAAGATTATTTATTTTATCCATATTATGTCCTCGTGCTTTATACATTTATTGAAAAAGCTCTATATATTTCATATAGAGCTTATATTTTATCCTAGGTCAGTAAATTATCCTTAGGTCTGCCTTCTTTATCCTGACTACTCCTGTGGAAATTCTAAGGCATATGGATAATGATTTTTTCTCTTTTCCTCCGGCGGAAGCTGCATATAATCACCATACATATTGGACAAATTATTATGAATATTGCCAGGGAAGTTAATCATTATATCCTCATACTGAAGCTTCTGCAGTGGAAATATATCCGCCACATTATAGGTGCTTACATATGGATTAGTATCACATATATAATTCCACTTTTCAGTCTTTTCATAATGATTAAATCTTGTAGTGGCCTCATAGGCCTTCTTGTGAATCCATTTTTTAGAAATACGGAAAATCACCATCAAAAGATGAACTATTCCACATATAAGATGAACTATCTTCTTCTTTATTCCAGTAAATCCAAGCATAGGAAATGGTATGCTTCTAAGTATAAGCACCTTACTCCAAAACCATGCGTCCCAGGCCTGCTTTTTGGCCTCCTTAGGGTCATCACTTACTTTATCATAAGCATAAATGTCTAAGAAAATTCCCATAGGGGCATCTATAGTCTTAAGGGCCTCCTCCTTGAAAACTGTTCCCTTTAGACAAAGTCTGGTGGTCATTAATGGATAATTAGGATAATTTTCAGCATTAAGTACTATGTACTTGCCTGGAAATTCCTCCTCAACAAGCGCCATAAGCTTATCGTAATCAGCTCTTGGCATGGCAACATCTATATCGTCATCCCATGGTATAAAGCCCTTATGTCTAAGTGCTCCAATTCCAGTGCCGGCTATACCAAAATATACCAACTGATGCTTGTCGCATATAGCCACAAAATCCTTTAGTATATCCAACTCATACCTTTGTAATTTTTTAAGTGTTTCCTGGTCGTACTCCTTAAACTGCTTTTTCATTGTACTCTCCAAAATCTAACTCTACAGGTTTGTGATTAGTTCTTTTATTCTCTGGTGGTATCTCCATGTAGCTACCCATATGCTGCTTAAGCTGCTGCTCATAGTTCTTCACCAGCTTAATCTTCGTATCCTCAAATGGTAGCTCAACTGTAGGAAATGCTTCCTCTTTTCTTATGTGCATAATATGTGCTCCGGGATCAAAGAGACAGGTATATACATCGGAGCCATTCTCCGTCATCTTAGCATACTTAGAATACCTTCTAAATAGCATGTCATCACCCTTTGGAATAAGTCTAAGCACTATTCTCATAAGACCACATATAATGTTCTTTATCTTCTGAACTGTAGACTCTCCCTTCAGTATCTTAAAATAGTTAACATTACGCACATTGTAAAGAATCTCTAAATATCTACACTTTTTGATAATCTTTAATGCCTTTGGACGATCCTCAGGAATCCTATCATAGATGAAGATATCCATCAATATTCCCGGCTTGTAGCCCGCTGCCCAGGCGCATCTGTTTACAAACAAGGTATCCTTAAGAACCAAAGTAGGCTGGAAATTATAATACTTCTTCTCTCTGTCCGGTCCCCAAAGCTCATACTTTTTTGAAAACTCAGTGTCCTGATCCATAAGGCTTACAAATCTTTCGTAATCATCCCTTAGCATAGCTATATCAATATCATCATCCCAAGGTATAAAGCCCTTATGTCTTACAGTTCCTATGGCAGAGCCTGATATAGCAAAATATTCTATGTTATTCCTGTCACACAGGGACATAAAGTCATTAAGCATCATAAGCTCTATTCTATGTAGTTTTTCTAATATATCCGTTTCGTATTCTCCGTACATAAGGCTCTCCTGATTTTTTCCATAAATCAAAATAAAGTGAATTGTCTTTCAACACTTCACTTTATTCCTTAACTAAAATAATTCTTTCTCAAGCTGTGAGATGTAGCTCTCAATCATCTGCATACGCTTAGCATACTCTGCTCTGGCTGTATCAGTCTTACATCTTCTAATCTTAGGTCTGTTAATTCTGTAATAATTCTTAATTCTGTAGTAAGCCTTCTTATAGCTTGGCTCATCCTCACAGGCAGTAGCCATAGCATCCCAAAGAACACCTACCGCACCTACCTCATCAAGCAAATCGGCATCCATAACAATCTTACACTCAAGTGATAGCTCTGCATCTGTATCCTTGTCCTCGTGTATCATAATTATCTCGCCAACTCTTCTAATTATATTAGCATCAACACCTATACTATCTAAATACTCTACTGCCAGCTCAGCACCAACCTCACCGTGTGGTCTGTCGCCACTTTCATCCCATCCGATATCATGTAGCAATGCTGCTAAGGCTATAATATCCAAATCACCGCCCAGCTTAGCCTGAAGCTTTATAGCCCATCTATAAACTCTCATAGTATGCTCAAAGCGGCTTCTAAATGGATAATTCGGTGGCCTGCCGTTATCCGCAGTCATCTTTTTTACATATTCTATTATCTCTGCGTAGTTCATAATTTCGCCCCTTATTCTGGAAATATCGCATCTTTAGCATTATTCCTAATGATAACATTTTCTTAATAAAAAAGCTATATGTAAATAAAATAATTACTATTTAAAACCGTGCGACCAGCTTTGTGAAACGCTCATAGACGTTACCTTAGCAGTTAACTCAGTCCAGGCAACCTCACGGCACCCAGGAGGTCCTACTTAGTGCTGCTTCGTTCCCGACCTGACACGGTTCATAGGTTCCTGTCGCGCGAGACCCAAACATCAACGCCACTTACCAAGGGCAGCTCTACAAGAAACAACCCGAGGCCGGCCATCACTCTCGCTATAGCGGATTGCGAGTACAGGGCACCGCTAACTCCCCAGCTGCACGGAAATTTATATCCATCCCACAGCATAATTTAAGCTGAAGGATTAGATTTCATTGCTATGACGAATACCCCTTAATTCTAAAAATGTGCATAGTAAGGGCTAGTATCCGACTATCAATAATTAAGTATATATAAAATATTATGTTAAGTCAAGGTTTTTCGGTTTTTTTGCTCTCCCTTAACCAAGCAAAAAAATCCTTCATTAGGGTGGAGCATTCCTCCTCTAAAATCCCCCTTGTCACCTGTACCTGATGATTAAATTCTTTCATGTCAAGAAGGTTAATTATGGAGCCGGCACAGCCTGCCTTAGGGTTCATACAGCCTATAACCACCCTAGGAATTCTGGCCTGAACTATGGCACCTGCACACATCTGACATGGCTCAAGAGTTACATACATGGTACAATCCTCTAATCTCCAATCTCCTATAATCTTAGAAGCCTTTTTAATTGCCAAAATCTCTGCATGAGCCAGTGTGGTCTTGTCCGCATTGCGCCTATTGTAGCCTCTTGCTATAACCTTGCCCTCATACACAATAACACAGCCTATGGGAACATCCCCCTTAGCCGCTGCCTTCTTGGCCAGAGTAAGGGCTTGTCTCATAAACCTTTTGTCTTCCTTTAATATTACCTTTTCTTCATTTGCAGCTGTCATATTCTCATTCCTTTTATATCCTACACATCACAAAAGTTCGTGACATTATTATCATATTTTAATATACTGTTATTGGCAGCTTATGTCTAGTCTTAGGCTGCACATTTATTGTTACGCGAGGCATTTATGGGACCATTAGAAACACATACCAGACACTATATCCTACGAGTAGAGGATGAGTCTAAGGCAAAAAATGTATTAGACCTTTACCTTAGAAATACCATGGCTTTTGAAAAATATGAGCCCACCAGACCCACCAATTTCTACACCCTAGGCTATCATACTGCCATGCTTCAAAAGGAAGGAAGGCTATATCAGGATGGTACATTTGTAAGGTACTACATCTATAGTCCTGCCAATCTATCTCGCATTATTGGTTCCATCAATTTTAATATCTACAGACCTGCACCCGGCTCCTTTGTAGAGGTGGGCTACAAGATAGACTCTCTATACCAAAATCAGGGTATTGCCTACGAGGTTTTAGATCATCTTATACCTATAATTTCCAAGGAATACAGGGTTAATGTTTTTCATGCCAGAATTCACCCTGAAAATTATCCTTCAATTAGACTGGCTACAAAGCTTGGCTTTCAGGTCGGTCGCCTAGAGCCAAAAAGTGCAAACATTCTCGGTCAGGATGTGGACATAATTCGCTACTGTCTCATTACCTCCCAAACCCAGTAGCCAAAGCAACCTGTTTTTGTGTCGCTTTTCTTTACCGGCATAAACAGGCTGAACCCAAACATATTTGCCAGATATCTTTCCTTATTTGTGAATACTCCGGGTACTCCAATTACAAATATATCCCTGTTATCAAATTTTATCTTCCCCAGCATTATATACTTGTATCTATAATACCCGTGGGTCAAAAAGCTATTTTGCCCCAGCTTCCAATTGCTCATAGGAAGGCGTCCTATGTCCTGGGGGACCAGCTTCACACACTCATTAAATGGACTATCCACAAATACTGGCAGCTTAACCTTTTCCCTCATAAGCTGCTCTATTGGGTCTATGTCATCTGCCACTTCTTTAACTGTAGCTTCAGCCGGCTCTTCTGATTTCTCCGCTTCCTTTAGATATTCAGGTATTGGAATCAGTCCAATCTTAGGACTGCTGTCTCCTGTAACCAACTCACTAATCCTTATATCCTTATCCTTCCACAGGGACATTAAACAGTCTCCATCATCCACTGCAAAAAATATACCATCATAATCCTTTGGTGTAAGTCCACTTTTAATAAAATCCCTCCAGGAAAATGTTTTCTTGAAGCTTAGGGTATCCTTATGCTCCGGTGGTACTAAAAGCTCATCAAGAAAAACCAGCTCTCTTTGATTATATATCATATATATTCTGCAACGGCACATAACAGGCTTACAAAGCTTAACTCCAATATCCACTTTGGTCTGCTCTAACCCACCTCTGCTTGTCCTAGATATTTTTATGTAGCCTGCATTTTCCCATCTTTTTTCATCCTTATATCTATATATGTACGACACCCATCTGTCCTGCATAAAGCTCCCCACCTTTCATATATTCCATAAACAAATATATGTCAGACATAAGGATTATATAACTAAAATGAACCTATATTTTTCCCCATATAAAACTGACATAAGCCAGAAGACTTATGTCAGCAAATGTTATCTCATATCATATAGAAGGTCACTAAGCCTTGCAAATTGTTCTAAGTTAAGAGCCTCTCCTCTTACGCTTTCCGAAAGCTCCATGGCACGAAGAGCACTAACCACCTGCTCCTTTGTAAAGCTTAAATCAGGTGAGTTGTTAATTCCATTTTGAAGGGTCTTTCTTCTCTGGTTGAAGGATGCTCTAATCAGCTTAAATAAAAGCTTTTCATCTTTAACTGTTACTGGTGGATTCTCCCAGCTGGTAAGTCTTATAACTGCAGAGCCCACATTTGGTCTAGGCATAAAGCAGTTTGGTGGAACATTTGCCACGATATAAGGTTTGGCGTAATACTGAACCGCAAGGGAGAGTGCGCCGTAGTCCTTGCTTCCCGGACCTGATTGCATTCTGTCTGCAACCTCCTTTTGCACCATAACAGTAATGGACTCTGCAGGAATATGATTCTCGAAAAGCCCCATTATTATAGGTGTTGTAATGTAGTAAGGAAGGTTTGCAACCACCTTTACCTTCTGTGCCTTGCCCTTTATAAGCTCATGGATATCAACCTTTAATATATCGTTATTAATGATTGTTACATTGTCATAATCAGCCAAGGTTTCCTCATATATTGGCAGAAGGTTCTTATCTATTTCCACCGCAATAACCTGTCCTGCTGCCTCCGCTAGATACTGGGTCATGGTTCCAATTCCCGGACCTATCTCAAGGACAGTATCCTCCTTGGTAATCTCTGCCGCAGCTATGATTTTATCTATAACTCTGCCATCTATAAGAAAGTTCTGACCGAATCTCTTCTGAAATGCAAAGTCGTACTTTTTAATTATATCTATGGTAACCTGTGGGTTACTTAATTTTTTAGAATTATCTTTTTCCATACTTTATTACTCCGTGACTATTCTATTGATTCCAATTGCTACTGATTAATTCTATATAGTCTGTGTGCGTTATTCCAGGTTTCCTCATATACCTGCTCAACTGACACATGCTTAATTTCTGCAATAGCCGCTACAACATATGGTAATCTGGAGGAATCATTTCTCTTACTTCTAAATGGATCCGGTGACAGATAAGGTGAATCTGTTTCAAGGACTATATTCTCAAGAGGTACATAATCCACAACCTCCTTAATTGCTTTTGCGTTCTTAAAGGTTAATACTCCACCAATTCCAAAGAAATATCCCATGTTGAGGTAATCTCTAGCCTGCTCCTTAGAGTATGAATAGCAGTGAACCACACCGCCTATATCCGAAGCCTTAGAAGCTCTCATTATATCTAGGGTATCCTTAGCAGCGTCACGACTGTGAACTACTATAGGAAGCTTAAGCTCCCTGGCTAATTCCATCTGAGCTGCAAACCATTTTTGCTGTACATTTTTATCTATGTTGTCATAATGATAATCAAGACCTATCTCTCCTATGGCAACTATTTTTTCATTATCCTCTGCCAGCTTCTTTAGTAGAGGTATCTCATCTGCCTTCTCCATCTCGTCTATGTCTGAAGGATGAACTCCCACTGTTCCATAGAAAAAGTCATATTTCTTAGTATATTCTACCGCAACCTTTGACGAATTAAGGGTAACAGCAATATTTGTAACTGCCTCTACTCCCTTTTCCTTCAAGGAGGCAATCAGCTCTTCTCTATCTTCATTAAACGCTCTGTCATCATAGTGAGCATGTGTGTCAAAAATTCTCATATTTTTCTCCTAGCTCCTTAAATCTCTTTTCTATTTTAGTAATTAATATTTTAATTGTAAACATTTTTCTTTATTTCCCATAATTTATGTTGAAATTTGTAGGAAAATTTTATAAAATATTCAGTAGGACTAGATACATAGGAGGGTATAGCTATGACAGTACAGGATTATTTAGATATTAGCGCTTTAGAAGAATTATTAGAGAAGTGGGCTACCGCTACTAATATGATAGCTGTAGTATTAGATGACGAGGGTAATTTCCTTTCAAATAAGCTTGGTTTTTCACGTGATAACATCGAGGCTTTCAGCGAGGATATCGAGGTTGATGACGTAATCGTTGCTTCTATCATTGGTGGACCACTTGATGAGGATGCCGATGAGGAGGCAGTTGAGGCTGCAGGACAGCTTCTTGCTTCATCTATCCAGAATCTTATGGAGGCTTCATTTAGAAAGGCTGAATTTACAAATATGCAGGAAGGCTTTGTCAGCGAGATAGAGGGTGCTGCTGATCTTATTAAGGAGCTTCTCGTTAAGTCTCAGGGTCTTAAGAAGATTGAGAACAAGCAGAACATTCTTGCACTTAATGCTTCTATCGAAGCCGCTAGAGCTGGTGAGGCTGGTCGTGGATTTACAGTTGTTGCTCACGAGTTCGGTAAGATGGCTCACGAGTCAGGAGTAATTAACGATTCTGTTCAGAAGACTCTTCAGCAGTTAGATAAATGTGTTAGAGATTTGGCACGTCAGTAAGACATAAAAAATGCTACCTTAACAGGTAGCATTTTTTATGTCTTACCATTATAAACGGCTGTGGTTTGTTACTGAATTGGCCGACCTGCCTAGGGTGGGTCCACGCTGACACATGCACAGCAATGGTCAGCTTAGTCCCCACCACTGTCGCGGTCGGATTATAGGTTATCTCCCACAGCCTTTTTATATGTGGCTATAATTGTGAACATTTCTTCACATTTTTTACAAACTTTGAACACAAACACATAGTATATTAACACTTGTAAGAGCTTTTCATATATTTGAATCCTCTCTCCCCTCAAAAAGGTGATGTTGATTTCCTCCCCGGAGTCACATCACCTTTTTACATTTTACTTTTATTTTCAGGTGTCTTTTGTTATAATGTACTCAATTTTTTAAATCTTGAATATCGGAGGATACATTTATGATTAATGAAATGTACAAGGAGATGACAGGCAAGGGGTCTGTTATCAGAGAATTTTTTACATATGCAAATATGAGAGCTAAGGAAATTGGTGCTGAGAATATCTATAATTATTCTCTGGGTAATCCTTCTGTTGGTGCTCCACAGGAATTTACAGACTATATGATGGAGCTTCTTTCTACTAAGGATCCTCTTACTCTTCATGGTTATAGTCCATCACTTGGTATTGATTCAACCAGAAGAGCTATCGCTGAGTCTTTAAACAAGAGATACGGTATGAGCTACACTGCTGATGAGATTTTCATGACTACTGGTGCTGCAGGTGCAGTTGCCCACGCCTTAAGATGTGTGGTTAAGGATGGGGATGAGGTTATTACATTTGCACCATACTTCCCAGAGTATGTTCCTTATGTTGAGGGAACAGGTGCTAAGCTTACTATCGTTCCTGCAGACATAGAAACCTTCCAGATTAACTTTGAGCTTTTCGAGAAGGCGCTTAACCCTAATGTTCAGGCAGTTCTTGTAAACTCACCTAACAATCCTTCAGGTATTGTTTACTCAACTGCTACTATTCAGAAATTAGCTGATATCTTGCGTGCTAAGCAGGAGGAGTACGGTCATGACATTTACCTTGTATCAGATGAGCCATACAGAGAGATAGTATTTGAAGGAGCTGATGCACCATTTATCTCAAGCTTCTACGATAACTCTATCTGCTGCTATTCATTTAGTAAGTCCCTTTCACTTCCTGGTGAAAGAATTGGATATGTGGCTGTAAACCCAGCCTGCAAGGACGCAAAGCTTATAGTGTTAATGTGTGGACAGATTTCAAGATTTACTGGTCACAACTGTCCTCCTTCTATTATTCAGCTTGCGGTTGAGAAGGTGCTTGATAAGACTAGCGACCTTTCTGTTTACGAAACTAACAAGAATATCTTATACAAGGAGCTTACAAGAATCGGTTACCATATTGTTGAGCCAGGTGGAACCTTCTACATGTTCCCACGCTCACTTACTCCAGATGCTAATGAATTCTGCTGGAGAGCTGCTAAGGAGCTTAACCTTATCATCGTTCCTGGTGACAGCTTCAACTGTCCCGGACACTTTAGAATCTCCTACTGTGTAAACACTGAGATGGTTGAGCGAAGCATTCCTGCATTTGAGAAGCTTTACAAAATGTATAATTAACTAATAGGCTGTGCGTTGTTACATAATCTCCCGGTCTGCCTAAGGTGGGTCCAGGTTCCAGATTATGGCGCACAGCCTCTTTATGTCTCTTATTTCGCTCGCTTTTTCTTCCCTCACGGGTATTTTAACTATCCTCCTAGCACAAATACCCTAATCAGCTCGCTTTTTCTTCCCTCACGGGTATTTTAACTATCCTCCTAGCTCAAATACCCTAATCAGCTCGCTTTTTCTTCCCTCCCGGGTATTTTGACTATCCTCCTAGCTCAAATACCCTAATCAGCTCGCTTTTTCTTCCCTCCCGGGTATTTTGACTATCCTCCTAGCACAAATACCCTAGTCAGCTCGCTTTTTCTTCCCTCCCGGGTATTTTAACTAGCTTCCTAGCACAAATACCCTAATCAGCTCGCTTTTTCTTCCCTCCCGGGTATTTTAAATATCCTCCTATCGCAAATACCCACAAACTCTTGTGATACACATAAAAGAGCCTCAAGTTTTCCGTTGTGTTTTTTTACAATTTTATGTATAATAAGGAATAGTGTGTAAATTTACTAGGAGGACAGCATAATGTTGAACAATAACAGCGTCGGTAAAAAGCCTACAAAATATACCGGCATCTTGCTACACCCAACTAGCTTCCCAAGTCCATACGGAATTGGCGAACTAGGACAAAGTGCATATAAATTCATTGATTTCCTTGTGAGATCAGGACTTAACACCTGGCAGGTGCTACCTATGGGACATACTGGATTTGGAGACTCACCATACCAGCCATTCTCAGCTTTTGCAGGTCAGCCACTGGTTATAAGCATCGATCACCTAAAGGAGCTTAGATTAATCTATGACAGCGACCTTCATGATATGCCAGTGTGGAATCCGGAGCAGGTAAGCTACGGTGAACTCATCGAGTTTAAAACTGCCATTCTAAAGCTTGCGTACGACAGATTTACAGATGAAAACCTTGATGACGGTCTTACTACCAGCAAGGAGCTTATGGATGAGTTTGACAAATTCTGTCAGGAGGCTTTTTGGCTTGAGGACTACGCTTTATTTATGGCAGGAAAGGATTACCATGAGGGACTTCCTTGGTATATGTGGGAGGACAACCTAAAGAAGCCTACCAAGAAGCAAAGAGAGTCCTGGATAAAGAAGCTTGAGAGGGAGATGGGCTATTATAAGTTCATCCAGTTCCTGTTTACATATGAGTGGACAAAGCTTAAAGCCTACGCCAACGATAAGGGCGTTAAAATAGTGGGAGATATTCCAATATTTATGGCTTGGGATAGTGTGGATGTTTGGGCTAACCAGAATCTATTCCAGCTTGATTCAAAGGGATACCCAACTGTAGTTGCAGGTGTGCCACCTGATTATTTCTCAGCTACAGGTCAGCTTTGGGGCAACCCACTTTACAACTGGAAGAAGCATACTGAAACAGGCTATGACTGGTGGCTCAAGAGAATTAAGTACCAGCTTACTCTAAGCGATTTCCTTAGAATCGACCACTTTAGAGGCTTTGACAAGTACTGGGCTATTCCATACGGTGAGGAAACAGCAGTTAATGGTAAATGGGTTGAGGCTCCTGGAATTAACTTCTTCACTCACCTGGAGGCTACCCTTGGTTATCATCTTCCTATTATCGCTGAGGATTTAGGTGAGATTGACGACTCAGTAATTGAGCTTAGAGACAAATTTGGTCTCCCTGGAATGAAGATTCTTCAGTTTGCCTTTGAGAATCCTGAGGAAAATGACTTCCTACCACATAATTTCATAAGAAACTGTGTATGCTATACCGGTACCCATGATAATAATACAACACTTGGTTGGTACAAGAATGCATACGAAGCATCTCGTGACAAGCTTAGAAGATACTACTCAACAGACGGTCACGATATTTGCTGGATACTTATTAGAGCCTGCTTTGGCTCAGTAGCAAATATGGCTATTGTTCCTATGCAGGATGTACTTTCACTTGACTCATGGGCTCGTTTTAACACCCCTGGCGTAGGAGAAGGAAACTGGGCTTGGAGATACAAGGAAGGCGATTTGACTAGAGAGCTTGAGGCTAGACTTTATGAAACCTGTAAGATGTATGGAAGATAATTAACCTACTCATTTGTAATAGGCTAATTGTTTTGAACAGGAGGGTTATAATGAGAACCGTTTTATTAGTTATACTTTTGATGATAGGGCTTTTCTTCGGACTACCTTATCATCTCTACATGGGAAAGGTTAGAAAAACCAACCCTGATAAAGCATGGGAGATGGCCAGAAAGTATGTATCAGGTTACTTTAAAGCTGGTCTCTTCGTGTGTAGAGCTAAGGTAAATGTTCTAGGCAGGGAAAACATACCAGATGAGGCATGTCTCTTCGTAGGTAACCACAGAAGCTACTTTGATATACTAATTAGCCATGAGGCTATTAAAAGACCTGCTGGTTTCGTAGCCAAAAAGGAAATGCTTAAGGTTGGACTTCTAGCTCTTTATATGAAGGACATAGACTGCCTCTTCCTTGACAGAAATGATATTAAGCAGGGACTTGAAACCATGAACAAGGGTGGAGAGCTTCTAAAGCAGGGACATAGTATGATACTCTTCCCTGAGGGAACTAGAAGCCAAAAGCCGGAAATGCTTCCTTTCAAAGAGGGTGGCTATAAGATGGCTGAGAAGGCAAAGTGTCCTATAGTACCATTTGCCATAACAAACTCCGACCTGCTTTTAGAATCAAGACCTAAGAAGGGTAAGTTTAAAAAGACATATGTAACTATAGAATTTGGCAAGCCTATTTATCCAACACAGATGGCGCCAAAGGATAGAAAGGCTATGTATGCACAGATTCCTGATATAATTCAGGGAATGAAGAATAATCACTAATATTAGATGGAGGTAACACACATGAGTTGGTGGATGATAATGCTAATTATTATGGCTGTTGCTCTTATTATACTATTTGTACTTTATAAGCTAGGCAACAAGCTACAGAAAAGACAAATGGACCAAAAGGAGCAGCTTGCAGAAGCAGCACAGCCTATGACTATGCTGGTTATTGATAAGAAGTACCTTCCTATGAAGGACGCAGGACTTCCTAAGATGGTTTTGGAACAGACTCCTAAGAGATATCAGAAGCAGAAGCTTCCTATCGTTAAGGCTAAGGTTGGTCCACAGATTATGAACTTTATCTGTGATGACGCAATCTATGATGATGTTAACAAGGGTGAGGTTAAGGCCATGGTTAGCGGAATCTACATATTAAGCGTTAAGAGCATGAGAAAGAAGAATGCTGCAGCTACTGAAGAGGATAACAAGAAGACTAAGAAGGGCTTTGCTGCTAAGATGCGTGCTAAGCAGGCAGCTTACCAGAAGCAGATTAATGATGAAATAATGGCTAAGGCTCAGAACAAGGAAAAGAATCCTGAGAAGTCTAAGGCTGAGTTAAAGAAAGAAAAAAATCGTGAGAAGATGATTTCTAAGAATGCAGTTAAGTAAATTATTTAATACAACAAATCCTAATATGCGATATATCTGGTACATGTTTCTACCAATCCTTGTGGTGGTAGCTATTCAGTACGCAGTGGTAATTGGAGATGTAATTATTTTATTCATTAAAAATGTTTTCTCCAACCAGGAGGTAGAAAAGGACGCAACTCTAGAGTTCATTATGAACAGCGACTTTAAGCAGCCTATGAACCAGGCTTACATGACCTTAGTACAGTACCTGATTTACATTCTGGTATTCGGAATTTGGTACTACAAGGCATTTGTTAAAGATGCCGGTGTTTTCACCATAAAGGATACCAAAACCATGACAGCTTACGGTAAGAAAATGCTACTTAATAAGAACACTATCCTTCTTGTGATAGGAGGCTACGCAGCACAGCTTTTCGTAGACGGAATTCTTACATTGGCAGAGCCACATTTTAAAAGTGCATTTGAAAGCTACGGCAAAATGGTGGATTCTATAACTGGAATCGGTTCCTCATGGGTACTGCTCCTTGCAGTAGTTGTGGTGGCTCCTATAGGAGAGGAGCTGTTATTCCGAGGCCTAATCCAAGGCTACGGTCTTAAGAACTTTGCACCGGTTTTAGCTATATTCCTTCAGGGACTAGTCTTCGGTCTCTACCATGGAAATATAATCCAAGGCATATACGCATTCTTTATGGGAATGGTGCTTGGATTTGTAGCACATAAGCTTGAATCTATTATTCCTGCCATGGTGCTTCATGTAAGCATTAACGCCAGCCTACTGTTGGTACCTGAAGTGCTTTATATAGGTACGATTAGGACAGTGATTACTACTATGGTGGCAGGTGCCGTGTTTATTGGAATGATATGGTTGGTTATTAGAAGTAAGAAAACAGAAATAGATAGTTAAATTTATTTACCCGGTATAAAATACCGGGTTTTTTTCATTGGACAGTTAGTCCAAATCTTTACTCCACACTATACACATAAGCCTTCTCATCCGGATCAAGTCTATACTCCGGAAGCTTCACTATGTGCTCTAGCTTAAATGGGTACTCTCTTATGGCACTCATCATATCATAGGTACAGTAGTAGAATACTATGGTTACCCTTCTAGGGTGCTCCTCTACGGACTTTAATATCTTCTCTAGCACACCTTCTAGTATCTCCTTAGAGAACGGATTGAAAAAGTAAAAACAGGTGTCCTCTGGGGCTATCTCATAGTCCTCAGCCTTCATATTAAGAAGTTGAAATTTTTCTCTCTGACCACCAAATCTTACATGATAAAACTCTGCATTATCCAGCAGGGTTTCATAGATTTTCTTATCATATTCGATTCCCTTCACCCTACAGAAAAATCTTTGATTACAGTAAAAAAGCACTCGTCCCATACCACATCCAAAATCTACTAGTGTGTCCTCCGGCCTAAGTGGCACTAAATCAAATATCTGCTCTAAGCCCTCATACTCTGACGCTTCATAGAGGGAGTATTTTAATTTCTTAGTATTTCCAAAAACAATTTGTTCCTCGTTGGTTTTCACCCCTAGGAACTTCTCGTACTGTGTTTCTTTATCCATTTTATCCTTACCTACCTATAAAATAAGCGGAATATTATTCCGCTTTATCTACATGCTTGCTACATTTTCAGCCTTGGTAATACATAGCTTAATACTCATCTTCATAGGCTCATCCTCTCCTACCTGAAGGGTATAGGAGGTTTCAACATTGATGGCAAATCCCACTTCCTCGTCCTCTAAATCCCCCTGCAGCTCATACTTGTAGGATAGAGTTTTAAGGGTTACCGGAAATGCTCCGTAGGGAGTTATATAGCTGGTGTTGTGTACCATGTTTTTTCCATATATGAAATCAGTGTTAAGCTCACCCTTTCTAATTATTCTAAGCTCCTCAGGGGACACAAAAAGTGTGGACCTGGTCTTTATTCCATCACCTGACAGATCCTCCACATATGCAAGTCTAAAATCAAATTCCCTTACATCCATTATGGCAAAGTTTTTGGTTTTCATCTTTTCCCCGGTAATGTCTACACTTTCGATTTCTATATTTACCTTCACCCTGACACCTCATATCTATACTCTGGAATATTTCCCTCTAGTAGCTCTCTATATCCACTACATTAACCTGATTAACATTTACAGGTAACACATCATTTGCAAATGCCTTAAAGCTATCCACTCCATCACTTACATAAAAGTCGTAGGTCACCTTATCATTCTTAGCATTAAGCAATCTCTTCGCCGCCAGTATGTCCTTAAGTCCTTTAGCAGTTTCATAGGCTGGGTTAACAAGGGTAACCTCAGGACCCATATATCTCTTAATAGGGTTCATAAGAAGTGGGTAGTGAGTACAGCCTAACACAAGGGCGTCCACATTATAAGGCTTAAGCTCCGACAGATATCTCTCAACCATGTCGTCAGTAATTCTATCCTCCAAAAGCCCCTCTTCCACCAGTGGCACGAAAAGAGGACATGCCTTTCCCACAACTGTAATCTCCGAGTCTAAGCGTCTTATGTACTCTGTGTAAATACCTGACTTTATAGTTCCTTCAGTTCCTATAATACCAACGCTTTTGGTCTTGGTCATATCTGCTGCCATCTTAGCTCCCGGCTTAACCACACCTATTACAGGGATGTCTATCTCGTGTCTCATCTCCTCTAGGGCAAGAGCGCTGGCAGTGTTGCAGGCAAATACTATTGCCTTAACATTCTTAGTTCTAAGAAAACGAACTATCTGTTTTGAATACTTAAGAACTGTCTGCTTTGACTTGCTTCCATATGGCACTCTGGCAGTGTCTCCAAAATATATTACATTTTCATTAGGCAGCTGGCGCATAATCTCTCTTACCACGGTAAGTCCGCCCACACCTGAATCAAATACTCCTATAGCCTGTTCCATATCTATCTCCTTATGCGCTAATGAATTAGCTCATCTATAAATATTGGTCTACGCCAATCACATACTACATTCATCATAGCCATCTAACTATGGTCTCTCAACTGACATCTCTATAAGCTCCTCAACTAAGCTCTCTATAGTGTAGCCCTTAGCCTTCCATAGCATAGGATACATGCTTATAGAAGTAAAGCCTGGCAATGTATTAATCTCGTTAAATACTACGCTATTTGTGTCCTTCTCAAGGAAGAAGTCAACTCTTGAAAGTCCAAAGCCATCAAGTGCATTGAATATCTTTATTGCATTAGCTCTAATCTCCTCAGCCTTACCTGAAGGTAGCTCTGGGTCGATTACAGTCTTAGATTCTGCATTGTTATACTTGGCATCAAAGTCATAGAACTCTGCTGCCGCAAGGATTTCACCGATACCGGAAGCCTTTGTTGTCTTGTCATAGCCTATAACTGCACACTCAAGCTCACGACCTACGATGGTCTCCTCAACTAATATCTTATAGTCGTGCTTTGCGGCTTCAAGAAGTCCTGCTATAAGCATATCCCTGTTATCCGCCTTAGATACTCCCTTTGAGGAGCCTGCCTTAGAAGGCTTTATAAATACCGGGTACGAAAGCTTAGCCTCTACCTTGGCAACAACGCTGTCCATATCCTTTAGCTCACTGGCAATAACTCCCACATAGATTGCCTGTCTGATACCTAAGGTATCCACCACCATTTTGGTGTAGAACTTATCCATGGATGCTGCTGATGCGAATACGCCACAGCCAACATAAGGAATACCTGCCATCTCGAAAAGTCCTTGAATTGTTCCATCCTCGCCGTACATACCATGAAGCACTGGGAAGATAGCATCTATCTTAACTGACCTGTTATAGCTATATGTATCTCCTGCTACCTCTCCAATAAGAAGCTCTCCCTTTGTATCCGGGGAGATAATAGCAACCTCCTTAGACTGTCTCCAGCTACCGTCCTCAATAGCCGCCACATCACTAACCTTAAGCCATTTACCTTCCTCTGTAATACCTATAAGCTGAAGATTGTATTTCTCAGTATTTACTGCCTTAATAATGGTAACAACTGATACACATGACACGCTATGTTCTGAAGAGCGACCTCCAAATATAACTGCAAGATTTTTCTTGGACATAATATTTCCTCACTTTTTTATTCTCAATACTATTATATGAAATGAAAAGGCCAAGGCGAACTTATCCCATAACTAAAGTTCGCCTGCCTATTTACCTACACTACATTATACTAACTTAAACCCTTAAGTTCAAGCAAATTACAGTTAATATATGTTTCCCTATGCCACCACATCTCAAGGAAAGCTTGCTCTATGACGGGCATATATTATTTGAATATCATATCCCATAGCTTAAATCTAATTTCAACCTTCTCCTTATTAGCCTGCTTCTTCACAAAAAGCTTATCATACTGCTCCGGAGTAAGTGCCTCCTCAATCTCATGCTGCCCATCCTTAGTAACAACTCCGCCAGCCTCTACCGGCACACACATAGTAGGGTAAAGAAGACACCAGAAGTTCTCCCCATTTGCCAGTCCTATGTCTATTCTGAGAGCCTCATAATAGCCTGCCGGAAGAACCATTTCCCCATACTGTCTCGTAGGGAAGTAATCATTTGTAATGTATACATCAACTGCATAATTGTATCCCTCTGCCTGAAGTGTCTTTGTAGCAATTTCCTTAATTAGCTTTAGGTTATCTGTCAGATATTCTAAAGCCTCTTTCTTAGTGCTGCAGCCCTTTAAGTCCTCCTCTATGGAATATAAAACTGCATCTCTAACCTTGTACTTTAAGGCCAAATCAACATCTGAATTACTGTTTGCGCGAACATGAAATCGAATAAGATTATCACCCAGTGCATCACCAGGTAGCGGCTCATCATCTAAATCCCCCTCAGTCTCAATATAAGCTCCACTATTACCTTCTACTCTAAAGTTTCCCTCTCCCAGCTCCTTTGCCAGGCCGGTAATTCCCTGGTATTTTAATGTAGTCCTTAGCTCCTCATAATCATAGTCTTCCTTTGCTCCACCAGCTACACTTAATGCGGGAACAAAATTCTTCTGATCAGAGCTTATTGCACTGCCACCATCATCAGCTATTAAGCTATGAGCTTCCTGTCTAACCCCTTGTCTCATGTAATTAAACATATACATTGCTCCACTTAAACCTACTCCTATTAGTAAGCCCAGTACTGTACCTATCAGGGCACCTCTTATAATTCTAAATGCCATAACAACCTCCATATAATCATTTATTTCTATGGAAAGTTTTCCCCAGAGTAGGCATTTTTAATCAATTGTCTTAATTGTATTTCCCTGCTTTCATTTTCGCCCTTAGCTTCTATGGTAACTGTGACAGATTTTCCCAAACTTGGCATATTGCTCATCTCTAAAGCATATTCCCTAACCTGATTCATCTCCACCCCTTCAAATGTAAGGGAAGACAGGTGCCCTAAATCTAACCATTTCCCTGTGGATTCATAATAAGTCTCAAGAGCATCCCCTAGAGAGTCACTGTTTACCTTTTCCTCCTTTGTTTCATAATCACCGGTGGCATCACTTAGGTATTTTTTTATGTCTGCCACTGTAAATATAATTTCCTCCTCCTTAAAGGTTATGCCGGTTGCATAATCGCGATTCTCTACGGAGCCCTTTTCCTTGGAAATAGCTTTAAAATCATTATCCCTATCAAGGTCACAGCCACTTATCATTAAGCCTGCTCCAACCGTCACAAACAGCAAAACCATCTTCTTGGCCCTATGTCCTTTATCAGAAGCTTTAGAAGAAAATAGCTTACCAGAGCCTGCCTTAATTATAAGAATTACAGGAAGTATAAGACTTATGGCCACATCAGCCCAAAGAAGATACTTAGCAAGGTATATAGCTACATCCTCTAAGCTCCACACCCAGGCAAGAAGCACAACTGCTGCCATAACTACCCACATACAGACCCTACCCTGCTTTTTATTCCTTAGGCACCCTCCTGTAAGAAGTGATTCCTTGGCATAAAACATATATCCGCTTATTACAGCGAATACGCCTATTACCCAGAAGGCCAGTACCGGATAGTCTGCCCTTTCTATAACCTTACCTGGAATAAATGCAGCCTCCATAACATTTAGAGCTGCCTGGCTGTCACTTGCAACCCAGTGCCCACCTAAAATCCCAATGATAAATATATATGCCAATAATATTGATATTAATATCCAAAGTCCCGTCTTCAGTGCATTTCTCCAGTTATTATCCTTCTGATGTGGAAGGGTAAACATCATAAGCTCTGTAGAGCTTGTTATGAGGAAAGCCACATATCCACCACGAAGCACATCAAGTGCTGTTGCCCCTTCATGAAGCATGTTGTAATTTACTCCCATAAGGCCACTGTAAAGCTCCTCTAGGTTAATGCTGCTGATGGAGAAAACTGCCACAAGAACAATTGGAACAATCATCCAGGGAAACAGTAGCTCCAGCATTCTTCCCCGCTTTTCTATATCGCGCGCTCCACCGTAGCCACATACCACAGCAAATGCAATTACAATAATCCATGTATTATAGCTTTGAAGCAAAAATTCCTGCACTGTCTTGCCGAAGAAAAGCATTACAAGACCTGCTCTAAGAACAAATCTCGCCGCATATATAAAGCTTACTCCTCTACTCAAGCTATCCTGACCTTCTATCCAGCACTTACCCATAAGAAGCCTTCCTGATAGAAAGTATATTATTCCCATATATAGGGCTCCTAGAACTAACCCCAGCAAAAATGCCACAAAGTGCCACTTCCCTGCCAGATTAACTGTGGCATAGGGAATTACCACCATGCCTAAAGTAATATTTTCCAAAATCCCCATGCGAAAGCATTGCCTTGAGGATATCATTTTATTTTCCATGGTCATTATTTTTCTCCCTAAGCCTTTCTCTATTTTTCCCATTTGCCCAAAATGGCCTTATTCCCATATGCTTAATTGGTGCTCTTAGTATAAAGTCTCCCTTGACCCAGTCTTTGTCCTTATCCCCTGCCACCACTGGCATCATATATGGTACACCGAAGCTCTTTAGCTCCGACAGGTGAATTGCCACCACCAAAAGTCCTAGGATAAATCCGTACAAGCCCAAAAAAGCAGAGGTAATTATGATAAAAAACTTGATTAACCTATACACTGACACAAACTCCTCGTTTGGTATGGCAAAGGAAGCTATGGCGGATAGTGCCACCACAATTACCACTATGGTACTTACAATTCCCGCCTCCACTGCAGACTGTCCCACTATAAGTCCCCCCACTATACCAATGGTATTACCCAAGGGACCGGGCAGTCTGATTCCAGCCTCTCTTAGCAGCTCAAAGAGAAACTCCATAAGCAGCATTTCCACCACTATGGGAAATGTAACCATAGACCTGGCAGAGGCTATGGCGTAAAGCAGCTTTGCCGGAAGTATCTCACTGTGAAACACCGTCACCGCAATGTAAAAGCCAGGCAGGGTTATGGCTAAAAATGCCGCCAAGTATCTAATAACTCTGGCAAAGGTTCCCACTGCCCATCGATTGTAGTAATCGTCCGAAGCCTGAAGCAACATATTAAAATTACAGGGTGCTAAAACCACCTCCGGTGAATTGTCAAATACAACGGCTACTCTGCCCTCTAGTATTCCTGACGCCACCTTGTCCGGCCTTGTAGTTGCCTGAAACATGGGAAATATAGAATACCAATTATCCTCCATAAGATGCTCCGCCATACCACTGTCGAATATTCCATCTATGTCATATTTATCCAGCTTATTCTTAATATCCTGAACTAACCCCTCCTCAGCCAAATCCTTGATGTACATTAAGGCATAATCCGTTCTGCTTCGCTGCCCTATGCTACCCTGCTCACATTTTAGCTTAGGGTCTCTTATCCTTCTTCTTATAAGGGCAGTGCTAAATCTAATGCTTTCATTAAAGCTGTCCCTAGGTCCACGAAGCCCACCCTCTGTATCATTTTCACTAATGCTTCGGAGGGGATACTTTTTGGTGGATACAACCAGAGTCTTGTCATACCCATTTATAAATATGGCCGTGTCCCCTTTTAAGATACCAAGCAAAGTCTTGTCAAAGCTTGTCTCTCTGACAATATCCACCGTATGACTTTCCCTATGAAGAATGGACTCCATTAAATCCCTGCCATCCGTATGTCTCCACTCGTAAAGCAATGGCTTAATTATTCCATCCTCAATTACACTTCTGTCCACTAATCCGTCCGCATATACCACATAAATTCTCACGCTTCCTTGAATTCTATTTAGATAGAATTCCTTCCTAACTATGTCTCCTGCTCCCTCAAAAAGCCTCTTTAGTATATCTATGTTTACATCCAGCTCCTTGCTTATAGATGGCGTAAATTTGTTCTCTTCATCAAACCATCTTTCGTATAGCTCCTTATCTGTCAATGTAGCATCCCCCTTTTAGTAAAATATGATTTGTGCCTTCACCGCCCTTGCACATTATCCATATTTTACCCATCAGGCAAAAAAATATGCGTAACGCCAACTCCCTTAGGAATCGGCATTACGCACATTTCTTATAACAATCTGTTCCTGATTGTAGATATGTTCATCCATTACCTTCTCGGCACTTTCCTTATCACCCCTAAGTATGGCCATGGTGATTTGGTCGTGCTCTCTTATAAGATTATCGTGATAGGAAAAATCCTTTACATACTCAACTCTATATCGATATACCTGCTCTCTTAAATTTTGAGCCATATTAATAAGCTTGGGATTCTTAGAGGCCTTGTAAATAACATTGTGAAAATGCTCATCTGCCTCAACAATTGCAGGAACTAATTTTGAGTTTATGGCCTCCTTAAACCTCATACAGGCAGCCTTTAGCTCCTCCTTGCCCTCATCATCAATTCTCTCGCAGGCAAGCTTTACAGAAAGTGCCTCAAGAGCCATTCTAACCTCTAAAGCATCCTTTAAATCCTTAACTGTAATATTTGCAACCTCTGCTCCCTTGCGGGGAATCATTACCACAAGCCCCTCCAGCTCCAGCATACGAATTGCCTCTCTAACCGGAGTACGGCTAACTCCTAATTTCTTAGCCAGAGTAATCTCCATAAGTCGCTCTCCCGGCTGAAATTCTCCCTGAATAATAGCATTACGAAGGGTTTTAAATACTACCTCACGAAGAGGCAAATACTCATCCATATTCATATCCAGCTTCATACCATTCCTCCCTTCTAACCATTAACAGGTCTTGTAATAAAGACCTCTGGGGCTAACTCCTTATCGCTAATCATCATAGCCGCATCCCACACCTTATCCTTGTCATCAAAAAGCCCAAATACCGTCGGACCACTTCCACTCATTATTGCATTTAGGGCTCCCTGATCCTTCATAAGCTGCTTTAGCTCCTCTATCTGTGGATGCATATTTACTGTAACTGTCTCAAGCACATTCTCCATACGCTCTGCCACCGCAGCAAGATTTCCACTTTCTAAGGCCTCTACCAT
Organism: Wujia sp.; assembly: GCA_045543915.1. Taxonomy (GTDB): domain Bacteria; phylum Bacillota; class Clostridia; order Lachnospirales; family Lachnospiraceae; genus Coprococcus_C. The sequence continues at coordinate 33,697 of JAZPXZ010000052.1, forward strand.
CCCCTCTACATCAGGGTGCTTTGAAAGCTCATTTGCATTAAGCCTAGTGTAGATTTCCTTAGTACTGACATTTACAGGTGGCTTAGCTACCAAAACATGAACCAGTGGCAAACCCTTAATAGGTGTAAGTACCTCGCCTATTCCTTGAGAAATGGCTGTCCTACCCAATATACAATATGGCACATCTGCGCCTAGCTTTACTCCGTAGCTCATAAGCTCTTCTGTGGATAATCCCAATCCATAAAGGATGTTCACTGCCTTAAGTGCTGCAGCACAGTCAGTGCTTCCACCAGCCATACCTGCCTCTGCAGGTATATTCTTAATTAGATTAACTGCAATGTGGCTTTTTATATTATAAGCCTCAAACAAAAGGGCTATAGCCTTATACACCAGATTCCTATCATCTGTAGGAATTCCCTCCTTATTTACAGTGAGGGTTATCTCCACATCTGCTGCTTCCCTTTCGACAACCTGAAACTCCAGCTCATCATATATGTCAAGATTCTGCATTATCATATTAACATCATGATATCCGTCCTCTCGTCTTCTTAGAACATCAAGGGCAAGATTCACCTTGGCATAGGCCTTAAGTGATAGGGTGTTATTCTGATTATTCATGTAAGTCCTCCTTGTAGTCTAAAATATAATTATAGCTTTATATGTCCCTTGCGATAATTAACAGATATACCCTGACCGCAATTACTACATCTCATCTGTCCGGCTGTAGCCTTTATAGTGTATGCACACTGAGGACAAATAAAATATTCCTGAGCATATTTTCCTCTTAGCTTACTTAAATAAATAGCCTTTTTGCTGTCATTATTTTTATCGTGATAATTGTTGTTAGATGACATCTTATTCATCCTCCTTTCTCCTAACATTACAGCTTACTTTGTATACATAAATTTTAATACATCAAGACGGAAAAAACAACCTCCATATTTTCCACAAAATACAGTAAAAAAATTAGTCTATTCTAGTCTATTCCATCCCCTTTTATCCCTACAAAATATTGTATATTTAACAGGAATATGAGATAATATTTACATATTTTTACAAAACAATATGGGGAGGAACTTAAGGATGAAAATATGTAATAGCTGTGGAGCACAAAACGATGATGGTAATAAGAATTGTACTGCCTGTGGCAGTGCTTTTGAAGTAGTCTCACAAGACAACGGGTTAAACGCTGGGCAGGAAGCCAGCTATGCCTACCAGCCGGGCTACAATCAACCTCAATATAGTTACCCCCAGCAGGATTTTAATCAGGCACAATATAATTATAATCAAAATCAGTATGCATACTCCCAGGGACAGTGGGATTATAATCAACAGCAAATGAATTATGGCCAAGCCACACCTTCAGGAAATGGTAAGAAAAAAAAGATGATTTTAATATCAGTGGTGGCACTAGTAGCTATAATAGGAATTATTATTCTAGCATGTAAATTGATATCTGATAAGAAGGAAAAAGAGGATAATCAAAAGCCAAGAAAGATGGCTCAAAAGGTTTTCGATGCCTACAACGACTGTGACGAGGATTATCTGCTTTCTATCACACCTGATTTTAAGGAAGAGGATATAGAGGATGCCATTGAACTTGTTGAGGACTATGAAATCACCATTGATATAATTTCCCTTGGCAAAGCTGATTTTATGTCTAAGGCAGAAATCCGAGAGCTACAGGAAGATATTGAAGATGACTACTCAGAGAAGGTATACATACAGAAAGCTTGTACCATTGAAGCCGAGGCGGAAGTCACTATGTATTTCTACGGTGACGACTATTCCGACGAGGATACTTTAGAATTAGTATTTTATAAATCCAAGGATAAATGGTATTTGTTACATGATGGTATTCACTAAAAATCATAGGTCTATTTTAAATGACAGTAGCTTAGCCATACAATTTTATTTACCATAGTTAAGTTTCCTCTTCATCCTGCCGATATATGTTACGCAGGAATGGACAAGACAATCTATCATAGGATGGCGGTGTCACCTAGGATATGTTTCTTTTAGTAAGCCAAGGAGGGTGTTAGTATGGAATTAAATGGAATTAGTTCAGCAGTATACCAGACAGCTACATACACAGCTAAGGAAAGCAAAAAGGTGGATGAGGCTCCTGCTAAGGCAGAAGAGGCAGCTGCAGTATACGAAAAGTCAGAAACTACAGAGAAGGCAACCTACGATTCAAAGAATCCTAAGGTTGATCAGGCAACTATTGATAAGCTTAAGGCTGATGCAGAAGCTAGATTTGCTTCCCTTGCATCCCTTGTAGAGAAGTGCTTAAGCAAGCAGGGACAGACCTACAAGTACGCTACTCTTAGCGACCTTATGAAGGGCGTTGTTAACGGAGAGGTTGAGGTTGATCCGGAAGTTGTTGCGCAGGCAAAAAAGGATGTGGCTGAAGACGGCTACTGGGGCGTTGAGCAGACAGCTGAAAGAATTGTTTCCTTTGCAAAGGCATTGACCGGTGGAGATGTAAGCAAGCTTGAGGAGATGAGAAAGGCTATCGAGAAGGGCTTCGGAGATGCTGAGGAGATTTGGGGCGATGAGCTTCCTGAAATATCAGCAAAGACTCGCGACAGAATCAACGAGATGCTTGATGAGTGGGCAGCAGAGACCACAGCATAGTAATATATAATCTAAAACAGCAGGGAGATGTGACAAGTCACATCTCCCTGCTGTTTTGTGTATATTTACGGATAGAACAGACGAGGAATTTACTTTACTGGCCGGCCTGCCTAGGGTGGGTCCACGCTGACTCGTGCAAAGCAATGGTCAGCTTAGTCCCCACCACTGTCGCGGCCGGAATATAATTTATTGCCTCGTCTGTTCTAATCCTTTTTTTAAACCACGAAATATAATCTCTCAGCCTTACGACTTTACCACGATAATCTTGTCGCCTTCATTTAGGAAGTCGGACTCAAGCCCATTTATGCTTCGAATGGACTCTGTGGTAGCGTAATACTTTCTTGCTATGGACCACAGGGTATCTCCCTTCTTTACCACATAGCCTACTATTCCAGGCATGGCAGCCTTCTTGGCTGTGTCAATTGGCTCTAGCTGCATATCAGTTATGGCTTCCATGTTGTTCTTTGCAAAGATGGACATTCCAAGACTTACCACTCCCTTGATTTCTATCTCTTGGGAATTTGCAAGACTTGCGTTAAGCTGGTCTATGGATGGATAAATTCTTACTGAGTCATCCTTGGATAGGGGTACCGTATCTGCCGTGTAGGAGAATGGCACATCAATTTCCATACAGCTCATAGGCTCATCACCAACAGATATGTACAGCACACTAGCCTTAACCACGCCCTCCACTGATACTGAGTCCTGATGAATTTCCACATCATCTATCCATACATTTCCGTAAACATGGCACACCTGAAGAATTTTTGTATTCTCATCTCCTACAGTCTTTCTGTAATTTATCTTTGCCTTTGCTACATTTCTCATAAGCAAATTGTGGCAGCCAAAAATTTCCTTCTTGGGAATTATTTCCACACTTGGAGAGTAAAGGTCGTTAATCAGATTTACCTCCTGGTCCTGATACAGCTTAAGATTCATATCCACACTATAGTCGATTCCTATAATTCGCTCCTCATTATCCTTGTCGCCCTTAATGGACACCTCTCCCTTACCTAGAGTGCATATGGCTTCTAGTAGCATGCCCTCCTCTGAGCCCTGACAATCTATCTCCTTGCTGATTGCTCTGGCAGAAAACAGATACTGTATAGGAAGATGCTCCTCCTGCCCCTTGTAAATTACAAATATCTCAACCTCTCCTCTAACAGAAAGCTTATCCTCCATAGGTCTTACATCCATATTTTTAAGCTCCACAAAGGACCATAGAATCTCCTTAATATTAGGCTTGCTCTGAGGAATCTCCACCTCTTCTCTAATCTTGAACACATCATGCTTTGACACCACCGTATTAGTAATGGTTTCCTTCTTGAATTGACACTCTATGCCCTGACCATTTTCCAAATCTGTAGCCACATTTATTTTAACATCCTGATACACGCTAATTCCATTCTCTATGAGACATCTGACTTCTACCTTCCTTGAATTAATTATGGCAACAGTTAAATCCTCAAGCTTAGAGATGCACTCTGCCTGATTGTTTCTGGTTACACCCTCTATATTTACACTCTGTTCAAATGGAATGTAGCCATCTAAAGCCTCAATATCCGTATTCTTTCCTGTGGTCTTATACAGCACTGTAAAGTACATGGTTCCAGCAACTCTTACCTTTCCCTCTTCACAGCCTACCTCCTCCACTACTATGTAGCCATTCTTGGCAATAATCTTATCTATGTCATCCTTCATGTCTGGAATATTAAAGTCATCATCTGCAGCCAGCTCTACACGCTTAGATGCCTTTAACACACTGGTATTTATCTCTCTCTTACTAAAGTCCATATTCCCTCCATTATACTTAACCTTATCTGGGTTTATTCTTATTATATAAATATATTCTAAAGGATTATATTTCATAACCTGAATTCATATGTATTTTATTTCATTAATCTATATCAAATACCACAGGAAGGTCCTGCTTTTCACACTTAAGAACAATGTATGGGTACATGGAATATTCTCCATTTGCAACAAAGTCCGTAGCTGTGTTTGCATCAGTTTTTAGAGTTGTGTCCATATAGATTGCATTGCTGGTCATAAATAGGTCATTTACTACCACATTTAGATTTTCCCTTTCCTTCTCACCATAGCACACTACAAGGTACATGTAGCTGCCATTTGTATATGAGAACTTGCACTGATTAGCCTTCTTCTCCTCAATAATGGTATAAAGCTCCTCCGGCAGATTCTCACGGGAGCACACAGTAAAATCTATGTCTTTTCTCTCTCCTTCTGAGGCCTTGCTCCCACACCCCGCCAGCAAAAATCCAATGAAAAAAAGCAGCACTAAAAATAATGCTGCTTTAGTTAAATGTATAATCTTATTCATAGCTTACTCCCTTGCTTCTCTTACCATAGAATATGAAAGAGATGGGGAAAATATAACACTAATTTGTCTTTCCTATTAGCTTTAGCAGATATGGAATGGCAGTCTCAAAGTTTACTCCATACCAACATCCATTTGGATCTTCCATAGTAATTCTAATACACTCGGCAGTAAAATCAGCTGCAATCTGAAGTGCTTCCTTCCAGCTAAAGCCATTCATCATGGCACCTACTGTTGTGCTGGCGAATACATCACCTGTTCCATGATAGCTCTTAGGAAGAAGTGTATTTGAATAGTAATAGAACTCACCACTCTCCTTATCGTAGCCCATAACTCCGGTTGTACCCTCCTTGAAGCTAACTCCTGTTAATACACTAATCTTTGCCCCAAGCTCTGAAAGCTTAAGAAGCATCTCCTTAATGTATGCTTCGTCGTACTTCTCCTTATACTCCATACCAGTCATGAAGCTTGCCTCAGTAATATTTGGTACAATAATATCCGCCTCACCGCAAAGCTTAGCCATCTTAGCTGCAAATGCTTCGTCAAAGGCAGGGTAAAGCTTTCCATTGTCCGCCATAACAGGGTCCACAAGGATAACATTGTCATCGGTCTTAAATTCTCTGAACATATTAGTTAAAATCTCAATCTGCTCATCTGAACCAAGGTAGCCTGTATAAATTGCATCAAAGCTAAGCTTCTCATCCTTCCAATGCTTAGTTATAGGTACAATTTCATCTGTTAAATCCCTGCAGGTGAAATTAGAAAACATAGTATGTGTTGATAAAACTGCTGTAGGAATAATTGCTGTCTCCACTCCCATGGCTGATATAATTGGAAGAGCTACTGTGAGAGAGCACTTTCCTACACATGATATATCCTGAACTGTTACAATTCTTTTCATTATAATACCTCTTTTCTTATAATCTCCTAATTCCTAGTGACGGAGGTGCTGATGAAATCACCTATGTACCGTCAACTAAGGCTTTACTTTTCGTATATTAAGCATTATACTAACCCTTGACCACATTAAAATATTCAATTTTTATCTTTTTTATATGGTCAGATTGGAGGTTTTTGTATTGTTAACCTACTCATTTGAGGATAAAGGCAAGGACAGCCTTTACGAATACCTATACAAGCAAATTAAAAATGATATTTTAGCCTATAAATTGTCTCCCGGAGAAAAGCTACCCTCTAAGAGAGCATTTGCCAAGCACTTAAATATCAGCACCATAACTGTGGAGAATGCTTATATTCAGCTACTTGCAGAAGGGTATATCTACTCTGTTCCAAAAAGTGGTTACTATGTAAGTGACATTTCCACTACTAAAGCTCTAGAGGAGAAAAGACCTGCAAAAAGGGTGGCGAAAAGCTCTACGGAAGATGAAATATTTGCAGATTTTACATCTAATTCTACAGCTAAGGACAGCTTTCCATTTACAATATGGACCAAAACTCTACGCCAGATAATGTCAGATTACGAGAGAGAGCTTATGGTCAGATCTCCTTACTGTGGCATCGAATTACTTCGTGTGGCAATATCTGACTACCTGTATCAGTTCCGTGGTATGAGCGTGGAGCCTGACCAAATTATCATAGGTGCAGGAACCGAGTATCTATATGGTATGCTTATTCAGCTTTTGGGCCGGGACAAAAGATATGGGGTGGAGGATCCGGGATATCAGAAGATTACCAGAATCTATCAGGCAAACCAGGTGGACTGCTGCCATATCCCCATGGACGAAAGTGGTGTAAATATAAAGGCTTTAGAGGAGTCAGCTTCTGACATACTTCACATTTCCCCATCTCATCACTTCCCTACGGGAATTGTAACTCCTGTAAGCAGACGCTACGAGCTTCTATCCTGGGCTGCCAAAAGTGGTGACAGATATATAATCGAGGACGACTACGACAGTGAATTTAGACTTGTTGGAAAGCCTATTCCATCTCTTCAAAGTATTGATGTGGCGGATAAGGTTATATACATGAATACATTTTCCAAGAGCTTAAGCTCCACCATAAGAATTAGCTATATGGTATTGCCTAAATCCTTAGCTGCCCTTTACAAGGAACGCTTAGGATTTTATTCCTGCACTGTTCCTAACTTCGAGCAGTACACCCTGTACCGTTTTATAGAGCAGGGGCACTTAGAAAAACACATTAACCGTATGCGAAATTACTACAGAGTTCAGCGTGATAAGGTACTTGAATGTATTAAGAACCAACAGAATTATCATAGGGTTGAGATTTTAGAGGAAAACTCAGGACTACATTTCCTGATGAAGGTTGACACCGAGCTAAGTGATGATGAGCTTGTATCAAAAGCTATGGATAATGGTGTAGCCATATCCTGCTTAAGCCAATATTCTTACCTGGAGGAAAATGCAACCAAGCATACTATTATAGTTAATTATTCGGGAATTAAAACTGAGATTATTCCTGAGGCTGTTGATAGATTATTCGAAAGCTTATGGAATTAGAAAGGACTTTATAATCATTATGGAACTAACTATAGGAACTTTTCTTTTTGTGTGTCCCCTGCTATTTCTAGCGGGGTTTGTGGATGCCATCGGCGGTGGCGGCGGACTTATATCCCTACCTGCATACCTTATTGCAGGAATACCTGTCCACCAGGCTATAGCAACCAACAAGCTTTCATCTACCTGTGGCACAACTCTTGCCACAGCAAGGTTTATAAAGAATAAGCTTGTCAATATTAAGCTCGCCATACCATCCGTTATATGTGCCATTATAGGCTCTTCAATTGGAGCAAAGCTGTCACTTATTATAGAGGAAAAAATATTAGAGTATGTGCTCTTTGCAGTACTTCCTATAGCTGCATTTATTGTGCTTAACAAGAAGCTCTTTAAGGACAAGCCCGAGGGTCAGGGAGAAGTCACCCTTAACAAACGCACCTATATAGTAGCATGTATAGCGGCCCTAATCATCGGCATGTACGATGGCTTTTACGGACCGGGCACAGGAACATTTCTTATCATAGCATTTACAGTCTTCGCAGGAATGAGCGTAGGTGTGGCAAATGCTCAGGCCAAGGTTATAAATCTTACTACAAATATTACTTCCTTGGTTATTTTCATAGCAAATGGTCAGGTGCTTTTCTCTCTTGGAATAGCTGCTGCCATAAGCAATATGATAGGTGGATATATTGGTGCAGGCCTTGTTATGAAAAAGGGAAGTGCGATTGTAAAGCCGACTATAATTTTTGTACTTGCACTTCTGGCACTTAAGGTGGCGGGGGTGTATTAAGATATGTGGCAGTATCCATTAAACCTTATAGGTTTGATTTGTCAAGAATTATGAACTTTTGAGGTTATTCATAAAATCCCATTTTCATCATAAACTAAACCTAGGAGGTGAAGTTTATTGATGGAAAATAATTTTCTAGTACCAATGGGTAAAAGAATGGCTGAAATCAGAAAAGCTCACGATGTAACACAGGATAAACTGGCAAGCATGCTGGATGTGAGCACCAAACATGTTTCACATTCTGAGCGTGGTGTTTCCTGCTTATCTCTAGACAATCTAATTGAGTTCTGCAATATATTTGATTGCAGCTTAGATTACCTGATATGGGGAACAACAAGAGATAAAGCAACAAATAAGCTTCCACAGGAAATCATAGACCTCCTAAACGAAGGAAGCCCAGCCCAGCTAAATAGACTAAATAAGATTTTTGAATTGTATATCGAAATTTCAAAAGCAGATAATAAATAACAGTAGCCCAAAGCATCTTCCCTTCAGGCTACTGTTTTATTATCTCAAAATATATCTATTATTAATTAAATCTATCTACCCTTGATTAAATACTTCTTTATCAAGTGCTCCCTCTTGGTTAGCAACGATAGTAGTACAAACTGCATCACCAGTTATATTTACTGCTGTTCTAATCATATCAAGGATTCTATCGATACCCATAATAAGAGCAATACCCTCTGTTGGAAGTCCAACTGAGTTAAGGACCATAGCAAGGGTTACAAGACCAACACTTGGAACTCCCGCAGTACCAATTGAAGCAATTGTAGCCGTAAGAACTACTGTTGCAAGATTACCTAAAGTAAGCTCTATACCATATGCCTGGGCTATAAATACTACTGCAACACCCTGCATGATAGATGTACCATCCATATTTATAGTAGCACCAAGTGGTATGGTAAATGAAGAAATTCTCTTAGATACACCCATCTTCTTGTTAAGGGTATCTATAGACATAGGTATGGTTGCATTTGAGGTTGCTGTTGAGAATGCAAAGCCCATAACCGGAAGGAACTTCTTAATAAACCTCAAAGGATTCAGCCTTGTAAATACAAAGAGCAGAATCTGGTATATTACAAAGCACTGCAGCGCAAGAGCAAGCACTACACTTCCCATATACTTAAGCATAGGCTGGAAGGCTGAGAAGCCTAGGTTTGCAAAGGTTCTGGCTATAAGGCAGAATACTCCGATAGGAGCTATCTTCATAATAGCCATAGTCATCTCCATCATTACATCATTGAACTGGCTGAAAAATGTAGCCACTGTGCTAGCCTTACTACCAAGCTTAGCAAGCATAATTCCTACAAAAAGGGCAAATACAATTATAGGAAGCATGTCTCCTGTTGCCATAGCACCTATAGGATTCTTAGGTATAATATTAAGCAAGGTCTCTGTAAGCTTAGTCTCTGTATTATTGCTTGTCACCTCCGCCTTCTGAATAGAATCCATATCAAGACCAATACCCGGATTAATCATATAAGCTACTGACAGAGCTATAGTAACTGCAAGGGCAGTAGTAAAAATATAAAATACTATAGTCTTTACACCAACCTTACCTAGGGTCTTAGTATCTCCAATAGCCATGGCACCACATACCAATGAGCAGAATACAAGAGGTACTACAAGCATCTGCATCAGACGAATAAAGCCTTGACCAATCACATAGAATACACCTTCTATAATAATATCATTCTTAAGGCTAGTATCCTCACCTATTGTTACATCCGGCATCACATAATGAATTACCACACCTAGCAAGGCACCTATAATAAGCGCCAAAAATATTTTAGTTGAAAGGCTCATACCCTTCTTCTCATTGCCATCAACATTAATCTTCTTATCTGACATTACTCAAGCCCTCCTGTCTCTTCAAGATACTCCTTAAGAGCAGTCTTCCACTCTGCAGGCTCCTCAATTCCTGATAATCTGAGCATCATATTATCAAGAACACAGTAGTCAGGACGAAGAACATCATGCTTTTCAACTGGAACTAATCGTAGCTTGTTAGTATTTCCGGTATACTCAAGTATAGCCTGAGCATACTCATATCTGTTACAGCTTCCCTTACAAACTGCATGGTACAAACCATACTCATCATTATCTATAAAATATCTGATAACCTTTGCAAGCTCCTTACATGAAGTAGGAACACCGAATCTATTCTCAGCTACTATGAATTCCTCTTCCTTACCTACAGCACGAAGCACTTCATCCACAAAATCCTTACCAATACCATAAGTCCATGAGCTTCTAATAATAACAAATCGTTTACACAACTGACTTACAAATCTCTCACCAGCCTCCTTAGACTTACCATATATGCTTCTTGGGTGAGTCTTGTCAAACTCATTATAAGGCCTTGAAGAATTTGCGCAGAATACATCATCAGTAGACATATGTATAAGCTTTCCGCTTATCTCCTCCACTGCTGTAGCAACATTTCTAACTCCTAGGGCATTAACATTGTAAGCTTCATCCACATGCTCCTCACAGTACCTAACATCTGTAAGAGATGCACAGTTTATAACCACATCCGGTCTGTGAAGACGAGCATAATGAGTAACCTGCTCAAGGTTAGTAACATCAATATCCTCCTTATCAGTCATAAGGATTTGATATTTACTTCTATCAAGTAGCTGTGATAGTGCTGTGCCCACGTGACCTGAGGCACCTGTAATCCACACCTTTAACATTAAATTATACCTCCTGATATTCTTTAAAATAAGAAAAGAGCAACTCACATTAAACGTAGGTTGCTCTTCAATTACTTAATTATATCAAAATTTGTGTTTTATTGTCAACGGAAACAGGTTTCATAACAGCCTAAAAAGACCTGTCCACAAATGGCACTCCCATATGAATATAGGTTACATCCTCTACAGAATCATAGCTGAATGCAATGTTAACATTTACCTTTTCCTCATTCTGATAAACATACTCCTCTAAATTTTTAGAATATCCGAACACCATATGCACATCATCAAACTCTACTCCATCTATTCTCCTGGCATCCATGCTGTTAAAAAAGTCCTTCTCGTATTGCTCCATCTGACTGGCAACAAGCTGTCCCTTTTCCTGAGAACACAGATAAATGTTTGTGGTGGGCTCCATGCCTAAGCTGGCATATATATCCCTTAAGGTATCACAATAATTACTTGTGGCCTTGGCAGCAGTACCCTTTAGCTTTACCTCCACCATTATATAATTTTCTACTGCAGGCTGGCTGTATTCATCTACCACATCAAGGGATATAACCTTTATAGTGGTGTCTCCATTTTGACCAAGCTTTGAAAATGTAGTAACATTTCCGTTATTTATTTTCTCATGAGTTATTTCAAAGCCACTTACCACACCCAGCTTTCTGCCTAAAGACTTTACCATATCCTCCTTAGCCCTTATAGTCAGCTCCTCATCTCCATAGTAAGCATATGCCTTAGCACGACCCTCTATTAGATTTTCCACCCCCTGACTCATAACCTGCTCTACCATCTTTTTCTCCCTGTCAATGGAATTGTTGATAACAAGCTGGAAAAAAACAGATGCCCATATAAGTACAACTAGATATATCTTTGATTTTTTATTCATAAATAATGCTCCTTTTACTTTAGATATCCTAATTATTTCCATATTTTTTCCTGCTTATTCAAATAAATAGAAATTAGGGGTTGTTTTAGCACTTTAAAGTGTTATAATATCTCTATATTAAATATTTTAGATTAGAGGAAAGGATGGAGCTTCCTATGACAGTTGGAATAGTTGGTTTAGGTCTTATCGGCGGTTCCTTTGCTAAGGCCTACAGTGATAATGATGAACATAGAGTTTTTGCTTATGATATAAACGAACATGTTATGCAGGATGCATATGATATGAAGATTATAGAGGGAGAACTAAATACCTCAACCATGAGCAGCTGCGACCTGATACTTCTCGCCCTATACCCACAGGCATCTGTAGATTATCTAAGGAATAATGCACCTTATATCTCACAAAGCACTGTTGTTATAGACTGCTGTGGTGTTAAGGAATATGTGTGTAATGAATGCTTCCCTATAGCCAGAGAGTATGGCTTTACCTTCATAGGGGGACATCCTATGGCTGGTCGCCACTACTCAGGACTTGAGTACAGTATGAAAACTATGTACAACGGAGCATCTATGGTCCTTGTTCCAGAGGATTTATCAGATACAGAAACCATAGAAAAAGCTAAGAAGCTTCTATCCCCTATTAAGTTTGGAAAATTCACTATATGTGACGCCAGAAGACACGACGCTATGATAGCTTTCACCTCACAGATGGCTCATGTAGTGTCTAATGCCTATGTAAAAAGTCCTACTGCCAAGAATCACGATGGTTTTTCAGCAGGTAGCTACAAGGATTTAACCCGTGTTGCCTGGCTAAATGAAAATATGTGGACTGAGCTTTTCCTCGAAAATAAAGAGTGCCTCCTTCAGGAGCTTACCTACTTTATAAACTCTCTCTCCCAGTACAAGGATGCTATGGAAAATAACGATGCAGACAGATTAAGAAAGCTCCTTGCAGATGGCAAAAAATGTAAGGAAGATATTGATGGTCTTGATTAAGAAAGTTAGCTCTCCCACCTGCCATGGGTTGGAGAGCTAACTTTTTTGTTAGTTTACAATGACAGTTTTTCTCTTATCTCTTCCGTCAGCTCCTTTACCTGACTGTCCTTCAAATCTAAATAATAATCAAACTGTATCATTTCGTCATAATTATCATGTATATATTCTTCAACCGGTTCTAGCTCAGTAATTAATTCCTTCATACTATCTATGGTCATATTTTTTTTCATTGAAACAACAAGCTGTCCCTTCTTGCAATTTTCTTTCTCTTTAAAGAAATTCTCAAAGGATATCATAACCTGACTTCTGGATGCTAGTTCTGTAAAGGGATTATTTAACATCTCCTGCTTCTGCTCAGCAGTTAAAGCCTTTTCAATTTGAATATGATATTTTATTCCTTCAAATTTGTTATCAAACTTAATTCTGTTATTATTATAAACTGGACCACTTACATTTATATCATAACCATTACATTTATAGTACTTTGTCATTCTTTCATCAAACATAACCATAGCATTTACCTCCTGTCTTTATATAGAATTCCCCTGATATAAAAAGGGGGCGTTCGCCCCCTGGCAAAGACCTCATCGGACTTTTCCTGTTTTTGATGAAGTCTTTTTGCACACCTCCTTTGCCATTTTCATCATAGGCTCTGGATCAAACAGTGTTCCATACACAGGCTCCTGACCTCTTCTTATAATCCAGCATTTTCCTACAGGCATATTAAGTATGTCCGTGGTTGGCATATTCACTCTTCTGCCTATAGACTCTGCTGTTTCTAGGTCATTTCCCCCTAGGTATATGTAATTGTCACAGTTTCCTATAACAATGTTTCCCTCTCTTGGGTAACAAGCCTCTAGCTGAGGTTCTGCCTGTAGCATTATCATAGTTGATATGCCTCTTGACCTAAAGGCGGATATCTTCTTAGGAAAATCATCTATAATGCAGTTAGTTGCAAAATCATCTAGAATGAATCTCACATCAAAAGGAAGTCTTCCGCCCCACGCTCTGTCCGCATGCTTACAAAGTACCTCTAAGGCCTGAGAGTAAAATAGGTTAGCCAGAGAATCCATGGACCTTTCCATATCACTTACTATTACAAATACTGCTGTTTTTTCCTCACCTATTTTGGTAATATCCATTAGATCCAAAGACATCATCTCATTTAGGTCACTAAAGTCAAAGCTCTTAAATCTGGTATTCATGGATATTAATACGGATTTTAGGGTTTTTCCTGCCCCAACTCTAAACTTCTGGTACTGGCGATAGGCAAAGCTATTGGGATCTCGCTTTCCTACCTCATCAAATATTCTATCCAATGGACTCTTCATGCCGGAATTGTCTTCGTCTATTTGGGCTGCTCTAGACAGCTTCATTATATTCTCTAGAGTCCTCTCCTCCTTTGGTCTATATTTCACAAGATATGCTATTAAGGCAGTTAGCAGCATCTCAGATGCATCATCCCAGAAGGGATCCTTTATTCCCCTTGCAACAACATTATTAAGCATGGTTGAAGCTTTAATTACATCTCTTTCTGTCTTTATATAATTCATAAAGTTATAATTTGTAGATCTGGACGGTTCAATCAGGTCAAGTAGCTTTATAACATATCCCTTTTCCTTAAGATAACCTGCATATTCTCTATATAGCTGACCCTTAGGATCGGAGATTATATAGCTTCCTGTTGCCTGAAGAAGATTTGGTATAACCAAACTTCTTGTCTTACCACTTCCAGCAGTTCCAACAACAAGCACATTGTTATTTACCTTAGTCTTGTAGCAATCTAAATCATACATTTGATCTTTTCCCAAAATCAATTTATCGTTCATCATAATAATCTCTCCCTTCTATAATGGCCACAGCCAATTTGCTGTGACCGAAAAATAAGTTTTAAGTTTCTATAATATTTCTGTTACCTCCTTATCACATAATCCAAACTCAATGCTCTGAGCTGCATTTAGATAATTATCAAATCCAGTTGCCTCATCTATTTCCTCTTTTGTCTTTCCTGTGTGCTTTGCTAATATTCCATTAATAATATTTCTTGTTTCTATAATTGAGTCAGATATGTTTTTAATACTAGTAGCTGATCCTCCTACGCCATTAGACAAAAGCGGTTCATGTATCATCACCTTAGAATGTGGAAGTATATATCTTCTTCCCTCCTGACCTCCTGCAAATATTACTGCTGCCATGCTGGCTGCTATACCAGTGCAATACATATTTACCGGACACTTTATACTCTGTATAAAATCATATAACACAAGGCCTGAGGTTACCTCTCCACCTCCACTGTTAATGTAGATATTAATTGGCTCATCACTTGAATCCACCAAATACATTAGCTGAACCATTAGTGCGTGAACTGAATCACTGTCAATGGTCCCTTGTAGGAATACCCTCCTTTTCATAAAATGCTTGGTCATCAAATCTACTTCTCTTACTCCACCATGAGTTGTTACCTCAACCGACGGATTCCACATAATCTTATTCATAATAATCACCTATTCCTTTCTTGAGTATCTATTATTAATTACCATGTTATTTATTGTTTTGAATGCCTCGAATATTAGTGTTTTGGTCGAAAACCACAGGTTTTTCTCATGACCTTTGACCAAAACGCTAGCCTGGTCTTTTTTGAAAATCTAACTTCTCGCTTTTTCGCATTATTCTTCTTTTTCTTATTGCTTCTTTTGATGTGATTTTAACTATCTTTTTCATATTGCTTTCTCCCTTCCTTTTTATCTATGTTCTGATTTTGATGAAATAAAAGGTGTCTTTCTCTTTTTGTAAATTTCTTCCTGATAAGTTATCTCTGTACCTTTTCCTTTTTCTGTAATTGACAACTCAAGCTTCAATCTACTATTGCAAAATGTTATTGTTCCTTTCTGCTTTGGTCTATCGTATATTATGTAGCTATATACTTTCTCATAGCTAGGGTCTATTTCCAGTCCCCTTTTGAGATTCTTTTCTAGATATTTCATTGCCATTTCTTCAAGCTGTGTGTTTGTTGTTGCTATAGTCTCATAGGACTTTTTAAAGGTTTCTAAACATCCATCAAATAAATACTCAACCTGATCAAATACGCTTCCTACTGTCATATACATTACATACATAAGTGCTTTTATCATTCTCTCATCTACAAATACATTCATCATATTCATGTACCTCAACTTTCTCTTTTATAGTTTTTGTTTTCCGTTTTATCAAAATGCTTTTCTTCTCTTATTTCAGTAACTCACTTCTCGCTCCTCCTGGTTTCCAGGGCTCATGGCGAGAAGCTTAACCCTCGCTCCTCCCTACTCTGGTGGGAATCATGGCAAGGTTCGTTTCCGGGGTTTGTCGCTCTTCAATTGTCAAAGTACAAGGATTGTTGTCAGCTCCTGCTGGCTACAATTTCATTTTATTCTTTTTCATTTTTTTCCCTTCACACAAAAAATGAAATAATTCAAATCCTTACCACTTGACAATTTTTCATTTCAGTTCTAAAATCAGTTTTAGTTTAATAACTTATCAGCTATGAAGAGACGAGTACCATACAAAACGGTCTACAGAGAGAATTCCACTACCCGCTGAGAGAGAATTCAGAATACGCTTATGGGAAGACTACCTCGGAGCTGCCTGTGCAAAACACAGGCCGTTGATTACGTTACAATCACAAAAGAGTGTCATTTTGCAAGATACATACTTATCCTTTGGATGTATGAATTTGTGCAAAGTGGAACTAGGGTGGAACCGCGATTTATCGTCCCTAGCGTAAAGATTACGCTAGGGACTTTTATATTTTTATTATTATCTCTAGCGATTAAACAGCCCCATAATCACAGGGCGTCCGGTAAACCAATAACAGAAAGGAAGGAAAAAACTATGATTATCACTTTAAAAGACGGATCATCAAAAGAGTACGCTCAGCCAATGAGTGCATACGACATAGCAGCTGACATCAGCGAAGGTCTTGCACGTATGGCTTGCGCAGCAGAGATTAACGGAGAAGTATGTGACCTTAGAACAATTGTTGACAAGGACTCTACTCTTAATATTTTCACATTTAATGATGAGGCAGGTAAGAAAACCTTCTGGCATACTGCCAGCCACATTTTAGCACAGGCAGTTAAGCACATTTTCCCTGATGCAAAGTGTGCTATTGGACCAGCAATTGACAATGGTTTTTACTATGATTTTGATATGCCTTCACTTAGCCGTGAGGATTTAGATAAGATTGAGGCTGAGATGAAGAAGCTTGTTAAGGAAGGATCTGAGGTAACTGCATTTACCCTTCCTAGAGCTGAGGCAATCAAGCTTATGGAGGAGAAGGATGAGCCTTACAAGGTAGAGCTTATTAATGACCTTCCTGAGGATGCAACTATTAGCTTCTACACTATGGGCGATTTCACTGACCTTTGTGCAGGTCCTCACCTTATGAATACAAAGGCTGTTAAGTTCTTCAAGTTAACATCTTCATCAGGTGCTTACTGGAGAGGAAACTCAGACAACAAGATGCTTACTCGTATCTACGGTACTGCATTTACTAAAAAGGCAGACCTTGAGGAAAGACTTGAGTTCTTAGAGAACATTAAGCTTCGTGACCACAACAAGCTTGGTCGTGAGCTTGAGCTTTTCACAACTGTTGATGTTATCGGCCAGGGACTTCCACTTCTTATGCCGAAGGGTGTTCAGATTATCCAAACTCTTCAGAGATGGATTGAGGACGAGGAGGAAAAGCGTGGTTATGTAAGAACTAAGACTCCTCTTATGGCAAAGAGCGACCTTTATAAGATTTCGGGACACTGGGATCATTACAAGGACGGAATGTTTGTTATGGGCGATGAAGAAGACGGCAAGGAATGCTTTGCTCTTCGTCCAATGACCTGTCCTTTCCAGTACCAGGCATACCTCAACAGAGCACGTTCTTACCGTGACCTTCCTATGAGACTTGCCGAAACTTCAACTCTCTTCAGAAATGAGGATTCGGGCGAAATGCATGGCCTTATCCGCGTTCGTCAGTTTACAATTTCCGAGGGTCATCTCATGTGTACTCCCGAGCAGCTTGAGGACGAATTCAAGAGATGTCTTGAACTCTGTATTTTCATGCTCAAGACCATCGGACTTTATGAAGATGTTTCCTACCGCTTCTCCCAGTGGGATCCTGACAACCGTGAAAAATATATTGGCACAGAAGAACAGTGGAACGAAGCTCAGGGCATCATGAAGAATATCCTCGACAACATCGGCATCGACTACAAGATTGGTATTGGTGAAGCTGCCTTCTATGGACCTAAGCTTGATATCCAGATCAAGAACGTATTCGGCAAAGAGGATACTCTCATCACCATTCAGATCGACCAGTTCCTTGCTGAAAAGTTCGGTATGGAGTATACCGACCGCGACGGCATGAAGAAAAATCCCTATATCATCCACAGAACCTCTATCGGATGCTACGAAAGAACTCTCGCGCTCCTTATCGAGAAGTACGCAGGCGCGTTCCCGCTGTGGCTCGCACCCACTCAGATCAAGATACTTCCCATAGCGGAGGATCAGTTCGAGTACGCTGAAAGCGTTGCCGCAAAGCTGAGAAATGCGGGCATCGTTCGCGTTGAGGTAGATAAGAGAAACGAAAAGATCGGCTATAAGATCAGAAGCGCACAGCTTGAAAGCGAGTTCAAGAACTGCCTTGACCTTTGCGTATTCATGCTCAAGACTCTGGGTCTTTACGAGGACGTTTCCTTCAGATTTTCTCAGTGGGATCCCGAAAACTCCGCAAAATATATCGGAACAGCCGAGGACTGG
>JAZPXZ010000053.1:0-7997 GCA_045543915.1 Wujia sp.
CTTTGGCACAGAGTGGCCTATCATAGAGGCTCAGTATGACATGAGCTCTGCAGTGATCCTGAGGGGATATTTTGCGGAAAAGGGCTATCTCCCGGATATCCTGAGGACTTTTATTTTGGAGCTCTATGCAGCCAAAACTGAGCTCAAGGGAGTAGAGGGCTCTGAGGTGGAGTATGCTATCTCAAAAGCTGCTGTTAATGGAGTTTTCGGAATGGCCTTTACTAATCCTATTTTTGATAAATGGGCCATAGATGAGCAGGGGATCTATCTTAAGGATCCTCCTGATCCGGCCTCAGAGCTTGAGAGGTTTCAAAAGAGTACAGGATATTTTCTCCCCTATGCCTGGGGATGCATGATAGCAACTCAGGGGAGGATCAATCTGCAGAAGATGATCGATGCAGTAGGCCCTAATTTCTTATATTGCGACACAGACAGTGTATATGCATCTGATCCCAAGGCCTCCAGGAAAGCCATGAGAGCCC
This sequence comes from Wujia sp., assembly GCA_045543915.1. Taxonomy (GTDB): domain Bacteria; phylum Bacillota; class Clostridia; order Lachnospirales; family Lachnospiraceae; genus Coprococcus_C. The sequence continues at coordinate 483 of JAZPXZ010000053.1, forward strand.
TTGACAGGAAGATCCGGAGGCACCATAGGAAGTGCGGACTGGAGCTCACCTATTATGATATTAAGGGCAGGCCTCATGAGCTTGGAGGCATAGATGAGGATCCGGAGTGCGCTCTCAAGGCCTGGGGAGCCAAAAAATATATAAAGGTAGAAAAGGGAGGAGAGCTCAAGTGTACCATAGCTGGAGTACCTAAAAAAGAGGGTGCTGCCATCATAGGGCATCCGGATAACTTTGAGCTTGATCTGATCTTTAAGGGCAAGGATACCGGGAAAAACTGCTTATGGTACAATGACGATGAGGGCATCACAGTACACGATAAGGAGGGGAGGCCTATAAGGATCTACAGCAATATAGCTATGCTCCCTGTAGATTATCAGCTAGGGCTCAGCTCTGATTATAGCCTCTGTCTATCGGTGGAGGGCATCAATAAAAGATTTAGCATGGAGCAGCTGCATGACAGCATGGTGGAGGATTTCATAAACTAATGAATATATATGATACACAGGGCTATCTCTACATAGACGAGATAGCTGATCACAGATCATGGCTAAAGGTCATCATAGGAGCTCGCCAGGTCGGAAAAACCTATGGAGTGCTGCTATACCATCTGCAGCATGATATCCCTTTTATCCTCCTCAGGAGGACAACTGCAGAGCTTGAGATGATAGGCAGCTCCGAGAGCCTTAATCCTTTTAAGGCATTCGAGCCTGCATTCAGAGTGAGGATCATTAAGGAAAATAAATTTTACTACATCTATGATATAGATGAGGCTGGATCCAAGGGAAAGCTCCGGGGCATGGCTCTATCCCTCGCTCAGGTAGCTCATGTGAGAGGTTTTGATGGCTCCAGTTTTAAGAGCATCATCTATGATGAGGCGATCCCGGAGAAAGGAGTGAGGCAGCTCCGGACTGAGGGAGACTCTCTCCTCAATGCCTATACTACTATAAACGGAAACAGGGAGCTTAAGGGAGAGCCTGCCTGCAGGCTATGGCTCCTGGCTAACAGCAACAACATCCAGTCTCCTGTACTGGAGGCCCTCAATCTCACTGATCCTGTGCTTGAGGCCAGGAGGAAAAAGAGAGAAATATGGGAGGCCGGAGAGGCTCTGATCATTCAGCCTAAGAGCCTGGGAGTGCTCAATAAAAGAAAAGTTACATCTCTCATGAGGCAGCTCGGAGAGGGCGGAGATTTCTACAAGATGGCCATTGAAAATGAGTTTAGCTATGACTACTCCCCTCTCATAGCATCTTTCAGCATCAAGAGGATGAGGCCTCTTTTCTCTTATGCCTCCATCCTCTATGCCTGGGAGGATGATGATAAGATCTATTTCTGCAGGGCTAAGCATGATGTAGATCCTTATTATGACAGCAATTTTGACAGGCAGCAAGTGCTCAGCCATTATCTGTGGCTCAGAAGATATTATGATGAGGGCCTTGTATTTTTTTCAGACATGAGGCTGCTATCACTTTTCAGGACTCTCTTTGATATCAATTATTGATATAGAATTTGACAATTTAATAACTTTTTTATATAATCAGCATAAGTGGATCAGATGGGAGGATGCCCTTGAATGAGGCCCGGAAGGCCTGGGAGATCGGTAGAAACAGCCAACATCCTCCCTCCTCTGCTATATGGGGAGGTGATTATATATGAATGATGTAATAACGGCGATAAGCACTGTGGGTTTTCCTATAGTGATGAGCCTTATTTTATTTTGGTATCTGCAGAAGGAAACTGAGGCTCACAGAGAGGAGACCAATGCTCTTAAGGATGCCATCAACAAGCTTGAGATAGCTATAACATCTCTGATAACTAAACTTGATGAATAGGAGGGAAAGCATGAAAACATCAGAGATCCTGGAGCTCATCAGAGCCGGATATACAAAGGAAGAGATCAGAGCTATGGAGGAGCCTAAAAAAGAAGATCCTCAGCCTAAAAAAGAAGATCCTCAGCCTAAAACAGAAGATCCTCAGCCTAAAACAGAAGATCCTCAGCCTGCTCCGGATCCGCTCGCTCAGATCATGAGCTCCATTGATAAACGTTTTGAAGATATGCAGAATAAGCTCAATGAGACCATCAAGGCTGCTAACATTTACAGCATCCCGGATGTAAAGCCTATTACTGATATCTCAGATATCATCACTAATTTTTTTAAGGAGGACTAAATAATGGCTAACACATTAACCCCTACAGATGTATATGGCATTATTAATGCTATGGCCCAGGAGATGGGAGGCAGCGTAGCAACTCTCTCAGCCATCGATACATCTACATTTGCAACAGTCGGAGAGGCCATGCTCAGAGCAGGCTATACCAACACTCTTAACGCTCTCAGCATCGTTATCGGCAGGACTATCATAGCAGCAAGGCCCTACAGAGGGAGATTTCAGATCATCATGAAAACTCCTGCAGAGTGGGGAGGCATTGAAAGAAAAATCAGCTTTTATGCTACAGACAGAGAGCCGGCTAGAGACTTCAATACTGATATCAATCCTAATCAGCTTGTGGATGGTGCCTCTATCGATCCCTGGGTGATCAATAAGGATTATCCCCTGGAGATGAATTTTGCAGGATTTAAGGTCTCTCAGAAGAGCTACACTACATGGCTTTATCAGCTCCTCACTGCATTTCACAGCCCTAAGGAGATGGCAGATTTTATCTCCGGAAGGCTCATCAACATCGCCAATGATCTTGAGGTGGAGATGGATGCAGAGAACAGGCTCCAGGTGCTCAATGCCATCGGAGCGACTCTCAATACCGGCACCGCTCGCCAGGCTGTCAATATGACTGCAGCATATAATGCTGCTAATAGTACAAGCTACACCACAGCTCAGCTGCAGACTACCTACTTTAAGGAGTTTATGGAGTTTTTCGTGGCTCGCATCAAGGGAGATATGGAGCTCGCTAGAGAGTATAATACTATGTTCCATATCTATCCGGCTAAGAACGATGACGGAGGAAACGCTCTGCAGCTCAAGAGGCACACTCCTCCTGAGATGAGGAGACTGCTGCTGTATATGCCTTTTGTCAGACAGGCTGAGACATCTGTTTTCCCCTCTCTCTTCAAAGATAGCTATCTAAGGCTTGAAAATTTTGAAGGAGTAGAATACTGGCAGAATCCCAATGATCCTGCAGCTGTCTCTGTAACTCCTAATCAGCTCAATGTATCCACCGGACAGAGTGCGCCCGGATCTGCAGTGCAGCAGGATTATATCCTGGGTGTGTTCTTTGACAGAGACGCACTGGCTACCAGTATCAAGCTTGAAGAGGTTTATACATCTCCTATCAATCCCAGAGGGTCATACTTCAATACCTTCTATCATTGGGCTAAAAACTATAAGTATGATCCTACTGAAAACATGATCGTCTACTATATGGCAGACTAGAGAGGAGGCTCTCATGGCTTATACTATCTACTTAGGATCCTTTAAAAAGAGGATCAACTCGACTAAGCAGCCGGACTATAGCCAGTGGCAGAGCTATTCCATAGTATTAAAGCAGGCTCCGCTTGACTATGACAGGCCCACCATCCTCATAGAGGCGGAGTTTGCCTCTTTAGCTCCTCAAAACCTGAATTATGCTGTCATGTTTGGCAGGTTTTACTGGATAACCGGCATGAGAGCTGTGAGGACTAATCTCACAGAGCTTGATATGGCCTTTGATATCCTGGCATCAAATAGAGGAGAGATCCTCAATACAAAGGCTTTTATAGAGTATGGTTTCAACACTTTTAATGCAGGAGACAGCTCAACCAGGATAGCGGACTCCAGGAGAGCTGTGTCAAGAAACCCCTCTATATACAGCTCCTCAGTGGATCCCTCAGGAGGCATCATCTCTCCTCAGACTGGAGTTTATATCATGCAGGCTGTGGGCAACAGCCCAACAGGGCAGCATAAGGGCCTTGCTACATTTGCTCTAACAGCTACTCAGCTGAGGAGCATTATAGATCAGGTCAATACTGATCTAGCTCAGGAGATTAATAACATAGTAGATGGATATGATCCTCTCACAGATCCTCCGGATAAGATCCAGGAAGTCATGCTTTATCTTCAGGGATTTAGCCTGAAAAACAGCCTCCTCAATGAGGATGCTATGGCTGCTATCCAGTCTGTGAAATGGCTCCCATTGGATATATCAGGATCCTCCGGATCTCTTCAGACTCTCTACCTGGGGAATTACTCAACAGGGATCCCGGCAGCACTGCTCAACTCTAACAGCATATATACTCATACAAGCTCCATCTCTATCCCCTGGCCTGTATCAGACTGGAGGAGAGCTAATACTCAGCTCGTACTCTATCTCCCGTTTTTCGGCACTGTTCCTGTGCCTGTTGATCAGTGCCTTAATACAGGATCTCTCTCCATCACATGGACTGCAGAATATTTCTCCGGATCTATCTCAGTGAAGGTTGATGCAGGAGCTTATACTGTTTACAGCGGATCAACCAATATAGCTGTAGAGATGGGGATCGGCTCCTCAAGAGTAGGGATCTCTCAGCTCCTGGGAGGAGGCATCCAGGCCCTGGGAGGAGTGCTGCAGATGGCATCCGGTGCTATTGATATGGGAGCCGGAGCTGCAGGAATGTATCTGACAGGAGGCCTCATGGGAGGATCTCAGATCTCCTCAGGGCTCTCCGGCATAGTGGGAGGAGCAGGAAACACTCTGAGCGGATATGCTCAGACAGTGCAGCCTGCTATCACATCTGCAGGATCTATGGGAGGCATGGCAGCAATAGCTCAGAGTCAATCAGCTACACTGGCTCTCATATATTATCCGGCTATCACAGATGCTGACTTTGAGAGCATATATGGGCATCCTGTTTTTAAGGTAGATACCCCGGTATTAGGCTTTTGTAAGACAAGAGGCTTTAGCCTGGAGACAAATGAGGAGGCTCAATATATATCATTCGTTAATCAGATCATGGATGGCGGATGCTTTATAGAATAGAGAGGAGGTGAATATATGTATAATTATGCAGGAATGTATGGAGGCCTGAGCCTTAACAACGGCCCAAATTTTTCCATGGAATACTGGACACGCTCTCTCTATCAGAGATTAACAGCTCTATTTGATTTTGAGGGCCTCCCTGAGTATGACGGAAAAGAGCAGAGATATACATGGGATATAGATGCTTTTAAATATGGCCTGTTTATCAGAGGATACCTGGCTGTATTCAGATCCGGTCAATATGGCCTTGTACCGGTGCCTTGCACCCTGGCGGGCTATGGGATCCAGTATCAGCCCACAGAGGCTATTATCAACACTCCATATTTTCAGTATAGCAGAGGGCTTAAAATCGGAGCTGAGTGCTCCCTTATCAAGCTCACTCCTGATTATACAGGAGTATTTGATATAGTATCTAAATACTCTGCAGAGCTTAAGGAGATAGATACATCTATCAAGAGCTCTGCCAGAAACAGCAGACTAGCCTATGCTCTAATAGCAGACTCTGACAGATCAGCCCGGACTCTTAAGGCTATCCGGGAAAAGATCATCAATGGAGATGATGCTATCATAGATCGGAGCCTCACCAGGAAGAAAGGCGATAATATGGATGTGCTGCCCTGGTATCAGTTTGATAGGGATCTCAAGAACAGCTATATCCTTAATGATCTCCTGGAGGCCCGAAGGATGACTCTGATAGACTTTTATAGGGAGATCGGAGTGAGGATGATTGATGATAAAAAGGAGAGGATGATCTCTGCAGAAGTTGATGCAGGGAATGCAGAAACATTCATCCGCTCAGAAGTATGGGCAGAGGCCCTCAAGAGCTCCATAGAGGCTGTAAATAAGATGTATGGTACAAATATCCGGGCCATCATCAACAGGCCGGACTTTTTAGGAGGTGATCAGGATGCTAGTGAATGAACTCCACCAGGGAGGCATCAGAGCTCTCCTGGATTATGATAATACCATCTTTGATAATATGCAGCTCCCGGAGGAAGTGGATCTAGCTGATGTAGTGGATCATATAATCTATAAGTATGGGGATGCTCCCCTTTTCTCTCCGGATCCCTCTGTGGTCAAGTTTTATATAGGAAGATGGAGCAAAAGGAGGCTCCCTCTGTGGGAGAGATATAAGGCTGCTATAGAGCTTGAGTATAATCCTATAGAAAACTACGACAGGCAGGAGCTGGAAAAGTTTACTCATGGAAAATCTGTAGGCCATACCGGCACTATTACAGATGCTACATCCGGCACGATCACAGATCAGCCTTCCGGCACTATCAAGGTAGAAAGAGATGATACCAATACAGATGAGATCTCTGCAGATAACAGCTCCGCATATCAGCCGGATAGAAAGAGCACTCTTGACGGAGAGACTAATACCAGTTATCAGAATTATAAAGAGGAGAGAACTTTTAATCAGTACCAGGAACAGCGGACTTTTAATGATACAGAGGCTGCATCCGGTACAGATGAGAAGGATAGCAGGATCCATGGCAATATAGGAGTAACTACATCACAGCAGATGCTCCTCTCAGAGCTTGATCTCATCCCTCGCCTGGATCTGATAGACTATATAGCTGAGGACTGGCACTCTGAATTTAATATGATGATGTATTTATAAGGAGGTAAATAATATGGCATATACTCCGGAAAATAATCCCTATATCCCTGGAGATCCTTATAGCTATGATCTTAAATGGATAGTAGATAAACTCAAGGAGGCCATCAATCTCTATCAGCCTCTGAATGATAAATTTGAGGCTCTGAGTGATGATTTTGATGATCTTAAAAACTATGTAAATAACTATTTTGATGAGCTGGATCTCACAGCTGAGGTGCAGGCCATCATAGAACAGATGAGAGCCTCCGGATTTTTCGATCAGCTCATATCTGAGATAGTAACGAGCAGCGGAACCATCGAAAGCACTACAGCAGCTTGGCTCCAGGCTAATGTAAATCCTGTAGGAAGTGCTGTTGTAGTAGATGCAAGCCTCAGCATATCAGGAGCTGCTGCAGACGCAAAAGTAGTAGGAGATACTTTTAGAAATACGGCTCTAAGCAGGATCATTGATTTTACAGGAGGGCAGACTAATAAATTTATCTCTGCGTCCGGTATTGTTTATGATCAGAATAACTATACCATCACAGCTCCGGTAACTATCCCAAAGGGCTATACAGTAAAGATCAGAGCCTATGGATACAGCCCTAATACCTGCATCCTCGCAGACTATGACTCCTCAGCTCAGACATATACTCCGCTCATCACTTCCACCGCCAGTGCTGTAACAGATTATACATATATCACTACAAGGGGTATAAATGCTGTTATATGCTGCAATATAACATTTGAGCACAGTGCCTACTTTTATATAGATCTAAGCTCTTTTGGAGATCTCTCTACTCAGAGTGAGGAAACGGCTGAGAGTCTGAGCTCTGTTGTGAAAGTATTGGAGGATGGAGGAAATTATGCCCAGGCAGATCTCACCAATGTAGTAAGAGATCAATTCATCCATACTAATAATGTGATAGCATCCTCTACTGATTTCTGCTACACTCAGCCTGTA
>JAZPXZ010000054.1:0-24893 GCA_045543915.1 Wujia sp.
AATTAATAAATAGAATGGATGTTAATTTAGTTGATTTAACAAAGTATATGTGGATTGTTGCTCAGGAGGTACCCCTTGATACTTTTGAGTACAACACAGTAAAAAACATTATAAATAAGTATGCGATGCACTCATATACGCAATACTCTAAAGAAATACAGATTGTTCCGCTTGATGTGATGCTGGCAGATCTATATACTGCAAAGGTTATGGGCGAGGGAGTATTAAAAGAAAAGAGAAACGATTTTTTTGCATATTTTAAATACTACCTTGATAGTTATAATAGCGAAGCTTGTTTCAATATATGTTCTGGTTTGGCATTTTTGGAATTATACGATTGGGAAAAGGAGTGCTTGGAGAAACTTGCTGGACAAGGCTACATAATGTCCGTAGAACATCAGGAACGCTTGAAGTTCATAACGGAATATAAAACAGGATATAGAAACAAAGTCCAAAGCGAAGTCGTAGACGAGAGCGAACTAATAGATTCAATAAAAATCACTAAAGATTCACTGTATTGGGATGATTCAAATTATAGTGATTTGTTTAAGAAATTATATTATAGCGATCAAAAATTGAATGAATTATTAGTCATTCAGGAAAATGAAAAGAAATGCACATTCTCAAGAGGTAAGGCTAGCGATGTTATATCTAACCTATCGAACAATTTAGTTAGTGCGTTGAACATTGAGTTTGGTCAAGAGATAAGAATTACCAATAAAAAAGCATTAATTAGTTATGGAGCAACTCGAAATATCCAAAATGGAATTTTGATAGAAACGGACAAAGAAGAATTGGGATTTGAACATTTGGGAGTTTATGTGTATTTTGTCTCAAGTGGTGATATGGTAATGATGTATATACAGACATTGTTTTTGCCGTATGATAAAACAATTCAATTTCAGGAAACAAATGCTATATCATTGAAAAATTCAGCAGTTCCTACTGTTGCAGATTTTAGAAATAGATTATTTAACACTATTATGAATTTTGAAAATTACTAATCGGAGGTAAATTATGGATAATAATTATGTGGATTGGGATTATCCTGAATTAATAGAATCAGAGAGTATAGCTAATGTAATACATGACATATTAGTGAAGTATAAAAACGCATACAATGACGAAGTTAAAAAACATGCTCAGGAGAAGAAAAATCGTGAGGACAATTATAATTCAAATATAGAGTACTATAATAAAGAGTACACAAGTAAAATAAACGAATTAAACGTTGAACAAGAGGGAGAACGAAAACATATTTATTTGTCTAAAGAACAAAGGATAAATGAAATTAATGATAAGGCAAATAAAGAAAAACAACAAAGAACAATATCTATAAGAGCAGATTTCCATGCAAATGTAACGGTTAAAATGAAAGAACTTGAAGCATTGCAGAAAAAAATTAGCGATGTTAGATTGGCGTTGTTGAATGGAAAAAATTCCAATTTATTTTATTCGATTTCAAGTAGTAATAATGCTACCATTTTTTCCTTCATGAGATGTGAAAGCGTATTTGATATAGATTTTACTAAAGTAAATAATATGGTGTTCTTATTCAACGAAAAGAAGGTGTTAATTAAGAATCCGGAAATTTATAATATAGGAAGTGAGCTAAGAGGATTTCTAAATTGGGCCGATAGAGAAATTCGTTCTGAAAAAAATCGATTAAAGGGTTCTGACGAAGTTGAGTTAAACAAATCTATTCTAGAAATGGAAAAGAAAGTAGATGATGAGTATGACTTATTAAAGAATAACGAGGAAGAAAATTGTTTATATAGGATTCAGAGTATTGACCAAAGCTATTATGATAAAAAAGTTCAAATAAAAGATGAAATACAAGTTAAAATGAATAGCTTGTATCAGAATAAAATTAAAATAGATAGTGAAAAAGATTACACGCATACAAATGATTTGGAAAATATAGTAAATGAATGTATAAATGCTTTCGAAACCCAGGTACCACAATTTCAATTAAATGATTATGTATTTTTTAACACAGATGAAAATAGAATCGATTTGTATGAATACAAGCCAAGAACAAGAATTCCAAATACATTCGTACTTGGTGATATTAAAATAAGATCAAAAAAGTATTTCTTTAATGATAGAGTAAAGGATTATTTGATACATAACTATCCGATGATTTTTTCAGAGGATTACTTAAGTCTACCATATAATGTTGATTTTGAGATAACAAGTAATTTGTGTTTTGAATATGGTGGAGACGAAGAAGATATAATAGATTATACACAAGCACTGGTGTCCACAATCTTACTCAGTTCTCCTCCTAAAACTGCCGAATTTACATTATTAGATCCAGTGAGATCAACAAATACATTTGCTCCATTGAATAAATTTGTAGATATGGATACTGTGAATTCAAAAATATTAAGGGGTGGAATTGCTACTTCGAATAGTGCCATAGAAGAAAAATTAAAGATAATTAACGAACATATGGAGTATGTTATATCGTCTTGCCTAAAAAGTAATGATACTACTATAAGACAATACAACAGACAAGCAGGACACAATGCTGAACCATATCAGTACTTATTTGTTATGGACTTTCCAGCAGGATTTGACTCGAATTCTATAAAATTACTAGAAAAAATTATAGAGTCAGGATCTAGGTGCGGTATTTATACTGTATTAATGACTTCTAGGAAGCAGCTTATTAATGCAGATGAGGCGATAAAAAATACATATGAAAACATTAAGAAAAAAACAACTCAGTTTATCTTGAATGAGGATATGTTTATGCTGGCTTATTCTACTCAATTTAGGGAAAAACCAGTTGAAGTAGGTATAAATATAATAATTGATAAAATGCTCACTGGTTCGGTAATAGATAAAGTAGCACCAATTTTTAAGGATGCTACTGATAAAGCAGGTAGAATTATTATCGATTTCAATTCAATAAAACCAGATAAAGAAAAATGGTTTACGGGAAGTGCAAAGGATGAAATATCCATTCCGTTAGGCTTGGTCAGTGTAGATAATGTGCAGAACTTCAAACTTGGAGGAGATGGTATATCTCATCATGCGATAATTGCAGGAGAGTCAGGTTCAGGAAAGACAACTTTGCTACATACTCTTATTACAAATGCATTGATGAAATATTCTTACCAAGAACTGGAAATATACCTTGTTGACTTTAAGAGAGGTGTAGAGTTTAAGGTTTATGGAGATTATAATCTGCCTAATATCAAATTGGTTGCTTTGGAAAGTAAAAGAAAATTTGGCTATGATACGCTAGAATTTCTTGATAGAGAACAGAAAAAGAGATCAGATGAGTTCAAAAAATATCCTGGTTGTAAAAATATTAGTCAATATCGAGAAATGTCAGGCAATGTAATGCCTAGAATCATGTTGATAATTGATGAATACCATGAATTGTTTAACTCTCATAGTAATGACTCCATATCAAGTCAAAGTGCAGAATTACTACAAAGAGTTTTGTCGCAGGGAAGAGCTTTTGGTATTCATGTGATTCTTGCAACCCAAAGTATATCCAATGTTGGAGGATTAAATCAATCAATATATGATTTGATAGCTGTGAGAATTGCATTAAAATGCATTCAATCAGAAGCGCAAATTGTTCTAGGGGAAAGCGCAGATGAAGTTAAACTTTTAACGGAAAGTGGTATGGCGATATATAATTATAATTATGGAGAAAAGCAAGCTAGTAGTTTGTTTAGAATTTCCATGATTGATAATGATGAGCACATGGAAATTTTAAGTGAAATAGGTGATGCATATAGTGCTAGGAATATTATTGCCGATACCAAGGTTGTAGATTCTGACTCAGAAAAGAGGAAGGATGGCACAATAAGTCTAAAGTATTTTGATAGATGTGATAGAAATATACCAAAGTTATCAGCTCAAAAAAGAAAACCTATTATTTTACCTTTCGCAACTGATGAAGAAGACAATATTGTGTACTGTGATTTTGTGGGTGAAAAGTTTGCTTCTTATATCATGGGTGCTGCAGGTTCAGGTAAGTCTACATTATTGCATAGTATTATTTCAGGCTTAGTGATGAATCATCATCCTGATGAACTGGAATTATGGCTAATGGATTTTAAGATGACAGAGTTTAATCTATATGTGGATAATTGTCCTCCTCATATAAAATATATTTTGTTAGAAAAATCCGAAGATCTAATTATGGATTTTATAGACAAGCTAACGAAAGAGCTGGATCGTAGACAGAGTGTATTTTCTGAGAATTTCTGGGACAATATAGATGATGTTCCAGTAGATGTTCATATGCCTGTAATATTTGTAATTATTGATGAATTTGCCCAGATGTCACAGGTTATTGCAGAAACAAAAGGCATGGGATATAGCGCTGATTATACTATCAAATTGGAAAACTTGCTTACCAAGGGACGTGCGTTTGGATTTAAATTTATTTTTGCAAGTCAAACATATATTTCAGGCATAAGAGGATTAACTGATACTGCAGCTAAGCAGATTCAGATGAGATTTGCATTGAAAAATACAAAAGACGAGATTAGAGAAACATTGTCACTTAATTCATATGAACTGACAGAAGAAGTTCAAGAATGGATTTCTAACTTACAGGTACATAAAACAATATTTAAGGTTCCAATTGATGAAAAAACATCAAGAATTATGTTGCTAAATAACTTGTATGCAAGTAAGTCGGAAATTATTGATATGGTTAACGATGTTAGCTCTGCTATCCAAGAGTCAGATTATTTTGAAAATAATGATGCCATCTACAAGAAGAAAAATCCTGTATTCTTAGATGGTTTAAAACCAAAGACATATGAAAGTCAAGCTCAAATGTATGAGTCTTATGAAAAATCAATTGACGAAGATGACTACGAAGAGAATAGTATTTTCGTATATCCAGGCGTACCATGTAGCCTAGAGCAGGTTAAGTCATTTGTGTTGTATGAAGAAACAGCAGAAAATGTGTTGATGGTTGGAGGAAAAAAAGAAAATACAGCTAGTGTTGTGAATTCTATTATAAAGTCTGCAAGAAGACAAAATGTAGATATTGAAATGTGGGGCTTTAAACGAGATTCCATAGTAAAAAAATATAAAGACATAATTTTTGGTGAATGCAAAAAAAGTATAACCATTGAAGAAATATGTGATTCTATTAAAAAAACAAAGGAATCTATAATGAGAAGACAACCAACAAAGAAAATTGTATTTTGTTTTGGCTATCATTATTTAAGCAATGAATTTGAACTGTTGAAAGATATGCCTATGGCAGAACAAACTGCGCCTAAACAGGTAAAAGCCGAAGTGGGAATTGATAGACATGAATTTATGTCGCTAGTTCAAAAACTAAGAGATGATAATACTACTCCGGAAGAAAAAGAGGTATGTCGAGCAAGAATTAGAGAAATTAATAAAATATGCGAAGAAAATAATCAGGTCAATGATAGTTCAAATTCTGAGGGTGAATTATCCTCTATGTATGATGCAAGAAATGATTTTATAGAAATTATAAAAAAGGGGCCATCCTGTGGTGTACACTTCGTTCTTTGCTTCGAGAATCCTTCCGACTATCTAAGATTAAGGATGAATTCCAATGATTTTAAGCATAAGATGGCATTCTCCATATCTCGCGATTATTCACGCGATATATTAGGAATGGTGGACGCTAGTAAGCTTGATGAGTCATCTATATTGTATTCAAGTTTTAATGGTAAATTTACAATTAGAAACCACATCCATTATGGAATACCATGTAATGGCTGGGAAGTGGATGAAGAAGGAATTGTTACCAGAGTAATAGAGGAGTGATTGAATGGATATTAATTATACCATGAGTGGTGCAGACAATCTTGATGATATTGCTATTATTTTAAAAACCACGAAAGAGTTGATTTCAATTGACACTGCTAATTTAACAAATACAACTATTAATCTTAATGAATTAGGAGATTTTCATAAATATGTCTTAAATGAAGTAAAAATAATTGCTGATAGTGCAGGAAAGGCTTGTGAAGAAATTATTGACTTATCTAATTCCTGTGCTCGGCTTGCAGAACACATAAGAGAAGTAGTTGATAATAGTGGATTCGGTGAAGGTGGAAATCCAGGGCAAAAAACAATTTATTATGGAGACAATGTACATAGAAAAAGGCATTGATAGGAGGAAAAGGCATGGAAATACGAGCACTTGAACAAATGGTTAATTTGTTGAACGATTATATTGAGGAGATGTCTACTCATGCTCAGTCGTTGAAAATGAATATTTCGGAGTTTGCATCAAATATGGGTGGCGATGAAATAAGCAGAAAGATTGAGGTCAAAGCAGAAGCAAGCCAAATAGCTTTAGAGAAAACTATAAATGAAGCAGCAGAACTAAGAACTAAGATACAAAAAAAGATTCAACAGATTCTTGATGATGTGTCTAGATTTTAAGTTTTGGAGGTGAGATAATGTTAAATTATACAAAAAAAGGCGTTCAAGATATGAGAGACTTAGAGTCTAAGCTTTTGAGGGTTAGTGTTGATATTCAAGATACTGCGCAGGGCTTAGTTACAGGAGCACTAGCTTTAGAGTCTGGTATGGGAGATTTTTCAGATTCTATTATTGAATTAGTTAATTCTATACAGCAAACCGCTAAGAGTTCCTCTGAGTCTTGTAATGATATGTGTACTGAGTTAAGAACTTTCGCAGATAGTGTTGAAATTGGGCTTAGTTTTTTATAGTTTAATTAAAAGTCTTCTTGTTTTATACAAGAAGACTTTTTAACACTGCATAATACTCAACATAAAAAGTATAGAAGTTTGGGGGATAACGGATGAAGGAAAATAGATTTACTGAATTTGAAGATAATGATCCAATTTATGAGCATGCTCTTAAATTATATAATAATACGAATAAAACAAATAAAAGAATTATATTTATTGTCATAGTAATATTTATAATTCTTGATATTTCAGTATTTGTGAGCATTATAGGAAAGTTTAATAATTTAAAACTAAATAACGAAGATTATAAAAGTGCGGTAAATTATTATGAAATTGCAGTTGACTCCAATGATATTGAAATGCTTGATGAGGCAAGTAACATGTTTATTGAATTAAATGGTTTTAAGGACTCAAACGATTATGTTGTTGCTATTGAGGAAGAGAAAAATAAGATAGTTCTATACGAAGAAGCTGTTGATTTATATGCACAAAAGGATTACGAATTAGCGTTTGAGAAGTTTGAAGCCATAATTGATTATAGAGATTCGCAGATATATATTGACAACATGGCTGCTGAATTATATGCCGACGCAGAAGGTATGATAGAAGAAGAACGATATGACACTGCGAAGAATATTTTACTCAGAATACCAGAGAGTTCATCTGAGTACTATGCATTGGCCCAAGAAAAATACAATTCGATGTCGGATATAAAGGCATCAAAGGAAAAAGAGAAGAAGTACAATAGTGCAATGTCATTATATCAAAATGGGAATTATGAAGAATCACAAGTCCTTTTTATTGAGGTTCGAAAGGATTATGATGTTACAGAGGAATTAAATACAATTGCTGAGTACTATTATGCAATTGGAGAAAGTTGTTACAATAATGGAGACTATGATGGCTTTTTTGAAGCAATGGATAAAATAGATTCAGAGAGGGAATGGCAGGAATATGAAAATGTAACTTCTTATATTGAAGAAGTAAAACAAGAGTATAAAACATACATTGGTAATACGGCCGAAACAATACTGGTTTCGCAAGGGTATGGAGCGCTTAAGGAATTTGTAAATGGGTGTGTCAACAAAGGATTTTCTCAGTCGGATGCCGATTCTATAATTAATAGTAAAAAACCTATTATGCTTAGTTCGTTATCACCTTATGATTCTTGGGAATTTAAGGAAAACGAGAACATAATGCAAGTTGGTTGGTCAACTAGAGAATTAGAGTTTGATTACGGCGTTAGAGATGTAAATGGAACTCTTTACAGTGATGTCATGATGGGTGGTGGTTATGCCTGTGCGTATTACATAGGTGATAGCGGATATAGCATGCTGACAGGTAGTGTTTTGATTATAGAAGGATGTAGTGCTACAGTTGATAAGCCAGTACAACTATTGATATGTAATGATGAAGGTGAGATACTTTATAGATGTGAATTGCTTTCGGGATATCAAACAGAGTATTTTGCTATAGATGTGAGTGGTGAAGATAAGATATTGATTTACTTTAATGGATTTGAAGGCCATACACTGGAGGAAGATGATTGGTATGGTGGCGTTGGTGAATTTGGATTTATTAAGTAAAAAAAGGAGCTGCGTTATGAAAAAACTAGAAAAAATATGCAAGTATGTTGGTATATTATTGTTGCTTCCTACGTTGATATTTTTCCTTATTGGTGATCTTTGGACATATGTTGGAGTATGGATTTTAATTATATCTATACAGTGTTTTGCACTTGTTTTCTTGATGAAAAAGCTGGAGATAAATGAAAATAAGTATTTTGATTATAATCATGATAATTCTAATCAATCTAAATTGTTATTTCCTATGACAAAGGACGAAAAAGAAAGATATAAAATTGTTGAAAAGTTTAGCGACAGATTTGGATTGAGTATTCCAGAAGAAAAGATTCAGCTGATTGTTGATGCATCGTTTAATTCATACTATTGGGCAAAAGAAATATATGATATGGAAAAAGAATATTCTAGAATAACTGATTGGTATCGTGGAGATACAGTGTGGCTAAGAATATATTTTCATGTAGTGCCTCATTTAAATATATCGAGTGATTTTGACTTACAATATGATTATGTGGAATCATATTATAAAAGTATATTTGAGAATATTGATATCGATAAGTATAGTACTGTAAGGGACTATATTGCTGAAGTAAATAGAAAATTCTTAACATCCTTTGATGATGTATCGTTTATGACTGTTGTTAGATTACTAAATAATCAAGGTATGGAAATAAGATTGCCTAAAGGCGATAGTATAATCAATGAAAGTGACATAGATATATTAATAAAAAAATACAATGTGTGAATGCGACGAACTAAGCATGACGATGCATTTTCCTGATAGACAAACTGGAAATAAATAATTAAAATATTAATTATATTAAAGTCCAGTCCAGGGAGATAGATAAACATGGAAAGATGCCTATCATGCATGAGAGAATATGATATAGAAGATAAGGCTAAGGGCAAGGATAACACTTGCCCTTTTTGTGGTTATGTGAATGGCTCCTCGCCAGAAGAAATATATCATCTTTATCCGGGAACAGTACTAAGGGATAGATACATATTAGGAGTAGCTATCGGCTTTGGTGGATTTGGAATAACTTATAAAGCATGGGATAAAAGCTTAGATACAGTTGTGGCCATAAAGGAGTATTATCCTACCACCTTAGTACAAAGAGTTATAGGGGAGAATAATGTTTCCATCTATGCCAAGTCCAAGAAGAAAGAGTTTTATGCAGGAATGACTAGATTTATGAGTGAAGCGAAAAATATGGCTCATTTTTCTGAGGTTCCTAATATTGTGCATGTAAATAATTATTTTGAAGAGAATAATACAGCCTATATCGTAATGGAATATCTAGATGGTATCACATTGAAGGATATGCTAGAGGAGAAGGGCAAGCTTACAGATGAAGAGACACTGAAGATTATATTTCCTATAATGGATGCATTGCATGTGTTGCATGAGGATAATATATTGCATAGGGATGTGAGCCCGGACAATATTTTTATCTGTAATGACGGACAGATTAAGCTTATAGATTTTGGTGCAGCAAGGTTTTCGGATGTTAACAATGAGATGACACGATCCATTGTGTTAAAGGCTGGATACGCTCCTGTGGAGCAATACAGAGCCAAAAGTAAGCAGGGACCTTTCACTGATATTTATGCTGTTGGAGCTACGATTTATAAGTGCATTACCGGTATTGCACCAGAGGAGTCGGTTAGTAGGGCTGGAGAGGACGATTTAAAGTCACCAGAGCAGCTAGATGATAGGATTCCCAAATATATTAGTGAGGCTGTAATGAAGGCTATGGCCATAAATGAAGAATTAAGGTTCGGTAGTATACCTCAGTTTAAAAAGGCATTACAGAAGAAAAAGATAGTAAAAAATGCAACAAGACAGGTAAAAGCAAGAAAGTTAAGAAGGGCTATTATTATAATGGCTTCTATTATTTTGATTTGCATAGGTGGAATTGGTGCGTATAAATATTATCGGTATAGAAGTGATAAGATAGAGCTAGAACGCTCCACCATAAGCATTTGGGTTCCGGTACAGGTTTCGGAAGATACAATGACTGACGATATAAAAGCCGCTGAGGAACAGGTGTTAAGTATGTCAGAAAAATTTCTTCAGGAGCAGGAGAATGTAACCATTGAGGTGACAGCAATACCTGATAATGAATATTGTGATAAGCTTGATGAAGCAGCTGCTAATGGAACGCTTCCTACATTGTTTATATCAGATAAAGCTTCTGAAAATGTACTTAATAAAACAGTAGCTTGGAATGATGTCTATGACTATTTAGATACTTCGAATTGTTACTTTTTAGATGATTATAAAAAGAAGATAGAAGAAGGAAAACAATTTCCTACAGCATTTACAGTACCTGTTGTGTATGTTAGGAGAACAAATGGAATAGATATGAACTCGGTGGAGGTAAATGATTATTCTCAGCTATCGTCTGGAGCAAGCAAGGGATTTTATATTGACTATGATAGCTACGCAATGTTCTTGAATAGCCTAGGTGGTAAATTTTGTTATGGAGATAAAAATGTTATAGACGAAAAATCTATAGAAATACTTGAAGATTTCAATGCAGAGTTTGATTCTAAGGAATATGATATAGAAGATACAAATCTAATATATAATGCTTTTGAGGAAGGCAATATTACTTACTATTTGGCATCAACAGATGAATATAATTCTATGAGGCAGGCTTTGCCTGGGCTATATTCCATCAGACCTGTCACAACAGACAAGATATATGGTGAGTTCAGCAGAATGTGGAGTATAGGAGATGGTGCAAATGAAGAAGAGATATTGGCGGCAAAGGTGTTAATGAACTACTTTCTAGCAGAAAGGCCGCAGAAAGCCTTGTTTGTATCGAAACAGCTACTTCCTCTTAATAAAAATGTTTTTATATCAATGACAGACATAGATGAGAATTATGAAATTATTTTGGATTATCCAGAAAAAATGTATTTTGATTATGGCAAGCAGACTTATTTAGATGAATTAGAAGAAGAACTATATTATGAAGTGATAGCTGGTGATGAATCAGTTGATGCATGGAGTGAAAAATAGTGTATGGTTGATGTACGATGTATGAGCTGTATGGAAATGTATGATGACGAATTAGATACATGTCCATATTGCGGATTTATAGAAAGTGAATACAAAAAAATAGGTTATCATTTGTCGCCTCATACAATTTTGCAGGATACATATATTGTAGGAAGGACGCTAGGCTATGGAGGCTTTGGAGTTACATATGTAGGTTACAATGCCATACTTGACAAGAAGGTGGCAATTAAGGAGTATCTGCCGGGAGAGTTTGCAACCAGAAGTCCAGGAGATACTACAGTTACCGCTTTTACAGGAGACAAGGAACAGGCGTATTACAAAGGCTTAGAGCAATTTGAACAAGAAGCAAAAAGGCTTGCAAGGTTAAAAAATAAAGATGGGGTTGTAGAAATCTATGATAGCTTCCGGGCAAATAACACTGTTTATATTGTTATGGAATGTCTAGAAGGTGAAACCTTAAAAGCTCTTTTGACTAGAAAAAAGAAATTGAACATAGTAGAAGCTACTGAGATAATCAAAGCAGTTCTTAATGCATTAGCAGAGGTTCATAGTGAGAACATAATACATAGGGACATTTCTCCGGAAAATATTTTTCTTACTAGTGATGGTAGAATAAAACTTATAGATTTTGGAGCTGCTAGAAATGCTATGACAGGTCTTAGCAAAAGCTTATCAGTAATAATTAAGCAGGGTTATGCTCCTCCAGAGCAGTATTATAGCAAGGGACATCAGGGTACTTGGACAGATGTGTATGCCGCTGCAGCCACATATTATAAGATGCTTACAGGAATAACTCCAGATGACTCCATGGAGAGAATGGAGAAGGATTTGTTAGTTCCACCGTCAAAGCTAAAAATAAAGCTTGGAAAAAGCAGAGAGAATGCATTGCTTAATGCGTTGGAGCTTGATGCAGATAATAGAACTGCTACAGCCAAGGAGTTTCTTCAGGGGATATCTGCAGGAAATTTAAAGATAAAAAGATTAAAAGCAAAGAAGAAAAATATTGATCTTGGTAAGATGAAGCTTAAAACTAAGCTGGGGATAGCTTTAGGTGCAATTCTTGTTATTGTAGCATTTGCCATAGGATATATGGTGGTAAGAGATAATCTGATAAGCGATCAGGAACGTATGTTAGAAAACCAGGTGTATGTGCCCAATGTACTAAATATGACTTATGAGGATGCGGAAAATGTTCTAGTGGGAAATGGCTTGGCAGCAAAGGTAGTAAAACGAGAAATGATTGATAATATGCCACCGGATATAGTTGTCGAACAAAGTGTTTCTGCTGGTAACATAGTTGAAAAGGGCACTGAAATAGAGCTTGTCATAAGTAATGGAGGAGCCCAAACATATATTACCAGCTATGTTGGCTTGTCCTTCGATGAAATTATTACCCAGTTAGATGAAGCAGAGGTATTCGCCGAATACACCCAGGTAGAAAGTGTAATAGCTCCAGGCTGTGTTGTTTCTTATGATGTTCCGGATTATACAAATATGGCTAAGGGAAGCTTGATACATTTTAAAGTATCAAAGGGTCGAAGTGATTATGGGAGTGAACCGGTAGAGGTGCCTAATCTGGTGGGAATTCAATTCTCGGATTCTCTAAGTATATTGGAAAGTAAAAGCTTATATGTCAGGATAACTAAAAATACTTACAGTACAAGTGTACCTAAGGGTGAAATAATATCTCAAAATTATAAAGAAGGAGAGTTTGTTTCCGGCAAAAGCATAATAGATGTGGAGGTAAGTGCTGGAGTAGAGATAATTAGAATGCCGGATTTATCAGGCATAAAATTATCGAAGGCAAAAACTATATTAGATGAGCTGGGCTTGCATTACGAAGTAGTTTATGAGCCGGATGGGGCAACAGGTCCTTGTGAGGTGATTAGGTTAAGTGAGGCTGCCAATTCCTTTGTAGAAAAAGGGAGCAGTGTTGTAATCTATGCTGTTAGAGGAGTGACTATAGATGGAGAAATTTCTTCTCCGACTAATGAAACTGAGAATATTTTTAATATTGGGGATGAGATAGAAATAAAGATTCTGTTATCTTCGGAAAATACGGTTTCACCAGCCTATACTTATATAGATATTGGGGCGAAGTATGACAGTGAATTTTTAAGACTGGAAAAGGTAGAAGGGGCAGAAGAAACAAGGAACATAGAAGATGACCCTAATTATGGTGAGATGCTGGCAATTAGAGATTCTTGGACAGAGGCTCAGTACAGTAACACAATTACTCTAACCTTTATTGCACTGAAGGACGGAATAACAAAATTTGATATATTTACATATATTACAAGGGATTACGGACAGGAAGCTGAGGCATGGGGTAACTGGGGAATTGATTCAACAGTGGAATTTGAGGAAGGTGATGAAATAATTGCTGAGACAGATGACAGTGTTGATATTGTTATAGAGAAAGAGTAGATATATATTATACCATTTAGCATTGGAGAAAAGTGACAATGGATATACAATGTATGGGTTGTATGGGCATGCATGATGTTGAGATAGATAAATGTCCACACTGCGGATTTAAGGAAAGTGAATATAAAAGTATAGGATATCATCTACCTATTCATTCTACATTAGTTGATACATACATTGTTGGACGGGCAATAGGTTACGGGGGCTTTGGAGTTACCTATGTTGGATACAATGCTATTTTGGATAAAAAGGTTGCGATTAAGGAATATCTTCCCGGAGAGTTTGCAACTAGAAGTCCGGGAGAAGCTACAGTGTCTGTTTTTACCGGTGATAAGGAAAAAGCATACTATAGGGGCTTAGAGCGCTTTGAACAGGAGGCGAAGAAGCTGTCTAAGCTTAAGGATAATGAGGGAATAGTAGAAATATATGACTGTTTTCGTGCAAATAATACAGTGTATATTGTTATGGAATGCTTGGAAGGTGAAACCTTAAAGGAACTGTTGAAAAGAAAAAAGAAGCTTAGTGTTGAAAAGGCAACTGATATAATTGCTGAGGTGTTAAAGATATTATCAAAGGTGCACCAAGCTGGCATAATTCATAGGGATATATCTCCTGAAAATATATTTATTACCAAGGAGGGCGGAATAAAGCTTATCGATTTTGGAGCAGCAAAAAATGCTGCTACAGGGTATAGCAAAAGCTTGTCGGTAATAATAAAGCAAGGATATGCACCACCAGAGCAGTATTTTAGCAAGGGAAGACAGGGAAGTTGGACAGATGTTTATGCATGCGCGGCAACATATTATAAGCTGCTTACTGGTATTACACCTGAGGATTCCATGGAGCGAAAGGGAAAAGATAATCTTAAGCCACCTTCAAGATATGGAATAAAAATAAAGAAATCACAAGAAAATGCATTGCTTAATGCATTAGCATTAGATATTGAGAAGAGAACAGCTACATCTGCAGAATTCTTGAATGGTATAACAGCACAAAATAATAAAATAAAAAGAACTAAAGCAAAGAATAAAAAAGCAGATATAGGCAGGCTACCATGGGGGATAAAAATAGCAATTGGTTTTGCAGTTGTCCTTTTATTGATGGCATTTACTGCGGGATATAATATTGTTAGGGATAATTTTATTACAGATGAAGAGGTTATAAACCAAAATCAGGTGTATGTTCCAAATGTTATTAATTTGTCTTATGATGAGGCGGAAAAAATACTTAGTGAAAACGGACTGGTTGCTGTTCGTGGAGATTGGGTATCCTCTGATGATGCTCTAAGAGATACTGTTATGGGTCAGGAGATATCGGCAGGTGAAATTGTTGATATTGGCACAGAAATCAAATTGGATTTGAGTAGTGGTGGTATCAATTCTGTGATGGGAGATTATGTTGGACTATCAAAAGAGGCAGCTATGGAGGAACTGGATGGGCTACATATCTATGCGAATTTTGAAGAGGTATCTAGTTCTATGGCTAAAGGTTGTATAGTCAGCCAAAGCATACCTTGTGATGAAATGGTAAGAAGAGGAAGCGAAGTTACATTACAGGTATCAAAAGGTATGGATGATTACGAAGAGGGTGAGACAGTAGTTCCGAACCTGTGTAATAATGACCTAGAAACTGGGCTGGCTTTGGCTGAAGAAAGCCAACTATATATCGCCATAGAAAAGAGAAGCTATAGTGATGTAATTCCAAAAGGAAGCATTATAAGTCAAAGCTATAATCAAGGGGATAAGGTTGCTAAAGGAACAGTTGTGGTACTTGAAGTAAGTGATGGGGTAGAGATGATAGAGATACCTAGCTACTATCTTACGAAAGCGGATGACTATAAGAAAACTCTTGAAGAATTAGGCTTTGAGTGCTGTATAGAGTACATATACGATGAGAATTATGTAGGTGAGGTATTTCCGGGATATGTTCTAGAGCTTGATGTAGAAGCTGGTGAAAAATACCCTATAGGTACTGCGGTTACTATATATGAAATGGATGGCCTTTTGTTTGATGCATCCATTGTTAATAATATGGATAGAATTACTGAAAAATATAAGGTAGGTGAGGAGATAAAAATAGAAATGGAGCTTAAAGCTGAGCAAGGGAATTCTGCAATTCCGTGGTCTGCTAAGTTCGTACTAAATTATGATAATGAATATCTGCAGTTTAGTGGTGTAGAAGGTAATGTTACATCTGAGATAATAAATAATCGCATAGAAAACTATGAAAGCTCCTTGATTCTCAGGTGTCAGGGAAATGAAAAGGATTACTATGACCATATTGTGGTCAGCTTTATCGCATTAAAAGAAGGTGCAACCAATATTTTGGTATCGGATTATGATTATCCTTATGATCAAGGCTTTGATAGCGGATTTATAGTAGAAACTAGTGGGTATTACTATGTGGCAAGTGAAACTGCGGAATTGATTTCTTATATTATTGAAGAATAAAGACAACACTATGTCAAAGAGCGACAAAAATTTGTCGCTCTTTTTATGCAATAAAATAGTACAAAAATGCAAGATAAGAAATAAGACAAATGGATTGTGATAGAATTAAAAATGTCGAAAAAACATGAATAAAAGAGGTGACGAACTATATGTACATTATTGAATTTTTCAAGAGAATGTTTAGAAAATCAAACATTCCAGTGATTATTTATCTTGTGCTAAATTATTTTGTTATATCAGCTGTTATATATTTGTTCACAGATGGAAATGTTGGTATGGCATTGCTGATAGGCTTAGCGGTATACATTTTGTCTCTATGTATAGCTTTATCCCCAATTGGAGAATGGATATTAAGAATACAGCTGGGATGTAAGAAGATAAATAGAAAGGATCAAATAGACTATTTGTATCCTTTGTTTAATGAGGTATATGAAAAGGCAAAAAAATTAGACCCAAAGCTTGCTACTGACATAGAGCTTTACATAAGCAATGATGAATGTCCGAATGCATTTGCAACAGGTCGTAAAACAATATGTGTTACTAAAGGATTGTTAGATGAGCCAGCAGATCAAATAAAGGCAACTTTAGGACACGAATTTGGACATTTGTCTCACAAGGACACAGATTTGATATTGCTTGTATCAGTAGGAAATATGATTGTGAATGCTATTATAATAGGTATTCGAGTAATAATAGAACTAATACATATCATGTTCTTATTGATTGCCTTTATAGTAGGAGAGAATTCATGGTTTGGACTTTTAGTAATTGAAATATATCATTTGTTGACACTGTTAACAGTGACCGCTTTGACATGGCTGTGGTCTAAGCTTGGTGTGTTGCTTGTTATGAAGTCTAGTCGTAGTAATGAATTTGAAGCAGATGAGTTTTCAGTAATGCTTGGATATGGTGATGAGCTTTGTGCATTGCTAGATAATATATGTGGCGAAAGTCCTAAAGGGTTATTTGCTAACTTAGCTAGTAGTCATCCAGACACAGATGAAAGAATTGCTAGAATTCAAAATATGGGTTCATCATATAGGAAGAGCTACGAAGAGCTTCCAATGGAAAAGCCTAAAGCTGAAATAAAGAAAGTAGAAAAGAATGATTCGAAGCCTAAAGCAGCTTTAGCGGCAGTTAAGAAAGTAGAATATGTGGCAAAGCTTAAATGTATATCAGGTGAATATGCAGGAGCAGAGCTTCCTATGGGTGATGGAGAACTGGTTATAGGTACAGATTCTAAGCGAGCTCATATTATTATGCAAAATCCATATATAAGTGGTGCTCACTGTAAAATTATATATGATATGGATAGAGGAGAATTTCTAGTGACAGATATGTCTACAAATGGAACTTATTTGGAGAATGGAAACAGACTTCCAAAGAATGTGTGCAATATGCTGTCTGTTGGAACAACTATTACTCTAGGAAAGGGACATGATAAATTTCAGCTTGTGGTAGGGAAGGCGAACTAAAGTATTAAAAAAATACAGAGGAGGTAATTATTTATGGAAAAGGAAGTAAAGAAGATTAAGGTTACAGAAGGCTTTTGCTGTTATGGAACATGTAAGGATTGTATTTGGTCAGATCCGGGAGAAAAGGATTCCAGCGGAAAAATATGGTGCGAGAGAAACAGAGCATACTATTATCCATGGGAAAGCTCAAGTGGATGCAGTGGCTACAGTACAAGAAAATAATAAAATGTGTAAATGAACAACAGATGTGGATTTAATCTACATCTGTTGTTTGAATTAGTTAATTAATATGGAAGATATAATATATAACAAAGTTGATTTGTCTTTAAAATATGATATTAAGGTTGAAAGTCAAATTAAGGAGAAACTGTTATCATATGACTACGAAATAGGTGCCTTTATTGGTGCAA
This sequence comes from Wujia sp., assembly GCA_045543915.1. Classification (GTDB taxonomy): domain Bacteria; phylum Bacillota; class Clostridia; order Lachnospirales; family Lachnospiraceae; genus Coprococcus_C. The sequence goes on from JAZPXZ010000054.1 coordinate 18,060, forward strand.
AAAATTCTGTGATTGAATATTGTATATATGATTTAGGCATAAAGCAGGATGACAAACAAATGTATATTCCTAATACAGAATATCTTAATGAAAAACTAGAGGAATGGTATGAGTCAGGAATTGAAGTGGTAGGCTTTATTCATTGTCATAAGGATAACTGTGTTCTGTCCTATGCAGATAAGCTGTTTGCAAGAAGCATAATGGTTAATAACGATATAGATACATTTTGCATGGGAATATTGAATTTAGATACCTTGTTGTTTACATACTACATAATAGAATTAAGGGAAAAATAATATCACAAAGATTGAAATATGGTGAAAAGCTATGAGAAATGATATTTTACCAGTGGATACTGTATTAAAAGAAAAATACAGAATAATAGAATATTTGCATGAAGAAGCATATCAAAGTGTATATAGGGCAACGCTGATTGAGACGGGAGAAACCACTATAATTCGAGAAGTAAAACCTATAGATTTAATATATACAGAGAGATTGATTGAAAGTATTAAAAATCTTATAAGTCTTAATGAAAAAAAACGGGTTACACCAGCTTTGGAATTATTTATGATTGGAGACATATATTATGCAGTAGAAGAGTGCGTTGAAGATAAGTCCTTGTACCAATTACAGAAAAACAGAAGTATTTCTGAGAGAGAAATGGTGGATATTATTTTAGCAGTTTTGGATGCTCTAAGAATACTACATGAAAAAGATGTTGTTCATCGATTATTGAGAGATATAAGTATTTGTTTGTTGAATGATGGGAGTGTTAGATTCATAGATTTTATTAATTCTACACCAGGAGCTTACAAGAATGATAAATCTATCATGACACTAAGTCCAAACTATAGAGCACCAGAACAATATTTTGCGCACAATATTAATATAGGACCATGGACTGATATATATGCTATAGGAGCTATTATGTATAAAATGCTTACAGGAGATAGACTACAGGAAGCACTTGAAAGGAAGATGGCAGATACAGAAATAAATATAACAACAGAGCTCAAAGGATTAGATAAAATAATTTTGAAAAGTATAGCATTGAACCATAAGAAACGCTATAAAAATGTGGATGCCATGATAAGAGCGTTGGAAAAATGCATTAAGAAGAATATGTAATATACAAGAAGAGGTGGAGTATATGCAGGTAGTTGTTTGTGATGGTAACAAAGAAAAGCGTACAATTAGTTTGGAAAGCTTTGGTAAGGATGTGATTAGTTTTGGTAGACATCCTGAAAGTGATATAGTTTTAAGTTCGAGTGCTGTTTCAAGGGTACACGGATGTTTTTACTTGGAAAATGGATTATGGCATGTAAAGGATTTAGAGAGTACCAATGGAATTTTTACAAATGGGAATAGAGTGGATGAGAAATGTTTGAGTGACGGTATTGAGATTGTCATAACAAACAATAAGGAAGTTAATGGAACAGTTAGAATAACACTAAAAGAAGAAAAGAATGTGACTAAGAATTCAAATGTAAAAAAGATTATAGGTATTACAGTGCTTTTCGCTGCTTTTGTGGGGATACTTTGCGTTATAGTAGGGGGTATTATATCTAAGTCAGATAATAAGAAGGATAAGTCGGATGTAGTACAACAATGTTATAACGATGTGACGGAATTGTATGAAGAAGGTGATTATTACAATGCGATGTTACAGGCTAATGCTGTATTAGAGGATAAAGATATGCAGGAAGTATCATATTATGAGGAATTGCAAGAAATATATGATACTTGTTATGTGGAGATGAAAACAAAGCATTTAGAAAAGATGGAACAACTATATTTGGAGGATAATGCGCATGATTATGAAGTGTGTAGAGAACAGATGCAAGAAATATATGGTTCCGATATAAATATAGTAAAAGAAATAAATAATAATATAAAATTGTTTTCAATGGATTATATGGTTGTAAGCGAGAGAGAAATTAGCGATTATGGGGATGATACATATATATATATTTACAATGATGAAAATGGAAGTGTAACCGTAGATAAAACTTATATCGCACCTAATTTATACAGACCGGAGCTATTTTTAAAAATGTGCTTCTACAATACAGATACTGTACAATTTCATAATCTCAACAATGTTAACATACAATATGATACATATATAGATAATACAAGAAAAGTTGAACTGACCTTTGATGAAGAAGGTAAAGTAATAACTTCCTATAATTATGATTATGACTCTGATATGGAAACATATTATGAGTTTATATACAACGAAGAAGGCAAATGTATAGGATATGGTGATGATGTATTTAAGACAGATATCTCTTATGATGACAAAGGGAATCTATCCAAAGTATATATGTATTCCGCAACTCAACAGGAAGAATATATGGATGTTTGTTATTATTATGACGAACAAAATCGTGTGACAGGTTACGAAGGCACATCTTTTGGATGGGAGTGTTCTGGTAAATTTGAGTATGATGATGAAAATATGATTGTGTATTTTTATGATGAAATATATGATATAGAACCTGAAAGTACTATGTATTATGATGAAAGAGGAGTGTGTTATAAAGAGGTATCAGATTTTTCAGAGATATATTATGAGTATATAGAAGTGTTGAATAATCCAGATTTTGGAACTGAAGTAGAATTATATGTAGAAGAAACTTCTGTGAAAATAGAAGAAGTAACAGAGGAAACAGAGGAAGAGATAGAAGATACGACGGAAGAAACAGAAGCGACAACAGAAGAAATGACAACAGAAGAAACGACGGAGGAAATCACAACAGAAATAGATAAGGTGGCTTTATGCGCACTTAATCCGGATATTTTAGGTGTGAATTTATATGATAATTATAATCCTGAAACAGAGTATTCAGAAGTGACTATGGCTCAAGTAGCAGATATGGTGTTTTATGACGAAATGTCATATACCGAATTTGTAAGTGTGATTGAGGGGAGCGCATTTGATTGTTCAGGATATATAGGTGATCCAGAAATTATATTGACACCGTATCAAGGAATGGACTTAGTTGTAAGTATAAATGGAGAAGAAGTATTTGAAGCAGGTATATTTAATATGGGTGATGAAAGTGCAAGGTTTAAGGAATGTACCCTGACTCATATAAGAATAATAGAAGGGACATCATGGACATGGTATAACTCATATGGAATAGGTGCATATGGTGAGAATGTTCCTGATTACTTTACATTTATAGATACTTTGAATTCGTATGGTATAAGATATGATGAAGGAACTGCAGATGACGGTAATTTAGAAGTAAAATTAATAAAGGAGAAACCTGATGACCGATATTATGCAGTATGCAGCTTTGTGTTTGATAGATATGAAGGAGAGTGTCTATACACAAGCTGGGATAAGGGCGTGAATTTGGTTCCAGAGATAGGAACAGCGGATCCGTATTAAAATAGGTAAAGCAAAACTCGTAGAACGATTTGTTCTACGGGTTTTGCTTTTTTTTACACATTTTCCTGCAAAAGTTACATTTGAGTCAAATAAATCATAAAAAAATATATAATTTTCTCATAGAGATTATAAGGGAATTTAATATTGTGCTCAGCTTGGGCTCTTTCATAAAATTCGACACAAAACTGCCTTTTTTGCAAGATAACGAGCATAATATGCAATGCTTCGTTATTGAATATGCAAATATGATAAAATTCTTTGAATGAGAATGGGGGTAGTATGCGTAAATATAACGAACCTAATAAAGTGACTGGGAGGTTGTTGGATGATTACTTATAAAATTCACACCCATGTAGGTGGTAGAGAGGTAAATGAGGATAGCGTAGGACAGCATATGGAAGATGGACGATATTGCTTTGTTTTGGCAGATGGCTTAGGTGGTCATGGATGTGGTGAGTGTGCTTCCTCATCTGCAGTCAAGACTGTGCTGGAATTGTTTGCAGAGGATTACAACGAGGATTTTTTAGATAAATGCTTTAGTATGGCACAGGAAAAGGTACTAGAAGAGCAGCAATTAGATAAAACAAAAATAGACATGAAAACAACTTTGGTAACCTTGGTGATTGACGGAGATAAGGTTAGATGGGGACACATAGGTGATTCCAGATTATATCATTTCAATAAAGGGAAGGTTGTTAATAGAACCTTAGATCATAGTGTGCCCCAGATGCTTGTAAATCTGGGTGAAATTAAGGATAAAGACATAAGGGGACACGAGGATAGAAATAGATTACTTAGAGTAATAGGAACACCTTGGAATAATCATTCCTATGAGTTGTCTCAAAGTATTCCAACTAAGAAATGTCAGGCCTTTTTGCTTTGCTCAGATGGATTTTGGGAGCTTATTGATGAGAAGGCTATGATGCTACATTTGAAGAAGGCAAAAAGTGTAGAAGAATGGATGGAATTGATGGTTAGAGATGTAATGGACAATGGAAAAGGTACTAATATGGATAATAATTCAGCAATAGCTGTATGGATGGAGGGATAGATATGAAGGATAAGAAAAATATCGTATTTTTGGTGTTATTGTTAGCTTTTGCAGTTCTTGCTTTAAGTACTATGTTCATGCCTTATATTAAGTTGGCTGAGGAAGATATAGTGGATGCATTCCAAGAGGTATTCGAGGAATTCGAATATGACTCCGAGGAGTACTTGGAGAGTGATGGAGAGGAATGGATAGGATCCAAGTCTGGAGTTGGTATTGTGGACTCTTTGGTAAACCTCAAATATGGAAAAAATATTAAACAGGTAAAGACAGTTAAGAACTTTGTGTTAGGATGCTTATTTGCGTCATGGATTTTAGGTATTGCCACAATTGTTGTATCTATTGTTTTAAAGAAAAAGGCTAGATATATAACAACACTTGTGTTGTCCTTAGCATCTACATTTTCTATGTTATCTATATTTTTATTCTTACCAAATGTAGCAAAGAATGCCATTGTGGTAGGCGTTGAAGACCAGCTTGGCGGAGACGGAGATATAGTAGATTCTGTTGTTGCTGAAAGCTTAAGAGATACCATAGTTGAGTGGGTGGGAGAGTTTGTAAGAATAGTACTTAATAATGCTCTAACCTTTGGATATTGGTTGTCTATATCCTTCATGGCTGTAGTTGTAATAGTATCCATAGTTGGTTTGGTTTTAGATGGAAAAGCGGTTAAAGCCCTACTTACCGTACTTAGCGGTGAATATAAGGGTGCAACCGTAGATGTAGATTCAAATATTATTGTTGGAAGAGACCCTAAGCTTTGTCAATTGGTGCTAAATGGTGATCAAATAAGTAGAAAGCATTGTAAGGTTAGTTTTAATTCAAAGACAGGTAAATATTTGGTGACTGATTATTCAACAAATGGTACCTACTATGAAAATGGAAAGAGACTTGATGAGAATGTTACATCAGAGATAGAAGCAGGTACAATTATTCAGCTTGGAAATAAAGGAATTAAGCTTAAGCTGGGATAGGAGAAAAGCATGACTAGAAGATGTTTGAATTGCATGAAGGAATTTTCCATTCCTTCAGATGGAGAAAATATATTATATCAGTGTCCACATTGTAATCACACAGAGGGAACACCACCTAATGAGATATATCATCTCTATCCGGGTACAGTATTAGAGGATAGATATGTTATAGGAACGGTACTGGGTTTTGGTGGATTTGGTGTAACCTATAAAGCCTGGGATAATACCTTAGGAACAATAGTTGCGATTAAAGAATATTACCCAACAGGATTAGTTCAGAGAGTGCCTGGTCAAAATAAGGTAATTATTTATGAGGGTAATCGAAGAACTGAATACTACGCAGGTTTAAACAGGTTTTTGGATGAGGCTAGAAATATGGCCAAGTTCAGCGATAATCCTAATATTGTACATGTAGAAAATTTCTTTGAGGAGAATGAGACTGCATATATAGTTATGGAGTTTCTGGATGGAATATCCTTAAAGGGATTTCTAAAGCAGGAGCATGGAAAAATTGATTGTGAAACCTCAGTGGAAATCATTTCATCCATAATCGATGCTTTAAGAGATATACATAAGGCAGCAATTCTTCATAGGGATATAAGCCCTGACAATATATTTATATGTGACGGCGGTAAGATAAAGCTGATAGATTTTGGTGCAGCTAGATTCTCAGATGAAGAAAAGGAAGTAACCAGATCAATTATCTTAAAGCCTGGCTTTGCTCCACCGGAGCAGTATCAGTCTAAGAGTAAACAGGGACCATGGACTGATATATATGCATTATCTGCTACATTGTACAGAATGGTAACAGGCGTGTTACCGGATGAATCTGTAAATAGAATTGTAGAAGATGATGTAGTGGCGCCTATAGATATAGATAACAGTATACCACTTTACTTAAGCAATGCAATTATGAAGGGTATTGCTACTAATGCTGACCTTAGATTTAGGAATGTGGATGAGTTTAAGGATGCCATCTTAAATAAGACCAAGGTTATGGATGTTAGGACAGAGCTTAAGTGGAGAAAGCGTAAAAGAATAATAGGAATAGCCGCTGCAGCCCTTGTTTTGTTGGTTGGCGGAGTGATGGTATTAAACATTTACAAGAGTAAGAAGAGTCAGGTTGTGCTTGAAGAGGCAAATGTGACTATTTGGTTATGTATAGATAAGTCAGAGAACGCTGATGATGAAAAGCAGATGATTCTTGACATGAGCGAGAAGTATTTGGCTGACCAGTCAGCAATTACTATACAGGTTGAGTGTATACCAGAAGAAGAATATAGCCAGAGATTAGAGGAAGCGGTAGGAACAGATGATATGCCAGTTCTCTATGAATCAGACAATGTTAGCAAGAATGTCTTAGATGAGGCTGTAGATGTTTCTGAGGTATATGAATATTTGGAATATGG
>JAZPXZ010000055.1:0-3773 GCA_045543915.1 Wujia sp.
GATAATAAGCTAATTTTTAAAGATGCTGAAGAGGCCAGAGATGAGATAACAAAGAGAGAGCTAAAAGAGATAAGAAAGTTATATAATCAGTGGGCTAGAGAAATAAAGTCAGAATATCAATCTTATAAAACTTCTGGTGGCTCTGATATTCAAAAGATGAGAGAGCTCACCCAGATGTATTATAGAATGAGAAATGCCAGTAAACAGCTTAGTGCAGAAATTAATTCAAGAATTAATATTGGTATAAATGATATGTCAAATATCACAGTGGCTGTTAATAAAAGATGGTTATCAAGCTTAGGTATAAAAGATATAAGTAAGTTTGATACTAGATTTTCATATGCTAAGAATATAGCTGTTAGAAACATAATAACTGGTAATTTATATTCTGATAAGAAACCACTCAGTGAAAGGATATGGAATATATCTCAAGGTCACGATAGAGATATATACAATATAATTTCAATGGGAATAGCTCAGGATATGTCTGTTTATGATATAGCTAAAATGCTTGAAAAGTATGTTAATCCTCAAGCCAGAGTCCCATGGACAGTAAAGACATATGAACAGAATGGAGTTACAAAAATCGTTTCTGTTCATAATAGAAAGGTTGATTATAATGCTTATAGGTTAGCAAGAACCATGATACAGCATTCATATCAAAGTACATTGATAGCTATTACAAAAGATAATCCATTTGTTAATGGATATATATGGCATGCTTCTGGTGGTCATCCGTGTGAATTATGTTCAGATAGGGATGGTACATTTTATACCGCAGAAGAAGTTCCATTAGACCACCCGAATGGTCAATGTACTCTTGAGGTATCTATTGATGAGGCAAAGGCTTCTGGTAATTTAGCTGAGTTCTATATGAATCCTATATACTATCCAGAGGCATTTGCCAGTGGGTCTTAAAAAGCCCACACCAGGGCCTCATCCTCATATCAAGGATTTGATTTTGTATCTCATTTGGTAAGATATACCACTTGAATATAAAATCAATCCTGAGGCCTTAGAGAGGCCCAAAATTTTTTGATAAAAATGCAAAAAGGTATTTACATTTTACATTATGTATGATATAATAAAATATCGGGGGTCTTATAATGAAAGGCTTAGTTATTAAATGTAGTAAATGTGGTTTTGCTAATAATATAACGCAAGACTCAGCGCTTATTAAGCATAGGGTTCCATATGAGTGCGATGGTGACACAATATATCTTACATATTTTGATTGTGAAAAGTGTGGTAATCGTCATTATGTACAAATTGATGATGATGATACACTTGAATGTTGTCAAAAATGTTATAAGCATATGATTAAGTTATCATCTGCTAAGAGAAGAAAGCAAACTATAAATCAAAAGCTTAATTCTAATTTTAAGGACCTTAGAGCAAAGCTGAATACAAAAAGGCTTAGTTTGATGTTAAAGTATGATGGTAAAGTCATTCATAATGGTGATGAGTCGTCTATTTTAAAATTTACATTGACAAATTAAAATTTAAATCGGTAGAGTCATATCGTACCACGCGATATTAATGTGGATTATTAACCACCATGGGTATCATGGATTTATATTAAGGAGAAATAAAATGGGTAACGAAGAAAACAATGAAGTAAATACTGACCAGCAGAACGAGAACGTTGAAACTGGACAAAATAGTAATAATGGCAATCAGAACGGTTCGTCTGGTGCAGAATCTGCAAATGAAAAGACTTTTACTCAGGCAGAAGTAAATAGAATGATGACTAAGGAGAAACAGCAAGGTAGAGCATCGGCTTATAAAGAATTGGGTATTGACCCTTCCGATACGAGCACTGTTTCTATGTTTAAAGCCTTTATTGAAGCTCAGAAAACTTCTGAGCAGAAGGCAAATGAGAAACAGGCGGAGAGTGACGCAAAACTTGCTCAGGCAATGGAGAAAGCTAGAGTTGCAGAGGCCAAGGCTACAGCTCTTAAGCTTGGTGCCAAAGCAGATTGTGTAGACGATGTTGTTGCCCTTGCTATTACTAAAGTCACCGATGATGACGACGTAGATTCTGTTATTACTAATTTCAAGAGTAAGTATCCTTTTTGGTTTACAGATTCTTCTGATGATGAAGGCTCAGATAATCCTGTCGGTAAAAAGGGTACAGGTAGTTCTATTAGTGGTAAGAAAACTTCCTCTAAGGGTTCTGATTCTACAAAGGGAATTGGTAAAAGACTTGCCGCTGCTAGAAAGACAAATAACACAAAGAGTAGTTATTGGAAGTAATTTATTTTAATAGTGGAGGATAATATGTTTAATTATGATGGTGTTAAGACCGCGACATATACTGCACCTAGACAGATTTTAGCGAATGTAGAATTTCAGTATTCTGTAGGTTGTGTAGTCGCTCAGTCTGTCGGTACAAATGTTACGGCTAATGGTGTTACAAGAAAGATTGCTAAGGCAGGTACACCTATTACAATTTCCTTAGCAAATTTACAGACACCGGTTACACATGGTGACTCCGGTAATAATGCTGTTCTTTTACATGATGTAGATGTTACAGATGGTAATAAGAATGGTACGGCTCTTCTGTTCGGTTTTGTTAATGTTAACAGACTCGATACTGATGTTAAGGCTCTTGTAACTGCTGGTACCAAAGTTGGTGACGTACAGTTTCTCAATGTTTGATTATGGTAGTTAGGAGGTAAATATATATGACTATTTTTGATTTAATGCAGGCCCAGGAACTGGTTGCTTATTGGGAAGAGTTAGTACAGGACGAAGCTCCTTATCCTTGCGAGGAACTGTTCCCAGCTGATAAAAAGAGAGGATTAGACCTCAAGTGGATTAAGGGTGCAAAGGGACTTCCTATTGTTCTGAAAACATCTGCATTTGATGCAGCTGCTATTCCGAGACCTCGCATTGGTTTCTCGGCTATGCAGGCGCAGATGCCTTACTTCAAGGAATCCACATACATTGATGAAGAACTCAGACAGGAACTCAATCTTGTGCTTGAGACAGGTAATGCAGCTTATATTGATGCTGTAATGAATAGAGTATTTGACGACGAGATGAGACTTCTTCGTGGTGCTCGTGCTTCTCGTGAGAGAATGAGAATGATGGCCCTTACAACTGGTGTTATTGCCATGGCTAACAACGGTCAGGTATTCTCTTATGATTATGGCATTCCTCAGAACCATAAGGTTACAGTACAGACTGCTTGGTCTAATTATCAGAGCTCTGACCCTATTGCAGATATTCGTGCTCTTAAAAAGACCATTCGTAGTGAGACTGGTGTTGTATGTACAAGAGCTATGTGTGATAGTACAGTTCTTGACCATATTATGAACAACGAGAAGATTAAGACTGCAATCTTCGCTCTTCGTTCTAATATCGGTGAGATTACAGAGGATGAGGCTATTAGATATGTCGAGAACAGAACAAAGGTTCGTATCTATGTAAATGATTATAGATATGCAGATGAGTCTGGTACAGCTCAGGCGTTTATGCCGACAGATACTTTTGTAATGTTCCCTGATGGAAATCTTGGTAAGACATGGTTTGGTACTACTCCTGCGGAGTCTGACCTTATGTCCGGTGCAGCTGCTAATGTGGCTATTACAGATACTGGTGTAGCTGTTGTCACAACTAAGAAAGTTGACCCCGTACAGGTTGAAACAATCGTATCTATGATTTGTCTGCCTTCTTTTGAACAGGCTAATCATATTGGTATTATTGATATTACTCCGTAATTGATGCCATGATAATTGGGTGGTCGACTATGTCGGCCGCCCTAATAA
>JAZPXZ010000056.1:0-8418 GCA_045543915.1 Wujia sp.
GTTCCTAAAATACCAACTAAAATAACACCTGACTGAAGCATATCTGTCTTTAAAACAGATAATTGACCTCCTAGCATGGTATGAAGAATAACAACAGCTGCAATTATTATAATTAATACATTTTCATTTATACCTGTTGCAACACTTTTTACAATTTTTACGAGAGACACTATCTGCGCTCCTATTATTCCAATCCAGGATATTGCTATGATAAGGGAAAGCAAAGACTTTGCACCTTCGCCAACTGTTTTTTCAGCAATATCAGGCAAGGTTGTAGCATTAAGCTCTCTTATCTTCTTTGATATAAATACCCCCTGAAGCAATAATCCTATAGCTCCTACTCCAAGCCAGCAAAAAGCTGAAAAACCAATATCCCACACCTTGTCTGCTATACCAAGTGTGGCTGATGCTCCTATCATGGACACCATCATAGAAAGATACACGGGCCAAAATCCCTGTGCTTTGCCTGCAAGAGCATAATCCTCAAAGGTCTTTACTCGTTTAAAATCAAATATAGATATTGTAAATAATAAAACTATAAATATTATTATGCTATATACCATAAGTTCTCCAAATCACTTATATTGTTCAATACACATTTTCTTTGTATTTAGTACTGATTTATTATATAATGAACTTAATTTAATTTCTACATATAAAGGAGAAAACTTATGGCAGAACAGTTATATACTATACCGGTTAATGATGCATTTGAATCAGACTGTGAATGTCCGGTTTGTGCTATGATGGCAGACCTAGAGAAGAATGCAGTAGAATACACTATGGGACCAAGCTATATGGAGGACGATAATCGTGCTATGACTGACGAATTAGGCTTTTGTAGACACCATATCAAGATATTATATGGTGAAAAAAATCGTCTTGGACTTGCTCTTATGATGAAAACTCACACAGACAAAACAATAAAGGATCTTAAGGCACTAAGCCAGAATAAGCCTGTGGCAGGTGGCCTATTCAAAAAGGCAGGAGCTTCGTCTGTAGGAGAATATATTAAGAAGCTTGAGGATAGCTGTTTTATCTGTGGACGTATGGAGAAAATGATTGACAGATATATCGATACTATCTTTCATCTATGGAAAAAGGACAAGGATTTTATAGAGAAGGTTAAAAATTGCAAGGGATTTTGTACCTATCACTATGGTCTCTTATACGATTATGGTGCTAACAAGCTGTCCAAGGACGCATATAGTGAGTTCCTTGATGTAATCAATAAGGTTTATTTCGAAAACATGGAGCGTGTAAATGGTGATATCGGATGGTTTATAGATAAATTCGACTATCGCTTCAAGAACGAGCCATGGAAAAATTCTAAGGATGCATTACCACGAGGAATTATAAAAACAAACCACACTATTGTAGAACAATAGCTTGAATAACAATAGAAAGAATAACAGTACATATTACAGTAAAACAAAGAAACGAGGCCAATGAAAAATGTTTAAAATAATGACTTCTGATGAAGCGATTGATTTAATAAAAGACGGCGATGTAATCTGCTTAAATTCATTTCTTGGAATAGAAAATCCAGTGGAGTTACATGAATCGCTTTACAAAAAATACAGTAAAACCGGTTCTCCAAGGCACCTAACCATGGTATCAAGCGCAGGCTTTGGAGTTTGGGATGAAAACAAAAATGCAGAGCAATACATAAGAGATGGTGCCGTTGACAAGATAATATGTGGACATTTTGGAGCTATGTTTAGTACCAAAAGATTAGTTTTAGAGGACCGTTTTGAAGCATATAATCTTCCTCTTGGATGTATTTCTCATGCAATACGTGCTCAGGCAGGTGGCATTCCAGGAGCATTATCAAAGGTTGGTCTTGATATATTTGTGGACCCATCTGTAGATGGTCCGGGAATAAATAGCATTTCCAAAGATGATTCTCTTGTAAAACGAGTTGATGTAGATGGAGAAGAATTCCTCTACTACACTCTTCCTAAGTTTAATGTTGCTTTAATTAAGGGTACTGCAACAGACAAAAAGGGTAACATTTCATTCGATGATATGTTTATGTCTGGTGATGCCCTATCCATATGTCAGGCAACTAAGGCAAATGGTGGAAAGGTCATCGTTCAGGTTGATAAAATATTAAGTAATCCATCAAGACCACGTAACACTATTATTCCAGGATGTCTTGTAGATGCTATAGTTGTTGCAAAGCCAGAGCCTAGACATGCGGCATACGAATCATTGACTGGTAGCTTCGACATTTCTTACACACAGTGGCAGGATTGGAGCGAAATGCTTGAGCAAAGAACATCTACCAAGAACTTTATTAATATTCCTGGCAACATCATCGGCAAAAGAGCTGCCATGGAACTTAAACCGGACGATATAGTTAACATTGGTGTTGGTATCCCGGAAACTGTAACAAAATACGCAAGAGAAAGTGGTATACTTGAAAAGGTTACCTTAACCGTTGAATCAGGCGGTGTTGGTGGTTTTCCAGCATCAGGAAAGGTATTCGGTGCTGTTATCGGTGCAAATTCTATGTACGATATGGCAAACCAGTTTGATTTATATAATAATGGCGGACTTGACATCTGCTTTATGGGTGGTATGGAGGTTGACAAGGAAGGTAATGTTAATGCTCATCGAGGTCCAGGCGCATTTGCAGGAATCGGTGGTTTCGCAAATATAACTGCCAAAACTAAAACTGTTGTATTCTGCTTAACATTTAATGCTAAAGGATTAGATGTAGATGATCAAAACGGCGTGATTAAAATAAAAAATAATGGCTCTATACCAAAATTCGTAGATAATGTTAATAGCATTAGCTTCTCTGCAAAACGAGCAAAAGCTAACAAACAGAAGGTTTTATATGTGACCGAAAGATGTGTATTTGAATTAGGTAATAAGGGACTAATCCTTTCTGAGGTATATCCAGGTGTGGATATAGAAAAGGATATACTTGATTTAATACCGTTTAAGGTAGAGGTTAACCCAATTCTTAAATATTAGAAACCAGCAAAAAAAGATGGAATCAAAAACTATTTCGTGCAAGCACCATAGTTTTAATTCCATCTTTTTTGCTGGTCTCAGTTTTATTAAATCCCTAATATCGAAAAGCTTTCTTCTGTAAGAAAATTATCCTTAACCCATGGTTCCGCCTCAAGCAAAGCCTCTTCTGCTGCTCCACCTATTTTATGAGCCTCCTTAAGCATCTTATTCCAAATCTTTTCTGTCACCTCAGATGCACTGTAGTAATCATAATCAGGAATACATTTTTCAAATAATTCCTTAAGACCTATCTCTCTAAGAACATCATCTCTAATTACAATAGAGTGTGAATCAAAGAAGGTTTGCTTATACCATTTACCCTTCTGAAATTCATGATAGTCGGTTCCGTTTCTGTCTTCTTCCTTACAAAAATACTTCATAATTCTACCTCGTAAAAATAGTATCATTTAAAAACCATACACACTATATCATACTATTTTACAAATGAAAATATTTTTTTTTAAAATTTTACCAAGGATTTTTTGAATTTTACATAATATAACTACCCTGACCTATTGCGAGGCATACTTCGCCTTATTTGATGTATCTACACTGAGACATTTTACTTCGCTTCCGCTTCGCTGCAGCTCAGTAAATGGCTTTTATATGATGTAACTACACTGAGCTATTGCGAGGCATACTTCGCCTTCACTTCGTTTCGGCTCAGTAATATGCCTATTATATGATGTAACTACCCTGAGCTATTGCGAGGCATACTTCGCCTTCACTTCGTTTCGGCTCAGTAATATGCCTCGCAATATGGAAATAAGAAAGAGTGGCCATTTGTATGCAAGCATACATAGCCACTCTTTCTTATTTCCGCATTGCTCAGGGTAGTTACATCATTCCGCCCATGCCGCCCATGCCTGCTGGCATAGCTGGAGCATCTTCCTTAATGTCTGCAACAACTGATTCAGTTGTAAGCATTGTTGATGCAACTGATGTTGCATTCTGGAGAGCTGTTCTTGTAACCTTAACAGGATCGATGATACCTGCCTCGATCATATTAACATACTCTTCCTTATATGCGTCAAATCCGATACCAACCTCAGATTCCTTAATTTTGTTAATAATAACTGCGCCCTCAAGTCCTGCATTAGCAGCAATGTGAGTAAGTGGAGCCTCCATAGCCTTACAGATTATCATAGCACCTGTCTTCTCATCACCCTCAAGAGTATCAGCAAGCTCTGCAACCTTCTTAGTTGCGTGAATATAAGCTGAACCACCACCTGCGATGATTCCCTCTTCAACTGCAGCTCTTGTAGCATTAAGAGCATCCTCCATACGAAGCTTAGACTCCTTCATCTCTGTCTCTGTAGCAGCACCAACTCTGATTACTGCAACACCACCTGCAAGCTTAGCAAGTCTCTCCTGAAGCTTCTCCTTATCAAACTCTGATGTAGTCTCTGCAAGCTGATTTTTAATAAGGTTAACTCTTCCCTCAATGTCAGCCTTAAGACCATAACCATCAACGATAACTGTCTCTTCCTTACCAACCTTAACACTCTTAGCTCTACCAAGATTATCAAGTGTAGCATCCTTAAGGTCGAAGCCAAGTTCATCTGAGATAACCTCTCCACCTGTAAGGATTGCGATATCCTTTAACATTTCCTTTCTTCTATCGCCATAGCCTGGAGCCTTAACAGCTACAACTGAGAATGTACCACGAAGCTTATTAACGATAAGTGTAGTAAGTGCCTCGCCCTCAACATCTTCTGCAATAATAAGAAGCTTTGAACCACTCTGAACAATCTGCTCAAGAAGAGGAAGAATATCCTGAATATTAGAAATCTTCTTATCTGTAATCAAGATATATGGATTTTCAAGCTCA
The DNA here is from genome assembly GCA_045543915.1 of Wujia sp. Lineage (GTDB taxonomy): Bacteria > Bacillota > Clostridia > Lachnospirales > Lachnospiraceae > Coprococcus_C. The sequence continues at coordinate 4,856 of JAZPXZ010000056.1, forward strand.
GCAACCATCTTCTCCATATCAGTTGCCATATAAGCTGATACATATCCTCTATCAAACTGCATACCTTCAACAAGGTCAAGCACAGTCTTCATAGTCTTAGATTCCTCAATAGTAATAACACCATCCTTAGAAACCTTCTCCATAGCCTCAGCTACCATCTCTCCTACACTATCATCACCAGCAGAAATAGATGCAACTCTTGCAATCTGCTCCTTACCACTTATAGTCTGACTCATACCTGAAATAGCCTCAACAGCAACATCACAAGCCTTCTTCATACCCTTTCTAAGCACGATTGGGTTAGCACCTGCTGCAAGGTTCTTCATACCTTCGTTAATCATAGCCTGAGCTAAAACTGTTGCTGTAGTAGTACCATCACCAGCTACATCATTAGTCTTAGTTGCTACCTCTTTAACAATCTGAGCACCCATATCCTCAAATGCATCCTCTAAAGTAATCTCCTTAGCAATTGTAACACCATCATTTGTTATAAGTGGTGTACCAAATGACTTAGCGAGAACCACATTTCTTCCCTTAGGTCCAATTGTAACTCTAACTGTATCTGCTAACTTATTAACACCTGCTTCAAGAGCCTTTCTAGCTTCAGCTCCATACTTAATTTCCTTTGCCATTTTAATGCCTCCTAGTTATATCAATTTAATTTTTTTACTCAACAATAGCAAGAATGTCTGACTGCTTTACAACGATAAATTCTTCATCCTCAAGCTTAACTTCCATACCTGCATACTTAGAATAGATAACCTTATCTCCTACCTTAACCTCCATAGGAACTGGCTTACCATCTACTATAATTCCAGGGCCAACTGCTACTACCTCTGCATACTGAGGCTTCTCCTTTGCCTGACCAGCAAGAATAATACCCGACTTAGTAGTCTCCTCAACTGCTGACTCCTTCAATACAACTCTTTCGCCTAATGGTGATAACTTCATTATATATTCCTCCTTATACTTTATAATCCATTTAGTTTTAGCACTCACTTCGTTCGAGTGCTAACATAGGTATATTTTATACCATTTTATAGAAAAATCAACCCTTATTTTAACATTTAACAAATTAAACACAAAGTAGTTATTTGCCTAAACCATTTTCTCTACCATAGAAGAACAGATACTGCTGTGCATACCCTGCCAAATCTCCATATTTTTCCATGGCAAATGCCTCTATAGTCTTCTTATCCTGTGGCTCATCAAAATACATAAACTCCATAATTCTTTTCATCCACACATCAACTGGAAATGTATCTGTAAAACCTAATCCAAACAGCAGAACACAATTTGCAACCTTTTCTCCAACGCCCTTTATGGTCATAAGCTTTTCTCTTGCTTCCATAGATGACATAGTAAGTAATTTTTCTTCTGAGATTTCTCCTGACAAAACCATATCTGTAGCACATTTTATATATGGAGCCCTAAAGCCAACCTTACACAATCTAAGCTGTTCCTCTGTAACATTACCTAATTGCTCCACAGTAGGAAATGAATAAACCTTACTACCATCCTCTAACAATATCTCACTGCCATATTTTTCAGATAATAAAAGTACTATCTGTTTTATATGAGGAATCTGTTTATTTTGAGATATTATAAAGGATATTAATGTCTCGAAAAAATCCTGTCTTAAAATTCTTACTCCGGGTTTTGCATCTAGAGCATAACTTAATCGTGAATCACATTTTAATATTTTTGACTTTATCAAGCTATAATCCCTATCTAAATCAAAATAATTTTTCCATACATTATTATAGTCTTCTAACGAAGTATCAAATAGAGTAAGCCTGCAATCTTCCTGCTTTACTCTTAAATATTTTCCATATGCTAAAATATAATAATGTTTGTCCTCTAGCTTAGTAAAATGAAAGCACTGCCCACATTCTAAGACTTCATCAATAAGAAAATCCTGTAGATTATCTATAATTACATTATTGTTCTCATTATATATATTCATGTTCCCATCCTTTGATTCATGTAACCTACATATACATAGCTTATTTATCAAATAAATAATCCGGCAATTAGCTTACCGGATTATTTCATTCATCAATCTATGCATCTATAGCTTCATCTAGTGTTACTGCAACTGTATCCTCTATATTCTGTAATTCATCATCAGAGGTATTATTAGCGGAAAATTTATCGAAATTTATTCCTCTTTTTTCTATATATTTGTCTGAATTAGGCTTCTTAGGATAATGCGTTGCCAAAAAATCTCTATACTCATTAAGCTTACCTTCGTATATAACCTCCGGCTCTTTCCAAACTCTAAAATCCTCAGGTCTGACTAAGCCTGGTTTTTTATCGAAAAGAGGTACTCCCGCCTTGGATAATACATAGTACACAAACTGAGAACAAAAATAATTATATTCTCTTTCGACGGCCTTATTAATAACAACGCCGAATATACCTATGTAATTATACTTATAGTAATTCTTGTTATCCCTAAACTTTTTAAGAATTTTATTAATCTTATCAAGCTGAGCCTGAGTAACCCAAATTCTCATAATCTTACAAGTAGTGCCCACATCTCTGCCAAATACTCCAGTTGTAATATCCTCTGTAATAAATCCGCAATTAAATGGATTTCTTAGCTTCTTTCTGGCAAAGCTATACATCTCGTTAAGCTCCATATCTAAAGCCAGTGATGTGTGAGCATACGGCTGTCTAGTCCACATTTTAATTACCTGTGAAGGTAATGTGGAAGTCTTAGAAACCATTACATATACACATCTATTCTTAAGATACTTTCTCTTTTTATTTATTTTTTTTATATTTTTCTTATTAGTAGAGTTTTGACTACTCATATAAGAATTCTCCTTAGAAATATATTTTAGCTTCTACCATTTTTCTTAATATCTTCCTTGAGAAGCTCTTTAACATTAAGAGCCTCCTCCTTAAGTCTTGTTGGGGTCGCTTTAGATGTAATTACTTCAGCTAAAAGCTTAGCAGATTCATCGTACTTTTTAAGCTTTCTGGCAAGCTCAGCCATAAGATATTTTATGGTGTTCTCATCCATTCCGGCTATAGGCATCATCTCATTTGCAAGAGCATCAACGAAACAATCATATGCATTAGCAATGCATTCCATCTCTTGTTCATATAGCGGCAATATATCGCCATCTCCAGGCTTTAAAGAAAGTCTTTTTCCTCTCAATACCCAAGCCATTTTAAGACTAGTATAGCCCTTCTCGCTATTCTTGGCATGCTTAACAATAGAGCAAACCAACGCTAACTTATATCGAAGAATAGCATCATCATATGAAAATAATTCCTTATCATTGCTAATTCCTCTAAAATTAGTTCCAACCTGATCTCTAATATCCTTCATCTGTCTGGTGCTAATCTTACCAAAATATCTTCCAACTGCAGAATAACCACAGTTTTCACAGGCTATAACATCGTATTTGTGAGGGTCAGCAACCTCATACACTGCTCTAAGATCAGTATCCTTACCAACAAGCTTTATCTTACCGGCTCTAACAGTTTTAGAGGTGAAGCCCAAATCACATACAGGACATGTGTATCGCTTATCATAAAGCACATCCTCT
>JAZPXZ010000057.1:0-4159 GCA_045543915.1 Wujia sp.
CAGATGAGTGGAGGTATCAAAATGCAGGAAGTCAATTTTAAAGTTCTTGAGATTAAGAAAGGTGATAAAGACGGAATTGTTGGTGTTGATGTACAGTTTGACAATTCCGATAAGGTATATTCTTATTGGAGAGGTATCGGAATTTCAGAGGGTAGAACGTATGCTCTTATCTCTGGTTGTAAGGTATTCTTCGATGAAGAACTCAAGGTTACATCAATCGAAAGAGAGTATGATGTAAAGGGAGTTTATAGAGGCAAAACTTCTGCTGAGAAAGGTGAGTGGAGAACACCTGAATCCAAGCCCAGAAGAAGAAGAGGCAGACCTAGAAAAGTCTCTGATGAGGTTAAGAGAGAAGTCGAACAGCTTCCCAAGACTGAAGCTCAGACAGAGGAAGTTAAAGAAGAGCTTCCCGAGATTCCTGAAGTTAAGGAAGAAAAGAAAGAGCCTGAGCTTCCGAAAGGTCCGGTAAGACATGCCGAGTATGAAACAATCATGACTTGTTTAGAAGAAAGCGTACCTGTTTATCTTCATGGCCCTGCAGGTTCTGGAAAGAACCACACAGTAGAGCAGATTGCCAGAGAAAAGGGTTGGGAATTTTATTTTACCAACTCGGTACAGCAGGAGTACAAGGTAACAGGTTTCGTAGATGCCGGTGGAGTATTCCATGACACAGAATTTTATAAAGCCTGTACTTCAGAGAATGAGTGCATCTTCTTCTTAGATGAAATTGATGCTTCTATACCTGAGGTTCTTGTTCTTCTCAATGCAGCCATCGCAAATGGCTACTTTGAGTTCCCTAATGGTAGAGTTAAATGGAATAAGAAAAGACTTCACTTCGTATGTGCAGGAAATACCGTAGGTTCTGGAGCAGATGAGATGTACACAGGTCGAATGGTTATTGACCAAGCAACTCTTGATAGATTCATGTTTGTACCTTATGATTATGATAGAAACATTGAACTCAAGATTACAAATGGCAACGTAGAGCTTGTTGATTTCATTCATGGCATCAGAGATATTGCTAAGGAGAGAGGTATAAGAGCTACATTCTCTTACAGATGTATGCTGATGATGAAGAAGCTCGAGGGAAAGATTGAACTTTCTAAGTTATTGAAGATGTGTGTATTTAAGGGTATGGACGAAGATACACTTAATATCTTCAAGGGTGCTTATAAATATAAGAGTGGTAAATATTATGAGGCACTTAGAAATATCTGATATATAAGTTAGGACGTATAGCTCAGTTGGTTAGAGCTACCGGCTCATAACCGGTCGGTCATTGGTTCGAGTCCAATTGCGTCCATTGTGGGTAAAACCACAGAAACAAAATAATTGCCAAACTAAAGAAAGGAAGTAAAAATTATGGCAAAGAATTACACAATGACAGAGGTAGCTAATATTTTCGCTACAGGTACAGACTCTGAGTCGATGGCAGACATTGGTAAAAGATACCCTCTGCTTGCTATCAAGATGACGGCACTGGTTACCAAAGCTCCTAAGGAGACGGTAGACATTTTCGGTTACATGCCCGATTATCTTTCCGCCAACAAAGTAAACAAGGCTATTAAAGATGGTGGTGAGGATGTCTCCGAAGCAGAAGATGATGAGACTGAAGTACCCGCCGAGAAGCCTGCTAAGAAGCCGGTAGCAAAAGAGAAGGCTAAGGCAGCTCCTAAAGCTAAGGCAGAAGGCACAGATTATGACTCTATGAATAACAAGCAGATGTATGACCTGCTCGGTGAGCTTGGTGAGAGAAAAGCTTGTAAGGCTGAGTTCGGTGACCTGTCCAAAGCTTCTATGACAGCATATCTCAAGAAGCATCACGGTGATGGTGCTACAGCTGAAGCAGAAGATGAGGCTGAGGAAGAGACCGGCAAGTATGATGGTAAGAAGGCACCTGAACTGTATGCTCTCTGCAAGAAGAGAGGCATTAAGGCAGAGCCCAAGAAAACTGCTAAGTATTATATCGACCTGCTTGAGAAGGCAGATGCAGCTGAGGCAGAGGCTGAAGCAGATGATGAAGCAGATGACGACTGGGGTGATGAGGCCGAGGCAGAAGAGCCTGAAGCTGAGGAAGATGATGATGAGTGGAAAGAGCCCGAGGAGAAGCCGAAGAAGAAAGCCGGTAGACCTAAGAAGGCTGCTGCTCCCAAGCCTGTAGCTAAGAAAGCTAAAAAGGTTGAAGAAGAGTCCGAAGATGATGATGACGACTGGGATATTTGAAGTAGGTACATGAATAAACCGGTCATCTAGTAATAATTATTGATTGATTAGCTGCTACGAGGCTGGTATGTATAGAAATATATGTACCAGCCTTATATTGATATTTGGAGTTTTTATGAACATTGAAGAAATTATAAACTTAGATTGTTCTGATGGAACAGATGAGTTGATAGAAGAACTTACAAATATAAAGCCGCTTAGAAAAGTATTCCTTAGAGAAGGTGATATAAAAATTGAATACATAGAAAAAGTTATCAGATTGATAGACAAGAAGTATAACTTTGGCATTAGAAGTTTGGTTCCGGATTGTGGTTCAAATAATAATAGCATTATATGGAGAGCTACAATTTTAGATTATAAGACAATAAATATAATGAAGCATATCTTTGGTCTTACATTATATGAGGTAATGGCTAAAGTAGCTATTTATATGTATTATAAATCTAAACATAGGGAGGTATAACTTGATTGAAAATAAGGATATATACAGACGGTGCTTGTTCTGAGAACCCAGGTCCAGGTGGATGGGCATCGGTACTAATGTTCGATGATGAGGTTAAGGTTATAAGTGGACATAATTCAAACACAACTAATAATCAAATGGAATTACTTGCTGTTGTTAAATCACTATACAGGATAAGATACTATTCAGATTATTGTAAAGAGTTTGAGATTTATTCTGATTCTGCTTATGTTGTCAATTCAATAAATAACAATTGGATTGATAGGTGGATGTTAAACGATTGGAAAACATCAAAAGGTGATGATGTAAAAAATGTAGAACTTTGGAAAGAGATTTTGCATCTATTATATACCACAAGAACGCTTGGCGTTAAAATAACTTTTATAAAGGTTAAAGGCCATTCTGGTGATACTCTTAATGAATATGCAGATGAAATAGCTAAGAAAGAAGTTCTTAATGCTAGAAAGGCTGGTACGACATGATAAAATATTCAGAAGAGTTCGCAAAGAAAGACTTTACTTCAGATACCATGAAAGAAGCTTATATGAAAGCTGTTAAATGGTATGCTACAAATATACTTAGTAACGACATATTAAAAGACGTTCAAGTATCATATGAGAAAATAGATGATGGCGGTAAGCCAAAAGTAAGGATGAGATTATTTGCACCACTTGATGAATCCACATTGAGAAGAAATCATTGTGAGATTTGCAAAGAAACTCATAAGTTGTTTTATATCAATGAAGAAACTAATTGTAATTGGTGTAAACTAAAAGCATATCAAGAAAGAATGAAAGATACTATAAAGCAAAAGAGAACGGCATACAGAGAGACTTTAGTAAAAGTAATTTATAATTAAAGGAGTTTGTAAATGTATTTAAAAGCATTTAGAAGTTCTGTTTTAGAACTCTATTATCAATTTAAATACTTTATATCAATCAACTTAAAGTATTTAATAAAACTTATTGATATATCAATACCTTATGTATATGCTTATATATCAATACTACTTTATAGAGAGAGAAATGTCTTTATAATCGGCTATGAAGTATTATTCCCTATCATAGCATATATCATACTATCATTATTAAATAACTTCTTAAATAAAATCAATAGAGGTTATGATATACCACTTCCTAGAGAGAGATTCACTACTCTCAATGATAATGGTAATGTCTCAATAGATAACTCTTCTGTTAATGATATAATACTCTATTTATATGACTTAGAAGAATACCTTAAATCTAAAGGTTATACAGAAGGATAATACCATTATATAATACCATTATATAGTCTTGATAGTGATATGAATAGGAGGTTTATATATCTATCTATATTAAAGTATATGGCCTATATATTTAAGCCTCCTAAAACCTTGAATAGGAGCCTGTTAATATGATACATATATATGATAAAGATACATATAAACATTCAGATAATATCTGTCTATCATGTGAATATGGTATATGTGAA
>JAZPXZ010000058.1:0-4669 GCA_045543915.1 Wujia sp.
ACTGGTATCTTGTTTTGAAACATACCCCAAGCCATACCCCTATTCTGTATATAGGTAAAAGACATAAATCCATCTATAAATGGCTTTGTCTCATAAAGCTCAAAGGTACTTTGCACAACAAATTTTGTAAATTGATCCACAACAGTCAAAAGTGATATCAATATAATGGGAAGAATAAATATTCTAATTTTTTTCTCCTGATTGGTTTTATCCCTCATAAGTCTTTAACAGCTCTAATATTGACTGTTTCATATCTTCATCAGATACATTCATGTCAATATATGCTTCTCCTATATTTTTAATAAGAATAAATTTAATCTTGTCACCTGAGACCTTTTTATCATTCTTTGTATACAAAATAACCTTGTCTATATCAATATCCTCAGGAAGCTTTGGAACATCGAATGCATTTATAGCCTCAAATACTGCGTCTTTATCCTCTAGAGTAATCAAACCCTTATTATATGAGATAATTGTAGCCAAAAGCATGCCAATAAATACACATTCACCATGCAAAAACTGAAAATTCATATACTTTTCGATGGCATGTCCTAAGGTATGACCAAAATTAAGAAGTGCTCTCTCACCTTTCTCAGTAGGATCATTCTCCACAACATCTCTTTTGACCATACAGCTTCTTCTAACCATCTCATATAATGTATCAAAGTCTTTAGAGATTATATTTTGATTATTGGAATTAAGCCAGTCAAAATACTCTTTGTCCTTAATTATACCGTATTTAACAACCTCACCCATTCCTGAGTTAAACTGTCTTACACTTAAGGTATTAAGTACATTAAGATTCATATATACCAGCTTAGGCATATGAAATGCACCAACCATATTTTTATATGAATCGAAATCAACACCAGTTTTACCACCAACACTTGAATCAACCTGAGAAAGCAAGCTGGTTGGGATTTGTATAAAATCTATTCCTCTTAGATAAGTAGCAGCTGTGTATCCAGTAAGATCTCCTACCACGCCTCCACCTAAAGCAATAAGAACATCATTTCTATCAAATTTTTCAATTATAAGCTTCTCATATAATCCCTTTACTGTATCTAAATTTTTACTTTCCTCTCCTTCTGGGAAAATATAAGATACAGCTTTTTTACAACATTTGCCTAATAAAAGCAATATAGCATCCAAATATAAGGATGCTACATTACTCTCTGATACAACACATATTTTGCGGTTGCTATAGCCCAATTCGTTAATAAGATTAACTAACTCCTGAAAGCTATCAGAATATTCAATGTTGTAAATAGGCTCATTGTTAAGGTGCACTGTTAATGCTTCCATATTAATTCTCCTATCTACTATGTAAATTAAATAAACTCGAATCCAAATTCATCAGTATCGCCATCTCCGTCTGAATCACCTTCACCTAGAAGTGCACGACCATTAATCTTTTCTTCTACTTCATTAATTATCTCAGCCACATCATCATCAAGCTTTATAGATGAAGTTACATTAGCGTCATCCTCTGTAGAAGTTGTAGAAAACTTATTACTTGGCTTAGCTTCCTCAGTAGAAGTATACTTTGGCTCTTCCTTTACTTCTTGGGAGGCATATTTCTTCTCCTCTGCTGGTTCTGACTTTGCAAAGCTTGTAGTAGAGCTTGTAGTAGAGCTTGTAAAGCTTGATGCAGTACCAGTTGACGAAGCTGTCTGAGCCTGTGGAGGTACAGGACCTCTTCTTGCTCTATTCTTGTTACCAGTATTCACTGTAAATGTAGTCTTTTTCTCACCATCATCCTCTGACTTAGTATTAGTTCTATCCTTCTTAGGATTTAAGCTGTCATAAGGATTGTATCTGCCATTACCCTTATTAGTTGGATTAAATGGATCAACAAAGTTATCATTTGCTCCAAGATTTGAAGTATATACGGCGCTAGTGCTATTAAGCTCTTCTCTAGAGCCCATACCACCACCTGACATACCACCAAGTGTAGACTCATCTCTCATCTGTGGATCACCAGTATAAGCAAAGGATGAGTTTCCATTTGAAGATGAAGCAGCAACGCCACCACCTGCAGCTACTAAAACACCTAAGGCCTTCTCATCAATATAAGCATCTGCATCAAAATCTTCTTCTTTCATAAACTCAAACTGTCTCTTCATAAGATTACAGAAATTAGTCTTATATGCTGCGTACTGAGTCTCTAATAACGCAATCTCTGCCTTAATTGTTTCAAGTCTTTCTTCTGCATCCTGAAGTATAGATTTAGCCTGAGCCTTAGCCTCTGACTTAATAGACTTTGCCTCTTTATTAGCACTGGACTTTGTATCCTCCGCATCCTTCTCAGCAAGCATAAGAGACTTTTCAAGTGCAGCTTCCTTTGACTTATAATTTTGAAGACCATCTGTAAGAGTTATAACTCTGTCCTTTAAGTCAGCATTTGAACGGTAAAGCTCCTCATAGGACTTACAAACCTCTTCAAAGAAAGTATTAACATCCTTCTTATCGTAACCCAAACCTACATGAAATCTTTTTTGCTGAATATCTACTGGTGTAAGCATTCTTCTATCCCCCTTGTATAATCAAGTATCTTTATTAAAATCGATATAAATTGGCAGCCACAGAATCATCATCAAACATCTGACGAAGATCTCCGGAAATTGCTATAGAATTCGGTGCTGCGATAAATATATTCTCTGAAATCGGCTTTAATGTTCCATCTAAAGCATATGTTGAGCCAGCAACAAAATCTATAATCCCTTGAGCTACCTTAATATCTACACCTGCCATATTAAGAACTATTGTTTTACCTGCCTTAAGAAAATCTGTAACAGTCTGGCATTCACTTGGATCATGAGGTATCATAACATAAACCTCACTAGAGCCCTGTTGTGGTCTAGGTCTTTGATTTGAGAATTCAACAACTCTGTTATTTTGCTGCTGTGGAACTCTCTGTGGTTTTTGATTATAATTATTGTATTGTGTCTGATTATATGCCTGTGGACCCTGATTATATCCTGACTGGTAGTTACTCTGTGGCTTTCTAGATGCCTGCTTTTTGTTTCTTGCCGGCTTTACAGGAGCATAATCCTCATCATCCTCGTCGTCATCCTCATCTTCATCAAATAAATCATCATCAAATTCGTCTTCGTCTAATTCTTTCATCTTAAAAAAATCCAAGAAACTTTTCTTGCTTGATTCCTTAGCCATAGATAAAATCTCCTTATTATATATTGTAGTTACGCTCTCCGAAAATGCCTGTTCCAACACGAACCATAGTTGCACCTTCTTCGATAGCTACCTCATAATCATTAGTCATACCCATTGACAAAATACTCATATCAACATTATCAATGTTTTTTGATTTTATGTCAAGTAATAATTGCTTTAATTGTTTAAAATATACCCTATTATCTTCTGGATTTTCAACAAATGGAGCAATAGTCATAAGCCCCCTAATTTTTACATGTGACAGCAGACTAATATCCTTAATTAGTTGTAAAACCTCATTGGTATCAAGGCCAAATTTGGTATCCTCATTAGCAACATTAACCTGAACTAGAATGTCTACATCAACGCACTTTTTAATAGCTTCTTTTTCAATTTCCTTTGCAAGCTTATATGAATCAACCGAGTGTATAAGACATGCCTTATCAACTATATACTTAACCTTATTGGTTTGTAAATGACCAATCAAGTGCCAATTTACCGGCTTTGAAACATTTTCATACTTATCAACAAGCTCTTGAACCTTATTCTCTCCAAACTCATTAACATCATAGGTTATAAGCTCTTCAATGTCAGATAACGGCTTTGTTTTACTAACTGCAATTAATGTAACTTCTTCTCTGCTTCTACCCGCTCTCTCACAGGCTCTTGTAATATTATCATTAACGATTTTTAAATTTTCCTTTAGCATAGCATTCCCTCTAATATATAACCTGATTCTCAACAACCTTTGATGAATCTAGAATAATGTTATCATATACATTTATCTCTTCACCATTCTTGATAAGAGCAAATTCATCAACAGTTTTAATTATTGTAACGCAGGTAAATTCAGCAGTTCCTCTATTAGCAAGATAGACTCCATCTAGCTTTTTGATTTCAAGCACTGATACCGCAATACTTGAGGACGCATCTCCCTCAAGCAATATATCTGTATCTTTAAATACGGAAGAATCTACATATGCGAATTCACCTATAATGTGATATACCGTTGCCTCAACTTGCACGCTAGTTCTGCCTGAACCCTCTTCCTTCTTTCTTTGAACTGAAATAGAAGTTTTTGCTCCCTCTTCTATGCCTTCTGGTAAGTAATCTAATGGTATGGCATATAGATTTCCCTCAGCGTATGATACAAGCTCCATAGACGACATAGTAATGGTATTCTTCGGAATAAGCACATCTCTATCCTGGAAAAAGCTTGGATCTACATAGCAGTAATCTTCATCAATTTTAAATATGGTAGGCTCAACTAATTCATTAACAACATTACCATTTTCGTCAGTTCTTTGAACATTGAATCTATTCTCACTAGTTTGGTTAGAACCACCTGTAAGATAATTTACCGGAATTTTGTATACATCCTTGGTAACTAAGGCTGTATTAGGAACCTTAAGACCCTCATCATCATCCCTTATTATTTCAACCGTAAGAAATCTCTCAGCTAAAAAGTTATAAAGGTACTTATCTAAACTAATAT
>JAZPXZ010000059.1:0-34206 GCA_045543915.1 Wujia sp.
CACAGAACGACATGGCTACGATCCGACTTTTTAGGTTTGAAAATATAACAAGGACTGAGAGTATATGATATGGGCGGTAGACCACGCAAGCCCACTGCAGTCAAGAGGTTGCAGGGGACTCTGCAACCATGCAGAACTAATACCAGAGAGCCAGTACCAAGAATAGACCTCAAGTCTATGAAAGCTCCTGTCTATCTGACTGAGACAGCAAAGCAGATATGGGAGTTTAGCTTGGAGGCAGCCCCTGAGGGGATGCTGAGTACATTAGACTTTGGTGTATTCACTCAGTGGGTGGTATGTTTTGATCAATTTGTTACTCTTAGTGCTGCAATTAAGGAGCAGGGGACACTCTCAATAGATGCGGATGGTAATGTAAATGTAAGCAACCTGCTACATCATCTCACCAAGACAGCAGGCATCCTGAGAGGATTGGAGAATGAGTTAGGATTTACCCCTGCATCAAGGAGCAAGGTGTCATCTTTTACTGATGGCTCGGGAGAGAGTAAGAACAAGTTTGATGACCTCTAACCACAAGGAGGTATCATGGATTATGTAGACAAAGCCAAGAGATATATCACCAAGGTCTTGGATGGCAAGATACCTGCTTGCAGATGGGTCAAGTTTGCCTGTCTGAGGCAAAAGCAAGACCTAGAGAGAAAAAAAAGCAGTAAATTTCCTTATCACTTTGACCGCAAGAGAGCCAATAAGCCTTGCAAGTTTATAGAATGCTTGTGTCACGTTAAAGGACCTAAGGCAGGAGAGTGTATACATCTTGAGGATTGGCAATGCTTTATCATCACAACGATCTTTGGATGGATCGATGACAATGGATATAGGCGGTTCTCTCAAGCTTACATAGAGGTAGGCAGAGGGAATGGTAAGAGTACTTTCTGTAGTGGCATTGGTCTCTATATGCTCTGTGCAGATGGTGAACTTGGTGCAGATATCTATAGCTTTGCTACTACAAGAGATCAGGCAAGGATAGTCTTTGATGATGCTCTAGCCATGGCTAGAGGAAATAAGGATCTGCAGAGATACTATGGTCTGACTCCTCTTAATAACAGCATGGTCATCATTGGGACTAATAGTAAGTTCTTACCTAAGTCAGCGGATGCAGGTACTCTGGATGGTCTCAATACTCATCTAGGCATCATAGATGAGCTACATGCTCACAAGACTAGAAAGGTCTATGATGTAGTTAACTCCTCCACCTCCAAGAGATCTCAGTCTCTGATATTCACAATCACTACAGCAGGATACATCTTAGATGGTATCTGCATGGAAAGGAGACGGACTGTAGGACATGTCCTAGATGGCTCTGTAATTGATGAGGCACTGTTTGGCATCATCTATACGATAGATGAGGATGACGATTGGCGGTCAGAGATTGCTCTGAGAAAGGCTAATCCAAACTGGAACATATCTGTTAATCCTAAGCAGATAATGTCAGAGCTGATATCAGCCAAGCTGAATACCTCGGCTCAGAAAGAGTATCTCACCAAGCATCTTGATGTGTGGGTTAACTCAGACCACCAGTGGCTCAAGATGGAGCACTACAGACAGTGCATAGACTCATCATTGAAAGAGTCTGACTTTTTCGGTGAGTATGCCATCTATGGTCTTGACCTTGCATCCAAGTTAGATATCAGTGCACTCATTAGACTGCATTGGAAAGAGATAGACGGAGTCATACATTACTATGTATTTCCTTATTTTTACCTCCCGGCTGATGCGGTTCACAGCTCGGATAATTCTCAGTATGAGGGGTGGGCTAAGGATGAGTATATACAGACTACTGACGGTCCCATCACTGACCTTAATGCTCTGCAGGAGTGGATAGCTGAGGATGTTAAGCAGTACAGTGTACTATCTGTAGCTTATGACCCTATGCAGGCTACTCAGATGTCTCAGAACCTGTTAGGTGATGGTGTGCCTATGGTGGAGCTCGCTCAGAACCTTAAGAACATGTCTGAGCCGATGAAACAGGTGCAGGCTCTCATATATACCGGGAGACTGCATATAGCTGATAATCCTGTAATGCATTGGATGGCATCTAATGTTGTATGCCATACTGATGCCAAGGAGAACATCTATCCAAGGAAAGAAAAAGTACAGAATAAGATAGATGGCATGGTGGCTCTCATCATGGCAATTAACCAAGCTATACAGCTTGATATAGAGCATCAGTACATTTCAGTTAATGACTCAAGCCATGCGGATTGGTCTGATTTTAGTTTTTAGGAGAGAATATGTGGAGTTGGATTAAGGGGTTACTTGGTAACTATCAAGGTGAGCAGGTGAGTAAGCCTGTAGCTCCTATTGTAGACAGCACAACATCTGCCACGGTTAACAATGTGCTCCAGATACCTGCTATCTGGGAATGTGTGAACAAAATCACTAGAGCCATGAGCTGTCTGCCTATAGATGTGCTCAAGTATGTGGATGATGAGGGGAATACTGAGTTAGTGAAAGACGGTACCTTGCATTATCTCTTGGCTGTATCACCTAATAAACATATGACACCTGCTGATTTTATCAAAACCATCACTGTAGATTACCTGCTACATGGTAATGCTTATGTAAGAATTGATAGAGCTGTCGGGGCTGACTATATAGCAGCACTCACACCTCTTGCAAGTGGACAGGTTAAGCCAATCCTTGATAATGGCACTGTAGTCTACAAGTATCTGACGGATAAGGACAGAGAGGTGATATACAGCTCTGATAAGATCATGCACTGGAAAGGCATAGGAAATGGTCTGATAGGCTTAAGTACAGTGGACTTTGCCAGATCATCACTGACTGAGGCTGTTGCAGCACAAAACGCATCTATAGACATGTTCAGAAACAAGGGTAAGCTTAATGGTATTCTGAGTGCTGATACTCCTCTCATCAATAAGAAACAGGCTGATGAATTTCTTGATAGATTTAAAGAGATGAAACAAGCTCCAATAGGCATACCATTGCTCCCTAGTGGCTTTAAGTTTCAATCATTAAGCCTGTCTCCTGCTGATACTCAGCTCCTGCAGACTCGTGAATTTATTGTTAAGGAGTTCTCAAGATGGTTTGGCATCCCTTACGGATTACTGACCGGGGATGCTCCAGAGCTTGTAGACCTGTCTAACTATTTTTATGAGACAACAATTTTGCCAATGTGTATAGAGCTTGAGCAGATTATCAGACAGAAAGTGGTCAGAGATGACAGGTATACAGTCAAGTTCAAAACATCTGCGCTCAAGAGAATGTCTGATCAGACTAGGATCAGTATGCAGACATCGTATGCTCAGAACGGTCTCAGGACTAGAAATGAGCTCAGGAGAGAGGATGGCTACAAGTGGATTGATGGAGCTGATGAGCTTACAGCTCAGAATAATTTGTATCCTTTGGATAAGCTCGGTGAGTCTGATGCATCTCAGACACCTCAGACTCCTATTAGTGAACAACCTATTAAGCAGTAGAGGAAAATATGAGTGATATTATAGTCAGACAAAAGTCAGCTTTATTATTGCCAGATGACAAGCCAGAGGGGTTTATCTGTGGCTATGCATCCAAGTTTGGTGGCATTGACTCATGGGATGATACCATTGAGAGACATGCATATGACAATGTCATAAAGGGCGATCTTCCTAAAATGTTCTTTAATCATAATGCTTGGGATGATGTACCTTTGGGCAATTGGACCCTTTGGAGAGTGGATGAGGTCGGTCTGTATGTAGAGGGTGAACTTAACCTTAATATCTCCAAGGCTAAGGATGTCTATGAGGGGATCAAGTTCGGCTCTGTTGATGGTATGTCGGTGTCAATCTCCATGAGAGGTGATGACTACTGGTATGATGATGACGGCATCAGACATATCAAGAATGTACAGAGAATGCGAGAAATTTCCATCTGTACTTTCCCGGCTGATGAAAATGCACGTATTATTAATTACAAGTCAGGTGATATGCCTGACTTTGACAGTATTAGAGATGTTGAGTGCTATCTGCGTGATGTAGGTTTCTCTCAGTCTCAAGCCAAGACCTTTATCAGTAAGGCTAAGGCTACACTAGGCACAGAGAAACAGCGAGATGCTGATGATAATAAGCTTAGTATCATTCTAGGTAAGTTAGACAATATCGTGAGGAAATTATAATGAGTAACATTGATGAAATTTCTCAGATGATCAGCACCATTGATGGCAAGATCACTGACAATGCTCAGACTGTAGCATCATTGCAGTCAGAAATTCAGTCTCTTAAGACCTCTCAGGGCTCTGTATCAGAACTTGAGAACACAATCAAGTCACTGCAGAAAGAGGTACAGGCTTTACAGCAGACTAAGGCTCAGTCTGTTATCACTACTGATAACAAGATGGACTATGGCTCACGCTTTGTATCATCTGATGAGTTTAAGTCTTTCAAGTCAGCACTTAGAGACAGGAATGCATCAGTTCGCTTAGAGCTTTCTGCAGCTCCAGAGACCACTCAGGCAAGTAACTCTGCTACACGTACCTCCTTGGCTCGGCCATATGAGGCAGGTATCGTGACTGACCCACGTCAGGTATTAGCCATTGAGTCACTGTTTGGCAAGATTAACATAGATGTTAATGCTTATCAGTACATCAAGTATGGATTTACCACTACACTGACTGCTACAGGACCTGCAGTAGTATCTGAGGGCAGTGCTAAACCTGAAAGCAATTACTCTGGCATTATTAAGACAGGTACTATCAAGACCTTGGCTCATTGGACTAAGATGACTGAGCAGATGATCGCTGATAATGACAATATTGTGGCATTTATCAACGATGACATGCAGTATCAGTTGAACAAGGTTATTGATGCTCAGATCGTGAATGGCTCAGGCTCTGGTCAGCTCGAGGGCTTATCTGCATCAGGTAACTACACTGACTATATCACAGGTGCAGGCATTGACACTGGTGATACTGTTATTGACCTCATCCTTAAGATTAAAACCAAGATGGAGGCAGCCAATATCAGAAATATCAGCTTACTGCTTAACCCTGTTGATTGGTGTAAGGTGCTTTGCTCTAAGAATGTTAACAAAGATTACCTCATTCCGGGTATTGTTGACATCCCTCAGCAGCGTATCTGGGGTGTCCCTGTTATCCTCTCAGGCTCTGTGACCTCTGGTAAGTTCCATATGGGTAACTTCTATGAGGGCGGTAAGATCTTTGAACGTCAGGGTGTGACTGTTGAGATGGCTCGCTCTGGTGACGACTTTGAAAAGAACTTAATGACTCTCAGAGTAGAGAGACGCATGGACTTTGCTGTAGTTCAGCCTAAGGCTCTGGCATATGGTGATTTTTCAGTGTCATAGTCATAGCATATAATTTCATTAGTCCTAAGTTTAAGGGGAGTGTCAGACTCCCCTTTTTTTTATGGAGGTAAAAAATGGACTTATATGTGACAGTTGCTCAGCTCAAGGCACATCTCAGAATAGACTCAGACTCAGAGGATCTACTATTGGCTCAGTATATCGAGTCAGCACAGGAGGAGGCTGAGACAAGGATGAGGAGACCTATATGCTCTGCTACTGATACTGATGCTGTAGCAAGTACACCAGAGACCATCCCTGCTAGTATCAAGCAGTTTATCCTAGTGACTGCAGGTGATTTCTACATGGCGAGAGAAAACAGGCAGGAGAAAGGATATACACTGTACTATGAGCACTTACTTGATAGGTGGGTGAGATATGATAAGTAATGTAGCAGCAGGAAAGCTCAGAGATCAGATTAAGTTGCTTAAGCCAAGTAAGACACTCAATACCTCTGGCTCTCATATCGTGACCTATACTAATGTTGGTACCGTGTGGTGTAACCTTAAGCAGGTGACTCTCAGAGAGATAATGAATTCCTCTGTAGAGATGCCTACAGAAACATACACTATACTCATGAGATATAGACCTGGTATTTCTCAAGACTGGTGTGTAGAGCTTCCGAACGGATGCAGATACAGGGTAGTGAGCATCAATACTGATACCTCTGCAGGTATGATGATACTAGGTGTAGAACTTGATAATACGATAATACAGACAGTGGAGAGTTAACCATGAGCATGAGTAACATTAAGACGGATCTTGTAGACGCTCTGTCTACTATAAATGATGTAAGTGTGAGCTATGACTACTCTACTGCAGCAGAGTCAGAGAAAGCTATAGTCATTGAGTCATTGGATATGAGCTATCAGCATGATCTTGATATGGGATGGCACAAGGAACTAACAGTTAATGCTGTGCTCATCACCAAGACTGCTACTGACCTTGACTCACTGATAGATGCATTAGAGGGTGTTGATAATCTCTCTGAGGGATGTATCAGAGATCTGATGCTTGAGGCTATCACTCTGGACAACAAGGATGAGGATGTCTATATAGCATCTGCTACTCTCTCATGCTTAGTCTGGGATGTAGCATCTGATGAATAGAGGATATTGCCATGGGTAAGAGGTTTGAGCTCACCAATGCTACTCATATCAATGAGGTGACCGTTGGTGGCAATGATAGAGACTTTGAGCGTATGCTTGATGATTTCCTTGAGAGAATGTCTCATGTAGACAGAAAACTCTCACTGGATACTCAAAAAAAGATACTTAGAGACTCTACTGCTGATGCTATCAAGTCTCTGAGGGCTAAAGTTCGCACATCTTACAAAAAGGATACCGGGTATGCTGCAAGATCTGTGAGAGCCAAGACAAAAGAGTCAAGGTCTCAGAGAGGCACTGTATATACAACCTTTGGCTATAGAGATAAGCATCTCCCTGATATCTATAACAAGAATATCATTAACAGAGATGGTAGCTATAGAGTCAGACCTAAGCCTGCTACATACATCGGTATATGGGGTGACTTGGGTACCAAGAAAATCAGAGGCAGGTCTGTACTCAGACTAGAGTGGCAGGCTCATAAAGAAAGAATTAAGAAAAAGTTGGAGGAGCAGATACTTAAGCTGATGGACTCTGGCTTTCTTAATAAGTAGTAAAGCTTTATTATTAACAACATTGTAGGAGTTATTATGACTGCAACCTTATCACCTACAACCAAGAAAAATGCCATCACAGGCAAGAATACCTTGGTGGGGTACAAATTAGCAAGTGATACTTCTGGTAGTTATGTGACTATTCCGGGTGTATCTGTATTCACAGGCTTAGGCGGTACTGTTGAGGATATTGACCAGACCTGTATAGCTGAGGACACTAAGAGATACCTCAGTGGTGCATGGGATGGTAATGAGATCACTATCACTATCCATCATTATACCGGGGATACCACTCAGCAGGCTCTTATCAGTGCTGCAAACAGTGGCTCTATCATCTCTCTCTGCATCCAGTATCAGGATGAGTCTACTGCTATCATGGAGGTGGCACTTAAGTCTGCTACTCCTCAGGACCCTAGCATATCTGATACTCTCAAGTGGGACATTGTGGGTAAGCTCAATTCTAAGCCTACATGGACACTTGCAAGCTAGTGAGATGTGTATCACAGATAAAGGGGCTCATGTGAGCTCCTTTCTTTTTTAAAGATGAGGACTAATGAGATGGATATTTTAGAAAAAATTAAAAATATCAAGTTCAATACTGTAGATGTGGATGCTCATGAGCTTGGTGATGGCTGTACTCTGAGAGTGAGAGAGCTTTCAGGCTGTGAGCAGCTAGAATTTCATAACATGCTACAGGCTAAAGGTAATACTGCTGATGTTAAGGCATTAGCCTATGCTCTGATGTGTGCTCTGGTTGATGAGGATGGCAATGCACAGCTTAAGACTCAGGATGAGTCAGAAAAGCTCCTTAGAGCTCTACCGGGTAAGCTTTTTCAAAGGTTGAATAAGGCTATATTTGACCTCAATAACGGAGAGCATGAAAAAAACTGATAGAGCAGTCTACAGTCAAGCTCTGTGTACGCATAGCAAGAGAGATACATATGCCTATATCATGTGTACTCTCTCTCCCTGTGCATGAGCTTAACTTGTGGGCTGAGGTGTTTAAGGCTGAGTACTATGATGCTCATCCAGATGAGAGAGCTGAGAAAGACTGTCAAGAGCAGGATATGATGTCTTATCAAGCATATGCATTGCTTGGAGGAGATGTAGAGAGGAGGAGATAGATGTCTGTAGTCAATAACATTCTTAATATGGTCAAGTTGAATACTACTGACTATAACAAGAAATTGCAGAAAATGAAAAAAGACACAAAGAGGGATACCAAAAGTATCGGCTCTAGTTTCTCCTCTATGGCATCAGCTTGGAAAGCTGCTTTAGTAGGTATTGCATCTGCATCCTTAGTGTCATCAGTAAAGAAAGAGCTTGAGGCTACAGAGAGATCTGTGGCAGGCTTTATCTCCTCCTTTGGTGGTGTCGATCAAGCAAGAGCACAGTTTGAAATGCTACAACAGGCAGCCAGAGATACCATACAGCCTTTCGACTCACTGCAGACTGCTGCCATGAACCTTAAGAGAAATGGTGTACAGCCTACTGCTGACATGCTTAAGACATTCTCTCAGATTGCATATGGCACAGGTCAGAGCTTGGATACTGTGACCAATGCTTTCACCTCATCTATGCAGGGTAGATATGAGGCACTTAATCAGCTAGGTATCACAGCTCAGGATCAAGGCTCTAAGCTTGCTATGACCTATAAGGGTGTGACCACCACTATAGATAAGAGTGCAGAGAGTCTGCATAAGTATTTTGAGAGTGTGGGTAAGGAAAATGAGGGAGTGCTTGATTATCTACAGTCTGGCATGACAGGTGCTCTTAATCACCTTGATAATGCTTGGGGTGACTTTGTCCGGGCTATTGGTGAGAGCGGTCTAGGTGATCTCATTGTTAAGATAGTGAGAGATATTGCTACTGCCATGGATGGCATCACTGCTTGGATTAACAGGAATTCTCCTTATATTAAGGGCTTTTTCCAAGGTCTGATAGAGGGGTGGGATGCTGTATATCAAGGGGTTAAGTCAGCTTTGGATGCTGCTTATGACTACATCTCTGACTTTTTCGATGACTCAGAGAAAGAGTCTAAGACAGGTCTCTCTAATATCGGCTTATTTCTCTCCAATTTCTTTGAATTCGCTCGGGCAGGTTTCATGGAGTATGTGGCAAAGCCTGCTGCTAATGCATGGACAGCCCTCAAGGGTGGATTTAAGGGAGCGTCAGAGTGGTTGGCTGAGCTCGCCTATACAGGTGATTTCAGCAAGGCTGCAGATGCCTACAATGATGTCATCAATGAGACATCAGATGAGATGCTTGAGAACACCAAGATCATAAATAGAGCTATAGATTTACAGTTTGATGAGATTGAGAAAAAAACTCAGAGAATTAAGGATGAACTCAGGAAAGATCCTGTAAAAGCTCCCACGGTACCAACATTCAAGGCATTATCTCTAGGTGGTAGCTCTGGAGGTAGTAAAGGTGCAAGAGCTGAGGCTGATAACTGGGCTAAGTACTATGACAAGGTCAAGGACTTGGCTAAGGATGGACTCAGCGACCTCAGAAAGCTTGAGGCTAGACATAATGAGCAATTAGCTGAGCTTGATGAGGAATTCAAGAAAAGCAGATTAGCTACAGAGTCAGAGTATCTCAATGCAAAGAAAATCATCAATGATGAGTATATGAGACAGTATCAGGATATACAGAAACAGGCTCGGGATTTCCTGAAAGATATCTATGATGATGATGTGGTTAACCTGCAGGATACATACAGAGCCAAGCTTGAGCAATTAGATCAGTATCATGATGAGTCTCTGGTATCTGAGGAGGACTACCTCAAAGCAAGAGAAAAGCTCTATACAGACTATACTGCTGAGCTGAATAAGATAGAGAAAAAGAGCAAGGGTAGTGTACTGTCTGAGGATGATGTAGAAAACCTTGAGCACTTTCATGATGCTATGGACAGCATGTCTGATGCTTTCTCTAATCTGACTCAAGGGCTTAATGAGTCATCAGCAAGTTACAAGGCTCTTTTCACTATACAGAAAAGCTTTGCTGTAGCATCTGCCACTATTAAGGCTGCATTGGCTTGGATGACTGCATTATCTGAGAGTAAGACATGGTATGAGGCTTTGGCAAATTATGCCGCAGCCATATCACTGACTACATCCATCATATCTCAGCTCAAGTCAGTATCTATGCATGATAAGGGCGGTTATATTAAGGCTGGTCAGCTTGGTATTGTCGGTGAGTATGGACCTGAGATAGTCCGGGGACCTGCATCAGTCACCTCCCGGAAAGATACTGCTGCAATGGCTAGAGCATCTATGGGTGGCAGTTCTGTGACTGTTAATCTCTATGAGGATAGAGCCAAGGCAGGACAGGTAGAGCAGAGCTCTACACAGGATGGAGAGCAGATCATTAACATATTTGTCTCAAACATCAGGAAGGGCGGTCAGATTGCTCAGACAATGGAGAGCACCTATGCTCTGAGGAGATATGGAGCATAATTGCTAATATTTGACGTGTATCGATCTGATGCACGTCATAAACAGGGAATAATGACATGAATACTGATTTCAAATACTATCCAAATAGCCTGCCTAGACCTCTGCAGACAGGCTATACCATCAAGCACAAGGCTAACATGCTCAGGACTCAGATGTCTGATGGCTATGTGAGACAGAGATTGGTTAATCAGGGAGCTCCAGATACTCTTTCAGTGCAGATGATAATGACTGAGCTTGAGTACAGGACTCTGATAGAGTGGTATAAGGCTGACATCCAGTGTGGTGCAGAGTGGTTTGTGATGCCGTTACTGTCAGTAGATACAGATCAGCATATACAGTACAGATATGTGAGGATACAGGGCGGTGAGATAGATGCAAGTGTGGTGAGCACTAATCAGACAGAGGGTACCATATACCGGGTGAGTATGACACTGGATGTATCCAATACTGTAGTAGATGACGGATCATGGGATCCTGACGTTCCGACAGGTGCTAGTGATGATGAGACAGGTGAGGTCACTATAGTAGACTCTGCAAGAATAATCTCAGATGTGGATGACCTTGGAGACAGCTCAGGTGTGTATACAATCTTGGAGTAAGAGGAGATAATAGATGAGTTTCAAAAAAACAGTAACGTTTACAGCGAACGTCAGCGATTATACAGACGGCACAGTTTCAGCAAGAGTTCAAGCAGAAAACAAAATCCTTGGTGATTTGGTTGCATTCATTCTCAGCCAAAACCTTGGAATATCAATTCAAGAGAAAGTAGAGATCGGATCGGCAAAATGGGCGGGCGATCCGTTATGGTGTAGCAGTTCGGGGGCAACATCAGAAGTCTATAATAACAGTCTATGCACTGATGTTTATTTCTTAGGTAGGGGCATTAATAAAAAATGCTTAGGGTTCAGCATTGATAATAACGAGATGTATATCGGATTATGCGACACACCGACACGAGATCTAGAATTTCCGATGAATCCTAATCAATACGGAAGATTACCTGTCGGACAGATGAGATACACTAAGACCGAAAGTTATAGAAAATTAAGAAAGCAAAAAGGGGGAGTTATCGTCCCGATCGTTTTCAGTTCAACCGATAATGAACTTTCATTGATAGTTCATTATTGGAAGAAATCGGATATTCTAGTTCTCAGTATAGGGACATGCAGATTAGTCGTTTCGAAAGATCCTTATACCGCATTGTATGTAGATGATGCGGTTCGGAATTATTCTGGACTACATTTCTCATTTAATGACGATCACTTGATCTCTGATGCAACATACAGTTTCAATGCAAGTAACGAATCATATCCAAGTAACTATCAGCTAGGCTATGCGATGACTTACTCTCCGTATTTCGTAAGATTGAGTGATTATACAGTGTGGGAATCGTCTAACAATGAGGTTAATATGACAACGTGTATTGTATGTCACACGATTGGACAAGGACATAAACTATATACAGATTATAGACCATTATCAAATTCTAACGGTTTATCAGTCGATGGAGATGCACCAACAACCACCGCTTTCATGTTTCCGAGGATTGCAAACAACGAGTTATATATCAAGAAATTCTATGTCCCGATGACCTACCCTGCAATAGCGTCACCACTGAAGATAGGTTACACTCCAGGTAAATTGAACGCGGAAAATGTTTACAGCTTGAACGGCAAAAATTACGTCTGTTTGAATAATGGTGTAATCGGCTTATTTGTAGAGGTAGAGGATCAGGGGGATTAACTCTGCAACCTTAATAACTGCATAAGTTGTTAAGGTTGTTAAGGTTGCACAAAGTTGCACAAAGTTGCACAAACTTGGAAAAAACTTGGAAAAAACTTGGCAAAAACTTGGCAAAAACTTGGCAAAGACTTTTTGAAAATTTTAAAAAATGTGCAAAAAATCACCAAACAGAAAATTTTTTAAAAAAATTTTGTAAAAAGTGCCGACTTTTGAGCATTAGTATATGAGAAGATAAGAAAATATATCTTTTTTTTGTCATGGGTTTTCTTTTCATTAAAGTCGTTAAAGCGGTGATTTTTCACCGCTTTTTTTTGTTTGTGTTTCACGTGGAACAATTATGATTTATTCATTAAATGAAATTTATGCATCAGGCGGACAGCTCCCTGCCGTCACTCTCACTATAGAGAATGAGGAGATAGGAGAGCTTAACTTTATCCTCGCATACGAGGACAAGAAAATTGATGACGTGCTCTATCATGCATCAGCTTTCACAGTTCAGCTCCCTGAGAGGTCTGATAGCGGTTTTACAGACCTAGCTTTCTCAGTCTGTGGTGTATCTGGTCAGTGCTATGACTATGTTAAGAGGACTCTGCAGAGTAAAGCTACTACATATCTGACTCTCAGACAGTGGCATCCAGAGACTGAGGAGTTACTGTACTCTCTTAGGCTTACTGTGACAGGAGGTCAATTAACCAGAGATGCTGCTAACTTTACTGCATCTTTCTGTGATATGCTGAATACAGATTTTCCAAAGCTTAGGTATACAACATACAATGCTCCCGGACTCAAGTATGTAGCTTAAGAGGTAGTATGGTTAAAAAAATAAATGATTATCTGTTGATTAAGCATACCCCTAACGGCAGAGAGTACCCTTATCTTGATTGTTGGGGACTGATAGTAGATGTGTATAGAGAGATACTGGGTATCAAGCTACATGACTACACTGACCTCACTCAGAAAGATATGAATAAAGGGTTGATGTATGAGAGAGACTCAGGCAGGTTTGCAGAGGTAAAAGAGCCACAGGATTATGATATTGTGGCTTTTTTTATAAATGGCAGATTGTATCATGTAGGACTGTGGATAGGTGGCAGGATACTGCATACATCACAGCAGAGAAATTGCAGATATGAACTATTGGACAGAGTGTCACTGTCTCAGAAAAGGTATTACAGGTATGTTAAGGATAGAGGTAGTAAGTAGAGAGGATCTGAGTAAGGTCTTAGAACATCACTATACTGATGCTCATGCATGCACACTCCTAGATCTTATTAAGCGTGAGTGTCCATCATACTCTCCAGAGGTGTCTGTATATCTGAGTGCATATGTAGATGCTGTGAGATACTCTTATGATGATTGGTCTATAGTTGACCTCACTCATGCCAAGAGGGTTAAGATAGTCATTGAGGCAGGTGGCATTGAAGTATCTACAGTCATGGCTATCATCTCAGTCATCATGGCAGTGGGTACTGCTGTGTACAGCATCATCATGGCTAATAAGATGACATCTGCTACTCAGGGAGATACCAAGCAAGGCAGTTCCATCTATGATGTCAACGCTCAAGGTAACAAGGTCAAGCTCACTCAGGTAGTGCCTGAGAACTTTGGCTTTTTCAAGCACTACCCGGACTACCTTGCTGATAAGCATGTATTCTACAGAAATAATAAGCAGTTCATGGATGTGATACTCTGTCAAGGTGTAGGCTACTATGATTATGAGGCTAATCACTCAGATATCTATGTGGGAGAGACACCAATCAATGAGCTTGAGGGATGCAGAGTAGCTATCTATGAGCCCGGTACCGTCATGACTGAGGACAATTCAATAGAGGATAAGTCATGGTACTGCTACTACTCCTCTACAGAGGTTACTGCCTCAGGTCATACACTTGAGCCTGCAGTATCAGAGACTGATCAGTCATCACAGTCTAATCCTAGTGTATACTTTGCAGATGATACATTTAGTGGTACTTACTATGTCAGTGGCTATACATCATATGGCTGTGCAGGTCCGTCAACCACTCCTTCTATACAGAAAAAATTAGACCTCAGATGGGGTAATGGTGTGTACTTTACCATCTCAGGAGCAAATAACACTAGACTTGTAGGCTCAGCAGATACCATCACTGATGATGCTCTTGCAGGTACTAGCTCTATAGATGTGGTGCTTGCTGATACCTTTGCTGATGACCACCTTGCTCTGCATCAGTCATGGCTGAGAGCTAGAGTCACTGATCCTGATACTCAGCAGATTACCTCTGCCGGGGATATCGTGAGAATAGTGGTTAAGAAAATCACAAGACTGACCTACACTATTCATGGCGGTACATCGGGTCCACGTATTGAGAGTGTTGATGCTACAGATCAGGTCACATCTCCATGTGAGCTCTTAGATATTGCCTACAGTACTGTAGATACTGATGAGATAGCTACTATCACTGTAGACAGTACAGAGCTTGACCAAGGCAGTTATCCTGCCACTCCTACAGCTCCATCAGGAGCACATAACACCTCTGTAGATCATGTTACTGAGATATTAGTGACTCAAGGTCTTCCAGTGGATTATCCATGGGCTGATAACGGCATGTATATCATCAATTCTCATGATAGCAGTACAGGTGTATACAATGTCTCCAGAGTGTCTCAGGACTATGCTGTGATAAGCGAGTGGGTTGAATTTTGGGGGCAGGGTATACCTAATAGCTCCTTGAGTTTCACTATAGATGAGAGCTCAAGCACTTCCGGGGAGTATGTAGGTCCATACAGAGCATGTCCATATGGAGCTGAGGCTACTATATTTGAGTATGATATTGCTTTTCCTCAAGGCTTGGGATATCTGCAGGATGATGGCTCTTTTCGTGACCTTTCAGTCAAGATAGAGATAGGCTACAGACTAGCAGGTACTAATGACCCATGGGTAACTGTAGAGAGAACATTTACAGACCATACCAATGATGAGCTTGCTTTCACGTATCAGCTTGAGCTTGAGACTCCGGGTAATTATGAATTCAGGATGAAAAATCTCTCTGATGCTGACAATAGCACCAGAGCTCTTAATACCTGCAAGTGGATAGGGCTTAAGTCAGTCATCAGTACTGTCAATAAGTATGATGACATGACAGTGCTTATCTGCAGATTTAAGGGTACAGAGACATTATCTGAGCTGTCAGAGAACCAGATAGCTACATACTGGACAAGAAAGCTCCCGGACATCAGCTCTAGTGACTTGATTGCTACTCAGGAGATAGCACCTGTAGTCAAGTATGTCTGCAATGCCTCTAAGTATGCAGGTATCATCAATGAAACCTCACTTGCTGCATATAATACTCTGTGGACGACTAAAGGGCTTAAGCTTAATGGTACCGTTGATGATGATAGTACTCTGCTTAATGTATTGAGAGACTGCCTTAATGTAGGCTTTGCCTCTCCTGTAGTGCTCAATAATAAGCTCTCTTTCACAAGACTGCATATACAGGGTGTAGCAGAGCCATTGGCTCAGATATTCACTCCTCAGAACCTGACCAAGTCTCCTGAGATTACTTTCAATCTGCCAAAGGATGATGATGTTGATGAGGTGGTAGTAGACTACACCTCTCCTCAGACATACAAGACTGAGACTGTATTTTGTCATGTAGATGAGAATGGTGACAGCTTAGTCACTGCATATCCAATGTCAGTACATCAGGAAAAGATGACAGCCTTTGGTGTGACATCTTATGAGCAAGCTGTGGCTATGGGCATGAGGAGACTTAGATATCTCATGAGTACCAGAGTGACCTATAAGATAGAGACTGAGTATGATGGTCTTAACTGTCAGTATAATGACCTTGTAGGACTTGTGCTTGATGAAAATCTCAGTAACGTCACAGGAAGAGTGACAGAGTATGTCTCATCATCTCATACTATAGAGACAGATATGGAGATACCTGAGGCACTGACTACAGGGATTATCTATATCAGAAAGCTTGACGGCTCTATGTCTCAGTACACATATACACGCTCAGACAGTCATCATCTTGTGATAGATGGCTCTCTGACATGGTGCTCAGATTACGGCATCAGCATGGAGTATCCATTCTTTGCCATTGGAGAGCTGATCAAGGCATGGGTGACTGAGGTTAATCCGGGGGATAAGCGTGTATCTATCACTCTGGTCAATTATGATGAGGGGATTTTTGCTGATGACTTATAAGACAGTAGCTTTCTGTGTAGTCAATGCAGACTACATAGATCCTTGTATTGTGGCTCTAAGCTCTTTCTTTAGATTTAATTATCTTAAGACAGTGGTGTACTATCAGACAGGCACTAATCTCAAGAGACTGCATGCAGCACTTGATGATTATCCAGTGGAGTACAGAGAGTGTGAGTTCCCTGTACTCCCTGAGCATGACAGTCTGGGCGATAAATACTTTGAGATGTTTGTCAGCAGAGAGAGTCTGCCTGCATATGCGATGAGACTACAGGCACTCTCTGAGCTTGCTCAGGAGTATGATGTAGTGGTTAACTTTGACCTTGATACTCTGTTTTTTAACACAGTGATGCCATTGGTGGACAGATGCAGAGCAGAGTATATCTATGGAGTATCTGAAAGGAGAAACAGGGACCGATGGGTCAAGAGCCTTGATGTCCTAGACATAGCACCATATCACTCATACATTAACTCAGGTTTTTGTGTGTATGGCTCATGGGCAGTAAATACGGTACCTAGTATCATGGATGACTACAGAGACTTTTTGAGAACCAATGCTAAGCATGTGTACTGTCCTGAGCAGGACTACCTTAATGTCAGATATGCTGATGTCATCAGAGAGATACCTGAGCACTATAATCTGATGTTCACATCACCTAATTATGCCAATCTGTCTCCTGTGATGGTCCATTATCTTGGCTCTGATAAACCATGGAGCAGATACAGAGGAGCTGATAGATATGTAGCTCTCTACTACAAGAGATATCTTACTGAGTGTAGGAGATGCAGTCAGTATCTGTCTGCTGATTTTATGGACAAAATATCTCAGAGAGTACACTTTTTATAATTGTGACTCACGTTCTATTAATCGGTTTCTTGGCTTAACAATCTCAGCATAAAATCTTTATTACAGTCAGAGGAAAGACTGTTAAAGAGGAGATTGTTATGGATGAAATTACACATACCATCCTGCCTAATGCAGGTAGTGGATGGGGCGGTACAGCCCTTGGGGCTGGGTTCGGTGGTCTGATTGGATCATGGCTCGGTAATGGCTTTGGTGGTTTCGGTGGCAATAGAGCTGTAGGTATTGGCTATGACACTGGTGCTCTTAATGGCATCCAAGGTCAGCTCAATAATGTTTCCGGTCAGATTGCTAATGCGGATCGTGACCTACTTATGCAGACATCTCAGCAGAACCAATTTATAGGTAATTTGGTGAACAGCACCGGGGATGCTATTGTAGGAGCTATCAATAGCTCTGCCATGAGTACTCAGCAAGGGATCTACAATAATACTCTTAATCAGGTGCAGAGTCAGGCAGCCACTAATTTGAGCATGTGCCAAGGTTTCGGAGGTATTAACTCAGCCATCGATAGAGGTGTAGGCTCTCTTAACCTTAACATTGCAAGCCAAGGAGCTGAAAGCAGACTACAGGCTCAGCAGTTAGCATCTCAGCAGCAGGCTTGTTGCTGTGAAGTTAAGCAGGCTATTGAGAGAGAGGGCTGTATGAACAGAGAGCTCCAGAGAGAGATACAGACACAAGCTCTCAGAGATGCGCTCATCAGTACTCAGAATGAAAATTCTGCACTCAAGTCTCAGATTTTTCAGACCAATCTCACGGCTCAGCAGACTGCTACTATCATCAATGCTCTTAAGCCTGCCACTACCACTACAGGCTAATATGAGTTAAGACTGTGACCCCTTATGCTTATCATGAGTGTAAGGGGTTATTTGTAAGGATACATTTATGCAGATAATTACTGTTAAGTCACATCATGATAATGACCATGACTCTGGTGATGCAGATATCTATCATGGTTCTCCTGATGCTGACTATATGAGACATTGTCATGAGGTAGACATGTCACCTCCAGAGACATGGAGCAAGTATGATATGGAGAGTCCTGCAGGTATAGCCTATGCCGTGAGGACTCACAGCCATGGAAAAGATAACGGATCATCTAGGTAATACCTATGAGACTCTTAAGGATATGTGTGCTGAGTATGGTGTATCAGTTAATTGCTACACCAAGAGGATGCAGAGAGGAGCGAGTAAGAGAGATGCTCTGACCATGCCATGTGACAAGCACTACTACAAGTATAATGGTCATATCTTTCTGAGCAAAAGTGGACTCTTAGCCTATGCCGGGCTTAATGAGGGAGAGTTCTATAAAATTGCTGACAAGGTCAAAAAAATATAGCTCCTAGAGATATCTAAGAGCTATATGAATGAGTAAATCTAAGTAATCCTATTCTAGCAGGCAGGAGTGTATCCTGTCAATCTTTTCAGAGCCTACTGATACCCTAAAAGCCTCCAAGAGGAGCTGTGGACTGTCTACATCGGTGAAATGAGATACAAATCTGCTGTTAAATTTCCATCTTCTGTGTTTGTTTGACCATTGGTATATACCTCTGTCAGACTCTATAACTACATCACCATCATGACCGACAAAATCAGGGCGGTAAAAGTGATAATTCTCATTATCATCAAAAAATTCATACACATGAGTCACAGGATTGTAAAAGTCATCAGGCTGAGTGTAGTGATTAAGCTCACTGATGTCTCTACATCTACTGTATGGTTGCTCAAGTGGTTTTATTCCGTGCATCATAACTGGAATACTCCCTTAATCTTTGGATTGAAGACATAGAATTCTACTGTGCTGCCATTGGCTCTAATAAGGTCTACAGTGAGATGATACAGGTCACTGTCATGAGTACTCCTAGAGTTGATATAGTCCTCATACAGTTCAGACTGCTTGTAGGTATATCCTACTCTCTCCAATCCCTTAACCAGTATTATGCTGATGGTATCCTCTGGAGTGTAGAGCTTAAGTAATTGATGAACTTTAAAAGCCATTGCTACTCCTTGTAGATGATAATATCAATACCACCTGTAGCATGATTAACCATAACCATACCTACAGTGTAAGTGCCATACTTATTAATGACCTCAGATGCAGCAGATACTCTGCCATGATACAGAGTAGATCCTGTATTGAGATGCAGATCTATGATAGTATATGGAGCTATGACATGGATCTGATGGGATAAAGTGATGGTGTCTCCAGTGGTGTCTTGAGTATCATCCTGAGAGCCTGCTAATATCTCATCAGACTGTCTGAGAAAAACATGCATAGTTGATGGGTTGATCCCATGCAAGTGAGCATATTCCTTGATGCTTGCATAGTCATTCTTATTGGCAAGATAGTCATTAAGTATCTTTCTCTTATCACTGATTGAGTACTTATTTCTCATATAATCTCCTTATCCCCTGCATTGAATACAGGGGATTATCATCATTATCTCTGCATATTCTGGGGAGGTGGCATGTACCCCGGCTGAGGCTGTCCTTGTTGCTGACTATATCCCTGTTGAGGCTGTTGCTGAGGATATGACTGCTGTTGATTGTAGATATGATGCTGTCCTTGAGGATATGATTGCTGTTGAGTGTACACACCTGTGTATCCTTGAGGCTGTTGCTGAGGATACTGACCTTGTGACTGAGTGCTCTGTGCTCCTCCTAACATGATAAGCTCAGTTACCTGTATCTCAGTGACATACTTTTTCTGACCATTCTCAGTGTAGTCTCTGGTTCTCAGCTTGCCCTCTACATACACTTGTGAGCCTTTGTGCAGATACTGATGCACTACATCAGCAAGCTTTGACCAGAACACAAGCTTATGCCACTCGGTCTTATCCTGAGTATTGCCTTGAGCATCCTTGTAGCTCTCATTGGTTGCCATACTTGCAGTAGCTACAGTGGTATTGCTGTTAAGTATCTTGTATTCTGGTTCGGCAGCTAGGTTGCCTAGCAACATCACCTTATTGAGTGATCTATTACTCATAATTTACCTCATAAAAGTTCTTAATAAACAGTTCCAGATAAACTGATGGCAGAAAGAGTGCATAACACTTGTGACTCTTGCATGAGACATATCTGTATGTCTCTGAGTAGTCGAGGATGTCATACAATAGCTCCTCCTCACAATCATCTATCTTTTCAATCAGTTGCTCCAGAGTGTCACCAAAGTACCCCGGACATCTCTCTCTATGCATCTTGACAGCTGGGCTGACCAGAGTAGTTGGAGTGTAGACTAGGTTATCTGCCTGCTTGATGTCGCACATATAGTCTACATCCTCCTGACTCATGTGTACTCTGCCTGTATCCTCCAAGATACATTTGACCTTTTTGAATTCTCTCTCATGTCTAGGCATGGTTAAACTCCTCAAGCCTTTGAGCATATAATCTCCTCAGCAGATCCTTATCAGACTGAGTCAGATCCTTGAATTGGGCGATTACAGCGCCATAAAACTGCAGCTTAGTCTTGTCATTAGCCTTGATAAGCATCTCTGCCAAGTCAGATGCTGTAGCAGACATCTTAGGCTCTTGGATAGCATCATCTTTCTTAAGAGATGGCAGTGGCGGTAGCTCAGGCACAGGTGGAGTCACAGGTGCAGGTATAGACTTCTCAGATGCCTCTGCAGGCTCTACAGGTGTCTCTATAGGTGTCTCCTCTGTCTTAACCTTTCTAGGTGATCTTTTTCTCTTTGGTGGCTCGGTGACATCTGCTGCCTTGATGGAGTCCATCAGATGCTCAGGTATCGGCATTGGTTCAGCGATTGCCCCGGCTAAGAGTGAGTTATTGTCCTGTGGAGCGTCAAGGCATGGCACATCAGTAGGTGCAGGTATCTCAGCAGCAGGAGTGACAGATACAGGTATCTGTGGCTCAGAGCTAGTCATTACCTCCTGATATGTAGGCATATCATAAGACCTGTCATCCTCGGCATAAGCGTTGATGTTAAATGCTTTCTTAATTGCATTGACCATAGCTCTATTCTGTAGCATTTGCATAGGCATGGTAGCCCATGGTTCAGTGCCTGTAGATGCCTCGTCAAAAAATGTGGTTATTGCAATAGGATGAGATCTGTCTTTCCTATACACTCTGCATATCATCCAGTCTGATACACGTCTCTTGACTGTGACTGTAGATGTCTTTCTGTATCCATTATCATAGGTTGATTTCTGATAAGAAAGCTCTCTCTCTACAGGCTCAGGAAATTCATAGTCAAAACCATCGAACTGAGGATGTCGATTAGCTATCTCATTCCATCCCTCCACAGAGATTACTGTCACTACCTTGCCTTTGGACTCAAAACCATAGATCTGCTTAAGCATAGGGTTGAGCTGCAATTTCTGACAGTTCAGCAGAAAGCTGAATACATCATAAGCTGTGACATTCTTTTTCTTTTCGTTCTCAGAGAGCATAGCCCACACCTGAGAAAAAAGCACAGGTGCCTCTATCTTGGCTCCAAGAGTGTTGATGACATCCTGAGTAGATGATACATACTCAGGAGGCATCTGATAATTAAATGCGGTATTACCTGCCATATAATCTCCTAATAATCTCCTAATATACCTTAAGGGTTCGTTTACTATTCTGTTTCTTAATGGTGCACTTTTCTGCAAGTGCCTGATATCTCTCTACAAGCTCAGCATCAGTCTTTTTCATGAGTTCAATGTCTACAGTAGCTCTTGATCCTGCCTTAAGTGTAGCAAGCTTATTTCCTGCACTATCAGTGAGCATATTAGCGGTCCCTATCTCTGCCACAAGCTTATCAGAGATCATGTTTTTCTGAGCCTTGATGTTTTTCTCCATCTCACAGATGTGCTGATAGTCTGAGATGAGTCTGTATACATTGTCTCCAGACTCTACCACTTTGACATCATCTCCCTCCATGTATGGCAACCATAGATCAGTAGGTTGAGCGGTAGGCTCAGCATCATCAAGGATGTTCAAACACCAAAATCTAGTAGCCATAGACTCCATGATAGAGACATCAGCCTCAGAGTACTTGATGCAGTAGATATGATAATCAGAGCCTCCAATGAGTGCTGCAAGATAACACTCATGCAGACCTGTGATGTTCATGTAGTGCTGACACTGGATGTAGTATGCAGGAGGTATATCATGCAGATTTGTGACATATACCTTATCATGCTTGAATTCCTCATCAATGTACCATGCAGCATCCTTTGAGAATTTGGATGCCATAAAGCTCTGTGCTGTCTTACATTCAAGTATGGCAGACCTGTGCTTTTTACCATCGGCATCAGTGGTCATGATAATTCTGTCGACATTACCGACTAGGAAAGGCAGAGTCTTATGCTTGAAATGGGTAGAGCATACCTGTACAGGCATATCAGTCAGTCTGCTGAATTCCTGAGCTACTACATCCTCAAGTACATGACCAAAGTGAGTGTACTTGTTACCTTTGAATGGCTCGGCTCTCCCGGTCTTAGTCATCCAGAGCTGATGAGCAGTCTGATACTGATTTAAGCCCATGACTGTACCGAGTTCAGATCCACCAATACCCATAGAGCGTCTAGTGTGCCATGCCTCATCCTCTGAGTCAGTGGTATGAGCCTTAAGGATGGCATCACAGTACTGCTGATGCTTTTCCTTGTAGTGATTAAAGATAATTTCATAGTCTTTCTGCATGTAATTTCTCCCTAACGACAAGACCTAAAGTGCGATGGAGCTCAGTGTTAGCCTGTTCAAAGCTGTCATACACCTCTACCATCATGTGAGGAACAGTACCAAGAAAGATAGAAAGCTGATATCTGCTGTCAGATGTCTCTTTAATGGTTGCCTGAAAGCCATATTTCCTTGCTACTACTCTCATGCTAACGCTCCTAATACAAGTATCATGAGATACCACCATACGATAAACAGAGATGCACCTAGGATGTGCACCAAGATATCTACTGCTAATTTCATGCTGTCTCCTTAATCCTGATAATTTCATTAACTACAACAAGATAATCCATGAGATAGACGATAAAGTCAGCATCATAGTCAGGATGCTCAAGCTCTCTGGTGACTCTGTCTCTCTCATCGATCAGCTCATCTATATCCATCTCCCACAAGAGGCTGTCATCAATGTCCTGCATATTTACTCCTTGCAAGGTTTGAAAATCTAACCTGTATAAAATCTTAACTTATGCTGATTTAAGTATCAAATTATTTTTAAGTCAATGTTTGAAAATCAAACATCATTCACAGAATTGAAATAAAAAATTATCAATTTGAAAAAATAACCTCTGAGGTTGGATAATATAACTATTGCTTTGATATACTTTTAAGAAGTTTAGGAGGGTAAAGGTATGATAATCAAAGTAAGAGACTATATCATGCTGATTAAGTACTTAGATCAGAAAGGACAGGATGCTTATCTGAGATTTCCTGATGAGTTCTTTAGATATGCGGTCGAAAATTCAAGAATTATAGGAGATTAGAAATGACTATTGATGACATTGTTCAGCTCTTGACTAAGGACAAGAGCATGCCTCTCAAGGACAAGTGCACTTTGAGAAAGAAAGTTATATCTGACCTTAAGGATATATGTGATGTATCTGATACTGCTATCAGACGATGGGACAAAGTAGACCACGTCCCGGATGAGAGAATAGAGCAGATTAAGACATATTACAAATTATAGGGGCTCTATGACTATGACTGAGCTAGAATTCAAGCAGTGGATATTTGATCCGATGAGACTAGAGCTGTCTCCTCATGCTCTGCTGCTATTACTGTACATCAAGATGCAGAACAGACAGAGATATGTCTTTTCTGCTGAGGCTATGACAAGAGCAATCAGACTCAAGGATGTGAGAACAATGAGAAGATACAAGTCTGAATTACTGGATAAAGGACTCATCCGTCAGGAGAGATGTCAGTATGGAGTCAAGATAACTATCCCGGCATTAGATGATACATATCATGCACCATCTGAAAATTCAGATAGTACAAAGTATGTACCATCTGATAATTCAGATAATACATATTATGCATCATCTGATCGATCAGATAGTGCATACAATGTACCATCTGATCAGTCAGATCATACATTCCATGCACCATCTGACAATAATGCAGAGTCAGATAGTACATATCATGCACCATCTGAAAATTCAGATAGTACAAAGTATGTACCATCTGATAATTCAGATAGTACATTTTGTGCATCTCAGATAGTACATTCTGTGCAGTCAGATAGTACATATCATGCACCCCTAAGTATTAATAAGGAAACAAATAAGGAAACAAATAAAGGGGACACGTCAGAGAAAAAATTGGCTGCAAGTCAGCAGAGTGACTTTTCTCCCTCTAGAGATTTTTTATCTCAAAAAAAGAAACCATCAAAGCACAGTGATCTGCCAGAGATATCTGAGATGGATGAGGACAGGCAGAAAATGATATCTGACCTTATGACTAGATTTGCACAATAGAGGTGATTAAGATGAGACATACACTTGATGAGGTGCTTAATACATTCCAAGAAACTATGAACCTACATGAATGGCTCAAGGTATACACAGTGAGAGAGACTATAGACTGTGATGGTTATATGAGTAATTGGTTAGTATTACTATTCAGTGGCTGTAATGTTGATCAGATAAGAGGTGATAAGTATTATTCAGCGTTCAGAGATTGGATTGTAGAGTCAGTTAATTGGGATGACTCACAACTCAAGTGCTATATCATGATAGGAGAGTGTTAATGATAGTATTGAGACTGCCACTCCCTCCATCACTTAATCACTACTATGGAAAGACTAAGACAGGTGACTTATATCTGACTGCTGATGGCAGGAGATACCGGGATATAGTCAAGTGGACTGCAAAGGGGCAGTCTGTTGGAGAGGCTAATGTGAGACTTGATATCATCATGGCTATGCCTAACAGGGACAGGAGAGATGTAGATAACTACCTCAAGTGTCTATTTGACGCTCTAACCAAGGCTAATGTGTATGCTGATGATAAGCAGGTATTTGACCTGCATGTTATCAAGATGCTTGACCCTAAAAAAAAGGGCTTTTTCATGGTGATGATAGATGAGTATAAGGGGGGATGGTAATGAGCTTGGATGAGTTCTTACTAATGCTCAGAGAGTGGGGCAAGTGGTCTAGAGGTGGAATACCGCAGTACAGGTGTCAGCTCAATAAGAGCTACAGGTCTCAACCAATGATAGAGCCTGATGTGGCTCAGTGGATAGACTCAAGACTCTGCCTCGTCAAAAGGCACTTAGATACACAGAGCTTTGAGCTGTACTATGTCGGTGGTTGGTCTGTCTCTGCCATAGCTGTACAGCTTAAGAGATACAGCAGGGCTGTGGACAGTGAGATAACAGCAGTAGAGAGGATATTGTATGTCGATTATATGGAAAGGGTCAAAGATGAGTAATGATGAGAGATTGCTTGCAGAAATTAAACGGCTGAATTATCTGCTTGCTCAGTCAAGGAATGAGACATCTAATGCTATTCAGAGAGCTGAGGATATCCAGAGAGATAAGGATGCAAAGATAAGCTCTCTTTGTGATCAGTTGTCAGATGCTAAGCTGAGAGTAAAACAGCTTGAGAATACTAACAGTAAGAGGATGTTTGATAGCACCATGGAAAAGCTGAATAACGTGACATCCAAGCTTATCAATGCTGAGTCAGAGTTGAGAGAGTTGAGAGCCAAGGTATCAGATATGCAGAGGTTCATAGATACTCTGCCAGATGGTCTGAGAGGTGCATGGAGTCTGTATCTAATGATGAAACAGGGGAAAGATGATGAGTAAGACATTGTCTGAGAGGTTTCAGGAGATAGTAAATCTTAAGCTCGATTGTGGGAAAGTTACTGCTGTCAAGGTATACCGGGTTCAAGATGACTGCTTGGGTGATGATAAGGTCATGAGTGCAGTTGCAGCAAGAAAGAGGGATTTGTATGAATTGGTTTCTCTAATAATGACTGTAGAACCCTATCCTAAGTATCGTAAGTACAGGAATTATCATGTGGTTGCTGAATGTCATGATGGTGATGTTTTTAAGGTATGGATAGGCAAATAGGAGTTGAGATGATTAACTGTGTTGATTTTAGTGACAAAAAAAAGCTGATGATGTTTTTCTTATCAGTCTACGAGAGTGGAGTAGCCATGTCATTGAATGATAATGCCAATGATGAGTACTTTCAGTTGGGTGTATCCAATGGCATTGAATTATACATGAATTTGCTTAAGGATCATTCCTTATTTCAGATAAAGACTGAGTTGGAAAATGAGCTATCAGATAAGAGAGCTGAGATGTATGAGTGTGAGGATAATGAGAGGTATCAAGGTTACAGGAGATATTATCTGACTATTGAGGGTGAGATACGTTTCTTAACTTGGTTGCTCGGTGATGGCAGTTGGGATGGAGGTGAGCTGAGATGATGAGAGAGAGTGACTATCACAGGAGTGCATATGTCAGGATGTGTCAAAAGAGAAACAATGACAGAAAGGAGCTTATCAAGAGAATTGAGAGGGTAGATCTGATTATTGTGTATCTCTGCATCAGACATCTGGATGCTATGGCAGGCACTAAGGTGTCATATAGAAAGGGTCTTATGGATGCTTTCAGTACACTGTATGGACATGATGAGGCTGATAGACTGTGGGATTATTTGGATAGGAGGAGGGATAGGATGACAAGGCTGATCAATCATATGCTTAGGGTAAAGATGGGAGGTGAGCTGTGATGAGTGATGATGACAGAGATAATCTCAAGATAGCATTGGTGGTGATGCCTATAGTCCTATCAGTTGTATCTCTGGTAATACTGCTGCTTAATCTAGGTGATGAGTCTAAGCAGGCTGTTAAGGATGGAAAGTGCTATATCAGAGCTGCGGTACCGTGTGGAGATGATGAGCTGTGCAGATACTCTGCTACAGTAGACTGTGAGTCTCTTGATAGATTGGTTAAGGAGAGCAAGGATGACGGAAAAAGAAAGGTTAATTAGAGTGATGAAACGTCAGAGCACCATATTAGCTCAGCATCAGGCTATATGCATGGTTAATCATATCAGCTTAACATCCTTAGAACCTAACAGGCAGTATCTGTTAGGGATGATTAAAGCATATGAGCTCATATATGGGACTGAGGATGCCAGACAGTTTGATTTTTATCTCTGGAAAAGGAGATATAGAGCTTTAAGATTGTATCTGTATTGGATGAGATGGAGTGGAGATGAAAGATAAACTAATCAAGATGATACATGATGCCAATAGAGAGCTTGCGGTGAGTAACTATCTCACTGACCTCTACTGTCATCATAACCGGGGAGATAGTGATTGCTATGATAAGAGAGTCATAAGGAGTCCATCATGTTATCTCAGGGGATTGATGGATGCCTATGACTTAATCTATGGCAGGGATGATGCTTTAATTGATGATATGAGAGCTAAGAGATTTAAACTCTATAAGGCAATGGATAGACTGAGAATGTTTAAGGAGAAAATGGATGAACAGACTCAAGATAAGAAAGATGGACAGTAAGACTAAGCTTAATCTCTTAGGTACATACTGCAGTGCTATTGGTTTTTTTAATGTAAATGGGTTCAGTCATGGTATAGCTGAGACTATCAGATGTCTGAAAGAGTTAAGCTCTTTACTCACCAGAGCACAGAGAGTCAGAGATGAGCTGACTGATGATGATATCACTGTAATTGGTGAGGTTCGTATGACTAAGTTTGACGGCATCTTAGCTATAGGTAGACTGTTAAAAGCTAAGGCATTGTATGTACAGAGTCATCCGGGGGATTATACAGGCTATGCATATTATCCTAGCTTAAAGGATTTTAAGGCTATGCTTAAATTTAATGGTAAGACCTATGATGACTGGGTGCAGGAGGTTAAAGTGCAGGAGGTAAAAATATGAAATTGACTGAGATTAGAGATGAGTTGACTAAGGACCTGTCTGACTATGTAGGTGAGTATGTATTTTATCTTTATCAGCATGGTTCATTGATATTAAAGATTAAGGGCTATAAGCAGTACAAGGGTACTTGGGATGATAAATTTTATGATGAATTAGATAAGAGCTTAGGCACTATGGCTCTTAATCATCTCAAGTATGGTGCTTGTATTGATGGCTTTGGGTTCAGAATTGAGGGTACTATCACTCATGAGATAAGACATGACTATATCCCTGCTAAGGATGGTGATGATGCTTAAGCTTGGTATCATGGATATATGAGGGCACTGTCAATGATATGAGTATCAGTCTTATGAGACATCTGTCTTATAGGAGAGTGGAGCATATCAGTGTTACTAATGGTAAATTACTGATAGGATTAACCGATATAAGGAGCTATTGATGAGGTTAAGTGAATTTTTTAAAGAGCATTATGATGACTATGTGTATCTATCTAAGGCTGATGGTACTCATATCACTGATGTTGCTGTCAAGTTTATTCCTTATTGGGTCCTGATGACTTATGGGGAGTGTGAGGTCAGGGCTGAGTGTCGTGAGAGTGGCAGTACTGATGCATACTGCATCTATGATGTGACTGTTTTTGTCGAGGCACGTAAGTATCTCAAGGATGTATTGGATGAGTGTATCAGTGCTGAGCATGTTGGATGCAATGTTAAGATACAGGATGCTGATGGTGGAGTGTGGTCAAGGTTCAAGCTGAGAGATACCATTGATAATACCTATAGTGGCAGTGATACCACTTTGGATGATTGGCAGTTTTTGATGAACAGAAAGGTCTTATCATATACTGCAGACGTGTATGACATAGTTATCACTCTGTCCATGTCTTGGTAAGTCAAAAAAAGAGAGCCTGTGGCATGGCTCTCTTTAATCGTCAGCATTAGCATTTCAAAATAAGTGTCTGTA
Organism: Wujia sp.; assembly: GCA_045543915.1. GTDB lineage: Bacteria > Bacillota > Clostridia > Lachnospirales > Lachnospiraceae > Coprococcus_C. The sequence goes on from JAZPXZ010000059.1 coordinate 29,069, forward strand.
TCCTACTCTAATCTATTCAGATAGTCAATTATCTGAGCTACAGTATACAGGTCTTTATGTTTTCTCTGTATATAATCCAACAGTCTGAGCTCTGATAATCTATTCAGAGGTCTGGTCATAGTGTACTCTATAGTCTTGTAGTAGCTGAGCTTAAGACAGAGTATATCAGCCATCTCCTGCTGAGAGAGATCCAGGTACTCTCTCACTTTCTTTACATCAGAGCCTATCATAGTACCTCCTGAATATCATCGCAGTATTTCCATCCTTTGAACCACTCTATAGAGAGAGTACCAAGGAGCTTGAGTATTTTGGCTCTGGTGATGCGACTGCTTAATACCTCATCAGTGACTACTGTATGTCCATCAGCGTCAATGTACTTGGTATCATGACAGTACTTGAGAGTATGGTCCTTGTTGTCGATAAAAAATCCATAGTTCACTATCTTGCCATCATCAGTGATGCCATACATAGTGTACTGCCTGCCGTTATCCAGTGCAGTCTCTATCTCCTGATAGATATCTGCATATCTGAGAGTGTGCACCAAGAACATGAGATCCTCAGAGGTGTAGCCTAGATGAGCATAGCAGTGGTCCATGATGCACTCCTCAAGGGTGTTATCCCTGTCCCATGGCTCAGATCCTGTCTTGAAAAAGAGGTCATAGAAAGATGGCTTATAATCCTCATTGTTATCAAAGAGATCATGCATGACAGCCTCCTGCTTATCCTCATGATAGATATCAGTGATAGTCTCCATGAGTTCAGACATGGTCTTGACCTCATACATAGTCCATCCAGTCTCATACTCTGCAATGATGATGGTATTACCCCGGTCAAGATGTGACTTGATAGCATTGTATAGATTAAGCATAGTTAAGCTCCTTAGTGGTTATGAGGTCAGTCATGCTGACCTCGGTGATAGTGATTAGTCTTTCCAAGACTCAAGAAGTCTCTTGATGTTTTCTATAGAGTCGGTATAGTCTCCACTCCAATCAGCAGGTACTGACTCATCATTAGAAAGATCGATCATAACATCATTCATATCTGTATCATCATGAGAGAGGATGTCATCAAGGTCATCAGCAGTGATAGAGTGTATCCACTGGTCGAAAGTAGTTGAGGCATAGCCTAAGCATATGAGCAAGTCATAGTACATGTTCTTATCGTATTTCATAATATTTCTCCTTGGTGATAGTGATTAAGCTGTTATCTCTCTGATAATTTTAAAACCATTAGCATTGATGGATTTCTTGCCATAGGATGAGTAAAACCAATTACCCTTTATTTCTCCTATCTCAGTGTAGGCTGTAGCCTTAGGATGTCTCTTACTGCCGGACCATACGAGAAACTCACACTCATACTGTGATGGCTTTTTCTCTGCCTCTGCTTTCTTTTCAACTTTCTGCTGAGCCATGTACTCACACCAATTATGATAAGACTCCTCTATAGCCTCAGTGCTCCAGTCAGACATATCTATGACCTCATAGTAGTCAGTAGTCAGATAATATGAGCTAGTGTGATGCCATTCATTAGACTCAAGACAGAGGTACTTAAGATAAGCTAATGGCTTTTTAGAAAGGCTGATGTACTTGATAGAGTCGGTATCCATCTGGAGAGATAATTCATACATGATCATAGCCTTGGTCCATCTTGACTTAGGGTACTTATGATCTCTTTCTGCTGCTACAGCGTTATTACTCTTTGAGTATCCACAATATCCTGCCATGGTTGTATCTCCTGTTATTTGTAATGCTTTCAAGGTTAAAATCCCTTGCTCTATGGTTATTATTATAATTTAACGTATTACATAAAAACCTGACATAAATCACAAATAATATAAAATGTTTGAAAATCAAACATGCAAGGGTAAAAAGGTGATTTTTTGAAAATGCGACATAAATCACTCAAAAAAAGCTTTTTTTAGCCAAATAAACTATGCTAAGATATATACAATGTTACGTCAGTTATTGGATGTGGCAGAGGTTCGGTTGTAGAGACTTTCCTTAAGTCGATGGTTGGTGGGATGGTCTTTATTACTGAACTGTTTATCAAGACAATTAAGAATGATGAAAAGCCTCACGGATGCTCCAGTGGGGCTTTTTTATATGGGTGAAACATGGATAAGATATGGGCTTGGCTCTCAGAGAATGTGGCTGTGATTGTCGGTGGGGGCTTTGCTTTTCTTATTAGCATGATTTCTCATAGAGAGGGCAAGTTTATGGATAGGGTCAGCTCATCATTACTCTGTAGTCTTTTCTCTACAGGGCTCTATTATGGCATAGTGTCTCTTTTTCCTGCAGTACCTAGTGTAGCTGCAGTTGCAATAGGTAGCTTTGTTGGTTTTTATGGGGTTGATGAGTGCAAGAGGCTCATACTGGATAAGATCAAGATTGCTGTAGGTAAAAGCTCCAAGGAGAAAGATAATGAGAATGACTCTGAGTGATATTGGCAGAGAGCTGATCATTAAGCGTGAGGCACTGAGACTTAAGTCTTATCTTGACAGTGCAGGTGTGTGGACTATAGGCATAGGTCATACTCTTGGTGTGAGAGAAAACATGAGTATCACCAAGGAGCAGGCATATGAGCTTTTCAGACAGGATATAGAGCCTGTTGAGGATTATCTTAACTATGTCAATGCCAATATTAAGAGAAAATTCAAGCAGCATGAGTTTGATGCTCTGGTAAGCTTTATCCATCAGATTGGACTCACTTACTTTGCCAAGAGTACCTGTCTGAGAAAAATTAGAGAGGGATGTACTCCTGAGGAGATTGCCAAGGAGTTTCCTCGATGGTGTTATATCACCGACAGAAAGACGGGTAAAAAGGTTATCTGTGATGCTGTCAAGAACAGGCACATAGATGAGAAAGTACAGTACTTAACGGGTTACTGATATGATAGATGACTGGACATATGCTGCCATTAAGATACTCATCAAGAGCTTAATGGCTGTGCTCATAGCTTTCTTGATATATTATCTCGGGTACCGTGAGGGCTCGCAGGTGACAGGCAGTAAGTATGATAAGATGCTGATAGATATGGATCTTAAGAGCCAAGAGAGATACAGAGCATTATTGGACAGTCAGAACACTGAAATAACGGCATATCTAGACAGGATAGCAGAGCTTAATGCTCAGCATGATGCAGATGTGGAGGCATTAGCAGATGCACATTTCAAGGATAGCATTATCATCACTGATACTGATGCTGATGACAGCAAGTGTGACCGGGTGTCAGTCACCAAGAGTGATACACCAAGAGTGCATCAGACCTCCAATAAATCCGATCTTGTATGTTATACCAGAGCAGAGCTACAGCGAAAGATTGCAGAGAGTATGGATATCACAAGAGACGCAGATGAGCTCAGAGAAAAATACAAGGCATTAGTCAGAATATGTGCACAAGAATAAAGCTCTATGAGGTGCTGAGATTATTCAGACATGAGAGAAAGATAAATCTGCATGTAGTCTTGCCAAGAGGAGAATATGTTATCACCAAGACTGTGATAGAGATGCTCAAGGAATATGCCACAGCAAGAAAGCATGAGGTATTATGGAAAGTCAGTCTGTATAACAGATATGTGACACTTGTAGATAATAACCTAGACTGCCTAGAGGTATGGTTGGTCAAAGATAAAGAATAGGGAGTATACACAAGTGGTAGATGGTGCAGAGTTGATCGCCTGCATGATGTATAGGTTCGAGTCCTATTGCTCCCGCCAATTAAGAGGACTTGATTTTTACGATCAAGGCATTTGAGATGTTTGACGGTATCATCGTTAAAAATAACCGTACCGATTAAATTGAGCAACTATACGCCTCTTAATAATGCGGACCAGTTAGTTGCCTTTTTGCGGTGCTAAGAGTTCCACCGAGTTAAAAAGAACTCACAGGGAATATAGCTCTACACAAGTGATTGAGTCACTGCTGATGACCTACATGGATATCAGACATACTCAGTCTATCAGATAGCCTCCTGTCACATTGTTAATTTGAGCCATAGATTGATGATGTCGCACAGGAGTCTGAGAATAATGGAGCGTAAAGTTATGGATGACCTAGTGCACAGGCTGTCCCATGAGTCACGAGTCCGATCGGTGTTCGCACTTTGCGGTAAGTGACTCGCTCCGCCAGATGATAGAGACAGTCTCACGGCTGATGATGGTTAAGGTCGCATATGGTGACTGTCTCTGTCTGCCTAGGCTTAAGCCTAGACTAGATTGGATATTAATTACCACAATGAGGATAGATAGATGGCTACTACAATTAACACTTATATCAGCAGAGTCAAGCTGATCACTGCTGCTACTCTGGATGCTCTTGAGGATGCTGTTAACAACTACATCACTGGTGATGATGCAGGTCTTGAGTCAGGTGAGTATGTTCTCAGTATCGATATCGATTTCACGACAGTCAGAGATGTACCTACTCCTGTGTCTCAGTACATTGCTACTCTTAGCATTGCAGGATCTACCACTACTGCTTAATGTAGACAGGTGCTATGCAGATCGTCATTATCGAGAAAAGGCGGTCTGCAGTTTTCTCTTGAGTATTGAGGTGTGCTATGACAGATGATGAGATAGACAAAGGTCTTGATAATGCTCTGTATCAGTTAGCTATTGGTGTCACTGTTGATGAGCTCGGAAAAGACAAAGACGGAAAGTCTAAGATATTCAAGAGAAAGCTTGCTCCAAACCTTGAGGCTATCAAGTATCTCAAAGAACAAAGGAAAAAGAACCAAGGCTCTCAGAAGTATGAGCCTAGTATCATTCCTATGCAGAAAGGACTAGATAATGACTGTTAGAGCTAAGAGACCATGTGCTCATCCGGGATGCAGAGAGTATGCGACTCATGGATACTACTGTGAGAAACATTGGCAAGAGACTCAGGAAAAGATCAAAGCCAAGAGAAAGGAATTTACCAAGAGAGCATGCAAGGAGAGACCTACATCTAATGAGAGAGGATATACCTATAGATGGACTCTGACCTCCAAGATGTATCTCAAGTTACATCCTATCTGTGTTAAGTGTGGAGCTCCTGCTACTGAGGTAGATCATATTATTCCTCACAAAGGAGATCCTAAGCTGATGTGGGACGAAAAAAACTTTCAGGCTCTCTGTCACAGATGCCACAGTAAGAAAACA